>CAKZNT010000027.1 GCA_937132065.1 uncultured Loktanella sp.
TTTGATGTGGGATACCTTGCCAATCTGCCCGGGTTTGTGGTCATGGCGGCAGCAGATGAGGCTGAGCTGAAGCATATGGTTTCCACAGCGGCTGCTTATGATGACGGGCCAATCGCGTTCCGCTTTCCGCGTGGTGAAGGCAAAGGGGTGGACATGCCTGAGCGCGGCATCCCGCTTGAGATCGGCAAAGGGCGGATCATCGCGAAAGGCAAGAAAGTAGCGATACTGTCCTGTGGCACCCGTCTTGCTGAGGTCGAAAAAGCGGCAGAGATGTTGGCGGCGAAAGGCATCACACCAACGATTGCGGATGCGCGATTTGGAACTGCTTGGATAAGCCGCTAGGCGGCCCGCGTCCAAAACCGCCAGTTCAGCAGCACCGACGCCACCGCAAGCCCCACAACAAGCCCCAGCCAAAGCCCCACCGCACCATAGCCTGCCCAAAACGCGAGCACATAGCTGGTCGGCAAGCCGATCACCCAATAGCTGACTGTTGCCATCAGCATCGGCACCGTTGTATCCTGCACCCCGCGCAATAGGCCCAAGGCCATCACCTGCGCCGCATCCACGATCTGAAAGAGCGCGGCCACAATCACCAACTGCGTGCCCACAGTTAAAAGCATTGCGCGCGCAGGTTCGTCAGGGTCGATGAACAAGCTGACCAGCCATTCAGGGAAAAGGATAAAAAGCGCAGATGCGCCAAATGCAAAAAGACCCGACATCGCCATTGCCGTGATCCCGCCACGGCGCAGCGCAACCGGGTCTTTGCGGCCCAACGCGCGGCCTGCGCGCACGGTCGCCGCTTGGCTAAAGCCGATATGCACCATGAATGTCAGGCTCGCCAATTGGATCGCAATCCCGTGCGCGGCCAGTTCAATCGGCCCGATCCACCCCATCATCACTGCGCTGGCTGTGAACAAGCCGCCTTCGGCCAAGGACGTCAGCCCGATCGGATAGCCAAGGTGAAAGACCCGATTGAAAATCTCCCAATCGCTTTTCCACAGGTTCTTCATCAGCTGGTATTGCGGCAGCTTGTAGAGCCCATACCCCACGAGGATAATCACATTGGCGATTGTCACCAACAGGGACGCGATTGCCGCCCCTTGGATGCCCATTTCCGGAAACCCGAGGTTGCCGAAGATCAGCGCATAGTTCACCACCGCATTCATCAGCGCCGTGCCGATGGTCGCCCAAAGAATGACCACCGTATGTTCAAGCGCTGCAAGGTAGGATTTTAGCGTCATCACAAGCAGCGCAGGCACCATCTGCCATGCCACGATCTGCAAGTAATCTTGCGCATAGGCCGCCACGATCGGGTCTTGCCCCATCGCAATCAGAATGCTCTCAGACCAGAAGAACGGCAGTGTAAAGATGAACCCGTAGATCACCGACAGCCAGATCCCCATGCGGGTAATCCGCCGCACCTGCACGTCGTCGCCCGCTTCCGCAGCTTGCGCCACCATCGGCGTGACCGCAAAAGCGAACCCTGCCCCGACGATGAAAACCACAAAGAAAAGTGAGGTCGCGATTGTCACCGCAGCCAAGGCCGTCACGTCATACCAGCCCAGCATGATCGTATCGGTCATATGGATCGCAAACTGCGCCATGTTCGACGCAATGAGCGGCAGCCCCAGCTTGAGGATCGCGCGACTGTGGTCGCTATATGATTGTAATTCAATGTTCATCCTGACAGGCTTAGGCTGGATAATCTGTTTCGTCCAGTCTTAGGAGACCGTTCATGTCTGCCAGTTTGATCACGACCGCCCAGCAGTTTTACACTGCCCTCGCGGCAAACAATTCGCGCGACTGGTGGGGCGAACATCGTGGCGTCTATGATGATGACATCAAGCCTGCCGCCTTGGCGTTGATTGATGACATGGCCGCCCCGTTAGCCGAAATCACGGGCGCCCCCGTCAAAGGCAAGCTGTTTCGCCCGCATCGCGATGTCCGTTTCTCCAAGGACAAAACCCCCTATAACACCCATGTGCATATGATGTGGCAGATGGAAGCCGAGGTTGCGGACGCTCCTGTCTTTTTCTTCGGGATTGGCACGGATAGCGTCACGGCGGGTGCAGGCCGCATGGGATTTGACAAGCCAACCCTTGAGAATTGGCGCAAGTTTGTTGATCTGGATACCCAGCGTGTGCTGGATATCGTGGCCCGTCTGACTGCCAAGGGGTTTGCATTGCGTGAACCGGCTCTTAAGCGCGTGCCAAGCGGGTATGCCTCTGATCATCCTGCTGGTGATCTGTTGCGGATGAAGGGCTGTGTTGCCAGCAAGGATATTGGCCAGCCTGACGATATTGTTGCCAGCTTGGGGGCCGTCTTTGGTGACCTGATGGCGTTGAACGCCCTGCTGTTGCAGGTTGCCGAAGCCTAGATCGCGCGGGCGTTGCCGCTTCCCCCTTTCGCACCATCGCTTGCCCTGCCATAATGCGCGAAACATCAAGAAAATGAGCAGCACATATGGCAAACGACCTTTTGTCCACCGCAGGCCCCGACGACTACAATGCCTCTTCGATCGAGGTCTTGGAGGATATGGAGCACGTCCGCCTGCGCCCTGGCATGTATATCGGCGGCAAAGACGAGCGCGCGCTGCATCATATGGTGGCGGAGATCGTTGATAACTCGATGGACGAAGCGGTTGCAGGTCACGCCAGCTGGATCGAGATCGAGCTGCACGCCAATGGCCATTGCACGGTGCGCGATAACGGGCGTGGTATTCCGACCGATCCGCATCCCAAGCAGCCTGACAAATCCGCCCTCGAGATCATTTTCTGCACGCTGAATGCGGGCGGCAAGTTTTCGGGGGATAGCTACCAGACCTCTGGCGGTTTGCACGGTGTTGGCTCGTCGGTGGTGAATGCCCTGTCAGACCATTTGCGCGTCGAAGTCGCCCGCAACAAAGAACTGTTCATGATGGAGTTTTCCAAGGGTGTGCCCCAAGCCCCCTTGGCCAAGATCGGCGCAGCCCCCAACAGGCGCGGCACGGCGGTGACGTTCCACCCCGACCCCGAAATTTTTGGCAAGTTGACGCTCAAGCCTGCGACACTGTTCAAGATGGCCCGCTCTAAGGCCTATCTGTTCTCGGGCGTCGAAATCCGCTGGAAAACCGAGATCAACGACGAGACTACGCCGCTGGCTGCAACCTTCAAGTTTCCGGGCGGTTTGGCGGATTATCTGAACGAGACCCTTGGCAAGTCCACGGTCTATTCCGACAAACCGTTTGCGGGCACGGTCTCGTTTCAGGACAAGTTCCAAGTGCCCGGCAAGGTCGAGTGGGCGATCAACTGGACCCCTGCCCGCGACGGGTTCATCCAGTCGTATTGTAACACGGTTCCGACGCCTGAAGGCGGCACGCATGAGACAGGGTTCTGGTCCGCGATCCTTAAGGGGATCAAGGCCTACGGCGAGCGCGTCAACAACAAGAAATCAGCGCAGATCACCCGCGAGGATTTGACCACAGGCGGCTGTGCCTTGGTGTCGTGCTTTATCCGCGAGCCCGAATTTGTGGGCCAGACCAAGGACCGCTTGGCCACCACGGATGCGCAACGCATGGTCGATCTGGCGGTGCGCGACCACTTTGACAACTGGCTGGCGGCGGATACCAAGGCGGCTGGCGCGATTTTGGATTTCCTTGTGCTGCGGGTGGAAGAACGCCTGCGCCGCAAGATGGAAAAAGAAACCGCGCGCAAGACCGCAACCAAGAAGCTGCGCCTGCCCGGTAAGCTGACCGATTGCTCGTCAAAAGACCGCGCGGGGACCGAGTTGTTTATCGTGGAGGGCGACAGTGCGGGTGGCTCTGGCAAGGGCGCGCGCAACCGTGTGAACCAAGCTCTGCTGCCGCTGAAGGGCAAGATTTTGAACGTGCTTGGCGCCGCCTCTGGCAAGATCAACACCAACGCGGAAATCAATGACCTGTGCGAGGCGCTTGGCGTTGGGATGGGCACGAAGTTTAACGTCGATGACCTGCGGTATGAAAAGATCATCATCATGACCGATGCGGATGTTGACGGGGCGCATATTGCCGCGCTTTTGATGACCTTCTTTTTCACGCAGATGCGCCCGCTGATCGACAACGGGCATCTCTATCTGGCCTGTCCGCCGCTTTACCGCCTCACGCAAGGGGCCAAGCGGCTTTACGTGACCGATGACGCCGAAAAGGACGCGGTGCTTGCCAAGGGATTGGGCGGTAAGGGAAAAATCGACGTGCAACGCTTTAAGGGCTTGGGCGAGATGGACGCAAAAGACCTGAAAGAAACGACAATGGACCCGACAACCCGCAAACTCATCCGCGTGACAGTGCACGACGCCGAACCGGGCGACACGGCGGATTTGGTGGAGCGGCTGATGGGGAAGAAGCCCGAGTTACGGTATCAGTATATTCAGGAGAATGCGCAGTTTGTTGAGGAGCTGGATGTTTGAAGAAAGGGTGGGTTTCGAAACTTGACACTTTGGTTGAAAATCTACGGGTTGATACAATCGCAAGCACTTATGAACTCGGCTTTTTAGAAGGTACTATTGCTAACAAGGTTGTAGGAGAAAAGATTTATGGCTCGTTTAGCGGACATGCCGCTGACGTCGCCATTAGAGCAGTTGTATCGAAGACTGCCCTATATATCTGTCGAACACTGGAGGGAAACGGAGATTCAATTTCTGTATTTCTTGATTCCGCTCGCGAACGCTCAGAGTTTATTTTTGAAAAACGAAAACTTTCCCGGCCTGACCTTCCTGATGGGTTCATCGAAAAGAGCGAAATAGAAAAAAGCCTAATTGATTTGGAAGCGGCTCTGATCGCGGTAACTTCTCAATACCCCTACAAATGGCTACGAGTTCACAGGGACGAACGCTTGGGGCATTCAATGAGATTAAGAAGCGGCTCCCGAAGGAAATTATTAGGAGAAGAATTACCCGAAGACGAAGTCACCTATGACCAACTTCTCGAGCTAGGAAATGAAACTGCGCGGCTTGCAATGGAGGCCGTTCGAATTTGGACTTTTGGTCTGACGTCGCCGCGCGATCGAACGCGTATTGTGAGAGATCAAACCCAAAAATTCTGGGAATTATTACCTGTACTGAAAGACGTCGAGTAGCTCCACGGGGCACACGTTTAGGCGCACCGTATTTGGCTTAAGAGAAGTTTGCGCGATAAATGCGCCCTCCACGACTTACTCCTGCACACTCTCCAGATACTCGGTCAGCGCGAGCAATTCGCTTGGCACGGGTGTCCCTAGCCCGTCTTTCTCCACGATCACCGTGTCGCCCATGCCGCCTGCGCCGAACTCTGGCATTGCGCCCGAGAAGTGCGGCGCGCGCGACAGGCCGTCGATTGTCGACATCACGTAGTCGGTGGGGAATGTGCCGTTGTAGCGCTGTGTCAGCGTGGTCAGGTCGGGCGGCATTTTGATCAAGACATTCGCCATTTCGCCCGTCCCTTTGGCGTCAAAGCCGTGGCAGGACGCGCAGTTATCCATGAAGGCCCGCTGCCCGTTATCTTGCGCAGGCACGTCGATACAAGCGCCGAGGGCAAGGGCGGCGATGATGCTAAGTTTCTTCATGGGGGTGTCCTCCGCTTCATGATTTATTCACGATAGCGGAGGTAGCATGGTTACGTCATGACCTAAATCAACTTAATTGAGGGAGAGATTGCCAATCGCCGCCTGGATCACGCTAGATGTGTCGTCGCTGTCGCCAGAAACGGCCAGCCCGATCAGCGCGCCCTTTTGCCCGCCAAATGCCCGCGCATAATCAGCCGAGAGGTTCACGCGCTCGGATGCGTTTCCTGTGCCTGCTTGACGTAGCGGGATCGTGACCCCTGTGCCGCTTTTGCCGTAGGGTGACGGGATCACGGAGCCGACCCGATTGTTGCCGCCCCATGCATATTGAATGACCCGCACATCCGACCGCCCGAGCAATGAGCGAATGCCCGCCCCCGCCAGCGAAGGGGCCACGTCTGCGGGCACAAACACGAAGTAAAGCGAGATATTACGGTCATCGCCGCCCTTGCGCGACAGGTCCGTGGCGGGAACCGATTGGCCAACTGTCCAGTTCCATGAGGCGCCGTTTGCCCCCCAGTCGCCCTGCCCGACCCGTGACCATGCGATGCTGACAGAACCGTTGGATGTCATCTGCAAGGTATTGCCGAACGAATAGTCGTTTGAGGAAAACAGGGATAGCTTTTGCTCGCTCCAGCCAGAGGCGAAGCTAACCGGCCCTGCATGTGCAGTTGCGGCGGTCAAAGCGAGGGTGGTGGCGAGAACGATGCGCTTCATCAGAGAATTCCTTGTGATCAATTTGCTTGTCTCAAAGGTATCGCAATTGTCGCTGCATCGCATGCATCGCATGACAGGCCTCACAGGATTGTCAGATCGTCGTGAGGGGCGCGCGCAACTTGCGCGGGCAAATGCGAATTTCGGGATCAAGCGCCTGATACTCTTGCGCGGAAATCCAATGCATGTCGGTGGGCGCGATATGCTGCCACTCTGCCAGATATTTCTGCTTGGCCGCCCCGCGCAGATAGGCAGCCATCTGCCTGTTCCCGATAAGGCCCATGTTGATGTTGGACCCATGAAAGCCGATGCGAATGCCCCGACCGATACAGGCGTTCGGGAGTGTCGTGAAAATGACGCAAGCCGACGCGCAGTAGCCTCTGATCTGGATTTCGCCGCCCCAGCGCAGAAAATCGGCGCGATCTGCCTCGGCGCTAATGAGCTGCCCACCGCCGTCACGCCGTATAACATAGGGTTCGGACGTGGGCGCGGGCCGTCGATCGGTGCAACCAGTCGCCAGCACCGCCAAAAGGAACGCACAGATGCCCATGTGTCGTTTCATGCCGTGTTAAGCGCCCGCGAGCGTCTCGACTTGCGCCCAAAGCGCATCAGGCACGTCGATGGTGCCCATCGCCGTCCGATTTGCTCCGGGGATACGCGCGCCGTCCTGTTCGGCCACGGCCATCGCAACGCGCGCAAACCGGTCATCAAACCCATCGCCGTAGGTTGTCGGATCAATCAAAAGATAGAATTGCCCAAGCCCGTGCGGCGGCCCGTCAGGCAGCTTGAGCCCCTTCACATCAAGGGAGTTCACGGATCCAGTCATCCCTGCGGCCAGCAATTCAACCATCAGGCCAAAGCCCCAGCCCTTGTAACCGCCAGCACTCACGAGCGCCCCTTTGAGGGCGGCGTCGGGATCTGTCGTCGGCTCGCCTTGGGGATCAACAGCCCAACCAAGTGGAATTTGCTGCCCCGCAGCCTTGGCCATCGTAATCTTGCCAAGGGCCACTGCCGACGTCGAGAAATCGAAGTGAAGGCGCGGCCCGTTTTCGCCCGGCACGGTCATGGCGATTGGATTGGTCCCGATCACTGCCTTGTTGCCACCTGGCGGCGCAACCACGGGTGACGCATTTGTCATGCCAATCGCGATCAAACCCTGCGCCGCGATCTGTTCGGTGAAAAAGCCCAAAGAGGTGCAGGTATGCGCGTTCGCGACAGCATAACTTGCGATCCCGTTGTCCCGCGCGGTTGCCACGGCGTCAGCCAGCCCTGCGGCAAAGGCAGGTTGGGCGAAGCCGAAATTCGCATCGACTTTTACCGCGCCCGAACGCGGCTTGCTCACGGTTGGCGCAACCGTGCCAGACACCCGCCCAGAGGTAAGCTGCAAGCAATAGCTTTCGAGGTAATACAGCCCGCAGATCACATTCCCCAGCGCCTCGGCCCGCGCAACCGCTGCGGCCACATGTCCAGCTTGCAGGTCTGCTGCACCATGTTTGATCAGTGCGCTTTTGCTTTTTGCTTCAATCTCTTGGACGGAAATTTTCATAGTGTTTCAAGCTTTCCTGACGTGAGGCGCACCATGCGGTCCATCCGCGCGGCGAGCTCTAGATTATGGGTCGCGATGACTGCTGACAGGCCAGTGCCGCGCACAAGCTCCATCAGCGCATCAAACACCCGATCCGAGGTGTCAGGATCTAGGTTGCCAGTCGGTTCGTCCGCAAGCAAGAGCGTTGGCGCATTTGCGAGCGCACGGCAGAACGCCACCCGCTGTTGCTCTCCGCCTGACAAGGCCGCAGGACGATGCGCACCCCGATCCGCGATCCCGACCCGAGTTAACAACTCGACCGCACGCTTGTTGGCGTCAGCTTCGCTTGCGCCGTTCGCCAGCTGCGGCAGCACGATGTTCTCAAGCGCGCTAAATTCGGGCAGCAAGTGGTGGAATTGATAGATAAACCCGACCTCGTCGCGCCGCACCGCCGTGCGTTTACGGTCCGACAGTGTCGTCATGTCCCGCCCCGAGATTTCGACCGTTCCCTGATCTGGCGTATCGAGCAGCCCTGCAATGTGCAGTAATGTCGACTTGCCCGCACCAGATGGCGCAACCAAGGCGACAACTTCCCCTTTCTCAACGGCGAGGTCGATCCCTTGCAGAACCGCCACCTCGTTTGGCTTTCCTGTGTTGTAGGTCTTGGTGATCCCTTGAACGTGCAGTGACAGTTTATTCATAACGTAGCGCCTCGACAGGGTTCATGCGCGCAGCGCGCCTTGCAGGGAAAATCGTCACGATCCACGATAGCCCGAGCGACAGGGCAATTGAGGACAACACATCGTTAAGGCGCAATTGCGCGGGCAATTCATAGATGCCCCGAATGGAAGGGTCCCAAACCCCACCGCCAGCGACATAGTTAACAAAGCTGAATATCGGGTCGATATATAGCGCAAACAAGCACCCCAAAATCACGCCAAGGATCGTGCCGATTGTGCCGATCCCCGCCCCGCAGATAAAGAAGATGCGCAAGATCGACCCTTCTGTCAGGCCCATCGTGCGCAGGATACCAATATCGCGCCCCTTGTTTTTCACCAACATGATCAGCCCCGAGATAATGTTCATGGACGCAATCAAAACGAGGATTGAGAGAATGATAAACATCACGTTGTCTTCGACGGTTAGTGCCCGCAGGAATGAGCCAGCACTATCGCGCCAAGTCCAGACAAGGGTGTGATCGCCCCCCGCATCCAGCAGGTCTGGCAAGACGGTGTCGACCTCGTCAGGCACTTCAACCATCACCTCAATTTCATCCACTAACCCATCGCGATTAAAGAACAATTGCGCCTCGGCTAGCGGCATATAAACCCGCGTTTTGTCGATGTCGTAGCGCCCAGCCGTAAAGATATAGACCACCTCATAGGCGTTCACCCTTGGGCTGGTTCCCATGGCGGTGCGCACCCCGTTCGGGCTGATGACCTTTACCTTTTCGCCGACAGAAATCCCGAGTTCGCGCGCAACCCCAGAGCCGATTGCGATCCCGTCATAAAAGCGGTCGATTGAGCCAGCCCCCTCGATTGGGTCGGCAATACGCGGGATTGTTTTGAGGTTATCAAGCGTAATCCCGTAGACTTCGATGCCTGCGTTGCGGTTGCCCCGATTGGCCATAACCTGCCCGCGCACCAATGGCGCGGCGCGGATGACACCCTCGATCTGCCCGATCTCGGTTGCAAGTGCGTCGTAGTCCGAAATCGTCGAAAGCATCTGGTTTGTGCCTTCAATCGGGGTGCGTTTGTAGACCGTCACATGGGCGTTCGAGCCAAGAATTGTATCAACAAATTCGGCCCGAAACCCCGACCGCACGGCAAGCGTAGCAATGAGCGCAAAGACCGCAAGGGTGACGCCAACCAGCGAAATCCAGGTCATGATGCTCACGCCCCCTTCGGCGCGTTTCGCGCGGATATAGCGCCACGCAATCATCCATTCAAATTTGGCAAAGGGAGCAGTGCGAGCCATGGGAGAACCTATCTGAAATTTGGGGCAAGTTGGCGGTCTGGGGCCAGCAGGTCAAGCGCCCTTTGCAAGGGTCGGCCACGTCGTGCCGAGATGTTCTATACGGTTTTGCGCCGCTTAAAGGGCCATAAAAGCAGGGAAAGGACAACGCCTGTCGCCGCCCATCCACCGAGAAACCCTGCCAGCGCGGCAATCCCGCCCGACAGTGTTAATGGCATCGCAGGATTATAGTCCGCCCAAGTGTTTGTGAATGTTTCGGTGTCGGTCAACCGATGCGGCATGGCGAGCCGCGCCATCGGGGAGGCCGTGCGCAGGGCGGTCAGGTTTTCACTCAGGATGACATGACGGGTGAAGACCCGCTGCATATCGTCGTGCCGATCGTTCAGGAACTGCGTCCCTGTCATCTGCGCGAGGGCTTGCGTGCGCGTCAAACCGGAGCGCAAGGCGGAGGCATCAAAATCCGCGCCAATCTCGGCCAGTGTATCCACCTGCCCCGCCAGCCGCTGCGTGTATTGCTGCGAAAACTCGGGGTATTGCGACAGGGCCGCGCCACCCGCGATCCCGCCTGCAAGGGTCAATATCTTGATCATCATCTGCCTTTGCCCGATTTGCACGGCGCATTTTTGCACCTGTTTTGCAAGATACCTACCCTACACAGCCCGTGTTGTCATCCAAAGCTACACAATCCAACGTGTAAAATATATTTGACATGGTGTCAGCATAATCATACTTAGAGTTCAGAATCATTAACACGAGGTATAGTTTATGGAACACGAGGAACGAAATGCCGTGAGCGCTCTGATATCGGGTGTCGTCACGTTTATGCTGTTTGGTCGTGATATTTGGGAGGGCACTGTCGCGGGCACGTATGACACCGATCAAGGGCTGTCGCTCTGGGCTTGGGATGTGCTTTGGCTGATTGGGGGCGGGATCGTTGTGTGCATTGTTGTGCTGATCGCCTTTCAAATCCTATATGCAATTGCGACCAACACCGAAAACCCGACCTTTGTCACCGACGAGCGCGACCATATGATAAGCCGCCGCGGAAGCCTTGTGACGTTGTTTGTAATCAGTGCGAGTTTTCTGATTGCGGTGGTCATGCTCTCGCAAAACTGGGGGCCGTTAGCTGCGTTTAACACCATTTTGCTTGGCATGTTCGCAGGCTCGATGTTTGCAGACATCTACCGCGTTGCCGTTTACCGCTTGGGGCTTTGAGGGATGGCCAAACTCAAAATATCCAACACAATCCGCAAATGCCGGTTTGAGGCCGATGAAATGACCCAAAAGGCGCTTGCCGAGAAGGTGGGCGTCACCCGACAAACGATCATTGCCATCGAGAATGCAAAGTATTCGCCAACCTTGGAACTCGCGTTTCAGATCGCAGCCGTTTTTGAAAAACCGCTCGGTGACGTATTCACCTACGAGCCGTAACACCCCGATTTAGATTAGGAAAATCCAATGTCCCGCATTTTATCGCGCCCTGTCGGCGTGCCTGTCATCCTGTTTTTGCTTAGCGGCATGACCATTCTCTTCGCAACTGTGCAAGCCGTTCAAATCCCGCTTGGCGCGCTGCCACCAGAGAGCTTTCGTATCGCGACTGCGCCCTATAGTCACTTCGCACATGTCGTGAGTGGTGTCTTGTTCGGGGTGATTGGCCCCTTGCAGTTTGGCCGCGTTCTGGCCCGTAGTTACGGGCGGTTGCACCGCATTCTGGGCCGCATCTTTGTTGTGGCGGGTGCGATTCTGGCGCTGAGTTCGCTCAGCCTGCTATGGCAGTTCCCGCAAGGCGCGCCCGCGCTTGTCAGTGGCGGACGTCTGGTCTTCGGGATCGGGCTGGCGGTTGCGCTCTTCGTTGCGATGCAGGCAATTCGCGCGCGCAATATCCCGCGTCATCGCGACTGGATGATCCGTGCTTATGCGCTTGGCATGGGGGCCACTTTAGTGTCGGTGGTGTTCTTGCCGATCTTTTTGATCACGGGCGAACCGCCGATGGGCCTCGTGTCTGACATCGCATTTATCGGGTCTTGGGCCGCTTGCGTGGTATTCGCAGAATGGCTGGTGCGCCGCCTGAACCACAAGGCACAGGCGGCGAAAGCCTAGATGTTGGCGTAAATCGCTACGATCTTGGCCACGGCGTCAGCGGGGGACATTTCCTCGCTTTCGCCTGTGCGGCGGCTGGTGACTTCGACGACACCGTTCTTGAGGCCACGCGGACCGATGGTGATCCGCCAAGGCAGGCCGATCATATCCATTGTGCCGAATTTGGCGCCTGCCCGCTCGTCGCGGTCATCATAAAGTGGATCGAGACCAAGTGCGATGAACTGCTTATAGAGGTCTTCGCAGGCGGCATCGGCCGCGTCGTCGCCCGACTTCATGTTCAGGATGCCAACGTGGAACGGCGTGACCCCTTCCGGCCAAATGATCCCCTTGTCGTCATGTGACGCCTCGATGATCGCACCAAGCAGGCGCGACACGCCGATGCCGTGGCTGCCCATATGCACGTTCACTTTCTCGCCCTTGCCGTTATCAACAGCCGCGTTGAGCGCATCTGAGTATTTCGTGCCGAAGTAGAAGATTTGCCCGACTTCGATCCCGCGCGCGGTTTTGCGCCGCTCTGTTGGCACTTCGTTGAACAAGGCCTCATCGTGGGTCTCGTCGGTGCGCGCGTATTTGGTGGTGAATTCCTCCATGACAGCCGCACAAGCCGCGTGATCGTCAAAGTCGATGTCACGATCGCCAAATGTGAGGTCGGTCACGGCGCTATCGTAGAACACTTCGCTTTCGCCCGTCTCTGCCAGAACGAGGAACTCGTGTGTGTCCTCCCCACCAATCGGGCCACTGTCCGCCCGCATCGGAATCGCCTTGAGGCCCATGCGTTCGTAGGTGCGCAGGTAGGACACAAGGTGGCGGTTATAGGCGTGCAGCGCATCCTCTTTGGTGAGGTCAAAGTTGTAGCCGTCCTTCATGTAAAATTCGCGGCCCCGCATCACGCCAAAGCGCGGGCGGGTCTCATCGCGGAACTTCCACTGGATCTGATAGAGGGTCAGCGGCAGGTCTTTGTAGCTGTTCACATGCGAGCGAAAGACGTCTGTGATCAGCTCTTCTGCGGTCGGCGTGAACAACATATCACGGCCACTGCGATCTTTGATCCGCAGCATTTCGTCGCCGTAGGCATCGTAGCGCCCGCTCTCGCGCCACAGGTCGGCGGACTGGATCGTGGGCATCAGCATTGCATGGTGGCCAGCCTTGGCCTGCTCTTCGTGCACGATATTTTCGATTTTCTTGAGGACCTTGAACCCGAGCGGGAGCCAGGAGTAGATGCCTGCCGCAGCTTGCTTGATCATGCCAGCTTGTAACATGTAGCGGTGCGACACGATCTGTGCTTCACGCGGGGTCTCTTTGAGGACGGGCAGGAAATAACGGCTCATACGCATGGGATTGGGGGCCTTTGGCAAAGTAATGTTTCGTTCAAAGGTTTAGGGCGCGCGCCCCCCGCTGGCAAGCACACAACCGCCCTATACCCTTGCGGAAAGGGCATTATTCGCCCATCTAAAGAGTTACTGAAGCAAAGAGGTTCTTGATGGCGTATCCCGTAAAAGATCAGTTCAAATACTGGAGCATAGCGATTGTTGCGCTGCTTGTGGTCCTTTGGTTTCTTGGTGATGTGATCTTGCCGTTTGTCCTGGGGGGCGCGATTGCCTATTTGCTGGACCCGATTGCCGACCGCTTCGAGCGGCTCGGCCTCAGCCGGATTGTGTCAGTCGGAATTATCACGCTGCTTGCCGCGCTTATATTTATACTGTTGGTCTTGCTCGTTATTCCGACCCTTATCCAGCAAACAGCGGCCTTGATCGACACCGCCCCTGACCTGTTCAACCAGTTGCAAACGTTCCTCACTGAACGCTTCCCCCAGCTTCTTGATGCTGACAGCACGATCCGCCAGCAACTGATTACAATCGGGGAATCGATCCAGTCCAAAGGCGGCGATGTTGTGAACGGCGTTGTGTCCTCCGCGCTTGGCCTCATTAACGTGGTTATTTTGCTGGTGGTTGTGCCTGTCGTTGCATTCTACCTGCTGCTGGATTGGGACAACATGACCGCCAAGATCGACGATATGCTGCCGCGTGATCACGTTGATGTCGTGCGTCGTCTGGCCTCGCAGATTGATAACACGCTTGCTTCGTTCATCCGCGGGCAAGGCACGGTTTGCCTGATCCTTGGCTCTTATTACGCGGTCGCGCTCATGCTGGCGGGTTTGAATTTTGGCCTTGTCGTCGGTTTCGTCGCGGGGCTGATTTCGTTCATTCCCTATGTTGGTGCGCTGGTTGGCGGCGCCCTGGCAATCGGGCTGGCTCTTTTCCAGTTCTGGGGCGACTGGCTTTCGATTGGCCTTGTTGCGGGTATTTTTGCCGTGGGTCAGTTCCTTGAAGGCAATATTCTGACCCCCAAGCTGGTTGGCAATTCCATCGGCCTACACCCTGTCTGGCTCATTTTCGCGCTGTCGGTTTTCGGGTCGCTGTTCGGCTTTGTCGGAATGCTTGTGGCCGTTCCTGTCGCAGCAGTGATCGGGGTTCTGGCGCGTTATGCAATCGAGCAATACAAGGATAGCCGTCTTTATCGCGGCCTTTCCGACGCAGAGTAATGGCCCGCCAACTTACCTTTGACTGGCCCACTGGCGTGGCGCTGGGGCGCGAAGATTTCTTTGTGTCGCCCGCCAACGCGCAGGCCTATGCGATGATCGGCGCGCCAGAGGCGTGGCCCGACCGCAAGCTGATCCTGATGGGGCCAACGGGCAGCGGGAAAAGCCATCTTTGCCGTGTTGTGCAAACACAGATTGATGCCGTTTTGTTGCGCGCGGATGATCTGCCAGACACGCTCCCGCACGCGGGGCGCAACGTGATTGTGGAGGACATGGAAAGCCTGCCTGCGGCCCGTCAGGAGTTCATGTTTCACTTGCACAATCACCTGCGCAACACGCAAGGTTTCCTGCTTATGACGGCACAAACCCCACCAAGCCGCTGGCCGCTGTCCCTGCCAGATCTGGCAAGCCGCATGCAAGCGGCTGCTATCGCCCCCATTGATGACCCTGATGATGCGCTCTTGTCGGCACTGATGATGAAGCTCATGGCAGACCGCCAAATCATGCCGCCCGCCGCCTTGGTGACCTATATTCTGCCACGCATCGAACGCTCGTTTGCAGCCGTGGCCAAAATCGTCGCTGATCTGGATGCGCAAAGCCTTGCCACGGGCCGTCCGATGAACCGCGCCTTGGCTGCGACCCTACTGGACAAGGCAGGGGATACGGGGTGATAACTGTCTTAAATTCGTGACACTTCCGTCGTATAAGGGGCCATGATGCAAGCAAATTTCCTTGAGAGCCCGTTTCCAGAGGCCACTGCCCTCGACATAGATCCAACCACCCCCGCCCGCTACGTCAACCGCGAGCTGAGCTGGTTGCGGTTCAACTGGCGCGTTCTGGAAGAGGCCGAAAACATCCGCGTGCCCTTGCTAGAGCGGCTGCGGTTCCTGTCGATTTCCGCAACCAATCTGGACGAGTTTTATACGGTCCGCGTGGCTGGCCTGCGCGAATTGGCAATGGCGGGCAATGTCACGCCTTCGATTGACGGGCTGACCCCAGCCGAACAACTTGTGCTGATCAATGCCAACGCCCGCGAGTTGATGCACCGCCAGCAGGCCGTGTTTAACGACCTTAACGTGGAACTTGCCAGCAACGATATTCATATTCTGACGGGCGAAAGCATTACCCCCGACGATACCGCGTTTCTGGAAGAGTTCTTTCTGACGCAGGTGTTTCCTGTGTTGTCGCCGCTTGCGATTGACCCGGCTCACCCGTTTCCGTTTCTGCCGAACGAGGGGTTTGCACTGGCTTTGCAACTGGTCAAGACGTCGGGCAAGCGATCACTGCGCGCCCTGCTTCCTGTGCCTGCACAGATTGCGCGATTCGTGCGCTTGCCATCCGAAACCGGCCACCGTTTTCTGCCGCTTGAGGAACTGTTGTTGTTGCACGTCGGGCGTCTGTTCCCCGGCTTTGAGGTCAAGGGCAACTGCGCCTTCAAGGTGCTGCGCGACAGTGATCTGGAACTGGAAGACGAGGCAGAAGACCTTGTGCGCGAGTTTGAAGTCGCCCTGAAGCGGCGACGGCGCGGCGAGGTTGTGCGCCTCAAGATTTCCGACAATGCGCCGAAGTCATTGAAATCCATGATCATGGATGAATTGCACGTCACAGAAGACGCCGTGGTCGAGGTCGACGGGTTGATCGGCGTCTCTGATCTAGGCGAACTGGTTCTAGAGGAACGCCCCGACCTGTTGTGGCCCCCGTTCACCCCGCGCGTCCCCGAGCGGGTGCAGGATTTCGAAGGCGATATGTTTGCCGCGATCCGCCAAAAGGACATGCTGCTGCATCATCCTTACGAGACATTTGATATGGTCGTCCGTTTTCTGGCGCAGGCGGCGCGCGACCCGAATGTTGTGGCGATCAAACAGACGCTTTATCGCACTTCAAAACGGTCCCCTATTGTCGAGGCACTTTGCGAGGCGGCGGAGGATGGCAAGTCGGTGACGGCTTTGGTCGAGCTCAAGGCCCGCTTTGATGAAGCTGCAAACATTCGCCAGTCCCGCCGCCTTGAGCGGGCGGGTGCACATGTTGTTTACGGGTTCCTGAACTATAAAACACATGCGAAAATCAGCACCGTGGTGCGGCGCGAAGATGACAAGCTGGTCACTTACACCCACTTTGGCACGGGAAACTACCACCCGATTACCGCCCGCGTTTATACCGATCTGTCGTTCTTTACCTGTGATAGCAAGCTGGGGAGCGATGCGACCAAGGTGTTCAATTACCTGTCTGGATACGCCAAACCCGAGAGCCTCGAGAACCTGTCGATCGCGCCGATCAACCTTAAATCAACGTTGTTAGAGCGCATCGCGGCGGAAGCCGACAACGCCCGTGATGGCAAGCCTGCGATGATCTGGGCCAAGATGAACTCGCTGGTGGAGGAGGACGTGATTGACGCGCTTTACGCCGCGTCTCAGGCAGGCGTGCAGATCAGCCTGATTGTGCGCGGCATCTGCGGGTTACGCCCCGGCGTGGCGGGACTCTCCGAAAATATTCGCGTCAAATCGATTGTCGGCCGCTTCCTTGAACATAGCCGCATCGTGTGTTTCGCCAACGGCAAGGCGCTCCCGTCCAAAAAGGCGCGGGTTTATATCAGCTCTGCGGACTGGATGGGGCGCAATCTAAATCGCCGCGTTGAAACCCTTGTTGAAATCCAGAACCCCACTGTAAAGGCGCAGATTGTCAGTCAGGTGATGGCTGCCAATATGGCCGATGTTGCGCAAAGCTGGGTGATGGAAGCCAACGGCGCGTTCGTGCGCGAACCGGTTCCCGATGATGTCTTTGCCTTTAATTGCCACCGCTTTTTCATGGAAAATCCGTCACTTTCGGGCCGCGGTTCCGCTGGGGCGTCTGACGTGCCACAATTGACCCACACAGATGACTAGGGATCGCAAATGACCAATTTGGACGACGATCACATCGACTGGGGCGGATTTGGCCGCCCGCTTTTTGAAGATGCGGCCGCAATGGGGCTTGGCCGTGTTGGCGTCATTGATGTCGGGTCAAACTCTGTCCGCATGGTGGTGTTTGACGGCGCGGCGCGCTCGCCTGCCTATTTCTACAACGAGAAAATCATGTGCGCCTTGGGGGCTGGTCTATCTGAAACGGGCCACTTGAACCCGACGGGACGCGTGCGGGCTCTCTCCGCGATCCGCCGCTTTGCCGCATTGGCAGAGGGCATGGGCATCACGCCACTGACGGCTGTTGCGACGGCGGCGGTGCGTGAGGCCAGTGATGGCATGGCGTTTCGCGAAGAGGTGCTGCGTGAAACGGGGATCAAAATCTGGATCATTGACGGGCGCGAAGAGGCCCGCCTGTCTGCGCAAGGTGTCTTGCTTGGTTGGCCCGGATCATACGGGTTGGTCTGCGATATCGGCGGATCGTCAATGGAGCTTGCGGACCTCGCCGAGGGCCGTGTTGGCAAGCGGGTGACCTCTGCACTTGGCCCGCTCAAGCTGCTCGAAATCCGTGGCGGCAAAAAGGCCGTGAAGGACTATGTCAGCACCACAATGGCAGACCTGCACGCGCGAATGGGCGCAGAGACGGCGATGCGCTTGTTCTTGGTTGGCGGTTCTTGGCGCGCGATTGCCCGCATCGACATGGACCGCCGTGGCTATCCGCTCACCGTTTTGCACGAATACCGCATGACCGCACGCCAGATCGGTAAGACGGTGAAATATATCGCAAATACCGATCCGTCCGAGCTTCGCCAACGCTGTGGCATCTCGGAAAGCCGCATGTCCTTGGTTCCCTTGGCCAGTATTGTCCTTAAGGAATTGATCCACGTTTTCAAACCCAAAGATGTCGCAGTCTCGAGCTATGGTATCCGAGAGGGCATGCTTTATGAGCAAATGCCAAAAGAGCTGCGCGAGCGTGACCCGTTGATCGAGGCCTGCCGGTTTGCCGAGGCAAAAGACGCCCGCCTGCCCGGCTTTGGACGCATTCTATACGATTTTGTCAGGCCGCTTTTTCCGCGCGCAAACTGGCAGCGCAAGCGGATCATCAAGGCGGCCTGCCTGCTCCATGATGTCAGCTGGCGCGCGCATCCTGATTATCGCGGCGAGGTCACGTTTGACAACTTCACCCGTGCCAACCTTGGCGGCTTAAAGCACCACGAGCGCGTTTTGCTCGGGCTTGCGCTACTCTATCGCTATCAGAATAAACGGGGCAGCGCGCGGCTTGACCCGCTTTATGCAATGCTCGACGCCACACAGATCAAAGAGGCCGAAATCTTGGGCCGTGCAATGCGGCTGGGTGCGATGCTTTGGCTTGACGGCGAGCGCTCGCCCGGTGAGTTGAGATGGAAGCCCAAGCACCGCAAGCTGACCTTGGTTCTGGCCCATGAGGCGCGTCCGTTGTTTGGTGAGGTCGCTGAGGCGCGTTTGGCCTCACTGACTGACGCGCTTGGCGCGACCACTGACGTCAAATTCAGAAAGCCGGCTTAAAGGTCGATTTCGCCTGTTTCTGGTTCATCCACGGGCGCTGGCGGCACATAGGTGGGCGCATCGGCGCTACGGCGTATGATGATATCGCCGTTCGCCAGCACCTCGGGGGCGTCATAGTTGCGCATGTCATCAATCCGCGCCATCAACTCGACCAATGCTGGCCCCATCGTGTCACCAAGTTCGGCCATCGCGGCGCCCATCTCGTCGGTCATGCCCTCTAGCTCTTGGATGGTCGGCTCCATCTCTGTCATCAGGCCACGCAACAAGAGCTTGGCCCCCTCTTCCATCAGGCTGAACCCTTCGTTCAGGTCCTCGGGGCTTTCAGCCTCTTGGGCAGTCATCGGAAGGGCGCAAACGGCGACAAGTGCTGTCGTGAAAATGATATGTCTCATGAACCCAATATAGGAACCTTGGTGTGATTTACCAAATCACAAAGCAGGGCTGCGCGAATTTTCGTCGCGCAGCCCTTACTTATCAAGAGGCAAAGAGCCTGCGGATTTTGTCCATCGCGCGGGCTTCACCCTCTTGATAGCCGATTGGCTCAAAGAGCTTGCCGTCCCGATCAAACAGAAGGACAGACGCGGAATGGTCCATCGTGTAGCTGTCGCCCTCGATGGGAACCTTGCGCGCATAGATGACAAAGGCCTTGATTGCCTCCTCCATTTGCGCGGGCGTGCCTGTGACGCCAACCACACCGGGAACCCACGACACGTAGTCATCGAGCAGTTCTGCGGTGTCCCGTTCGGGGTCAACCGTCACAAAGAAGACGCGCAGTTGCTCGCCGTCCTCCTCCTCGAGGATCGCCTGCCAAGTGGCCACATCGCCCAAGGTTGTCGGGCAGACCTCGGGGCAATGCGTAAACCCGAAGAACACCGCCGATGGTGCGCCCTTTAGCGTTTCTTGCGTAAAGGTCGTCCCGTCGGTCGCGGCCAGGGCATAGTCGCCCTGCCCGATCTTGTCGGCTATTGTCTCGGTCATCATCGGTTGTCCGACCTTAACCCAAAGCGCGCCAGCAACTGCGACAGCCGCCATGCCAGCAAGGATCAATTGAAACGTTTTAGGGCGTGCCATTGTCTACTCCGATGCTGCTGGGGCGTCGTGCATTTTCATGCCCATTGCGCCCGCGTTTGTTGCGCCAACGGGGAGTTTCACGTCAACCTCGCCCGCCACTTCAAAGTTAAGGCGCACCATGATGGTTTCGCCTTCGATCAATGGCCCTGTGAGGTCCATGAACATCACGTGGTAGCCACCTGGTTTGAGGTGAACAGTTTCACCCGCAGGGATCACCAACCCGTCTGGCATTTCACGCATTCTCATCACGTCGCCGTCCATTTCCATTGTGTGAATCTGGGTGACGTTCGAGATGGCAGATGCGGCCGAGATCAAACGGTCATCAACAGCACCAGCGTTTACGATATCAAGGAAGCCACCTGCAACGGGGGCATTTGGCAACGTCGCCCGCGTGAATGCGCCAGACAATGTGATGTCGCCAGCGACGACTTCCATCGCTGCGGGCAATTCCATTGCGTGAGATTCCGCGTGTGCAAGAGTCGTTGTCGCCGCAAGAAGCAGGGCAGAAAGAACATAGGTTTTCATAGTATTTCCAGTATTTTCATAGGGTGCTTGCGCGTTACACTGAACGCCAAGGCTTGTTTCAAAGAGGTGTTTCGTGTCGCTTCAGACGCCGCGCGGCGGACCACGTGCAGAGCGTTGGCTGCGCCGTCGCTGGTCACTTTGCGCAAGCGCGGTCAAAACCCGCTCGCCATCCTGCACGATCACCCACGGCTGCCCCGTGATCGCGACAGGGGTCCCGCGCGCGGTTACGTGACAGAACGGGCAATGCTCTGCGTGATCATGCGTTTGCCCGTCGTCGCAAATGTCGGCGAATGTTCCGCCCATCGTAAGGAACGCGACAAGTTCGGGGCGCTCGGCGTCACTTGGTCCCATCCGTGCAGCCGAGGCGAATGACGTCACCGCAAGCAGCAAAGCCGCCGCAAGTATGGTCAGATGATATGCGCGTTTCCTAATCATGTGCATCATATAGCAACCCGTCGAAAGGATCGAAATGACCTGAATCAAATAGGCAAGTCTATGACGACCGGAAAATGATCGGACGACGCGAGCAACGCTTCACGCAGTGGCAGGTTTTCGTAGCAGGCAGGGTGATCGAAGGGATGCCAGATTTGCCAGCTCGGCCCAAGGTCGCGCAGGTTTGGCGAGACCATCACGTAGTCAAGCAAGGCTTGTAGATATGGCCCATCGCGCCGCTTGAACCGCGATGTCGAGGGCATCGCCCCGATGCGCCGCCCAAGGGCAATCCGTGCATGCGGGTCAAAAAGCCTGAGCGCGTCCCCCTCGCCTAGCACGATCTCGATGCCAGAGCGTCCGAACAGCTTTTCATATTCGTCCAAGCCCGGACCGTCATTGAAGTCACCCATCACGATCAGGTCGTCGCCCGCACGCAGATGCCCGTCCACACGTTGCCGCAACCAGATGCATTGGGCGAGTTGTTTGCGCCTGTTTTCAATCGAAATGCGTGTCGCTTCCGCCGCGTTAGACGCGCCATGCGGCGCCTTGGACTTTGCGTGAACCCCGATCAGGCGCAGCACTTGGCCCGTCCGCGTTGTGGCCTCAATTTCCAATGGCGGCTTTGACCATGTAATCACGTCGGGCGCCGCATCCACATCAAGATCAAGCCGAAACGCGCTATCGAAACGCGGTGCGTCACGCCCCCCCTTTTTGCCAACAGGGTCGCCAATCGGCGCATGCTTTGCGCTTAATACATCTGGATCATAGAGAAAGGCGATCTCTTGCTGCGTGTCGTTTTCAAAGCCGATAATCGCCTTGCGCGCCCGTAAATCGAACCGCGCAGCAAATGCCTCAAGGGCGTGCGTGCCGTCCCGATGCCTGCTCGTGTCGGGCGCCTCGACGATCATGACCCCGTCCAGATCCATTGCCTGAAATACCGCGCCAAGGGCTGCGGTTTGCTGCGCTTTGGTCACGTTCCATCGGCTTGACCAACTGTCGTCGTCGATCAGCAAACCCTCGTCGTCAAACAGAGTATTGAACCATTCAACGTTATAGGTCGCGATCCTCATGCGTGGCCTTCCTGAATTGCCGCCCAAGCCGCATTGATCGCAATAAGACGGCGTTCAGCAAGCTTCACCGCTTCTTCGGGAACCCCGCGCGCCATCATGCGGTCAGGATGGTTTTCGCGCACAAGTCCGCGCCAAAGGTCTTTGATCTCGTCAACCGCCATATCTGGCCCCGCGCCAAGCACATCATATGGATCGCGGTCCGCATCTGCCACAAATTGCGCACGAATTCGCATAAACCGGCGGTCATCAAACCCCCAGATTTCGGCAACGCGGCGCAAGAACTCATCCTCGTTGGGGTGGTATTCACCGTCAGCGACCGCGATGTGAAACAGCCCCCCCATAAGATCGCAGAGCGGTGCATTGTCGCCAGCATACATGTCGCCAATGCGGCGGGCATAATCCTCGAACCCTGCGATGTCCTGACGGGCGAGGTTAAAGACCTGTGCTGCGTTTTTCTCTTCGCTGCGCGGGATTTGAAACACTTCGCGAAAGGCGGTGACCTCGTCGCGCGTGACTTCCCCGTCTGCCTTGGCCATTTTTGCGCCCAGAGCGATAACCGCAATTGTAAAACCGACAGAGCGGTCGGGCGGCGTGCGCAATCGGCTAAACACTTCCGACAGCCCTTCTCCGTTCGCGAGGGCGGCAATAGCGTCAGAAATGCGGGTCCAGAGTGACATAAGTGGGCGAAACCTTTGATCGGAGCCACGGGTGGACCGTGGGGGTGAGACACATGCGCTTGAACCCTCCCTATCACAAAATCACAAGGGTCGCAGCCAGCTTCTAGATGACGACCGCCCCATGTGGCGTATCAAAGTGGGCCACAAACCGGACGGCATCCGCTGTCTGGAAGTGCACTCGCGGATCGGTCATGGCGCACTGCGCGCGCAACTCATCTGCTTGGGGATGGTGGATTTGCCACTGGGTCAAACGCACGCCGCTCGGTGGTAGGCTCTGTGCCGGATGGTTGGCGTCTGCCGCCCATTTGATAAGCGTCGGAAACCCGCCCTGCATCGGCAAGCGCCCGTCAGCAGGCACGGTGATCTGCCAATTGAGCGCCCCACGCGTCATTGCAATCGCTGGCCCCGTAAGTGCGGGCATTGCCGCGATGTCGGTGGAGCGGCAAATCCAGTTCCCCCAGCGAGGCTCTGCTGGCGCGTTATCGAGATCAAACCAGCGTGGCCCCGCAACCTGCGCATTTGGATCAGGAGCGATGACCTCCAGATAAAGACCATCCGCTAACCCCAGCAACCTATTGTGCGTGCCAAATCGCGGATGTTGCCCGCCCTGCAAAAACGGCACGCCAAGCTTGGCTGAAAGCCACTGCGCGCCCCGGTCCAGATCAACGCATGTGACCGCAATGTGATCTAATTCATACACTTGGGAAACTCCGCGTCATCATATAGCATTCACGCTACGAAAACCCGAAATACAGCTTGATGCAAGGGCGATATGCCCTAATTGAGACCAAACATAACTATAACAGTCAGGAATTGAACACATGGGCCTACGAGCGTCTCTCGACCGCTTTTTCCGTCACGACGCATTTGGAGGCATCTTGTTGATGCTGTCCGCGCTGGCAGCTTTACTCGTCGCAAACTCTTCGCTCGCCGGCATATATGACAGCGTATTGTCATCATATTTCGCTGTGACTTTGAATGGTGAAGGCCTCCAGAAGCCGCTGATCCTGTGGATCAATGACGGCTTGATGGCGATCTTCTTTTTCCTGATCGGGCTGGAGCTAAAACGCGAGATGCTTGAGGGCAAACTCAAGAACCCGCGCGATGTCATCTTGCCCGGAATGGCAGCGGTAGGCGGCATGGTTGTGCCCGCGCTGGTGTTTGTGGCGATTAACTGGGGAAATCCGACAACAATGAGCGGCTGGGCGATCCCTGCGGCCACCGACATTGCATTTGCGCTTGGTATCCTCGCGCTTGTAGGAAGCCGTGCGCCTGTGTCCCTGAAGGTGTTCCTGCTGACGCTTGCGATCCTTGATGACCTTGGTGCGATCGTGATTATTGCGCTGTTTTATACCGCTGAACTCAAGGTCGATTACCTCATGCTAGCATTGTTCCCGCTGGCTGGATTGATCATCTTGAACCTCAAGGGCGCGCACCGTTTGGCGCCTGCGATTTTGCTTGGCACGATAATGTGGTTTCTAGTGCTGAAGTCGGGCGTTCATGCCACGCTTGCTGGCGTTGTGACCGCATTTTGTATCCCGCTGGTGGACCGTTACGGCAAGTCCCCGCTGCATTCGCTTGAGCATGGCCTCACGCCTTATGTGCTATACGGCATCATTCCGATCTTTGCCTTTGCGAATGCGGGTGTCGTTCTGACGGGGCTTTCGCTTGACGCATTGATCGCGCCGCTCCCTCTTGGCATCGGGCTTGGCTTGGTTGTGGGTAAGCAACTGGGCGTCTTTGGTGTCTGTTTCGCGATGGTGAAGCTCGGCTTTGCAAAGCTGCCCCAAGGCGCAACATGGACCCATATCTGGGGTGTGGCCTGCCTTGCGGGTGTCGGCTTTACGATGTCGCTGTTTATTGGCGGCCTTAGCTTTGACAGCCAGATCCTGATGAACCAAACCCGTTTAGGCGTGCTTTCGGGGTCGATTATCTCAGGGGTTATGGGCTTTGCAATTCTGAAACTGGCAAGCCCGAAAGTTGACTAAAAGAAAGCGGCCTTTCCAAGAGAAAGGCCGCTGCCTCCGGCGGGAGTTTGATTGGACATAGAAAATCAGGTGCGCGTTTGTCTGATGAGTTGCAGAATATCCTGTGCCGCACTCGGAATATTCGTCCCGGGTCCAAAGATTGCCTTTACGCCCGCATCGTAGAGAAACTGATAGTCCTGTTGGGGGATGACGCCGCCACAGATCACCAGAATATCCTCTGCACCCGCCTCTTTGAGCGCCTTTATCAATTGGGGCGCGAGCGTTTTATGGCCCGCAGCCTGACTTGAAATGCCGATGACATGCACATCGTTGTCAATCGCATCTTGTGCGGCTTCGGCTGGGGTCTGGAAAAGTGGTCCGACATCGACGTCAAAACCGATATCCGCAAAGGCTGTTGCGATGACTTTTGCGCCCCGATCATGCCCGTCCTGCCCCATTTTCACGACCAACATGCGGGGGCGGCGCCCCTCTTGCTCGGCAAAATCCTCGACGGATTTCTGGATCGCGGCAAAGCCTTCATCGCCCTCATAGGCAGCCCCGTAGACCCCTGCGAGGGTTTTGACTTCGGCGCGGTGGCGTCCGAATTCTTCTTCCATTGCCATGCTGATTTCTCCTACGGTTGCGCGATGACGGGCGGCCTCTACGGCGGCCTCTAGCAGGTTTCCGCCAGATTTGGCCCGTTTGGTAATCTCGGCCAAAGCCGCGTCACAAGCCGCTTGATCACGGGACTTTCGGGTCGCGTCGATCCGCTCAATCTGGCTAAGGCGCACGGATGCGTTGTCGATATCGCGGATGTCGATCGGGTCTTCATTGTCTTTGCGGTATTTATTCACGCCAACGATCACCTCTGTGCCACGGTCGATCATTGCCTGACGGGTCGCCGCGGATTCCTCAATGCGCAGCTTTGGCATGCCAGAGGCCACGGCCTTGGTCATGCCGCCCAATTCCTCAACCTCTTCGATCAGCGCCCAAGCCTTTTCAGCGAGCTCGTTGGTCAGGTTTTCGACGTAATAGGACCCTGCGAGTGGGTCGACCACGTTTGTGACACCCGTTTCTTCCTGCAAAATCAACTGCGTGTTGCGCGCGATGCGGCTGGAAAAATCGGTGGGCAATGCAATTGCCTCGTCGAGTGCATTGGTGTGCAAGGACTGCGTGCCGCCCAGCACCGCAGACATCGCCTCATAGGCTGTGCGGATCACATTGTTGTAAGGGTCTTGTTCCTGCAACGACACGCCCGATGTCTGGCAGTGGGTGCGCAACATCGAGGACTTCTCGTTTTTGGGCTCGAACTCGGCCATGATTTTTGACCAGAGCAAACGGGCGGCGCGCAATTTGGCAGCCTCCATGAAGAAATTCATCCCGATGGCAAAGAAGAACGACAAGCGCGGCGCGAATTTGTCAACATCCATGCCAGCCGCGATTGCGGTGCGCACATATTCGCGACCGTCCGCGAGGGTAAAGGCGAGTTCCTGCACAAGGTTCGCGCCCGCCTCTTGCATGTGGTAGCCAGAAATCGAAATCGAGTTGAATTTCGGCATACTGGTGGAGGTATATTCGATAATATCCGCGATGATCCGCATCGAGGGCTCGGGCGGATACACGTAGGTGTTGCGCACCATGAATTCCTTGAGAATGTCGTTCTGGATCGTGCCCGCAAGCAGCGCCTTGTCGTGCCCCTGCTCTTCGCCTGTCACGATAAAGCTCGCGAGGATCGGGATCACCGCGCCGTTCATCGTCATCGAAACGCTGACTTTATCCAGCGGAATGCCGTCGAAAAGGATTTTCATGTCCTCGACACTATCAATGGCCACGCCCGCCTTGCCCACGTCGCCCTCGACGCGGGGGTGATCACTGTCGTAACCACGATGGGTCGCAAGATCGAAGGCCACGGAAACACCCTGCTGGCCACCCGCCAAAGCGGCGCGGTAAAATGCGTTGGATTCCTCGGCAGTCGAGAAGCCCGCATATTGGCGGATCGTCCAAGGGCGGCCTGCATACATCGTCGCCTTAACGCCCCGAGTGAAGGGCGCCTGACCGGGAACACTGCCCAAATGGGCCATGCCCTCCACGTCTTCAGCGGTATAAAGCGGCTTAACCGCGATGCCTTCCAGTGTATGCCATGTTAGCGCATCAAGTGGCTTGCCGCGCAATTCTTTTGCAGCAATCTCTGACCATTCGTCGTGTTGTCCCATTGTCTTCTCCGATCCTTGCGCCTTGGCATTCAACACACCAATTTCGCGCGCAGTTTTATCTTTGTTCGCCCAAACGGACTAAAGTGCTAAATGAGGCATCGTTTTTGCGCCGCGTGCCCCTATATTGAGAGGCATGAGAACATTATTGATCACATTGGCCCTTGGCCTATTCAGCGGCCCCGCGATGGCGCAAACCGCACTCGAGGCATGGGAGCTTGACCGCGCCCAAGTATTTGACGCGACTGATATCACGGTCGCCGACTTTGTCTGGACCGCACGACCCATTGTCGTCTTTGCACAAAGTCCGAATGACCCGCAGTTCAAGCAGCAAATGGACTTGCTCAACGCACGCATTGATGACCTCGCAGAACGTGACGTTATCATCATCACCGACACCAGCCCCACGCCGCCAAGTGCGCTGCGCACATCCTTGCGCCCGCGGGCGTTCATGCTTGCGATTATCGGTAAAGACGGTCGCACGGCCCTGCGCAAACCCGCCCCTTGGGATGTGCGTGAAATCACCCGCAGCATCGACAAAATGCCGCTACGCCAGCAGGAGATCAAGGATCGGCGGGTCGCGCAATAATCCATCAAGATCACCGTCCGATCACACGATCCATCCGGATCGCCTGATAGGCCAGCCCAAACAACGCAGCAGCGCCAAACGTGGTTGCCATGTTATTTGACATCAAATCATAGGCGACGATCCGGCCACAGACATAAAGCAAACCATAAATAGCAATGCCACCGAACAAGAACGTGCGCATCGGCCCCATCCGCACGCCAAACAAGCGCGCAGTTGCCCAAAACACCACGACCGCAAGAAGTGGCGTTGTCATTGCGACCGTTGGCAATCCGCTATCAAGACTGATCGTCCTGATATCCACCATGCCCAAAATCGCGAGCAATGCGGCAAGGACGCCAGCCACATAGGCAACGATGCAAACCATCAGCTGTCGAAGTGATTTTGTCACGACTGTGCGAACTCCATGATCACCTCATCAACTGCGAGGCTATCACCTGCACTTGCATTGATTTTCGAAACGACGCCCTTCCTTTCGGCCCGCAGAATATTCTCCATCTTCATCGCCTCAACAGTGCAAAGCGCCTGCCCCTCTTGAACTTCATCGCCAACCTCGACATCAATTTTCACGATCAGGCCCGGCATTGGGCAAAGAAGTAGCTTCGACGTATCAGGCGCGACTTTTTCAAGCATGAAGCCTGCAAGCTCGGCCTGACGCGCAGTGCGGACAGTTACCGCCAAATCTGCGCCACGATACCGGACACGGAAGCCCGCCGAGATCAAACCTACCTTGATCACCAAGGGCGTGCCGTTCACCGACAAGCGGGCAAGCGGCTGACCGGGGGTCCATTCGCTTTCAACGCGGTAGCTTTTGCCATCGACCGTGACCGTTGCCCCCTGCTTATCCGCAGAAACCACTGTGTGTTTCGTTTCCCCTTGCAGCGAGACAACCCAATCTGTCCCGACTTGGCGTTCATGGTTGTCCATCCTGTCCGAAATTTGCGCGCGGCGAATTTCGCAGACACGGAACATCGCAACTGTCGCCGCCGAGATACGGTTCAAATCTTCGTCGGGCAGCGTGACACCACCAAATCCGTCGGGGAACTCTTCCTCGATAAAGGCCGTCGTCATGTTGCCCGAGGTGAACTTCTCGTGGTCATAAACGGCGGCCAGAAATGGCAGGTTGTGGCCAATGCCCTCGACCTCAAAGCCGTCCAAGGCGAGGCGCATCTCTTCGATTGCGGCGTCGCGGGTCGGGGCCCATGTGCAGAGCTTGGCGATCATCGGATCGTAGAACATGCTGATTTCGCCGCCCTCGAACACGCCAGTGTCGTTGCGCACAGCGCGGGTCGCATGGGCCTCTTCGACAGGTGGACGGTAACGGGTCAAGCGGCCAATAGACGGCAAGAACCCGCGATACGGGTCTTCGGCATAAAGGCGGCTTTCCATCGCCCAACCGTTGATCTTCAGGTCTTCCTGCTGCATCGGCAGGGTTTCACCGTAAGCGACGCGGATCATCTGCTCGACCAGATCAACACCCGTGATCAGCTCTGTCACGGGGTGCTCAACCTGCAAGCGGGTGTTCATTTCGAGGAAATAGAAGTTGCGGTCGCCATCGACGATAAACTCAACCGTGCCCGCAGACGAATAATCCACAGCCTTGGCCAGCGCGACCGACTGCGCGCCCATTGCGGCACGCGTTTCTTCATCAAGGAACGGGCTTGGGGCTTCTTCGATCACCTTTTGCTGGCGACGCTGGATGGAACATTCACGCTCGTGCAGGTAAACGCCGTTGCCATGTTTATCACAAAGCACCTGAATTTCGACGTGGCGCGGTTGGGTGACAAATTTCTCGATGAAAATACGGTCATCACCAAAGGAATTGGCCGCCTCGTTCTTGGAAGACTGGAACCCCTCGCGGGCCTCGTCGTCATTCCACGCGATACGCATCCCCTTGCCGCCCCCGCCAGCAGAAGCCTTGATCATCACGGGGTAACCGACCTCATTGGAAATCTTGACCGCGTGCTCCGCGTCATCAATCAGCCCCATATATCCCGGAACAGTCGAAACATTGGCCTCTTTGGCCAGTTTCTTGGATGTAATCTTGTCACCCATCGCCAAAATTGCGCCCTTTGGCGGGCCGATAAATGCAACGCCCGCGGCCTCTAGCGCCTCGGCAAATTTCGCGTTCTCGGACAAGAAACCGTAACCGGGGTGAACCGCTTCTGCGCCTGTCTCTTTGATCGCGGCCATAACCTTGTCGATCACAATGTAAGACTGGTTCGCGGGCGCGGGGCCGATATGCACCGCCTCATCCGCCATTTTCACATGCAGCGCATTGCGATCCGCGTCCGAGTAAATGGCAACCGTTTTGATCCCCATCTTTTTGGCGGTCTTAATGACACGACAGGCGATTTCACCACGGTTGGCAATCAGGATTTTCTTGAACATTGCAGTCGTCCTTCAAAAGCAAAACCGCCGCACGCAGGGGTGTCCTGCGGCGGCGGTTTCAGTTGTTTTTATCGTATAAAAGAGTGTGTTGACCTTAGAGGTCGTTGGCAAGCGCCCCGATAAGGCCGCCAGCAAGCGCGCCTTCAACACAGTTGTTGTTGCCAACAGTTTCGCCTGCAACGCAGCCGACGCCAGCGCCAACCAATGCGCGCTCTGCGTCATTGTCGAGGCAAGCGGTGAGGCCAAGCATTGCGGTTGCTGCGATGATCCAAGAAGTCTTAAGCATGATTTTCTGCCCTTGTTAGGTGTTATAATCCAACTAGAATCGGACAATTTACCAACAAAGGCAAGCCTTGCAATTTCAAGGCAGCCATTTCCCGCTTTTTGCCAAAAAGGGGTGACCGGCATCTGCGCATTGCGCACACACCGGTCAGGGGAAGGGTAACAGTTTAGACTTTCAACAGACGTCAGACTGATCATATCTGGCGTTGTTAAGTCAGCATTGCACGCCAATATCGTTGCCGCAAAGCGGCGTTGCCGCGACCGTGAGAAATCGGCCATTTCTTGCCACAGCGGCATGATATTGCGCAACAATTGGCTCATTAGCGCTCTCGCAACTCTGGAAAGCTGACGCAAGCAACCTTCATATCAAGGCGCAACAACGCATCATAGCTTGCAGGGTCAAATGGGTCTTCTGCGGGGATCACCTCGCGCCCGAAAAGCCAGCTAAGGCGGCCCGCATCAAGATTACCGCGCACGAATGGTTCTTCGCCGAACTGATCGTAGAGCGCTTGCATAAAGCCTGCATCGGCCCGCCGGTCAGGTGGCCGCCTGTCAGGATAACGCGTGCGCTCGCTCAGTGGCGTTGCGCCATCTTTGTTATCGCGGCGGATCGTAAACTGAAAGTCAGTGCCAGCTAGACGACCCGGAAAACCTCGGTGCTTTTCCATCTTAAAACTCTTCCCAAATGCAGGCGTCGCCTTCGCGGCGAAACGGCTGAAAATATTGAACAACCTCCGATGCCTCGCCAAAAGGAACATCTGCCGCAGACACCGAGATCACGAGCTGGGATACATCCGATCCCGCTTGGGTCAAAGCGGGAACAGCGACTTGCGCGCAAACAAAATCGAGGTCGTCAATCAGGTCCTCAAACGTCACGCCCTGCGCAATCTCGGGCAGCACAAAGCGGAACCGCCCGATGTTTTGCTCCATGATCACATCAAACAAGGTGATCGTGCGCCCAGATGGGACAGCAACGTCAAGCGCAGAGGCTTGCGTGGCAAAAACGCCTAGGATGATCGCAAGAAGTCGGATTTCGTTAACTTTCTATGAAAACAACTGATTAGAGCGGGATATTATCGTGCTTTTTCCACGGGTTCTGCGCCGACTTGCCGCGCAATGACGCAAACGCTCGACAGATCCGCTTGCGCGTCGAATTGGGACGGATGACCTCATCCACAAAGCCGCGCTCGGCTGCGACAAACGGATTGGCGAACCGGTCCTCGTAGTCTTGGGTGTGCTTTGCGATCTTCTCGGCGTCGCCAAGATCGGCGCGGTGGATAATCTCGGTTGCGCCCTTGGCCCCCATCACCGCGATCTCGGCAGTTGGCCATGCATAGTTAAAGTCGCCGCGCAGATGCTTGGACGCCATAACGTCATAAGCGCCACCATAGGCCTTGCGGGTGATCACGGTCACCTTGGGCACGGTCGCCTCGCCATATGCAAACAACAGCTTTGCGCCGTGCTTAATGACGCCGCCGTATTCCTGCGACGTTCCCGGTAAGAAGCCCGGCACATCAACGAGCGTCAGAATAGGGATCTCGAACGCATCGCAGAAACGGACAAACCGCGCCGCTTTGCGTGAGCTGTCGATATCAAGACAACCCGCCAGAACCGTGGGCTGGTTGGCAACAACACCCACAGTCGAGCCTTCAAGGCGGATAAAGCCGGTCAGAATGTTCTTTGCGAAGTTCTCTTGGATTTCGTAAAAATCGCCCTCATCAGCGAGCTTATGAATAAGCTCCTTCATGTCATAGGGGCTGTTAGCGTTGTCAGGGATAATCGTATCCAGACTATCTTCGATGCGGTTCACATCATCAAAGAAGGGGCGCACAGGCGATTTGGATTTGTTGTTCAGCGGCAGAAAATCAACAAGACGGCGGCACTCGGCCAAGGCCTCTACGTCGTTCTCAAACGCTCCGTCCGCAACCGAAGATTTCTTGGTATGGGTGCTTGCGCCGCCCAACTCTTCTGCGGTGACAACTTCATTCGTGACCGTTTTCACCACATCAGGGCCAGTAACGAACATGTAAGAGCTGTCCTTCACCATAAAGATGAAATCGGTCATTGCAGGGCTATAAACCGCCCCGCCCGCGCATGGCCCCATGATCAGGCTGATCTGCGGCACAACGCCAGACGCCATGATGTTGCGCTGGAAAACTTCGGCATAGCCCGCAAGGGAGGCGACACCTTCCTGAATACGCGCCCCGCCTGAATCGTTGATCCCGATCACAGGCGCGCCGTTTTGCACCGCCATGTCCATGATCTTGCAAATCTTTTGGGCGTGAGTTTCCGAGAGTGACCCGCCGAAAACGGTAAAGTCTTGGGAATAGACATACACCATACGACCATTGATCGTGCCCCAGCCCGTGACAACGCCGTCACCTGCGGGCCGTGACTTCTCCATGCCGAAGTCGACGCAACGGTGGGCGACAAACATGTCGAACTCTTCAAACGAGCCATCATCAAGCAAGAGTTCGATACGCTCTCGCGCCGTTAGCTTGCCTTTGCTGTGCTGGGCCGCGATCCGCTTTTCACCGCCACCTTGACGCGCATCGGCGCGGCGCGCCTCAAGCTCTTGCAAAACATCCATGTCAGACTCCCGAGTTATTTCGATCACATTAGCGATCAGAAGCGGACTTGAGAAGCAGGAAACGGGATATTTGCAAACTGACTGATTTGCTAAATTCCAATTTTGCAAAATTGCTAATCTTTGATCATCTGATCAACACTGTGGACAGGGTCGCATCAGGCACATATGTCATCTACATGACCTCTAGCCCTATAGTGCGGTTTCTCGACCGAAGCACCCCGCCCCACATCGCGACACTCATTCTGATTGCGGGTATTTCCGCGCTGAATATGTCGATCTTCCTACCGTCCTTGCAGGCGATGACCGCGTATTACGAGACAGACTACGCGACGATGCAACTGGCGCTCTCGGGCTACCTTGCGGCAACGGCTATTTTGCAAATATTTGTCGGCCCCATCTCGGACCGCTTCGGGCGCAGGCCAATCTTGCTGGGGTCACTGGCAATCTTTGTTCTGGCAAGCATCGGCACATATTTCGCGACCAATATCACGACATTCCTCTTGTTTCGGATGCTACAAGCGGCCGTTGCCACAGGTATTGTCCTATCACGCGCGATCGTGCGCGATATGGTCCCACAGGCGCAGGCTGCCTCCATGATCGGCTATGTGACGATGGGCATGTCGCTGATCCCGATGGTGGGGCCGATGATAGGCGGGGCAATCGACCAGTTCTTCGGCTGGAACATGACTTTCTTGTTCCTCACCATTTGCGGCGCGGCGGTCTTTGCCCTTTGCTACTTCGATCAGGGCGAAACCCTTGCCGAGGGGGGCGTGTCGTTCAAAGAACAATTGCGCGGCTATCCAGAGCTATTCGCCTCACCGCGCTTCTGGGGTTACGCGCTCTGCGCGGCCTTCGCATCGGGCGCATTTTTCGCGCTACTGGGCGGCGCCTCTTTCGTGGCAAGCACCGTGTTCGGCCTCTCCCCGCTCTGGTCGGGGATCGCGCTTGGCGCGCCTGCGATCGGCTACGGCGCAGGCAATTTCATCGCGGGGCGCTATTCGGTAAAATACGGCATTAACCGCATGGCCGTGGCGGGGTCTGTCCTGATTATCGCAGGGCTCGGGTTTTCGCTCGCGCTGGCGCTCTTGGGCTTCCACCATGCGCTGATCTTCTTTGGCTGCTGCACGTTCCTGGGTCTTGGCAATGGGATCGCCCTGCCCAACGTTACCGCAGGCTTGCTGTCGGTGCGGCCACATCTGGCGGGCACGGCATCGGGCCTTGGCGGCGCAATGATGGTCGGTGGCGGCGCAGCATTGGCGCAATTCGCAGGGAGCCAGCTTGCGCCAGAAACAGGCGCACTCCCCCTCCAGTGGATCATGTTCCTAACCGCGGTGGCGTCACTCCTGAGCGTGCTCTTCGTGATGTGGCGGGAAAAACGGGTAAGCTAACGCTTGCTTTGCAATCTTTGCAGGTTGTAACCTTAGGCAAATTCCAACTTTGCAAAGGCACGCAATGGCTGTTCACAAAATCTACGCTGGGGCCAAACTGCGGGAATTGCGCGGCAGGCTCTCGCTGACCCAAAAAGCATTTGCGCAAAAGCTGGGGGTGTCCCTGCCCTATCTGAACCAAATGGAGAACAACAATCGCCCCGTTAGCACCTCTGTGGTGCTCGGGCTTGCGCAGGAATTCGGGTTCGACGTCACCGAGCTGCAATCAGGGGACGAGGCGCGGCTTGTCGGGGATATGCGCGAGGCATTGGCGGACCCCGTCTTTAGCGGCGATAGCCCTGCGCTCGCCGATCTGCGCCTTGCTGCGGCCAATGCACCAAGCCTCGCGCGGGCCTTCCTCGATCTGCACGCGGCCTACCGGCAATCCCACGAACGGCTCGCCAGTCTTGACGAGGCACTCGGGCGCGAAGATGCCCGCCTTCAGCCAAGCCCATGGGAGGAAGTGCGCGACTTCTTCCACTATTGTGACAACTATATCGACGCTGTTGACCGAGCCGCCGAACGATTTGCAGGTGGCAGCAAGCCACTGGAAAGCAAGACAGAAATGGCTAAGGCGGTGCTAAGGGAAAATCAGATCACGGTGACATTCAAGCCCGATGCCGCCTTGCGTCACTATGACCCCGTCAGCAAAACCCTCACGATCTCGGCCCATGCAAGCGAGGCCACGCAGACCTTCCAACTCTTGCTCCAAATTGCCCTGATTACGCAAGAACCGTTGATTGAGGCCACGCTTGACCTTGCCCGCTTCGGCTCTCCCGAGGCGCGCAGCATCGCAAAAGTAGGCCTCGCAAATTACTTCGCAGGGGCCGCCCTCATGCCCTACGCGGCCTTTCTGCAAGCCGCTCAAGAAACACGGCATGACCTCGAGGTGCTTTGCACGCGCTTTGGGGCGTCACTCGAACAGGTCGCACACCGGCTCTCGACGCTACAGCGCAATGGCGCAAAGGGGATTCCGTTCTTCTTTGTGCGGGTGGATCAGGCGGGAACCATCACCAAACGGCACTCAGCGACCACATTGCAGTTCGCCCGCTACGGTGGGGCTTGTCCGCTTTGGAATGTGCATGCGGCCTTTGAGACACCGGGCCAGTTCTTGCGCCAGCTTGCCGAGACACCTGACGGCGCGCGTTACTTTTGCCTCGCGCATGACGTGACAAAATCAGGCGGATCATACCACGCGCCAATGCGCCGCTACGCCATTGGCCTCGGCTGCGAGGTCAAGCACGCCAAGGCGCTTGTTTACGCCGACCACATGGACACCCAAGCACCAAGCGCCTACGCGCCCATCGGTATTTCCTGCCGTATCTGCGAGCGCAAAAACTGCCACCAACGCTCAGTGCCGCCTATTGAACGGCAACTTAGCGTTGATCCAAATACACGCGGCGTGCTGCCTTATCAGGTCGACTAACGCTGTGCAGTGCGCCAGCTTGGATTGATCCAAGGCGCGTCATTTGACGGCGCAAGCGGCTGTTTCCCAAGGATATGATCCGCCGCTTTTTCACCAACCATGATAGATGGACCATTCAGGTTACCATTTGTTATCTTTGGGAAAATCGAACTGTCAGCAACCCGAAGCCCCTGCACGCCAATAACGCGGGTCTCATGATCAACCACGGCCATCGGGTCATCTGGCGCACCCATTTTACACGTGCCGCAGGGGTGATAGGCGCTTTCGACGTGGGCGCGGATAAAGTCATCCAAGGCCTCATCCGACTGCACCCCTTCCCCCGGTTGGATTTCGTGACCGCGATACGGGGCAAAAGCCTCTTGGCCAAAAATCTCGCGGGTCAGGCGGATGCATGTGCGAAAATCCTCCCAATCCGAAGGGTCGGACATATAGTTGAACACGATGCGCGGATCATCCGCTGGATCGGCAGATTTCAGCGTCACATGCCCGCGCGAAACAGAGCGCATCGGCCCGACATGCGCCTGAAATCCGTGACCCTCGGCGGCAACCTGTCCGTCATAGCGCACGGCAATGGGCAGAAAATGATACTGGATATCAGGGTATTCAACGCCCGCCTTTGAGCGAATAAACCCAGCGCTTTCAAACTGGTTGGAGGCGCCAAGCCCCGTCTTGGTCAGCAGCCATTGCGCGCCAATCTTGGCCTTGCCCCACAGGTTCCAATGCTTGAACAGCGACACAGGCTTGGTCGCGGCTTGCTGGATATATAGCTCGAGATGGTCTTGCAGGTTTTGCCCAACGCCCGCCCGATCCGCGACAACATCAATGCCGTGCTCTTTCAGATGGGCCGCAGGGCCAATGCCCGAGAGCATCAACAGCTTGGGCGAGTTCAATGACGATGCCGCAATGATAACTTCGACGTTTGCGCCAATCACTTCAATCTTGCCGTTTCGAGCGACCTCGACGCCTGTTGCGCGGCCATTCTCGATGACAATCTTGCGGGCCAAAGCGCGGGTAATGTCACAATTCGCCCGCTTCAGTGCAGGGCGTAAATAGGCGTTTGCGGCAGACCAACGCCGCCCCTTCCAGATTGTCGCATCAAACGGGCCAAAGCCCTCTTGCTGCTCCCCGTTGTAGTCGCCCGTGACAGGATAGCCCGCTTGCTCCCCAGCCTGCACAAAGGCTTTGGTAAGCGGGTTGGTGCGCGGGCCACGTGTGATATGCAGCGGCCCCTTATCACCACGCCATGCTTTATCGCCACCATGCCCGCCAGAATGCCAGTTTTCCATACGTTTGAAGTAGGGTAAAACATCGGCATAGGCCCAACCTTGCGCGCCACTTTCAGCCCAGTGATCATAATCACGCGCATGACCGCGCACATAGATCATACCATTGATCGACGATGATCCGCCAATGACCTTGCCGCGTGGCGTGACCATTTCACGCCCCCCTAGGTGCGGCTCAGGTTCCGACTTTAGACCCCAATCATAAAGCTTCATGTTCATAGGATATGACAGGGCGGCGGGCATCTGGATGAATGGCCCCATGTCCGAACCGCCATGCTCGATCACCAAAACCTGCTTGCCCGCCTCGGCCAAGCGATATGCAATCGCACAGCCCGCGGACCCCGCGCCGATGATCACATAGTCAGCCTTCAAAACGGAGCCTCCACGTCGCCCATCGCCACATAAACGCCCTTGATTTGCGTGTAGTGCTCGATCGCAGCTTTGGAGTTTTCGCGCCCAACGCCCGACTGCTTGGCGCCGCCAAAGGGCGCCTCGACGGGTGCTAGATTGTAAGTGTTGATGTAACACGTGCCCGCCTCGAACCCTGCGGCCATGCGATGCGCGCGGGTCAAATCGGCGGTAAAGACGCCCGCCGCCAATCCGAACACTGTGTCATTTGCGCGAGCCAAAACCTCGTCTTCAGTATCAAAATCGAGCACTGACATCACCGGCCCGAAAATCTCTTCACGCGCGATTGTCATATCGTCCGTCACATCCGCAAAGACAGTCGGCTCAAGGAAGAACCCTTTACCATCAACCGCTTGACCGCCAGTGACAAGGCGCGCGCCCTCGGCAACCCCTTTAGCAATAAAGCCTTGCACGATATCGCGCTGGCGCGCGGAGACCATCGGGCCAAAGTTCACATCGGGGTCCTGCGGGTCACCCATTATGACACCCTTGAGACGCTCGGACATGCGCGCCAAGAACGCCTCTTTGATGCCTTTTTGAACGAAAACGCGCGTGCCGTTCGAGCAGACCTGCCCTGACGAGTAGAAGTTGCCCAAGATCGCGCCTGACACGGCGTTTTCAAGGTCAGCATCATCAAAAATCACCAGCGGTGATTTTCCGCCCAGCTCCATTGTCACCGCGCGAATGCCCTCGGCGGCGGCGGCGTAGACCTTGCGACCTGTTGGCACAGACCCCGTCAGCGACACCTTGGCCACGCGGTCATCCGAGATCAGCGCAGCGCCGACCGCGCCGTAGCCTTGCACGACGTTGCAAACGCCCGCAGGCGCGCCGGCCTCGTGCAGGATTTCAGCGACCTTCAGCGCACATAACGGCGTTGTTTCAGACGGTTTGAAAATCATCGTGTTACCGCAAGCCAATGCAGGTGCGGACTTCCAGCTGGTGATCTGGGTTGGATAATTCCACGCGCCAATCCCGACACAAACGCCAAGCGGCTCGCGGCGGGTGTAGACGAAATCATCGCCCAGCTGGATATGCTCGCCCGTGATCGAGGCCGCCAATCCGCCGAAATACTCAAGCGCATCCGCCCCCGAAGTGGCATCCGCAACCGAGGTTTCCTGATATGGTTTGCCCGTGTCAAATGT
>CAKZNT010000028.1 GCA_937132065.1 uncultured Loktanella sp.
CCGTTCAGCCACGTGGCAGGTTTTAGAGACGACGCCCGCACGGGCTTTGCTCAAAACCAGCACCATTAAGGGGCATCTAGCCTCATTGGTCACACCACAAAGGAACGTCAGAAAATGGCACAAACACAGATCAAATTAACCGGCGAAGATTTTGCAACAGCAGAGGCCGCAAAGGCGATTGCCGAGCAGAATGACCGTTTTCGCAACACATGGGGCGCAGATTTTACCATCGGCGGTCAGATCGTGTTTACCCAAGCCGTAGCAGCAGAAAGCGTCGCATGGACGACAGCAATCATGGCGGCGGTTCAGCGGTTTGCCGACTTCAATGAAGATAATGACCCTTACGGCGATCACAGCTTTGCGGCTGTTGATGTGACCGTTGGAGGCAACTCCAAGAAGGTGTTTTTCAATATCGACCTTTACGATTTGGCCTACGAATACGGGTCCGAACACCCGACCGATTTAGCCGAAACACGGCGGGTTATGACCATCATGTTCCCGTCCGACTACTGAAAATTCACCCGCCCGAATAGGGCATTTCGTTTCACACAATCTCCCATCAAGGAATACACCCATGAACGTTATGACAACAAACACAACCACCGTTGAATCCATCGCTTTTGCTAGCCTTTCCCTATCGGATTTGAACCCGCGCACTGTTGTGAATGAGGATAGCATTGTCGCACTCGCTGCGAACATCTCTACAGTTGGATTGATCCAAAACCTTGCAGGTTACCGCCCCGACGACGGTAATGTTGAAATCGTCGCAGGTGGACGCCGTTTGCGGGCATTGGCGCTCTTGCAAGACGACCCACGGTTTCAAACGGTATCCGTTAATGTGACAGACGACGAAGCCGCTGCGCGTCTTTGGGCAACGAGCGAAAACAGCCAGCGCGAGGCACTAAACCCAGCCGACGAAATCCGTGACTTTGGCGCAATGGCAAAACGTGGTGTTGCTGTCCCTGATATTGCAGTCGCATACGGCGTCAAAGAAAAGCACGTTTACCGCCGCTTGGCCTTGGCAAACCTGCCATGTGTAATTTTGGATGGGTTGAAGGACGGCAAGGTAAGCCTGTCAGCAGCAGCAGCATTCACCATTGGCAGCGACGAGCGCCTGATCCTTGAAGTGTTTCAAGAATACATGGACCGCGCCGAACAAAGCTACGGCCATATGTCCGAGGCACAGATCAAACGCGCCTTGAAGCCTGACACAGTGACCGACACAGACCGTCGCGCAATCTTTGTGACCGTGGAGACCTACAAAGCCGCAGGGGGCCGCACAAGCAGCGACCTGTTTGCCGACACGATCCTTTTTGAAGACGTGGACATTCTTGACAGTCTTTTTGCGGAGAAGCTGGAATTTGAAGCCAACCGTTTGAAATCAACACTTGGCGTAAAATGGTCCGAAGCGTTTGAAGGCACTTACCTCCCTTATGACTACATGGCGGAACAAAAGTTTGGCCGCGTGTATCCCGAAGCAGGAGACATGACAGAAGCACAGCAGGAGCGTTATGACGCACTGGAAGACATGCGCTACGACGAGGAACTGGACGACGCTGATGCGGAAGAATTTGCGGCCCTGACTGAAATCTTGAAAGGAGACTATATCGACGCGCAGAAGGCTCACCATGGGGTAGTTGTGCTGGTGGACCGCGATGGGCAAATTGAAGTCTCGGAAGGTTTGGTGCGCAAAGAGGACCAAGCAGCTGCAATCGAAGCTGGCATCCTTGAAGCGTCGCGTCACGAAGGCTCTTCAACGCCAGCGCCAAAGTCGCCAATCTCGGCAAAGCTACAGGGTGATCTTGACCGCATTGTCACAGGATCGCGTCAAAACGCCTTGCTCGACGATCCAAAGTTGGCCCTTCACTTACTGGCTTTTCAGCTGACAAACCGCATGGGCTACCACCGCGCTTTTGGTATCTCGACAACAGACGTGCCAAACGCACCGAGCACAGAAACGGGCTTTGACCTTGATAAACGCTTGGTTCCCGCAGCAAGTGGCTATTCCTACGACAGCGACCTTGCTGGGGATTTTGCCAAATTCCGCAAACGTGGCGATAAGAAGATCATGGACTTGCTGCAAAATGCTTTGGTTGCGCAATTATCAATTGGTGACCTCGATATGGCAGCGGCCCTCGACAAGCTGACAAACCGTGAAACGCGGGCGCACTTTACCCCAACGGCGGAAAACTTCTTTGGTCGCGTCAGTGGTCCCTACCTTTGCGAGTTGTGGAATGATCTCTTAGACCTTGCAGCCGATCACCCCACGGCCACCAACTTTGCCAAGAAGAAAAAAGGCGAAAAGGCCGAGGCGCTGGACAGCCTGTTCAATGACCAAGCGTACCGTGACACCCATTCTGTCACCGCCGAACAATTGGCGAGGATCACAGCATGGCTTCCAGAGGGGATGCACTAACAATTCAGAATTCTCTTGTGGTGAGAGTAACTGGCCCTGTCTTCGGATAGGGCCCTTTTTTTATCCACTCTCGTTTTTGCCAGTATCTAATTCTAAGAACTTTATGACGTTGGGCAAAACGGTGGTGGTGCTTTTATCGGGAACCGATTCTCTTGGTGCCTGACGCTACAGCCCAAATGGGCTCTACCGTCAGCCGTGCGCTATCCGCGCTGGAGCCAAAACAACTTCGGGTTTCTTGTGTTATATATGTGTTATTAAAGGTGTTAGCTGACTCATTACGGTTCGTAAGGCGTTGTTTTGACGCGTTCTTTCCAACTCGTGTGTGTGTGAAATCACGTTATTGTGTGTGTAAACTCACGAAAAAGAGTGTGTGAAATCACGAACCGAGACACCGCCGTGTGTGAAATCACGAAGAGGGTTGACGGTGTGTGTGAAATCACGAATATTAAGAGGCATTCTGGTTAAGTGTGTGTGAAATCACGAAAGAAAAAGTGTGTGTGAAATCACGAAAGGGCCTTTGTTGTGGGTGAAATCACGAAAGACGTAAGATCACCGTTGCTCCCCGATCGTCAAGAGCAGGGCGATTTTTTCGTGTGCGATATCTTCGATGCAGCGCCTAAAGGCGACATGGCATCAATGGCCCACCCGATCTTTTCCCTCTCGACCAAACCTGATCATCGTGTCCGTCGCTACGAAGATGAGACTGGTAAAAATTACCTTGAAGTCCGTCCATCATCTGAAGGTGTCGCGACCATTCATGATCGAGATGTTCTCATCTACTGCATCAGCCAAATTATGGCCGCAATAAATGAAGGTCGCCAAGTTTCTCGGACAGTTCGCCTTCGCGCTTTTGATATGCTCAAGGCCACCAACCGCGTCACAGACGGTCGAGGTTACGACGCCTTGAAGAGCGCCCTTACGCGCCTTCAAGGAACACAGATCGAAACCAACATCGTGACTGGTGGCACCGAGCAGATGGATTTGTTCAGCATCATCGACCGCGCGCGGATTGTTCGACAAACCCGCGATGGACGCATGCAGGAGATTGAGGTTCAACTCTCTGACTGGGTGTTTAACGCGATCCAAGCCCAAGAAGTTTTGACCCTGCACCGCAACTATTTCCGCCTGCGAAAACCACTTGAACGCCGTATCTATGAAATCGCGCGTAAGCATTGTGGCCGGCAAGGCTCTTGGCGCGTCTCACTGGAGGTTCTTCAGCGGAAATGTGGGTCAACTTCAACCTCTCGTGAGTTCAAACGCCTCGTTGGCGCTATCGTGTCCCAAGATGAAGACCATGATCACATGCCAGACTATTCTGTGAGGCTCGATGGTAATATGGTCGAGTTTGTTAATCGTGGAACAATGATCCCTGCTGCCGCTGCCAAAGCCTCTGCCGTCAAAATTAGCCTTAGTAGTGACGCTGTTTCTCAAGGCCGTGCTGCCGCTCCAGGTTGGGACATTTATCATCTTGAACAAGAATGGCGGACGTGGATGGCTGACGGAGGGCTCGATGCTCCAAAAAATGCTGATCAAGCTTTCGTTGGTTTTTGTAAAAAATGGTTTGAACGGCGTGGGCGTCCGTAATTGTTACAACCAAACGAGGGCGGGTTTTGGTCAGTCAACATCAGGCTACCGCCCACGTTTCACTGACCCTGCTCAACTCGCTCCTAAACCACCTTTGGCAGTATGATTAGATCCCAAGATTAGAGGTCTTGAGGAGAAAAATCTGTGAATAACTTGGCCAGGTCTATCCGTGAATTTGCCGTCAACACTTGTGTCGGCAAACCCACTAGATATGACGCAGCCGAAACTGGGTCCATTTGCGAGGTGAACTCGACTGCGTGACTGGTAAACCGAACGGTTCCATCTTGTATCGCCGCGTCCAATAGAGCTTTCACGTCTATACTTCTTGACGTTCTGGCTGCGGTAAGAAAAACACCGTCAAAGATTATCCACCGCTTAGTGTCGTGCGCAATTGCTACAAGCCACGGCAAATTGTTATCGGGGCCGTCTGTCACAGGGTCGTAATTTCCTATCGGCTTACGATTAGTCACAAAAAGCCTCACGTCTGAATTGGGTGTTTGGATCAAAGTGATGAGGTCGGATAGCCCCTGGGTCGTATTTGTTGGGGCGTTGCGTGTGGCTTGCATGTCGTCTTCCCGTAATGGTTAGTTGTTTTCAGCTTTAAGGTGTGCCGACTTTACCAGTGGTTGTCATGCACTTATTGTCTGAAGTTTGCAGTTGTCGACCCCTACCCCGCCCTTTGGACGTTTCACCGCGCCCTATGCTTGATCTGCTTTGCAGCTCTGCGCACGACACCCATTGGCTTGCACGCCTTGTCCCAATAGGCCCCTGACCGTCTCTGCGAGCCAGTCAGATCCCTTTGGGCCATAGTTGTTCCAAACCAATCGTTGCCGCCCATCCGGGTCACGGTCGCTGGGGCAAGAACCGCTGCGCGGGACAGACATCGAGGTTCATCGCATTCCGTTGGTGTTGGGAGCGACTTTCGCGCGGGTCAGGGGCTTAGAAGTGACAGTCGGATGGGGCCTTTTTCATTGACAGAGTGATAGCATTTTAATTCTTGCTATCACTTCCCTACTTTGCTATCAATTACTAAAGTGATAGCAAGGAGGCCCGCCTTATGGGAAATATGTCAATACGGAACATTTCAGAGGAAGCGTTTAATGCGCTTAAAATTCAAGCGACTAAAAACGGGCGGAGCACCGAAGCAGAGGTACGAGCGATGATCGAAGAAGTCGCAGTATCATCTCGATCAGGCGGGTTTGGAACGAGACTACAAAACTGTTTCAAAGATGTAGAAGGTGACGAACTTGACTTTCCACGAGATAATACCCCCGCTGAACCGATGGTGTTTGAATGATTATTCTAGACACAAACATCATATCTGAACTTCAAAAACCTGCCCCCAATAAGAATGTGATTGCGTGGCTGGATAAGCAGGAGCCAACAAATCTCTACCTAACCGCTCTTACCGCCGCAGAGCTGATGTATGGCGCGTTTAGCGCACCAACAGGACGTCGAGCAGCGGAACTGCAAGATGCCGTTGCACACATCATTGAAGATCAGTTCCGAGGCAGAATTTTACCCTTCGATGCTACAGCAGCGCATTACTATGGAATGCGCATGGCAGGATGTAAGCAAAGTGGTTTGGCTGTTGGACAAGCCGATGGACAAATCGCGGCGATTGCCATCGCAAATAATCTGGCCGATGTGGCAACACGGGATGTTTCACCCTTTAAGGCTTTTCGGCTACGTGTCATCAATCCGTTTGAAAGCGACTGAAACTGTGTTCCTGAACCGCTGCGCGGGTACTGACATCGAGGTTCATCGCATTCCGTTGGTGTTGGGTGCGGCTTTCGCGCAGGTCAGGGGCCTTAAAAGTGACAGTCATGTCGTGCAGTGCAGGCCTTGAGGCGAGGGCATTGGTTGTCACAGCACGGAGCGTCCAATCCGTAGACCATTTGCACTTGCCGAGAGGTGT
>CAKZNT010000029.1 GCA_937132065.1 uncultured Loktanella sp.
GACCCGCCTGGACGAGGTGTTTCACGGCATTGACACGATCAAGCTGAACACGATCGAAGCCCGCGAAGAAACACGAATTTCGCGCGCGTTGGACAGGTTCGTCAGCGCGCAAATCCGATCAGAGGCAGGCCAAGCAGGCATCCCGGCCCTGATGGATATCGTGGCTGGCATCGGCTTTTTCGGGATGCTGACTTATGGCGGATTGCAGATCATCGAGGGGCAAAAAACCGTCGGCGAATTCATGTCATTTTTCACCGCTATGGGGCTTTTGTTTGAACCGATGCGACGTGTCGGCAACGTTTCCGGCGCGTGGCAGGCAGCCCTTGCGTCGCTGGAAAGGCTGCGCGCTGTTTTTGATGCGAGACCAACGATTATTTCACCTAAAGCACCGCAATTATTGAATATTCCTGCCTCTAACGCTGACGTCACATTGGACAATGTGGATTTTTCCTATGGCGATCAGCCCGTGCTGCGCGGGGCAAGTTTTGTCGCCGAAGCGGGCAAGACCACTGCGCTGGTGGGGGCGTCTGGTGCGGGCAAAAGCACTGTATTTCGCGTGCTTACCCGCCTTGTCGATCCGCAATCTGGTCGGGCGCTGATCGGTAAGAGCAACGTCGCGCAACTGGCATTGGAGGACCTGCGCGCACTGTTCGCAGTGGTGACGCAGGATGCGCAATTGTTCGATGAAACGGTGCGCGACAATATCGTCTTGAACAGCGACCCGGCAGGCTTGGATTTGGCCCTGAGCACTGCGCATGTCGCTGATTTTCTGCCCAAGTTGGGCGATGGAATCGACAGTAAGGCCGGACCTCGCGGGTCGGCTTTGTCAGGGGGACAACGCCAGCGCGTTGCGATTGCGCGCGCGCTCGCGCTTGAGCCGCAAGTCATCGTGGCGGACGAACCGACCTCTGCGCTCGACGTGTCCGTGCGCGCGCAAATCCTGAACCTGCTTCAAGACCTGAAAGAGGAATTGAACCTTGGTATGGTGTTCATCTCTCATGACATCCAGACCGTGCGCCATATCGCGGATGACATCGTCGTCATGCGCAATGGCAAAATCGTTGAATACGGCACGGGCGCCGAGGTGCTGAGCAACCCGAAACAGGATTACACCAGATCGCTTTTGGGGGCCGCACCCAGCTTGCTGCACGTCACATCCGCAAACACAACTTCACCCTCAAACTGAAACTGGAGCATCATGACCCATTCTTCATATCACGGTATCATCCCGCCAATTGTCACTCCGCTCAACCCGGATGGGGCAGTAAACCATAACGATCTTGCAAAGCTTGTCGAACATCTGATTGATGCTGGCGTCAATGGCTTGTTTCCACTTGGGTCAACCGGACAGGTTGCTTACCTTTCAGATGCGGACCGTCTGGCTGTTATGAAAACTGTTTGCGACACAACAAGGGGCCGCGTTCCGGTCATGGCTGGCGCGATTGAGCTGACTGCCGCCCGCGTTATCGACAGCGCCAAGGCGTTTCTGGGTGTTGGGGCCGATGCAATTGTTGCGACCGCACCGATCTATGCGATCAGCGATGATGGTGAAGTTGCCAATCATTTTCGGATGATCCACGCTGCTGTTGACGCGCCATTGTTTGCTTATGACATTCCGGCACGGGGGTGTCGCAAGTTATCGCCCAAAATGTTGGTCGATCTAGGACAAGATGGCGTCATTGCAGGGGTCAAAGACTCCTCGGGTGACGATGTCAGCTTCCGCCGTTTGATCGCTATGAACACTGCGGCTGGCCATCCACTTGCGTTGTTCACGGGTCACGAAGTGATGGTTGATGCTATGGGATTGTTTGGTGCGGATGGCGCCGTTCCAGGATTGGCCAACGTGGACGCAGCTGGATACGTTCGCCTTTGGAAGGCAGCCAAGGCTGGCGATGTCAAAGCCGCGATCGCAGAGCAGGAACGTATCAACAGTCTGTTTGAAATTGTGTTCTGCCCCACGGGGCGTTCAGGGGATGCCGCGGGGGTTGGCGCGTTTAAGGCGGCCATGGCGGTTCAAGGATTGATTTCGTCTGCGACGATGACGGCGCCGCTGAAGGCGCTTGATCAGAAGGTGCTGGATCAAATTCATGCAATCGTAAAAGACGCGGGATTGCTCGCCTAGCTGTCAAAGAAAGAGTTTGTTCGTGAACGTTCCGTCGCACGTAACCGTCTCAGGTTCCAATCGCTCGAATTTGTGGCCAGTCCTGCCTCTCGGCATCAAGAATGGTGTATCAGGCCAAGTGGGGCATCATTTGTTCGTCGGTCTTGGGACCGCGGGACTTGGGATGTATGCGCTTGATCTTGACGCGCCGGAGGTCGGATGGCGCGCAATCGCGCCCTTTCCTGGCCCCGCGCGCGACAGTGCTGCCTGTGCCGTGGCAGGTGGTCGGCTCTATATCGCGTCAGGCTTGGGAAAAGTGACACCAGATGATCAAGTTGCACGAGTGCTGCAAGATGTCTATCAATATGATCCTCAACGCGATGCGTGGTTCAAACTGGACACAGGAACACCGGTCGGATGTCTTGGCGCGTCTGCATTTGCAATTGATGACAATCGGATCGGGTTTGTCGGTGGGGTCAATACCGAAATTTTCGACAGGTTTATGCGTGCGGCAGCAACGGTTGACCCAGAGCAAGAACCGGAAAGCGGGCAGCGCATTCTGAATGAATTTATGTCCATGCCACCAGAAGATCATAAGTGGAATGCGAAGCTTTGGGTATATTCTATTGCGGAGAATGCTTGGTCTGAACTCGGCGATAACCCCTATTTGCCCAATACCGGTGCGGCCTGCGTCGCGGTGGAAAATGGGGTCTTTTTGATCAACGGTGAGATCAAGCCCGGATTGCGAACACCGCAAGTCAAGCGCATCACATTTCAGAACGGCATGGCCGTTTGGTCAGAGGAGAACCCGATCCCGCCGCTGGTCGGTCATCCCATTCAAGATGGGCTCGCGGGGGCGTACGCAGGTCGCGTGAATGGTGTCTTGCTTGTTGCGGGGGGCGCGAATTTTCATGGATCGCGCGCGGTTGCCGCCACGGGCGAATGGTATGCCCATCGCGGGCTGCAAAAGGTCTGGAACCGTGAGGTCTATGCAAAACGGGATGGTGTCTGGCATGTCGCGGGACGCCTGCCAATGGGATTGGCCTATGGTGCATCATTCGAAATTCCTGAGGGTTTGCTGCTGGTCGGCGGTGAAGATCAACAGCAGAAGGCCCGCACCGATGTGCATTTGCTGACGTGGGATGATGTGAGCGGCAAAGCGACATGCACACGGCTACGACATTCCGACTTCAGGCAAGGGCAAAGACTGGGCCAACCTATCTGCAAGGAAATATGACATGAGCATTCTTGAAACATTGCGCGGCGGACTTGTTGTGTCGTGCCAGCCGGTTGATGACGGGCCGATGGATCGCCCCGAAATTGTGGCAGCCATGGCCGCCGCTGCTGTTGAAGGTGGGGCTGCCGGCTTGCGGATCGAAGGGGTTGCGAACCTGAAGGCCGCGCGCGCAGTCGTGTCCGTGCCAATCATCGCGATTCTCAAGCGTGACCTTGATGATAGCCCTGTCCGCATCACGCCGTATGTTGATGATGTGCAGGCGCTGGCGGAGGCGGGGGCCGACATTATTGCCTATGACGCAACCGACAGGCCACGCCCCGCAACATGTGAAGCGATCCTTTCCGCGATCCACGACGTTGGTGCGTTGGCCATGGCGGATTGTTCCAATCTGCAAGATGCACAACGCGCGGTGGCAAATGGGGCTGACATCATTGGCACGACACTGTCAGGATATACCGAAGCGAGTGCAGGCAAGACCGACGGTGTTGATTTCGATCTGATCCGCGCCTTCAGGGGGGTGGGGGCTTTTGTTATGGCCGAAGGTCGCGTGAATACTCCCGATCTGGCTGGCGAAGCGATTGCAGCGGGCGCTGATGCAGTTACGGCTGGCACTGCGCTGACGCGGCTTGAAATCGTGACGGGTTGGTTCGGTGATGCGGTCAAGTCGGCGGGCCGGTCATGATCATGCAAACTGTTTCACGCGCTGCCTTAACGGGGTTCGCCGCCGATTTGGGTGGCACAAAAACGGCTGCCGTACGCATTGAAAATGGAAAGGTTGTGGCCCATCGCGTGTTGACGACTGATCCCAACGCTAGTCCCGAGGCGCATATTGCCGCTATTGGTGATGAGCTGGCGCAACTGGGTTACAACACGAACGCCCCACTTGGCGTCGCAGTTGCCGGACGCGTTGATAGGGCTGGTGCATGGCATGCCGTTAATCGCGGAACCCTATCCACAATCGAGAATTTCCCATTGGCTCAGGCACTGAATGCGCGTTTTGGTGATGCGACTTGTCTGAACGATGCCGCCGCCGCCGCACTTGCCGAAGGCGTTTTTGGCGCAGGCAGACACAGTGACAGCTTTGCTTACCTGACAGTGTCCACAGGAATTGGGGGCGGTCTGGTCATTGGTAACCGTCTTCTCTCGAGTGCCAACGGCTTGGCCGGACACATCGGTTTTGTTTCCTCCCGCTTTGCCAGCGGGCCGTGTGGCTGCGGTCGTATGGCGACAGTTGAAAGTATCGCGGGCGGTCGCGGGATTGCCGCAGCGGCGGCGGCTGCCGGATTTGAGAACATGGATGCCCGCGCGGTGTTTGCGGCAGCAAAGGGCGGCCAAGACTGGGCCGACCGCATCATCGTGACCTCTGCCGCAGCGGTGGCTGCGTTGATCGGTGACCTGACGGCCATTCTGGGGCTTGATACGGTAGCTATGGGGGGCAGCATCGGACTTGCGCCTGAATATATCGAACGTGTTCAAAACGCGTTGAACGCGGAACCCGAGTTGTTCCGACCCGACCTTGTTCACGTAAAACTTGGCCATGATGGACCGCTGATTGGCGCGTTGGCCGCTCATCTGAGAAAGGAAACGATGTGAAGGTTTTGATCTTGCCCGACGCACAGGCTGCGGTTGCGCGGGCTGCGGATATTATTGCAGATATCGTCACGAAAAAGCCGGATGCGGTTTTGGGGCTGGCGACCGGTGGCACGATGCTTCCGCTATATGATGTGCTTGCACAGCGTCATCGCGATTCAGGGTTATCGTTTGCACAAACTGCAAGTTTCAATCTGGATGAATATATCGGATTGGCGCCAGAGCATCCTTGTTCCTACCATTACTACATGGAGGACGTATTTTTCCGTCGCGTCGACATTGATCCGTCTCGCACTCATTTGCCTAAGGGCAACACCGACGATCCACATGCGGCCTCGGAGGCCTACGAAGCGTTGATTGAGGAAGCGGGTGGCATCGATCTCCAGCTTCTCGGGATCGGACAGAACGGGCATATCGGGTTTAACGAACCAACGGCCAGTTTGGGGTCGCGCACCCGCGTCAAGACCCTGACCGACAGCACGCGCCGCGCAAATCAGACGTATTTTGCATCTTTTGATGAAACGCCCCGTTACGCCATAACAACGGGCGTAGCCACCATCCTGGATTCGCGCAAATGCCTTTTGCTCGCGACGGGTGCAGCAAAGGCGGAGGCGGTTGCGAAGATGATTGAGGGGCCGTTGAGCGCGGCCTGTCCCGCCTCGGCGCTGCAACTGCATGCGCGGGCCACGATCGTTCTTGATAGAGACGCCGCCAATGCGCTTGCGTTGATGGATTACTACGAGACAGTTCATCCAGAGGGGCAACCCAGTGCCTTTGATTGAGACACAGCACCCTAACGCCGTCTTCGCACGGCAGCTTTACGATGGTATCGGGAATGCGCTGCGTTCGGATCAGATGATCGAAATTGAAGCCGGGCGCATCACCCACATCAGACCTGCGACGGCACAGGACGCGCGCGATCGAAACATCCGTGGCTTTGACCTTGTCGCCCCCGGTTTCATCGACATTCAGATCAATGGTGCGGCCGATACGCAATTCAACTTCGAGCCCGATGCGCTGGCCCTTGGCCGTATCGCGAAGGGCGCGCGGCAGGGTGGCACGGCCTACATTATGCCGACGTTTATCACTGCCGCAGGGCAAGACTATCAACGGGCAATTTCCGCTGTGCAGGATGCGCGCATGCGGGGCGTTTCCGGTATCCTTGGTGTCCATCTTGAGGGGCCATTTCTGTCCCACAACAAGCCTGGTATTCATGACTCGCGTGCAATTCGCGTTTTGGATGACGCTGATCTGAACGCGCTGACATCAACCGACGCGGGTGCGGTCTTGTTGACTGTTGCACCAGAAAATCTGCCACAAGGTGCGTTGGCGCGCCTGAATGCAGCGGGTGTGCGGGTCTTTGCCGGACATACAAACGCCACTGGTGACCAAATTGATTGCGCCGAAAAGCATGGTCTTGTTGGTGTGACCCATCTGTTCAACGCGATGACGCAAATGACCGTGCGCGAGCCGGGTGTGGTTGGAGCCACGTTTGCATCGCGTGCGTTGTTCGCCGGTATTATCGCGGACGGCCACCATGTCGACTGGCGCAATGTGGCGACAGCGGCGCGGTTGATGCCGGATCGATTGTGCCTTGTTACGGATGCAATGTTAACGCTTGCAGGAACATTTACACATTTTGAACTGCACGGCGAACATATCACGTTGGCGCAAGGAAAGCTTACCAACGCCGAGGGCCGTCTGGCAGGCGCACATATCAGCATGATCGAAAGCGTTCGAAACATGATCGCCCATGCCGGGTGCAGCGTTGTGCAAGCGTTGCAGATGGCGACCGTAAATCCTGCAAAAGCCCTTGGGATGGGCGGGAAGGTCGGCGCGTTGCACGCAGGGGCGGCGGCAACACTGACGTGCCTTGACCCTAATCTAGAGGTAAGTGCGGTGATGATCGACGGAACATATCCTGATGTGAATGGTGTCTGATGAAACAATACGAAAGGACGGATGGCATGTCTGAAATTCGCTACGGAATTGTTGGCACAGGTTACTTTGGCATAGCGTTGGGGCGGGCCATACACGCACTGCCGAATGCGCGGATCGTGTCGGTTTTTGATCCAGACCATGCCGCAGCCTTTGCCCAAGAGGTTGGTGCGCGCCCAGAAAAATCCATCGATGACTTATGCGCTCGTGATGATATTGATGCCGTGATTGTTGCCTCTCCGAACTGGGCGCACGCGCAACCAGTTGTTGCTGCTGCCAAGAATGGCAAGCATGTGTTTTGCGAAAAGCCGATTGCGTTGACATTCGCCGACTGCGCAAAGATGCTGAACGCCGCCGAAGCCGCTGGACGGATCTTTATGGCGGGTCACGTGATGCATTTCATGAACGGCGTGCGCAAAGCAAAGGCGCTTATCGCGGATGGAACATTGGGCGATATTTTATACTGTCGCGCTGTGCGAACCGGATGGGAAGAGATTCAGCCGGATGTATCGTGGAAGAAAAAGCGCGAACTGTCTGGCGGGCATTTGTATCATCACATCCACGAACTTGATGTGGTGCAGTCGATCATGGGGCCCGCAAAAGAGGTCTTTATGGCGGGCGGCAATGTCGCTCATACGGGGCCACAATTTGGTGATGAGGATGATCTGCTGCTGATCACGCTTGATTTTGGAAATGATCGTTTTGCAACTTTGGAATATGGATCGGCCTTCCGGTGGCCAGAGCATTCCGTCCTTATACAGGGAACGAAGGGCGCTATTTTCATAGACCTGCAAAACGCAGGTTTAGAGTTGAAAACACCTGACAGGCAAGAACGGTTTCTTTTGCACCGCACGCAACAAGAGGACGACAACCGCACCGAAATCTATGCGGGAAACAAGGGAAGTGGCGCAATCGTTTATGGCAATCCGACAACCACGGCGCCGCTTTGGTTGCAGGGCATCATAGAAATGGAAGTTGAGTATTTCCATGGCCTCATGAGCGGGGAGCCAATCACAGAGGAGTTTGCAGCTTTGACCAACGGAACAGCCGCGACTGCGGCAATCGCCACCGCAGATGCCCTCAGTCTTTCGCTCAAGGACGGCAGAAAGGTAAGCGTTTCAGAAATCACGGGGAATTTGCATCGCGAATTATGACGGCATTTAACGAGAATGGCGCATTGTATTTTTAGCACTGAGGCGGACAATGTGGGTGCGCCTCAAATCGTCGCGCCCTCGAAGCCTTGCAGCACGTTTACAGTGTTCACGCCGACCTCTTCCACTGCATAGCCACCTTCAAGCAGGAACACCGTCGGCAGGTTCAGTTGTGCAAGGCTGCTGCCATAGTCGGTGAAATCGTCGCTTTTCAGCTTAAAGAAACTGATCGGGTCGTTTTCATAAGTGTCCAGCCCAAGCGAGACAATCAGCACATCCGCATTGAATTCGGTGATCTGTGTGAGAGCATCGTCCAGTCTGGATTTCCAGACCGAATAGGGCGTGTTTGGTGGCAATGGATAATTTGCAGTGAACCCAAGACCTGCGCCGATCCCACGTTCATCCGCGTGACCCAAGAAATGTGGGAATGCGTCCATCGGGTCGCCGTGAAGTGACAGGAAAAACACGTCATCACGATCATAGAATATTTGCTGCGTCCCGTTCCCGTGATGGAAATCGACATCCAAGATCGCCACGCGGTTTGCGCCATTGTCGCGCGCGTGTTGCGCTGCGATTGCTGCGTTGTTCAAAAAGCAATACCCGCCAAACTGGTCGTGCGCCGCGTGATGGCCGGGCGGACGGCACAGGCCAAAGGCCGCCCGATCTCCACCAAGCACCAAATCTGTTGCCGTCAATGCCACGTCTTTCGCTGCGAGTGCTGCTTCCCATGTGCCTTGCGACACGGTGGTTTCTGCGGCCAATGCGTAGTAACCGATCTTGCCTTCGATAAATCTCGGGATATGCGGGGAATTCATCGTGCGCGTGGGCCAACAGTTTGCGATTGCCTCACCACCGTAACCTGCCGCGGCCCATTCTGCGGCACAGGTTCTTAGAAATTCGACATATCCTGCGTCATGAACAGCCAGCACCGGTGCCATGCCAAAGTCGTTTGGCGCGATCACTTCGCCCAACTGCTGCGATCGCACGCGGTCAAGAATGATCTCTGCCCGACGCGGGCATTCGAACGGGGCGACGAGTCCGCCTTCGTGGATTTCGATCTTGGCATCGCGAAGCTTGTGCTTTTCAGAATAGACGGTTCGCATTCTTTCGCCCCCTTCAGGTTCGGTCGGCATGAAATGTTATGCATGTGTTTTGTAGCTGGAGTTTTTGACACGAAACAGCCTCCATATACTGCGTTCGCAAAAACATTCTCGCAATCGCAGTTAGTCACACAGACCTTGCGTCGCCTTCACTTTGCCAACATGGTTGCAGGGGCACATATCTGGCTGCGAGAGCCGCGATGTTCAAAGACCACCCAGCACGAATGGCGGTGTTGTTGTTCGTGGCGCGCAATACAGATGCTGCACTTAGTCTAATGAAAGACCTTTGATTGATGGCTGCGGCGTGAACACCCTTTTTGTGGATAATGTCACCAAAGGTGACGTCCTGCACTGCGAGACAGGGCTAAGTTTTTGGGGCGGTGTCGACCCTGAAACGGGCGTGATTATTGACGCCCATCATCCTGATCATGGGACATCACTGGCGGGGCGGATCGTTTTGATGCCAACCTCGCGGGGATCGTGCAGTGGCAGCGGCGTCTTGCTGCAACTTGCGCGGGGTGGCAGAGCGCCTGCCGCGCTCGTTTTCCGCGAGACCGAAGAAATCCTGACCCTTGGTGCAATTATTGCGGATCGGCTCTTTGCGCGGCCCGTTGCGGTTTTGCGCCTGACGCCAACGGCTTATGATGCCCTTGCCAAAGCGCCCATGGCAGAAATCAAGGGTGGGTCCCTCACCTTTTCCGGTCAGTCTCTGCCCTTAATGCGGCCCGATACAGACAGTATTTCTCTGCGTGACGCGGACAAAAACATGCGCGCTGGGCATGACGGGCCAGCCCGCCAAATCGCGATGGACGTGCTATGCCTGATGGCGGCGGCGCAGGGGGCAAGTGAACTTATTGATGTGTCGCGGGGGCATATTGATGGCTGTATTCTGGCCCATGATGCCAATCTCGACTTTGCCGAAAAGATGCAAGAAATGGGCGCGCAAACCCTTATTCCGACGACAATTAATGCCATTTCGGTGGACCGCGAGAACTGGACGACCCAAGGCGTTGTTCCCGACTTCGGCATAAAGGCAAGCCGCCTTGCCGATGCTTATGTCAACATGGGTGCGCAGCCAACGTTCACATGTGCGCCCTATCTACTGGACGATGCGCCCCGACAGGGTGAAGCGATCGGATGGTCGGAATCCAACGCTGTGATCTATGCGAACTCGGTCTTGGGCGCGCGCACGCAAAAGCATCCTGACTACCTTGATCTGTTCATTGCGATGACGGGCCGTGCCCCCAAGACCGGCGTTTATCTTGCTGAAAAACGCGTGCCAATCTGCGAGATCAATGTCGCGGTTCCGGATGAATTTGACGACGCGCTCTGGCCGATGCTGGGGTGGCTGGCTGGTGCGAAATCACCGACGGGCATTCCTGTTTTGACCGGACTTGAGGCGCTCACGGCGACGCCTGACGACCTCAAGGCGCTTTGCGCCGCCTTTGGCACAACGTCCGCCGCACCTATGCTGCACGTGCGGGGCCATACGCCAGAAGGCGATCAGTCGTCCGTTGATGGCCTGCCGCGGTTTGAAATAACACGGGCCGATCTTGTCCAGCTATGGCAAGAGTTTAACATTGCAGATGGACAAATTGATCTCGTCGCAATTGGCAGTCCTCACGCCTCTCTGTCTGAGTGCCGCAGGTTCGCGCAATTGATGGGAGATGCGCAATGTCACGCGGGAACGCAGGCAATTTTGACTGTTGGTCGCACGGTTCATGCTGACCTGAAGAAAGACGGCACACTGGACAGGCTTAAACATGCGGGTGTCCAAGTGTTTCCTGATCTTTGCTGGTGTTCGATCACCGAGCCGGTTTTCCCCTCCGCTGCGTCAGTGTTGATGACAAATTCGGGAAAATACGCGCATTACGGTAAAGGCCTAACTGGTCGAGACGTCAGGTTCGGAAGCCTAAGAAACTGCGTGCGCGCCGCGATAACGGGGCGCGCGGATGCAGGGCTACCTTGGTGGCTTGCCGAACCTTAGACCGTTCGTGCATTCAGCACGCTGTTATGCGGATCACCGAGATGACAAGCAGCCGTAGGTTTGCGAAAGCTTTGACGCTACCGCTCGAACCGATCTCGCAGGGAATAATAGGCCATGCCAACCGCAATCATCAGGCTACCAATGGTGCGACCAACGGGCAGGTTCCAGTGCTTACAGTTTTCAAAGATCGCAAATTCTGATCCGTCACCGCTGATGCATTCGGCGGTTATCTCAGCGAGAATGTGGCTTAGGGCTATGCCGTGCCCGCTATAGCCTTGCACGTAGAATACGTTCGCGCCGATACGTCCGACTTGCGGAATGCGGTTCAGAATGATCCCGTCCATCCCCGACCAACTATAGTCGATGTCGATCCCTTTGAGCCGTGGAAAGGTGCGCTCGAGAGCTGGGCGCAACTCGCGCGCGACGTCTTGGCTATCGCGCCCCGAGTAATTTGTCCCGCCACCGAACATCACCCTTTTGTCAGCGGTAAGCCGATAGTAATCCAAGACGAAGCGTCCGTCATAGACCGCAAGATCATGCGGATTGAGCGCGGCTGCGTCAGCGTCTGACAGGGGCGCGGTGGCCATGTTCGCGAGGGACGCGGGGAACAGTTTGCCGCGTAGCTTTGGTTGTTCAAGCAGGTGGTAGGCGTTGCCTGCAAGCATGATCTTATCCGCTTGCACCGACCCGTTTGCGGTCCTGATCACGGGTTTGGACCCATGTTCGATTGCGATAACTTTGCTGTTCTCGAAGACCTGCCCGCCGAGAGAGACCACCGCTTGCGCCTGCCCGAGGCAGAAATTCAGGGAATGCAGATGCATGTTTTTGCGATTGAGCAGGCCGCCGATGTAGAGGTCTGTTTCCAAGTAGTCAGGCATCTCGCCCTTGGACACCATGGTCAGGTCGTCGCCCATGCCATTCGCACAGCCGAGTTCAAAGGTGGCCTGCAAATCGTCCAATTGTCCTGCCGTTAGGGCCGTTTGCAGATGTCCGAACTTTAGATCGCAGTCGATGTTATACTTGGCCACCCGCTTGCGGATGATGTCGTGCCCGCGCCACCGCAGATCCCAAACGAAGTCCGCCGCCTTGTCACCGAGCGTGCGCCGGAACTCCCGTTCCATTGCCTTGTCGCCTGACAGGCTTCCTGTGATTTGCCCGCCGTTGCGTCCCGTCGCGCCCCACCCGATCTGGTTCGCCTCGCAGAGCACAACGCTTAGGCCCCGCTCTGCCAGCTCTAGTGCGGTCGCCACGCCTGTGAACCCGCCGCCGATTATCGCGACGTCAGCCGTTAGATCGCTCTCCAGCTTTGGAAAGCGCGCATCCGGATTGGCGGTGGCCGCGTAATAGGACGAGGTGTGCTCCATTACCGCGGCTTCTTGAAGAAGGCCTCGACCGTGTCAGCGAAACTGACGCGTGTGAGTGGATCGTCCTTGGCTGCGATTGCCCCGTCCTGAATCGGCTGCGGCAGGTTTTTCCCGCGTGCCTCCAGTAGGTCGCCCATGAAATCGGCTGTAAATTCGGGGTGCGGTTGGATGGTCAAAGCCTGATCACCATAAACCAGAAAAGCGTTTTCACAGAAGTCGGATGACCCGACCACGGTGGCCGTTTCGGGTCGCTGCGTGACCTGATCCTGATGCCATGCGACCATTTTCTGATCACCGAAAAGTTCGCTTTTGTAGGCTGTTGGCCCAACGGACCAGCCGCCCGAAAACTTCTCGACCTTGCCGCCAAGAGCCTGCGCGAGGATCTGGTGACCAAAGCACACGCCGAAAATCGGCAATTTTGCCGCGAAGATCGCCCGCAGAAAATCTTCGAGCGGTGGAATCCAGTCGTGGTCTTCATACGCCCCGAACCGCGAGCCAGTGATCAGCCAACCGTCTGCGTCTTGTGGCGATGACGGGAACTTTCCATCGAGGACTTCATAGGTGACGAATTCAAAGCCGCGCCCGTCGAGGTAGCGTTTGAAGAACTCGTCGTAGTCGCCATGCTTGTCGCGGATGCTATCGGGAGAGCGCCCAGTTTGTAGAATACCAATTTTCATTTTCTGTTCCTAAGTCCGTCCGACTTTTGCGGTTTTTGCGCCTGCTTTTTCGGCCAAAACACAAAGCCAGTCATGGGCGACATGTGCGGCTGCAATTGCTGTAATTTCAGACGTGTCGAAGGGCGGCGACACCTCGACGATATCCATTCCAACGAGGTTGAGATCAACAAGCCCGCGGATCACCTCAAGCCCCTGCCAAGACGCAAGCCCCCCCGGAACGGGTGTGCCCGTGCCCGGAGCGAATGCCGGATCAAGCCCGTCGATGTCAAAACTGACGTAGACGGGCGCGTTGCCTGCCCGCTCCTTTGCGATGTCGATCGCCGCGTGAATACCGTGACGGTGAATCCACGGGCTGCTCAGGATTTCAAAGCCGTGATCGCTATCGTTGTAGGTCCGTAGGCCGATCTGCGTCGATTTGCTCGGGTCGATGATCCCGTCAGCGGCCGCGCGCGCAAACATCGTGCCATGGTCCATCGCCACGCCATCATCTTCCCATGTGTCGCAATGGGCGTCGAACTGGATAAGCGCTATCGGCCCGTGCTTTTCGGCGTGCGCCTTGAGCAGTGGGTAGGCGATCGAATGGTCGCCCCCCATTGTCAAAAGCTTCGTGCCAGTCGCGATGATCTCAGCGGCCTGTGCGTGGATTGCGGGGTGCACCGTTGCGGGGTGGTGCGGGTCAAGCATGACATCGCCAAAGTCCACCACGTTGAGCGTGTCAAAGGGGTCAAACCCCCATGGAAACGCCTTTAGCTCGGCCAGTTGCACCGAGGCCTCGCGGATCGCGCGTGGCCCCAAACGCGTGCCCGGACGATACGTTACTGCGCTGTCGTATGGCACGCCCAACACGGCCACATCGACACCGTTCAGGTCGCGGCTATAGGTGCGGCGCAGAAAGCTCAGTGCGCCGCCATATGTCATCTCGAACCACCGCCCTTTCGGGTCGGTTTTGCGAAACGCTTGGTCACCGTTGTCAGGCATTATATTCTCACAATCCGAATTTATCTTTAAAGCCGTAATACCAAGACCCGATCATGGAGTAGGGCACGCGGAACATGCGCCCGCCAGGGAAGGGGATGTAGGGGACTTTTTCGAAGACATCGTAGCGGCTTGCGTCGCCGGAGATTGCTTCGGCGAGGATGCGCCCGAATGTGTGTGATCCGGTGACGCCGTGCCCTGAATAGCCATGCGCGAAGTAGGTGTTATCGTTCAGGCGCCCCATCTGCGGCACGCGGCTGAACGACAGCGCGAAGTTTCCGCTCCATGCATGTTCGATCTTGGTGTTGACCAGTTCGGGGAACACCTTGTTCATGTTCTTACGCAACTTGGCCTCGATGTCGCGCGGGTCGGCCCCGCCGTAGACTGTGCCGCCCCCAAAGAGCAGGCGATTGTCAGCGGACAGGCGGTAGTAGTCCAAGATGTAGCGAATATCCTCGACGCAGGTATCGGTCGGCAGCAGCCGTTTGGCCATCTCGTCGGAGAGCTGCTCGGTTGCCATCACTTGCGTCGAAACGGGCATCACGCGTGACGTCAGCTTAGGCACGACTTTGCCAAGGTAGGCGTTACCGCAGAGAACAACGGTTTTGCAGGTGATTGACCCTGTTTCGGTCTTTACCACGGGGCGCGCGGCCTCGTAGTCGACGTCGATGACGCGCGACATTTCAAAGATCGTGCCGCCGTTCTTTTCAAAGGCATCAGCCTCGCCCAAGGCAAGGTTGAGCGGGTGCATGTGACCGCCTGCGTGGTCGATCATCCCGCCTGCATACATATCAGACCCGACATAGTCGCCGATCTGGTCTTTGCTCACCATTTCTTGGGTGTTCAGCCCGTAGCCCTGCCACAGCGCCAAACGCTCTTCGAGTTCGCGCATGTGGGTGTCGGTGCATGCTGTGAACAGGTTCGTCGGCTTGTAGTCGCATTGGATGTCGTAGGTTTTGATCCGCTCGCGGATGATCTCCCCGCCTTCCATGACGATGCCCGCGACAAAGTTTGCGGTGTCTTGCCCATAGCGGCGTTTGATCGTTTGCAAAGAGGCATTCAGGCCGTTCACGACCTGTCCGCCGTTGCGCCCAGATGCGCCCCAGCCGATACGCGCCCCTTCTACAATCGCTACGTTATGCCCTTGTTCGGCAAGGTGTAGCGCGGTCGATAGCCCCGAGTAACCCGCGCCGACAACGCAGACGTCAAAGGTGTGATCGCCCGCAAGTGCGGGGCGCAGGGTGCGTGTATTGGCAGATGCCGCGTAGTAGCTAGTAGTGTGGTCACCATTGCCCGCATAGGCAGTTGCAGAGGTCATCAGACAGTCTCCAAATAAGCGTGATATTCTGCCCCGGACACAATGCCGAGGAAGTGTTGTAATTCTTGGTGTTTTGCTTGTGCGTAGAGTCGCACCAAAAGCGGGTCGAAAATCCGCGCTACCATTGGCCCCGATCTAAACGCTTCGATCGCGGTTAGCCAGTCCATTGGAAGCTGGGGCGTGTCGGCCTCGTAGGCGTTCCCCTTGAGCGGCGGCGGCGGTGCGATTTTGTCTTCCATCCCGATCAGGGCCGCACCCAGAATGGCGGAAAGCATCAGGTAGGGGTTTGCATCTGCGCCTGCGACGCGGTGCTCGATCCGGCGCGCGGCATGAGGCCCACCCGGAATGCGGATAGCACAGGTGCGGTTTTCATAGCCCCACGCGATGCCAGTGGGCGCATGTGCGCCGGGCCGCATCCGCCGATAACTGTTCTGGTGGGGGGCAAAGATCAAGGTGCTTTCTTCCATCGCGGCAACCAGTCCGCCCACGGCAAACTTCAGCGCTTCGGAGCCTTCCTCTGTGCCATTGTCGAAAATGTTTTGGCCTGTTTCATCCAAGACAGAGAAGTGCACGTGCAAGCCATTGCCCGCAGAGTCGCCAAAAGGTTTGGCCATAAACGTGGCGTGAAATCCGTGCTGGCGCGCAATGCTTTTGACGATGGTTTTGAACAAGAGCGCATCATCTGCGGCCTTCATCGGATCGGCGGAGTGAAGCAAGTTGATTTCGAACTGGCCTGCGCCACCCTCTGAAATGGCGGAGTCGGCGGCGATGTCATGCGCGTGGCAGGCAACGTAAATATCGTCAAAGAAGTCGCTTAAGGAATCCAGTTCGGTGACCGATAGAATGTTGTCCATGCCCAGCGAGCGATGCGCATCGGGTAGGGTCGGTGTCTGCGGAATACCGTTTGTCACAGAGGTCAGATAGAACTCCATTTCGGTGGCAACAACGGGGGTTAGTCCCTTGTCTTTGTAACGCTTGGTGATCGCGGCCAAAGCCTGACGGGAATCCGCGCCAACGGGTTTGCCGTTTTCCTTGCCGAGCATCACTTGCAGGAGGCCTGACGGCTTTTTGTCCCACGTCCGCGCGATAACGCCGCGCCCTGTTGCGACACAAATCCCGTCAGCATCCCCGGTCTCGAACACCAGTTCGCTGTCTTCGATATCACGTCCGAAAATGTCGAGGGTGCAAGCCGATTGTGGCATGCGAACGCCCCCGTTGAGCGCCTTTTCCAACTGATCGACGGGCACGCGCTTACCGCGCAGCACGCCGTTGATGTCGCAAACAGCAACAGTGATCGAATCGACATCGGGGTTGTCGGACAGCCAGTCTTGTGCGTTTTGAGATGTCACGATGATAGCCTTACTTTGTTGTGGGGTGCTTTATTCGAAAGAAGCGTAAATTTTGGTGACGTTTTCGTTGGACTTCCAAACGCCAGAGAAGCCTGACGGAATGACAAATGCATCGCCTTTGGCGTGGGTGGTTTGTGTGCCGTCCGCGCCTGTTAGGGTGACGCTTCCTGCGACGATCACGCAGAGTTCGTCTTCGGTGTAGTTCACCGAAAGCTCACAGGGGCCGCTGCTCCAATGGCCGACATGGAATTGATCCGTGCCGTTGGAGAAGGCGTGCCACAGCTTTGTCGCGCTTTCGCCTGACAGCAGTTTGTCTTGCGCGATTTCCCCCGCCTCTGGCGTGCCGTTTGTGTTGATCGAAATTACCTTGGTCATGAGAGCCTCATAGTTTGTCGCGCATCGAGAACCACAGCATCGCAAGGATAAGCAGTGGCTGACGCATAAGGGGGCCGCCTGGAAACTTTGGCGTTGGTATCTGTGCCATGATGTCGAACCGCTCGGCCTGTCCTGCGATCGCTTCGGCGGCAATCTGACCTGCGAGGGTTCCAAGTGCCACGCCTTGCCCCGAGAACCCTGACATGCTGAGGATATTGCCAGCACCGTAGCGTGCAAAATGCGGCAGCCGGTTCATGGTGATACCAAGCGTGCCGCCCCAAGCGTAGTCGATTTTGGCGTCACGCAGCTGCGGAAAGATATCAAGCATCGGCTTGCGCACTTGGCCTGCGATGTCTTTGGGGAATTTGTAGCTATAGCTTTCTGTGCCGCCAAACAGCATCCGGTTATCGTCACTAAAGCGGAAGTAATTGACGACGAACTTGGTGTCGGCAACAGCGATATTTTGCGCCAAGACAGATGCACGCGCGGCATCCGACAGTGGCTCTGTTGCGACGACGTAATTGTTGATCGGCATTACCCGCCGCGTCACATCGCCATCAAGGTCGCCAATGTAACCGTTACACGCCATGACAACGAATTTCGCTGAAATCCGCGCGCCTTCGGTCTTCACGATAGCGGTTGTGCCATGTTGAACAGAGGTCACCTGACTGCGTTCGTGCAGGATTGCGCCCGCGTCTTGGGCCATGCGTGCGAGACCGAGAACAAACTGAAGCGGGTCAATATGGCCAGAGCGTGTATCGAGACTGCCGCCATGATAGGCCTTGGACTGCACCAGCGCCTGCATCTCTTCCTTGTTCAGGAACGAGATGTGGTCATAGCCGTATTTCGTATGCATCTTTTCCACGTAATCGCGGGAATGTGGCACGTAGCGAGCGCGGTGGTCTGCATGGGCGATGCCTGCGTGAAAATCTGCGTGCACAAGGTCGGATTTGGCCAGATCGCGCACGGTTTCCACCGCTTGCCTGCCGATATCCCAAAGGGCACGCGCCCGATCATCGCCCAGCATGCTTTCGAGTTCATCCTGATCAAGGCGCTGCCCTTGGCCGACCTGACCGCCGTTGCGACCAGATGCGCCGAACCCGATACGCTGCGCCTCTAGCAGGCGCACCTTATAGCCGCGCTGGGCGAGGTGAAGCGCAGTAGATAGCCCCGTAAAGCCGCCGCCGATCACGCATACGTCGCAATCGACATCGCCCTGAATTGCGGACGTGTCGGGGATAGCCGTGACGTTGCTGGCGTAGAAAGACGGTGGATATTCTCCCGCCTTATCGTTGACCGAAAGGAGGTTCATCAGACATTCAACAGCAGGTGCTGTCGCTCCCACGGTGAAATCTCTCGCTGGTATTCTTCGTTTTCGGCGCGCTTGAGGTCCAGATAGAGCTGGCAAAACTCTCTGCCAAGCACCTCCCAGAGGTCATCGGCTTCTTCAAAGAGGCCCAAGGCGGCGTTGAGGCCTTGTGGCAACCGATCCTCGGTTTCCCATACTTCGTTCATGGCTTGTGAGCGCGGCTCGGTTTTGTTTTTCATCCCGAGATAACCGCAGGCCAGTGACGCAGCGATTGCCAGATAGGGGTTGCAGTCCATGCCGATCACGCGGTTCTCGAGACGGCGCGCCTCGGGACTAGAGTGCGGCACACGCAGACCCGTTGTGCGATTGTCAGCGGCCCATTCAAGGTTCGCGGGCGCGCTTTGCCCATTCACGGTGATCCGCCGATAAGAGTTTACGTAGGGCGCGAAAAGCGGCACGGCCTGCATGATGTATTTCTGCGAGCCGCCGATGAAATGCGTAAAGGCTTCGGTGGCATTGCCATCCGCATCAGAGAAAATGTTCTTACCCGTTTTCGTATCCAGAACCGACTGGTGGATATGCATCGCACTGCCGGGTTCGTCGCGCATCGGTTTCGCCATGAAGGTCGCGTAGATCCCGTTTTTGAGCGCCGCTTCGCGGATCGTGCGTTTAAAGAAAAATACCTGATCGGCAAGCGCGAGAGGGTCGCCATGCATGAGGTTGATTTCGATCTGCCCTGCGCCGCCCTCTTGGATAACGGTGTCGATCTTGAGGCCTTGCGCCTCTGCGAAGTCGTAGATCGTGTCGATCACCGGCCCGTATTCATCAACGGCGGCCATGGAATACACCTGACTGCTTGACCCCTTGCGGCCCGTGCGTCCGATTGGTGCTTCGATCGGTTCATTGGGGTCGATGTTCGGCTTGGTAAGATAGAATTCCAGTTCGGGCGCGACAACGGGTGTTAGTCCCTCGGCGGCATAGAGATCGAGAATGCGCCGCAAGACGTTGCGCGGTGCAAATTGCAGGTTCTCGCCGCCCCGCGATTTCATGTCACAAATGATCTGCACAGAGGGATCGTCGCCCCACGGCAGCGCGGTGGCTGTGGACATGTCGGGGACCAAGGTCACATCTTTTTCGAGCCACTGGTTTTCGATGTCCATATCGACGTATTCGCCAGAGATGGTCTGGAAGAACAACGAGATCGGCAAAAAGAATGTTTCGTCAGGCTTGAACTTATAGGCAGGCATCGCCTTGCCGCGGGACGTGCCCGCGATGTCGGGGATGATAATTTCGACCTCGTCAATGCGCTGGTCGCCAAGGTAGTCCAGAAAGTGCGCGGGCAGTTGCGAGACCCATGATTGCGTGGTCGAATTGATGTCTTTACGGTTCATTGGTCTGTGCCTAACTTTTGATCAAAATTTTGCGCGAAGGGTTGTGCCATCAGGAAGATGCCTTGTTTAAGGTCTTCTTGCATCGCAGCCGCTGCTGTATCTGGTTGGTTTTCCAAGAGCGCTTTTATGACATCCAGATGCATGTCAGGCAGGCTCGCCGTGCCATACCGCCCGCAGACAACCCGCAGGCTTGGCCCGACCTGAAGCCAGAGTGATTCTACGGTGCGCATCAGAATCGGAGCATCCGCGAGCGCGTAAATCGCAAAATGGAAGTCTTTGTTAAAGCCAAGGTAGCCGCTAATATCGCCCGCAGCGATCGCCTCGTTTACCTTGCGGTCAATCTCGTAAAGGTCATCTGCAAGTTGCTTTGTGATGTTCTTAGCGGCGCGGCGCACCAGTTCCGGCTCGATAAAAAGCCTAAGATGGTAGATATCGTCAATCTGGGTCTGCGTGAGCACGGGCACGATAACACGCCGATTTCCAAGTGTTTCCAACGCGTTTTCAGATGTCAGGCGGCGGATCGCCTCGCGGACGGGTGTCATTCCCGTGCCAAGCATTTCTGCGAGACCTTGGATCGTCAAAGGCTGCCCCGGCGCAAAATGACCCAACAGAATCCGATCACGCAAGGCCGCATAGACGGCTTGGTGCTCTGGCATTTTTCTGTCGATCTGCATTGTTTTTGACCATTTGGGGATGTCGGGTGTAAGTTTCTTGCAGTCAATATTTGCAAAGAACTTGCTTTTGTCAAACTTTTGATCAAAAGTTTTCAAATCAACAAGGAGAAATGAATGAAACTGCTTACCTCACTGTCTACGATCGCGCTTTGTGCTGCGGTTCAGTCGGCATCCGCAGAAGAAGTCCGCATCTATAACTGGTCTGACTATATCGACGAAGAACTGCTGGAAAAGTTCCAAGCCGAGACTGGCATCGACCTGATCTATGATGTGTTCGACAGTAACGAAGTTCTGGAAACCAAGTTGCTTGCGGGCAGCTCTGGCTATGACGTTGTTGTTCCGACAGGCACATTCCTTGAGCGCCAGATCCAAGCGGGCGTTTTCCAAAAGCTCGACCTGAGCCAGTTGTCAAACCACGGCAACGTCTGGGACCTGATTGCCGCGCGCACAGCGCAATATGACCCTGAGAACGCCTATTCGGTGAACTACATGTGGGGCACAACCGGCCTTGGTGTTAACCTGAAAAAGGTGGCCGAGGTTCTTGGTGACGATGCGCCAATCAACTCTCTTGATCTGGTGTTCAACCCCGCGAACATGGAAAAGCTGGCGGAGTGTGGCGTCTATATGCTTGATGCGCCAACTGAAATGATCCCCGCCGCCCTTGCATATCTCGGTGAAGATCCGAACTCGCATGATCCGGACGTTCTGGCCAAGGCTGAAGGTGTTCTTGCGCCGATTGCGCCATATGTCGCTAAGTTCAACAGTTCCGAGTATATCAACGCCCTTGCCAATGGTGATATCTGCGTTGCCTTCGGTTGGTCTGGCGATATCTTGCAAGCCCGTGATCGCGCCGCAGAAGCCGAAAACGGTGTTGAAATTGCTTATAACGCCCCATCCGAGGGTGCGTTGATGTGGTTTGACCAAATGGCGGTTCCTGCTGACGCGCCAAATCCTGAGGGCGCTCACAAGTTCATCAACTTCATCCTTGATGCGCAAAACATGGCCGCTGCATCCAACTATGTTTACTATGCGAACGGCAACCTCGCAGCGCAGGAGTTTCTTGTTGAGGATGTGATTGGCGATCTGGCGATCTATCCTGATGCCGCTACGCTTGAGAAGCTATACACTGTGACGGCTTACCCGCCACGCGTTCAGCGCACAGTAACACGCATGTGGACCAAGATTAAGTCAGGCACTTAAGCTTCGTCGCACGCGTCAAAAACAATCGCATGGGGGGAAACCCCCATGCACGTTTAACAGGATACCCGCAATGAATACTGCCGCCCCCTTCGAGCCTTGGACAGACGAGACGGCAACGCCGCTCATTGAGTTTTCGAATGTGACCAAACGCTATGGCGAGTTTACCGCTATCGATCAGGTTGATTTGAAAATCTACCCCAAGGAATTCTTTGCTCTGCTTGGTCCATCTGGGTGCGGCAAGACCACATTGATGCGGATGCTCGGCGGGTTTGAGACGGTCACCGAAGGGACCATCACGATTGATGGTGTCGACATGAAGGGCATTCCACCCAACAAGCGCGCAGTGAACATGATGTTCCAGTCTTACGCATTGTTCCCGCACCTGACGGTTGCTGACAACCTCGCCTTTGGCTTGAAGCGTTCGAACATGCCCAAGTCTGAAATTGATGGCCGCGTCGAAGAGATGCTGCGCCTCGTTCAGCTCCAGAAATTTGCCCATCGCAAGCCGCACCAGATGTCGGGCGGTCAACGCCAACGTGTTGCGCTTGCCCGTGCCCTCGCCAAGGCGCCCAAGCTGCTATTGCTGGATGAACCGCTTGGCGCGCTGGATAAAAAGCTTCGCCAAGAGACACAGTTCGAGTTGATGGACATCCAGGAAAAGACGGGCACGACATTCGTGATTGTGACCCACGACCAAGAAGAAGCGATGACCGTTGCCAGCCGCATTGCGGTGATGGACCACGGGAAGCTCAAGCAGGTCGACACGCCAGACCGCGTCTATGAAGTCCCTAATTCCGTTTATGTCGCGGATTTTATCGGTGATGTGAATATCATCGAAGGTCAGGTGACCAAAGTGCAGGGAGACACCGCTGAATTGTTATGGGGTGAGGGCAAGCCCTCCATCCGTGGCATGGCGGGTAACAACCTTAGCTCGCAAACATCGGGTGCATTTGCTGTCCGCCCCGAAAAGGTCGCTATCTTTACCGAGGAGCCCGCAGACCGTCATAACCGCGTCACGGGTATGGTCGAAGACATCGCCTATCTTGGCAATATGTCGACCTACTATGTGCGCCTTGAAAACGGTGCATTGATTAAATCGCAGGTCGCAAATGACCGCCGCATCGCGCATCGCTCTATCACATGGAACGATACGGTTTGGCTATCTTGGACGGATACCGCCGGTATCGTTCTGGCATCTTAGGGGGCAACATGAATTTAGGACGTCGCCTACTCATCTCAGTGCCTTACGGCTGGCTTGTGGTCTTGTTTTTGATCCCGTTTTTGATCGTCTTCAAGATTTCCCTCTCTGATTATGCAATTTCCATTCCGCCCTATACGCCCACTCTCGATACCTCCGAGGGGTGGAGCGGGTTTGCGGCGTATTGGTCAAAACTCGACTTTGAAAACTTTGTTTTTCTTGCCGAGGACTCGCTTTATATCAAGGCGTATCTGTCGAGCTTTAAGATCGCCACAATCGCGACCTTCCTGACGTTGTTGGTCGGGTTCCCCTTTGCCTATGCAATCGCGAATGCCCCTGAGGAATGGCGCCCGAGCCTGTTGCTGTTGGTCATTCTGCCGTTTTGGACCAGCTTTTTGATCCGTGTTTATGCCCTGATCGGTATCCTTTCCAATGAGGGATTTTTGAACCAGTTCCTGATGTGGACAGGCGTGATTTCCGAACCGCTAGTGATCATGAATACCAATGCGGCGGTCTATATCGGTATCGTTTATACCTATTTGCCGTTCATGGTATTGCCGATCTATTCGACCTTGGAAAAGCTGGACGGATCGTTGCTGGAGGCTGCGCAAGATCTTGGCTGCACCCGCATCAGCGCGTTCTGGTCCGTCACGGTTCACCTCGCCAAACCGGGTGTCATTGCCGGCTGTTTTCTTGTGTTTATTCCTGCGCTGGGCGAATTTGTGATCCCGTCCTTGCTGGGTGGCTCGCGCACCTTGATGATTGGTAAAGTTCTCTGGGAGGAGTTCTTCTCTAACCGAGACTGGCCTGTGGCATCAGCGGTGGCGATTATCTTGTTGCTCGTGCTGATCATTCCGATCGTGCTGTTCCAGCGCAACGAGCAGAAGCAACGGGAGCAAAACAAATGAGAAAATACTCATGGTTTAATACCGTCTCGCTAACGTTCGGATTTGCGTTCTTGTATATCCCGATGATCATCTTGGTGATTTTCAGCTTCAACGAGTCCAAGCTCGTGACCGTTTGGGGCGGGTTCTCGACCAAGTGGTATGGCGAACTGATGCAGAACGATGCGTTTCTTGACGCGGCGTGGGTCACGATCAAGGTCGCGGTGATCTCGTCTACGATTGCGACAGTGCTGGGCACAATGGCTGCCTTCGTATTGGTGCGCGCGGGGCGTTTTCGTGGCCGCACGTTGTTTTCGGGCATGATCTACGCGCCGCTTGTGATGCCGGAGGTGATCACGGGTCTGTCTCTGTTGTTGCTCTTTATCGCAATCGGTCTGGATCGCGGCGCAACGACGATTGTCTTGGCGCACGCTACCTTCTCGATGTGCTATGTCTCGGTTGTGGTGTCGTCGCGCATGGCGTCCTTTGACGAAAGTCTTGAAGAGGCGGCCCTTGATCTGGGCTGCACCGCTTGGGATGCCTTCAAGTCCGTGACCTTGCCGATCATCGCGCCTGCTGTCGCGTCTGGCTGGCTCTTGGCCTTTACGCTGTCGCTTGATGACTTGGTGATTGCCTCGTTCACGGCGGGCCCGTCCTCGACGACACTGCCGATCAAGATCTACTCGTCTGTGCGTTTGGGTGTCAGTCCCGAGATCAACGCCTTATCGACCCTGATCATTGGATTGGTGACGATTGGCGTGCTGATTGCCTCGGTCACGTCCAAACGTTCGATCCAGAAACAAAAACGTGACGAGCTGCTCGCGGACCACTAACACCACATGACAACTTCAGCGACAATGATGGCACATCAACGTCGACACATCTAAAGAAAGACACTAGGAATGCTGAACTCAGACGTAAACAAGCGCAAAGACACTGCAATCGCGCGCGGCGTAAGCATGATGACCCAGATTTTCGCGGATCGCGCCGAGAATTCCGAGATTTGGGACATTGAGGGCAACCGCTATATCGACTTTGCTGCGGGCATTGCTGTGGTAAATACAGGCCACCGCCACCCGAAGGTGATCGAAGCCGTCAAAGCCCAGCTCGACCGCTTTACGCATACATGCCATCAGGTGATGCCCTACGAGAACTATGTTGGTTTGGCCGAACGCCTGAACGCAATTGTTCCGGGCGATTTTGAAAAGAAAACCATTTTTGTGACGACGGGCGCGGAAGCGGTCGAAAACGCGGTTAAAATCGCCCGTGCGGCCACGGGTCGATCTGGTGTGATCGCTTTTTCGGGTGGCTTTCATGGGCGTACCTTCATGGGTATGGCGCTGACTGGTAAGGTTGTGCCCTACAAGAAGGGCTTTGGCAGCATGCCGGGTGATGTGTTTCATGCGCCATTCCCAATTCCGATGCACGGGGTGACGGTCGAGGATTCCATTGCTGCCTTGGACAAGCTGTTTAAGGCTGATGTCGATCCAGAGCGCGTTGCCGCGATTATTCTGGAGCCTGTGCAGGGTGAAGGCGGGTTCTATGACGCGCCGCGCGAGTTGCTGGTTCACCTGCGCAAAGTCTGTGACGAACACGGTATTCTGCTTATCGCTGATGAAGTGCAGTCAGGGTTTGCGCGGACGGGCAAAATGTTTGCGATGGAACACTATGGCGTTGCAGCCGACCTCACGACGATGGCGAAGGGGCTAGGCGGTGGTTTCCCGATTTCTGCCGTGACTGGCCGCGCGGAGATCATGGACGGCGCAAATCCTGGTGGCCTTGGCGGGACCTATGCAGGCAACCCGATGGGGATCGCTGCCGCGCATGCCGTTCTTGATGTGATCGAAGAAGAGCAGCTTTGTGATCGTGCGAACGCCCTTGGCTCCCACCTAAAGCAGCGCCTTGAAAGCCTGCGCGCAGACATCCCCGAGATTGTCGATATTCGCGGGCTCGGGTTTATGACCGCGATCGAATTCAACCTGCCCGACAGCGATGTGCCCAATACAGATTTCACCAATGCGGTGAAAGCGCACGCCTTGGAGCGGAACCTGATATTGTTGTCATGCGGCGTTTACGGGAACGTCATTCGCTTCCTTGCGCCGATCACTATTCAAGACGAGGTCTTTGCCGAGGCGCTTGATATCATCGAAGCGTCGATCCGCGCAGCGCATGAAGATGCGCGCAAGTGATGCGGGTTCAATCCAACCTGTAACCCCCCACAAAAAGTCGCCGCCAGTGCCAAGCGGCGACTTTCGCTTTGTTGCGCTTGATGTGGAAACATCGGGGGGCGCGAGTGCGAGCATCTGCCAGATCGGTTTGGCCTGTGTTGATCGGCGAAATGCGATCCAGACATGGTCAGCCTATGTTGATCCGCTCCTTCCGTTTGCGCGGTTCAATACCGAACTGCATGGCATTAGCGCGCAAACGGTGCGCGGTGCGCCAACCTTTGCCCAGATATGGCCGTCACTTTTGCCACTGCTGATCAGACAACCGCTTGTGCAGCATAGCCGCTTTGACGAGCACGCCATCAATGCTGCCTGCAAGGCGCATGGTGTGCCCAAGCCACGACTTGTCTGGCACGATAGCGTGACGATTGCGCGCCATGCGTGGCCCGAGTTGAAGGGTAACGGCGGTCATGGGCTGGCAAGTTTGAAGCGTCACCTCGATCTGGATTTTCGCCACCATGACGCGGGCGAGGATGCCCGCGCCGCCGCGATGGTTGTGCTCCTTGCAGAACAGGTTTCGACAGGGGCAGGGGCCGTTGATGCGTTGCGCGCGCAACCTTTTCAACTCTCGTGGCAGTTTTAGCACCGCCCATTTTATGCTTGAAAACAGTTCGTTACCTCGGATCACGAGGGTTTCACACAGTTTTCACAGCCGCCTTGCCTGACGTTAGGTTAAGGTAGCTTAAGCCAAAGCAGTATGGACCCCTCCCGTCCGACACGCTGCTGAGGCCCATCACGCGCCACATTTTAGCGGTGCTCGATCTCATTTGATTTCACGTGTTTCCCGGCTTTTTGGCTGATGACACCGCTTTTTGAGCGGCCAGTGGAGTTGTCTTTTTGCCCGCCCGATTTGGGCAATCGTTTTTAACGGCGTCGCATTTTTACGCTGACTATTTCAAGAAAAGTGGCTGCGACATTTACGTGCCGCAGTCACAATTAAACAATTTAGATTAGAGAATTGAGGGCTATTATGTCGCCACGTATTCGCGTCTTTCCAACTGTCGGGTTTCTTGACAGTGACGACATTCAAAAGGCGGCGCGTGCCTCTTTGATGGGCCCGAAAACCCGCCTTCTCCCGAGTGGTTGGTCGTATTTCGACCGCAAGGCATTGGCCAAACTGCCGATAACGCCTGTTAAGGTTCCAACCCTGAAAGAGGCAGAAAAGACCGGCCTTGCGTTTTTGGCAAAGGCGCAGAAATCGTGGCAGGCCGCGGGCCAGAAGACCGCCTTGTTTCCGCTTGATACGGCCCTGTTCCGCATGACCCGTGTCGAAGGGCGGATGATCCGGTCTGGTAAGCGCAGCATCGGTTGGCGCGTGACATGGATCGTGTTTGCGGATGTCGGGTCAACCGCAGAGCGTGTCGCGGGAACCAAGGACGGGTTCACCCCTGTCGGCGGCGCATCCATCACATTGATTGTCTCGCTGACGGGCCGCGTGGTCGGAGGGTCAGCCACATGGCGCCCGACTGCTGCGCCGATGGTTAAGCCCCAAAAGCAGACCCCCAAAGCCCTTATCGCCCATCTTGCCAAGAATATGGTCAAGAGCACGGATGATGATCACGGCGCAACGAAGGCCAAGCCGAAAACCCCGCAATTGCCGACTGTCGAAATGCGCTATGTTCTTGGTGCGCGTGCGGAGTTCAACACGTTCCTTGATCCCCGCCTGCTCTACATCCGTCCTGACGCCCATCACGCTCCGCCGCTATGTGTGCCGGTGACTGACTATGGTGTGTCCGTCGATATTATCAGCCTTGCGCTTAATTCTGGTCGCACGGGCGCAGACGGAGAGGTCGAGCTGCACCCTTGGATCGTCACAGCGGACGGGTCGATTTCGACGGCCACCCTCCCAAAAGGTTACAAGGCACATTGGACAATAATTGATACGGGCAGCGACACAAATACCGCCCCCTCCAAGGTCGCTGGCGCTGGCATGTTGAAGCTCAAGGGGCTGGGCCGTGCCGCCCTGACAGTGACCAACCCCAACGGCGCAATTGCGCATGCACACGCTGATGTGTGCTCGTTTGTTGACGTTCCAAAAAGTAAGGCAATGGTATGACTGATGATCCTAAACCAGTAACCGCCTCTGGCGAAATGACCGATTGGTCCTATGCCACGATTATCGAGCCTGAGGGTCTCTGTGTTTACGGTGTCGAGCATGATGGCCATGTCTTTGCCGATCATGTTGGCTTGATCAAAACCTATGCCACCCATGTCGACACAAGCGGGAGCACCTTTGTTCCGATTGATCTGGGCACGGAGGGAATGAAGGTTGGCAAGCAGCCCTATATCGATAAGGTTCCTGCCCGCTCTCCCGATTTTTACTACCTCGCGAGCCATTCGATCTATGCGCCGTTTCGGATCAATAATGTTGCAGGGTCCGACCAAAGCCTAGGTGGCGTTCAACGGTTTTCGTTCACAGAAACCTCTGACACTCCCCGCCATGAAACCGCGCAAGTTGCGGCTGCGGGGCGGTTTTATCCGGACCTTCATTTTGCGGTATCGCCCCAGACCGACGAAGATCAAGGCGCCATCGAGAGCCTGCGGTTTGACTTTCAAATCAAGCCTGATGTCGGACCAGGGGGGCGGCGCGAAAGCAGTGCCTTTATTCCTGGAGAACTGACGTTCGACAATATCATCGAGAGCTTGTTTGGCGAGGATATAGCCAAGCAAGTGCCCCAACAGGCCGGCATGTTTCGTGATCGGGATCATTCGCTTTTGCATCGCGCATTATTCGCGGGCTGGCGCCCCGGCGAGCAGGTTTTTGAGGCGGCGGAAAAGCCGTTGCTATGGGAAATCGCGACCAGTGGCATCATCGAGGGTGGCACGCGCGGTTGGGATAATATCCATGTGTGGGGGTATCATCCCAGCGGTGTGGTCTCGACACCCGGCATGCCTTACGGGATGCATCTGCATTGGCGCTGGTCGGCGGGCACGACGAACCGCCTGTCGATGCTCATGGGCGATTGGACACCTGATTTTGCCCGCGCGCCCGAACTGGCGGGGCGCGATATTAGCGGCAACATGGTCCCGGGTGGGCCGCTGATTGATCCGCGTAACCCCTTAACGGATTTGCGTATCGCTGTGGTCAAAAAGGCCACCGCAGATGCCTATACTGCCCTGACCCCTGATGGGCACGATGACTTTGTCGGGATGTTCAAGAAGATCAAGGCAAAGCCCGCAGACATTGAAGATGGTGATGAAATTGTGATCATCATTTCGATTGTGGTCCATCGTAAAGACCGCACAAAACGGTGGCGTGGCACGGTGTTCCCCCACGGCCTGTTTTTTCCACATGCGTATGACGTCGGTTATTTGGCCGAAAATGCGCTGACGCAAGCTGGTGCTTACAACCCTCAATATTTGGACCGAAAGCCAGCCATCCGTCGTTGGGAACGCGACCCGAATTAACACGACCCCGCAGGGGGACCAATTTTTCGAATTTATAACTTAAGGAGATTTAAAATGCAGACCAATGCTATGACAGCGATTGCCCGTTTTGTGAATGTGCGCGCCCCTCAAGATGTGAAGGACATGGATTTCCAGCGACTGGATATGTTTGGTGCGCCATCCAGTTTTGAGTCCAAGCTTGTTGAAGGTGTAGCCGAGGGCAAGATTCAGGATTCCGATCATATGCGCGAAGTTGCCAAGGCGCTGGTTGAGGAGACATCGGATCAGTTAACCCCATTGGATATTGATGACGCCGTGCGCGCGGCCCTGATGCCTCGCGCCCAAAATGCAAACGCAGCCTCCAACATTATCAAAGCCCGCTTGGGAAAACCTCCAAAGCAGCTGCTCGCGAGCCGTCAGTTCCTCAAGGCGTGGCATGACGGTTGGGAGCGGTATTACGGCCTAAGCGTGCTTGGCAAGGAACGCCGCGAGTTGGCCAACCAGTTGCGTGCCATTGAAGTGCTGAACCGCCTTCAGGGTATGAAGCCTTCCGAGAAAACACCGACATGGACTGATGCGTTAACATGGCGCTTGAAGGTTCCCAAGGTTCTGTTCCAGCCGCAGCGCGCCCGTGAACGTGGCAAGGATGAAGCCGCAGAAGAGATGCTGCGTGACGTCAGGAAGCTCCATGACGAGATGTCCGTGATTGACGCGATCAAGAAAAGAGCCCGCAGCCACGACGCCTATTATTACAAGAAAGGGGACGGTGCGAAGCTTGAGGTTCAGATCATCAAACAGCCACCCGGCAAGGCCGTTCCGTTGGCCGTTCAGATCGAAGGCGCGGTAATGCAAGACCGGTTGAGCCAGCGCTCGGAACTTAAGGCGCTGTCTGGTCGGCTTTCACAGCGGATCGGTGAAATCAAAGGTGCGAACCTTGAGGGCGAAGTGGACGTGGAGCCGCAAAACTGGCTTGTGAAGGAAATTGCGTTGCCCGCCAACAAGTCGATTTTCTCGGCCAAAGAGCATGGCTATTTACAGGAGCAACGTCATGTTGCCCTAAAGAACCCCGAACTTGGTGCGCTCGATGAGATCAGCAATGACCTCTACAAGCGGGTCAAGACACTGCTGGTGGACCCTGATCGCGCCGTGCCCGAAATGGTAGCGAAAGCGCCCGAGACAAAGGCGCTGACCAAGGGAATGAAGCTGCCAAAGTCGAAATATGGCAGCCGTGGTTTTGCGACCGCCGCAGCATCCATGCCCCGCGTGCATGTCTTGGGTGTTGGTGATCTCGTTGTGATCGAGGAGCAGATCAACCGCTATGAAATGGGCGAGGTAGCTCATATCGAAAATGTCATGGCAACGGAAACCCGGTCTCGCAAACACGTCCGCACCTCCGAGACAGAGACTACCTCGACGAGCGAAGTCGAGGAAACGGCTGTTGATGAAAAGTCACTGCAAACGACAAACCGTTTCGAGCTGACCAAGGAAACCGAGAGCCAGATTGAATCGTCGCTCGAGATTACTGCGGGCGCTTCGGTTACCGCTGGTTACGGCCCTGTTTCGGTCACGGCCAATGCGGGCATCACCAGTTCAACAAGCGCCTCAAGCGGCAAGTCAACCGCATCAACCCTGTCGCGCGAAGCCGTGGAAAAGGCTGTTTCGACGGTGACCAAGCGGGTCCGCGAGGAGCAGATCATTCGTGTGCTGAACCGTATCGAGGAGACAAACGAGCACGGGTTTGCCAACACCACCGACTCCCATATTTGCGGCATCTATCGGTGGGTCGACAAGTATATCAACGTGCGTGCCGTCAACTATGGCCGTCGTCTGATGCTTGAGATGATTGTGCCTGAGCCTGCCAACGGTCTGCTTTATGCGCAAGATATGCACTCTGATGAAGTGGTGTTCGCCGAGCCGCCTGTGCTCAATATCGGTCCTGATGATGTGTCTCGTTACAACTATCTTGATCATGCCGAGACCTATGGCGCGGTTGATATTCCCAGCCCGCCCAAGCAGGTGATCTACCAAACACTTAACTACGGCAACCAGTCGGGCGGCGATCAAAAGCAGTTTGCCGATACAGGCAAGAGCATGGTGATCCCGCAGGGCTACGAGACAACCAATGTCTGGCGTGGCGGATATTATATCCACTATGACGACTACAAACGTCATCACCTTGCCGGCTCGAAAACGGTTCCCGGGTCTGACTCTGTTCTGACGGGCGTTGTGGGGAGCTTGCAGCTTGGGTCGGTTACCGAATGCGTGGCCTACATGGCTGGCTGGAAGGTGCGGTGTGAGTTGCTTGATGAGGCCTATGACGCTTGGCGCGTGACGGCGTGGGCTGCCTTGAAGCAGGCCGCAGAGGCTGCACAGGCCGCTTATGAAGAACGCGTGGCGGCTCATGCTATTGGTCAAGGTGTTCACATCGAAGGCCGCAATCCTGACCACAACAAAGAGATCATGCGCAACGAGTTGAAGCGTGCAGCCGTCAAATACTTGTCCGAAGACATGGGCGAATTGATTGTGGATGGCACGGTGCGCACCAACGAGGTCTTTGATGCAGCGGATGCAACGGGTGACTTTGATCTGGACGAGGCCCGCATTGAAGGCAAGATCATCCAGTTCTTTGAGCAGGCGTTTGAGTGGCACAATATGACATGGTTACTCTATCCCTACATGTGGGCACATTCATCGCGTCAGCACCACAAGTTGCTTGCCGAAGATCCAGATCCAGCGATGCGCGAGTTTCTTGGGTCAGGTGCTGCGCGTGTCGTGGTTCCCGTTCCGGTTGCCTACGAGGATGCGGTGCTTAACTATTTCGAGACGAATGAAATCTGGAATGGTGGCGACAGTCCGATTGTTGACGACCCGCAATATGTGTCGATTGCAGAGGAGCTAAAGCAGGGCCGCACCAATTCGTTCAATAGCCCGATCTATTACGAAAGTGCATCTACCCCGCCGCCGTTCATCATTGACGAATGGGAGGTCAAGTTGCCGACATCACTGGTCAAGTTACAGGCCGACGATGTGCTGCCAACCTTCCCTGTCGGGCTGGGTGAGACCGACCCGAGTGTCCTGCTTGATGCTGCGGTGCAGACCACAGGGAAGGGTGCGGGCTGGCGCAACTCGATCATTGATTTGCTGACGCTATTTGGTGTCGCAAATGGCCAGAACGAAGCTGTGCGTCGCTCCTTTGCCGAGGACAATGGATATACGGGTGATGCTGATACGGACGTGATCGCGAGCATCGACAACTGGAGTTACTTCTATGTGATGAGCAGTATTTCCCTGAACGGCATGCCGTAGGCGCTTGGCTAAACTGCCTTAACGAAAATCTGTGCTTGTCCGGTATCCCCGGGCAAGCATGTTTTTGTCCGGGGCTTAGTTCCCTGCACTTTCCATCTTGCGCGATGCAGTGACGGCTTCCAGCCAGCCGAGTTCCATCTCTGGCACGGACGAAAGCAACAGGTCGGTGTAATCATCGAACGGCGGTGTCAGCACGTGGGTTTTTGTCCCGTAGCGGGCCAGTTTCCCAAGGTGCATCACAGCAATTGAATCTGCGATGGCCTTTACGGTGGCGAGGTCATGGGTGATGAACATATAGGCCACGTTTTCCCGCTTTTGCAGATCAAGCAGTAGCTTGAGGATACCGTCAGCAACAAGGGGATCAAGCGCGCTTGTCACCTCGTCGCAGATGATCACTTTTGGCTCTGCGGCCAAGGCGCGCGCGATGCAAACCCGCTGCTTTTGCCCACCCGAGAGTTCGGCAGGGTAGCGGCTCGCCATGTCTGCCGGCAGTTCGATTTTCTCAAGCAAGGCCGCAATCCGGTTTTGCAGCTCCTGCCCTTTGATCCCAAAGTAGAATTCGATTGGACGACCAATAATTGTGCCGATTGTCTGGCGCGGGTTCATTGCGGTGTCAGCCATCTGATAGATCATCTGGATGTCGCGCAAATCATCCAGTGGCCTGTCTTTCTGCGCGTTCGTCAGGGTGCGCCCGTCAAAGGATATCTGCCCGGAACGTGCAGGCAGTAGCCCAGTGAGCACCCGTGCGAGCGTGGACTTTCCCGATCCACTTTCACCAACAACGGCAAGGGTTTGTCCCTGATAGATGTCAACGGTCACATCCGCGATCACGTCTGGCCCGCTCCCGTAACCTGCAACAATATTTTCCATACGGATCAAGGGTTGCGCGTCTGGCTGTTTTTCTTGGTGCACGATCGAGCGCACCGAGACCAAGGCTTGCGTATAGTCTTCTTGCGGGTCTTCGATGATCTGTTTGGTCGATCCATGCTCGATTGTAACGCCATCGCGCAGCACCATGATTTCGTCTGCGACCTGCGCCACGACAGCAAGGTCATGTGTAATGTAGAGCGCGGCAACCCCTGTCAGGCGGATCGCGTTTTTGATCGCGGCCAGAACGTCGATCTGGGTCGTCACATCAAGTGCGGTTGTCGGCTCGTCAAATACGATCAGGTCAGGTTTGGGGCAAAGCGCCATTGCAGTCATGACCCGCTGAAGCTGCCCCCCTGACACCTGATGGGGATACCTGTCACCGATGGTCTCGGGGTCTGGCAGGCTCAATGCAGCAAACAGTTCTTTTGCGCGCGCCTCGGCGTCCGCCTTGCTCATGAGCCCGTGTTCCAAGGTGGCTTCGATCACTTGGTCGATCAACCGATGGGCAGGATTAAAGCCCGCTGCCGCCGATTGCGAAACATATGACACCTCGCGGCCCCGAAAGGCGTTGAGCCCTGAGCGCCCCATTTCCAGAATGTCGCGCCCGTTGACAAAGACCTCGCCGCCCGTGATCTCGACGCCGCCGCGGCCGTAGGCAAGCGAGGACAGGCCGATGGTGGATTTCCCTGCGCCCGACTCGCCGATCAGGCCAAGAACCTTGCCTTTGCCCAAAGTTGTCGAAACGCCATGCACGATCGTAATATCGCGCGGTGGTGTTCCCGGTTCACGGACCGTAACGCCGATTTTAAGATCGCGAATGTCGAGAAAGTGCGCGTCGTTCATGTCATCAGTTGCCACCGCGGCCCCCTTTCAAATCAGTCGTCCGGTTAAGAATCCAGTCCGCAATCAGGTTTACCGAAATGGCAAGGACAGCGATTGCGCCAGCGGGGATAAGTGCGGCGGGAATCCCAAAGATGATCCCGTCTTTGTTCTCTTTGACCATACCGCCCCAATCGGCCTCTGGCGGTTGGATGCCAAGCCCGAGGAATGACAGCGCCGACAGGAACAACACCATAAAGATGAACCGCAAGCCAAGCTCAGCAACAAGTGTCGAGAGCGCGTTGGGTAGGATTTCACGGGTAATGATCCATATGCGTCCTTCGCCGCGCAGCTTGGCCGCCTCGACGAAATCCATGACGTTCACATCAACGGCGACAGCGCGAGAAAGTCGAAACACCCGAGTCGCGTCAAGAATGCCCATGACCAAGATCAGCGTCAGGATATTTGCAGGCATCACCGAGAGGACAACCAGCGCAAAGATCAGGGTCGGGATCGACATCAGGAGGTCGACGCCACGTGACAGAAGCTGATCTGCCCAACCGCCAATAACCGCCGCTGCCATCCCGAGGAACGCGCCAAGCGTGAACGAAACAATCGTGGCCAGCGCCGCAATGGTCAGGGTCGTGCGCGCGCCATAGATCATGCGAGACAGCAGGTCGCGCCCGAGGTTGTCCGTGCCCAGCAGGTGCTCGCGCGACATTGGTTCCCAGACGTCACCGACAACATCACTTAGGCCGTAAGGCGCAATGAGCGGCGCGAATATCGCAGCAAAGGCGAACAGGCTTGTCGAAAAAATGCCGAGCCATGCACTTAGGGGGATCGTTTTAAGGTCCATGTTCCGCTCCTATTTAGGATGCCGCAAACGCGGATTTGATAAGACCGAAATGATATCGGCGATGAGGTTTAGCCCGATGTAAATCGCAGCAAAGATCAAGCCGCAGGCCTGCACAACAGGCACGTCCCGTTTGGACACGTGATCGACAAGATACTGGCCCATGCCCGGGTAAACGAAGATCACTTCGACAACGACAACGCCGACAATCAGGTAGGCCATATTAAGCATCACAACGTTAATCACGGGCGAAATGGCGTTGGGCAGCGCATGCTTCCAGATGACCTTGAACGAGCTAAGCCCCTTGAGTTCGGCGGTTTCGATATAGGCCGATTGCATAACATTCAAAATCGCGGCCCGTGTCATCCGCATCATATGTGCAAGCACAACGAGGGTAAGAGTGAGAGCGGGCAACATGACGGCGTTTAGCCGGTCGCCAAAGCCCATGCCATCGTAAACCGTGGCCACCGTCGGGAACCAGCCCAGTTTGACGCCGAACACCAAGATCAACAAATAGCCGATGAAAAACTCGGGCAGCGAGATAGAGGCCAAAGTTGACGCAGAGATCAACTTGTCAGGCCACCGGTCCTTGTATCGCACGGCGATCAATCCCAGAAAGATTGCTGTCGGAACCGAAATAACGGCGGCGACGGCTGCAAGGAACAATGTGTTCCCAAGGCGTGACGCAATGGCCTCGGAGATGTTCGCGCCACTGGTGAGGGCCGTGCCAAGGTCACCGACCATGATCCCGCCGAGCCAGTTGAAATACCGCGTCAGAGGCGGGTCGTTGAGCCCTAAATCCTTGCGCAGGTTTGCGAGGTTTTCTGGTGTGGCGGACTGACCCAAAATGGATTGCGCAACGTCACCAGGAAGGATCTGAGTGCCCACAAAAATGAGCACAGAGACCGCGAATAAGAGAAGGATGCCCAGCGAAATTCGCTGGGCAATAAGTTTGAAGGCGAGGCCCATTTTAGCCAGTCACCCACATTTTCATCGGCGCGTAGAAGTTCATCAGGCCGAACCCTTTGCTTGGCCCCCAACCTGCAACCTTATCGGATGTCGCGTCGATAAAGTTGTTGAACATCGGCGCGATCAGGCCACCCTCGTCACGCACGATTGTGCCCATGTCGGCATACATGCTTGTGCGCTTGGCCACGTCAAGTTCGCCGCGTGCCGCAACGAGTAACTGGTCGAACTGCTCGTTAAAGAAGCGGGTGTCGTTCCAGTCCGCGCTTGATGTGTAGGCCGTGGAGAACATCGCATCCTGTGTCGCGCGACCACTCCAGTAGCTGGTGCAGAATGGCTGCTTGTTCCAGACTTCGGACCAATAGCCGTCGTTTGGTTCACGTTTGATTTCCAGATCAATGCCGTGGATGACCTCAACGTTGCCATAGGATTTCTTGACGTTCTTCAGAATGACTTCAACCATGGGTCAGGTCCCCTTCTCTGCGGATTTAAGATGCGACAAGGCCGCAGCGATTGTTTGGTCTTGTGAACCGGACAGGAAACACTCGATGGCGCAGGCTCCGGTAAACCCATGCTTGTTCAGAACGGCAAAAGGAGCCGCAAAATCGGTGTGCCCGTTGCCGGGTTCCAGCCGATTGCTATCAGCCAGATGTACATGCGCGACGTAAGGCATGGCCGCGTCAATCGCGGCGGCGCTATCGGCTTCTTCGATGTTCATGTGAAATAGGTCCGCCATCAGTTTGACCGATCCGTGGTCGATGTGTTTCAACAGATCGACACCCTGCGCCAATGTGTTGACCATGTGGTCCTCGTAGCGATTCAGTGGCTCTAGCAATACCGTAGTGCCAGCCGCTTTCGCTTTGTCCCCGAGGTATGAGAGACCTTCAGCCAACACCTCACGGTCACCAGCGTTGTCGCGCTGTGGCGTGAACGGGGGCAAAAAATTGGAATGCATTCCGAAAGATGCGGGCGTCACAGCGCCATTTGCTCCGATAGCGCCAGAAACGTCGATGATCGCTGTCATCAGATCTGTCGCGGCAGCGCGCCTGCCCGCATCCCACGACCCAATGAACAGATCGGAAATTACGCAAAAGCTGGAAAAGACTGCGCCTTGGGCAACGGCTGCCTCAAGCTCCGGCAATCGTGCGCGAACCTCTCCGGCATCCGTGCCGCGCAATTCGACACCATCAAACCCCATGCGCCGCGCTGCGTCCCACAAATCCATTGCTGTTTTGCCTGTCAGAAGGTTCTCTTGGACAGAAAAATGTAATGCCATCACTCTACTCCGTGAAATCCAGAACGACTTGAAGCGCGTCGTTGGGGTTGTTTGTCAGCAGATCAAAAGCGTCTTGCACTTGGGACACTTTGAATGTGTGCGAAACCAGCTTTCCAAAATCGACACGTCCTTCGGCCTGCAATCGCATGGCGGTAGAATCTAGGCGCATCCGGTCCCAACGGTGATCCAGACTGCTGTTCAACCCGCCGATTTGGGAACAGATCAACTGGATACGGTTGTGATGAAATTCCTCGCCAAGGAACAACCCATGGCCGTCGCCCTGCATAAAGCCCGCGACAACGACGCGGCTATTGAACGCTGTTGAACGGATGGCGTCATGTAGCGCGTGGTAGTTGCCCGTGATCTCAATCGTGACGTCCGCACCGCGTCCGCCTGTGATGGCTTGCACGGCGGCGGCAGCGTCGACTTCCGCGCTGTTGATCACATGAGCGGCCCCGCTCTCACGGGCTGTATCGAGCCGTGCGGGAAGCCGGTCAATCGCAATCACTTCCGCGCCGTTCGCGCGGGCGAGTTGTGTAACCATCAACCCTGGTACACCCTGCCCAAACACGGCCACATATTCACCAACGTGGATGTTCGCATCAACAACCGCGTTCAGAGCGATCCCGCCCATCTGGCTGAAGATTCCGGTCTTAATATCGTCGACGCGATCGTCCAGTATACGCGCAGCAGCCCAAGCTTCGTCGGCGATATGCATGGATTGATGCCCCCAAGCGCCCCAGATTTTCTGGCCCACACGAACTTCGGTTACACCATCGCCGACCTCGACGATCTGACCGACTTCCTCATATCCGATTGCGGGCATTGGATAGCTCATGCTCGCGCCGTCGCCCGTTTCAAACAACCGTGTCTCAGCGTTCCAGCGCTTTTTGAGGTAGTCACGATACAGTGTCCGCAGCGCACACACCGCTTGGTTCACCGTGCTGCCAGCAAGTTCACGTTCCTTGAGGAGGTGATTTAAAAACGCCATCACCTGTGA
>CAKZNT010000030.1 GCA_937132065.1 uncultured Loktanella sp.
CCTGAAGTATCTCCAACATTCAAGAGCACGAGAACCCAACATGTTGAAAAAAAATGACGCTTCGTGCCACGCATGCGGAGAACCTAAAGGGTCATGTATACGTTGCCGTAGCTATGATATAAACCAGCCAAAATCCTTACTTTGGCTTCCTGTATGGTCTTGGGTTATCCTGATTTTAGGCGGCACTATCGCAACAATTTTAATGCTGATCTAAGGGACACCCTCCTCCTGTATTGCCCCTGTCAATGCAACGCACCGACATTGGCGGGTAACGGCGTTACGGAAGCTCGCGCTACAAGACCTATTTTTGCAGCTGAGAAGCAGCGCAGATGGCCGCAAGTTCGGCACTCCAAAACGACGGCGTATCTCTGCCCTCCACTCCCTCCTTGCCTACCAGCCATCCAGAAAGTCGACAAATATGGCCAAATCACCATGGCGCTTTCGTCGCAACAAGGACAGGTATTCTGCTTGGCGTGTTGCTTTAGCCATTTTGCAATACGTGCTTGATCCTGCCTATTAAGGGGCATCGATGTGTTGGAATCTGTCAATTACAATTTGCCTCATAATATTACGCAGCGCCACCGTAGCCTTCAGGCACTGCAAAATAAATAGCCCGCACCGATTGGGGTAGGTGCGGGCTGGTGTGCATATGTGATGTTTGCTTGTCAAGCATGCCTACTCGACACACCAAACATATTGCTAACTTACCCACAAAACAAGAAAAATCCCCCGCCGTTTTTACGACGGGGGAGTGGCGGTGATATCCCCAAAGGCGGGGTTAATATCTACATACTCGTAATTCTGCAAAAGTCCAATAGTCCATTAATATGCTCCATGGGCAACCAAAATTTAGAGCCTAAAAACCCCTATAATTTAGCCAACCATAAGGCAGGGGAGGAGGGGTATCCCTACCGCTCCGCAAACGAAGTTTGCATAGGGTGCGCCCTTCACTCATTGACCGACGCCAAAAAGGGGAAAAAGTATGACCAAGACTATCACGGACAACACGCCGAACAACACGTCAGTCCGCAAGAAGAAGCTGACGGAAAGCCAAGTCGAGGCTCAAGCTGAACTGGAAGCCGCCCGTGACGCTGACACCGCCAGGCGCTTGGATACGCGGCAGAAGGTGGTGCTGGGTGCGGCGTTGGTTGCAATGGCCGATCGGGGTGATGGCGAAGCGGATCAAAGGGGCTTTGATCCGAAAAGCAGACCGAAAACTGTTTGGGTTCGATCTGCCGTCATGAGTAACGGCGCGATTTTTCACGTTCAGGTATCAACTGTGAGCCGTTCAAGGGGTAGATCATCGGTGGCTGCTTCGGCTTATCGCGCTGCCACTAAGCTGCTCGATAAGCGCACGGGTCTTGTCCACGATTATCAAAAAAGAAGGGGGTGACAAAAAGTTACATCCTTGCGCCAGACAACTGCGGCTGGATCACGGACCGCAACACACTCTGGGACGCCGCAGAAGCCGCAGAGAGCCGCAAGAACAGCACTACCGCCCGTGAGTGGCTGGTAGCCCTGCCTGACGCCCTAGATGCCCTCCAGCGGGCCGATTTGACGCACAAGTTGGCGGTCGAGCTGGTTGAACGGTTCGGAGTGGCCGTGGACGTAGCAATCCACGCCCCCGGCAAAGACGGGGATCAGCGCAACCACCACGCGCATCTGCTGACCACCACCCGCAAAATTGGGGCAGATGGGATGGGCGAAAAAACCAGAATCCTCGATGCGGCCAAAACAGGCGGAGAGGAAATTTCTTACATTCGGGAGTTTTGGGCAAACGCGGTGAACGATGCGCTGGCCAAAGCAGAAAGCACAGCCCGCGTAGACCATCGCCGCAAGTCAGTGATCGCGGCAGAATTGAAGGCCGAAGCGACGGTGCTTGAACAGCAGGCCAAGGACGTTGCGGCGATGAACTCCAAGACTTCAGAAGTCGGCGGTGTTCTGAAAGGGTTGGGTCATGCAGTCCGAGCCCTTCGTGCTGGCGGGCTGTCGGCGCTCACGTCAACCTCGGCCGTCGCTGCCAAGCTACAATTGCAGGCCCGTGACCTCCGCGCCAAAGCAGCCGAATTGAGCAAGCCGCTGAACAAACACAACGGACCAAAAATGACCGCCTTTTTTCGGCGCATGGAACCGATTTGGAAAAAGGAAAAAGACGAGGCACAGGCAGAGGCAGATGCGGTCGCGGTTCAGAAGGCAGCAGAGATCGCCGCAGAGCAGGCCAGAGAGGCCCAAGTAGCCGCCAACGCCCTCAAGGTCCAAAAAGAGCAGGAACACGCCCTATGGCTCGAAAAACGGGCTGATAGCTTCGTTGAATACACGAGGCCGATGATCCTGCGTGCACAAACGGACGCCGAGTTTGCCGAACGGATCAGCAGGTGGGGCATCAACCTCAATCGACCAATCAACGATGTGGCCCGCGATCCAATCTGGCAAGAGATGGAGGGCAATCATTACAACGCGCAACCAATCTGGAGCGCCCTCACGGAAGAGGCCAAAGACCTTGACCGAGCGGCAAAGGATGCAAGTGACCGTTAAAAACGAGAGCGTCAGGAGGCCGCATGGAAAAAGCCTGCCGAACCAAAACCACAAGAACAATCGAAGCCGCCTAGTCCGTCCACCAGCCCCAAACCCTGATCTTCTCATTCCCCAGCATTCCGCCCTTTGCCACGGTCGGAATGCTGGGAATGGGTGCGCCACCATCCCCACAAGCGCCAAATATTACCCAAATTTTTACCAAAAAAACGCGTAGCGCCTTTCTTGTTCTATAAGTTCTTATAGTTCAGGGCGCTGAAACCCCTTATTTATAAGGGTAAAGTCGGTCTATCGGTGCGGTTTGCAGCGTTTAAAGTGCGGTTTGCAGCGTTTAAAGTGCGGTTTGCAGCGTAAATGTAGCGGTTTACAGGTGCGCTTAACTTCACTATAAACCGCACCATGACAAAGACAACGCAAGTCGCGGCTGACCGCGCCCATGACCAGACCAAAACCGTGCTGCCCGCAGAGGTGGCGCGAGGGGTTTACATGCAACACGCGCCAAGCCTCTCGGCGCTGAAGTTGATGCACCTGATGATCGGCACAGCGGCGGGCCGCATGGCAGACGACACGCGCCACGAGTTTCGCTTGTCAGCCATTCGGAAGATAGAAGGCATGGACAACCTGACGCGCAAAAGCGTGGTGCCGCTCTTTGCCGAATTGAGGGCGTCAACGCTGATTAACGACGATCCGTCAGCAATGCGCACGGTAATTGGTGGACTGTTGGACGAGGCCGTTGTCGATTATCGCCATGAAGTCAGTGGCGACACGCTCATCACATGGACGTTTGGGTCAACCTTCCGCCGCATGGCCGCGAAGTCGAACCACTGGGCAATCCTTGATCGCCAGACGGTGTTTCACCTGACCAGCAAGTATTCGGTTTTGCTGTTCCAGCACATCAGCAGCCTGACCAATCTCAAGCACACCAACAGCAAGATATTCACAATTCCAGAGTTACGGGCAATGTTTGGGGTGCCTGATGCCAAGCACAAACGATTTGCTGAACTTAACCGATGGACAATTCAGCCAGCCATTGCCGAGATCAGCCAACTGTCACGCCTGACGCTGACGGCCACATTCCACAAGGTCGGGCGCACGGTTGGCAGCGTTGAGATTGCTTGGGAAGTGAAGCCAGACCCGACAGAGACCAAGCGCGAACTGGACCGCCCCAAGGTGGGCCGCAAAGCGCGGCGAGATGGAAAGACCGAGATGTTAGCACCCCCATTCCCAAACAGCGGCGGCTTGGCGAAAGGTGCCAGCATCGACGCCCATTGGCGGGCGCTATTCGAGGCCAATGTGACCCGCATCCAAGGTGGACACCTGCCCGATAGCAAGCTGGTTTGCGATGCGTTCCGCAAGGTGCGCGGCGACAAGCTGGACGACACAGCGACAGAAAAACACTTCGTGAATTTCTGTAGAGCATGGAAGGGCTAAAATGATGAAGTGTCAATATTGCGGTGATAATCGCCCAGAAAATCAGAGCGATTGTATGAATTGCGGGGAAAAACCGCCCCCTCTTCCCCCTAGAAGAAAGCCTGAAGTATCTCCAACATTCAAGAGCACGAGAACCCAACATGTTGAAAAAAAATGACGCTTCGTGCCACGCATGCG
>CAKZNT010000031.1 GCA_937132065.1 uncultured Loktanella sp.
TACGTCGATGCGATTACCCCCGGCATGTTGAGCGATATGACCCTCGCTGATCTGATCCGCAATGGCTATGAGATGCCAGTCTCCGAGCGGGATGCAGAGACCTTGCGCGGGCTGTTTGGCACAACGGTTCTGGTGATGTCTGCGGCCTTTGGCGGCAAGGCGATGACTGTCGATTTGCCCGCTGATGTGCGCCTCGTCACAACGTTGCGCGAACCTGCACAAATGAATGCGCCCCGCCCGATCACAACCGAAAGCGCCAAGGGTGCGATCACGCCAAAACCCGCTAAAAAGCAGCCATCCGAGGCCGCTATGTCGGGCCGTATCGCCACCATTGCCCTTGTCGGGATGTTCCTGCTTGTGGCGATTATGATCTGGATAGCGGGGTAAGGGCACGATGCTGGTAGACCTGATCAAACGCCTTCAACCCACTCCCAAATCAACCCGCTGGGAAGATTACTTTCACGGCGATGAAGAGTTGCTGTGGTCCGCGTCCCCTGTCAGGACATTAAACTGGACATGGGGTATGGTAGGCATGTCTCTTTTCGGATTGCCGTTTTTGTTTGCGGGACTAGGCACGTTTTCATTCGGGATACTGGCGCTCTTTGACGACTCCGAACATGCCAGCCTCATCGGTGCAATTGGCCTGACTGCATTTAGTTTGCCGTTCATGGCGGTTGGTATCGGACTGACGATCGGCACATGGGTTATGGCCTCTCTTAGCCCGCATTTTGTGCGCTATGCCTTGACCAACAAGCGCGCCTATATCGCGACGGCATGGTGGCAGCATAAAATGGAAAGCTATCCAATTGCCGCCGATAACTATACCGCGTTAGAGCACGGGAAAGGCGACACCGTTTACTTTGCGAAAATGACCGAGCGCGATAGCGACGGCGACAAAACGACCTCTCGTATCGGGTTCGAAAACATCGCGAATGGCGACGCTGTTTACGCGCTCCTGCGTGACTTGCAACAAAAGGCCAAGACATGACACAGACGCTATTTATCAATGCCCGCCTGATTGATCCTGTTGCTCAAACCGATGGCTTGGGCGCGCTACTGGTCAGTGATGGCGTGATTACGCAGGTCTTTGACGAGGTCGCGCCGCAGATTGCTGGCGCAACGGTTATCAATTGTGCGGGCAATTGCCTTGCCCCCGGGATCGTGGATATCGGTGTTAAGGTGTCTGAGCCAGGAGAGCGCCACAAGGAGAGTTTCCGCTCGGCGGGGCGGGCGGCCGCTGCGGGTGGCGTGACGACGATTGTGACCCGTCCCGATACAGCGCCTGCAATTGACACACCCGAAACCCTCGAATTTGTTGCCCGCCGCGCCACCCTTGATGCGCCCGTGCGTGTCTTGCCGATGGCCGCCTTGACCAAGGGGCGCGAGGGGCGCGAAATGACCGAGATCGGGTTCTTGCAAGATGCGGGCGCTGTGGCGTTTACCGACTGCGACCGCGTTGTCACCAACACCAAGGTCTTTAGCCGTGCGCTGACTTATGCCAATTCGCTCGGCGC
>CAKZNT010000032.1 GCA_937132065.1 uncultured Loktanella sp.
AAGTTGAAGCAGCGCTTTTTTGTGCCGGATGGTGCGTTGGAAGAATTCATCGAACGCAAAATGGTTGTGCCGAAATCTAGGGCTGGAGCGAGCCCGGGGGGATCGTCGTGACAACTACACCCAGTGAACTTCTTGGATCCGAAATACTGGATACCGGGCTGACACCCTGCCAATGGGTCGAACTCCTTGCTGACCGGGGGATCGTAATCAAGGAACGCACGCTGCGCGAGCGCGCCAACCGCCTCGGCGCGCGATTCAGGCTGGGTAACGCGATGATTATTACATCGTCTCAAATGGATACAATTTTGACGGAGAGTTCAGAATGCCTCTCGAACCGTGCGTCCGCAAAGACAGCAAATACTTCTACGCGAAGGGTAAAGTCGAATACAACGGCAGACCAATCACCCGCTCATACTACAAAAGCACTGGCTCACTTACGGAAGCTGGCGCACGGGACTGGATAGCACGCGAAACTGAAATTCAGATTCGTCGGCATCTTTTCGGAGAAGAAAAGATGTACACTTTTGCTGACGCGGTCCTTGCATATCGAGCGACCAAAACCTCGGCAAAGCAGCTCATTCCAATAACTGAGAGGATTGGGCACTTGCCTGTAGCTGACATAACCGAAGAACAACTGAAGCAGCTGGGACCAGAGCTTAAGCCTCATGTCTCAACAGATACATGGTGGCGAGAAATCGTTACTCCAGCACGAGCGGTCATTAACAATCTGCATAAGTTGAAACGAACAGCATCAATCCGAGTAAGTCACTTCACATCTGAAGAGCGTAACTACCAAGACAAGAAACGCGGAAAGAACAGTCGGGTTGAACGAAAACCGTCAAACAAAGCTTGGGTAAATGCGTTTTGCGATACTGCGGACCCGCACAATGCGGCGTTGGCTCGCTTTATGTTCGAAACAGCTGCTCGGATAGACCAAGCAACCAGCATTAGACCGGTCGTCGATGTGAACGCTGAAGAACGGAAGGTTCGCCTGAAGGCGCAAAAAGGGCACAAAGAAGAGTGGGTGACAGTAACAGATGAGATGATGGATGAAATTCAAGCCCTTTCCTCAAAACGGACGAGAAGTCCACTGACTGGTCAGCTCTTGGAGGAACGTCTCTTTGGTTACGGAACTCCCACAGGATATCGAAAACGTTGGATTACAATCTGTAAGAAGGCGGGAATTCCGTATTTGTCAGCGCACGCTGCGGGTCGCCACGGTTTTTTCACCGAGTTGGTGGTTCGTCAAAAGGTTGATCCAGTTACCGCTGCCAAGGCTGGGAGGTGGTCCGACCCGACGCTTCCGCTTAGCACCTATGCCCATTCTGAGACCGATGAAGAGGAAATTCGACGTCGATTTCGGACAAAACCCAAACAGAAGCGGAAGTCCAAAGCTTCTAAGAAATTGAAAAAGAAAGGAAAAGATAGTGTTGAATAGCCCCCTCCTAAGGGGCAGGTTACTGGTTCGAATCCAGTCGGGGTCACCAGATTTCAGCGAGCTTGCCTATTTTGCCTGCTATAGCTTCGTTTTTCCTTTTATAAACTTAGACAATTAAACACTCGCAAAGGTCATTCACATGCCTGCCATCATTTCGATTTCAAATTTCAACTTTACTGACAGGAATTGGGAGTCGGGCGGCGATATTGCAATCACCTTTACCTAGCAAAACACAGGAACAGAAACGCTGTCCTACGGGAATGTCGAGGTGAAGGTGCAAGATGCCAATGGCAACTATTTGCTCGACCTCGACTCGTTCACCGCACCAGATGTGCCTGCGGGGCAGACCACAAGCGTGACGGGCTCGATCCCGATCTGAAATACGCAAATGGCGGCGGGGAGCTATTCGGTTTACCTCAACCTGAACGACTACGAGAGCATCATCGAGGTTTCGACAGTATTGTCATTTTCGACTTCAGGGGTCGCGCCGCTCACGATCTATGACGATGTCTATTTTACGCCCGGCAGCGGGACGTATGATGCGCTCGCTGGGGGCATTGGCGCGGATACGTTTGAATTTTCTGTTGGTCACGGGAACAACCGGATCGAAGATTTCGAGGACGGGGTCGGTCTCATCCACATCAACGCGAACACCTCGACGCAAGGAACGCTGATCGTGGCGAACCATGCGGATGGGGCTTTGATCACATTCGCAAACGTAACGATCATCGTAGAGGATATGCACTACACCGACATCACGCTCGCAGACATTACGTTCTAGGCGGACTGCGGAGAAACCTTGAAAAGCGGCCAACTTTGCGTAAGCTGGCCGCTTGTTACTACTCATATTTTAATGACCAAATCTTTCTGGAGGAATTTTCATGCCAGCCGATCTAACACTCTCAAGCTTCGCGTTTACGGACACCACGTGGGAAACAGGGGACGTTATCGCGCTTTCGTTCTCGATGCAGAACACAGGGACCGACGAGCTGAATAGCAATTATGTGCGCATCGGTATTGTCGATTCCAACGGGGACTTTGTTGGCTTTATGGATGATATCCAGACAGCGAGTATCGCTGCGGGCCAAACTGTGCCTGTCACAGCAAACCTTGTTGTTCATAACATGGAATTGCCCGCAGGCAGCTATTCAGCGTTTGTGCGCTTTGATTCTTACGGCCCTCGAATCTTTGAACAATCATCTCTCCTCAACTTCACGACCACAGGCGTCGAGCCCTTCTCGATCTATGACGACAGCTTTACCGCAACGACGGCAGGGACATATGACGCGCTCGCGGGGGATGACTTTATCGAAGGGTCATCAGGCGACGACACATTATTCGGCAATGACGGAGATGACTTTGTTTACGTCGATGGCGGCGATGATGTGGCCTATGGCGGCAACGGGGATGACAGAATTCATGCCACCTATTCCTTTTGGAACGGCAGCTCCTCGATCCAGACTCTTCCTGGCAGTAACGAGCTATACGGCGACGCGGGGAATGACCGGTTCTCCTCCTATGGCCTGCAAGACACGATTGACGGGGGCACTGGGAACGACACGATTGAAATCTTCCAGATCGACATGACCCAAGCCGAGGCGGATGTTTATAGCGGCAGCACTCTTTACGGGGGTGACGGGGATGACACCATCACGAGCCGCGGCACGGGGATGCAATACGTAATGGGTGCGACGATCTATGGCGGCGCGGGCGATGACATGATCAGCACAAATAACGCAGCCGATGTTGTCTTTGGTGGCGGTGGGGCTGATACGATCGACCTCAATCTCGCACCGCTCCAAGGTATCGTCCTTCAAAAGGAAACGGCGCGCGTTGGTGATGGACCTGCGGCCTCTGGTGGCGGCGGCAACGACAATATCTCGGGAACACGGCTCAACGACAACCTCAAGGGTGGGTCCGGAGAAGACGTCATTCGCGGCGGGATCGGGGCGGACCTGATCAAAGGCGGAAGCGGCGCAGATCAACTGCACGGTCAGCGCGGCGACGATAACATCAAAGGCGGCGGCGGCGCAGACGTCATCAACGGCAACAAAGGTAGCGACCGGCTTGCTGGCGGTAGAGGCGACGACAAGCTGAACGGCAGCAGAGGCAACGATGTCATTGACGGCAACAAGGGCGACGACAAGCTGATTGGCGGCAAGGGCAACGACGAACTCGATGGCGGCAAGGGTGACGACATCATCAACGGCGGCAAGGGAACCGATGTGCTCACTGGCGGCCTTGGGGCCGATGTCTTTGTCTTCGCGAATGGCGACGGGAACAACACGATCACCGACTTTGAAGACGGCGTCGATATGATCGAAATCAACGCAAGCGCGAACGCGCAAGGTAGCCTGATCGTCGCCAGTCACGCAGATGGCGCATTGCTAACATTTGGCAATGTGACGGTGCTGATCGAAGACGTGAGCTACACCGACATCACGCTTGACGACATTACGTTCTAAATCGAAAATCAGGCGCAGGCAGACACGTCACCCTGCCTGCGTCAGACCATGCGGATCACATCCTTGTCGATAGCAAGCATGTAGCCCTTACGGGCGATATTCTTCACCAACAATTCGCTGACCATCTGGTTGCCAAGGGTATCACGCAAGCGCTTGATACGGGTCGCACCTGCGGCCTCGTCACAATCGGATGCATCGCGGCCCGAAATCACGCCTTCTATTTCGGCGCCAGACAAAACCTCGTCGTCCATACGGGCCTCGGCCAAAACGGACAGAGTTTCAATCGCGGCCTCAGTGAGACGAAATTCAAAGTTGTTAAGGTAAACCGATTTTTGATCGCGGCTGATCAACAAGGAGTTCACTTCAATGCCTTTGCGTTCGATCTGGCTCATGCGGCGGTTCATCGCGACCAGCATGACCAGAAACGCGACGGCAGCAATCAACAGCGCGGTCGCAAACACCAACAGCACGAAAATGACAAAGCGGTAAGACGACAAGGTGTCCGAAAACGCCGTGCCAGATCCGGCAAGAATCTCAAGCAACTTGATCTCTGCATTCCCTGTTAAAGTGTCGTTCTCAACAAACAACTGCTCGACCCGTAGGTTAAACGCATTGGCGTCAGGCAGGTTGATAAACAACAAAACGGCGGCGACCAGCAAGATCAGGACAATCGCGGCAATGCCCGCAATGACCGTCCGATTGCCAAGTTCGCGGGCCTCAATAGCGGAGGAAGTATTCACCTGCGCTGTCCTTTCGTTCCTGAAGCCCGGCGTCATCAAAGACACCAAGCACGTTCAGCAGCTGCCAGTTGTCGGCGGCAAGGCGATCTGCAAGTTCCGCCTCGGCATCTGATTTGGTGCAGTCGGCTGCGATCTCGGCAACGCCATAGTGAAGCCGCAGCGGGTCGTCGCGCTTGGCCTTATAATCAGCGTAGCACGCGGCCTGCACGGCACTGGCCCAAAGGGACGTCATCAGGATTGATAAGAGAATGTGTTTCATGACCAAGACCTGACCCAACTCGCGGCTGCTATTCAATATCGCACGATGTTATCGCGCCAGCCATGACTTAGCCATCCCTTGCTATTGAATGGCAACCCCGCCCTTTCGCAACATCGGCCCATCACCGAAATCGCCGAAAAAAGGGAAACGAAATGTATAAGTCATTAATTGCAGGGATCACCGCGATCTCGCTCACCATCACCGCCGCGAACCCCGCTCAAGCGCAGGGTCTTAACGAAGAACAGATCGGCAAGATCATCTTCGGGCTATTTGCGACCGCCGCCGTGGCGTCGATCATCAACAACCAGCAAGAAAAATCCGAGCGGGTAGAGGAGCCTGCGCGCAACACTTGGCAACCCCGGCCAAGGGGCGAGCGGCCCCGTGATCAATTCGCCGTGCCACGCAGATGCCTCGCGACCTTTCAGACACGCACAGGATCGGTGCGCATGTTCGAACGTGGATGCATGCGCGAAAACTACAGACGGGTTGCGCAACTGCCGCGCTCTTGCGCCGTGCGTTCGGTAACCCGCGTCGGCGCGCGCGGCGGTTGGGATCCGCAATGCCTGCGCGACGAGGGTTACTACATCAGTCGCCGCCGCTAACAATATCGGCGCGCTGACACTATGGGGGCGGTGGGTATGGACATAACCCTTTGCCCCCACTTTCTGCTTGAACCCATGGGCGCGCTCTGGTCACTGGACGCATGACAAAATCACAACCCGACTTCGCGTTTGAAACCGCCGCCATGGCCCAAGGATACTCTGCAATCGCGGGGGTCGACGAGGTGGGGCGCGGCCCGCTTGCTGGTCCAGTCTGCGCCGCTGCGGTCGTGCTTGACCTGCACAACATCCCCGAGGGGTTGAATGACAGCAAAAAACTCACGGCGAAAAAGCGGGACGCGCTCTTTGATACATTGATGGCCTGCGCCGATGTCTCAATTGCAGAGGCCACAGTGCGCGAAATCGAAGAGATCAATATCCTGCGTGCGTCTCACCTCGCCATGGTGCGGGCGATCAACGGGCTCTCTGCGCCTGCCGACTTTATCCTGATCGACGGCAATCAAATCCCGCATGGTTTGAACACGCCCAACCAGACAATCGTAAAGGGTGATGCCCGTTCTTTGACCATCGCAGCGGCCTCAATTGTGGCTAAAGTGTGGCGCGATCGGCTGATGGTGGATTTGGCGCAACAGCATCCGGGTTATGGATGGGAAACAAACGCGGGTTACCCGACACCTGTGCACAAAAAAGCACTGCAAGAATTGGGGGTGACCACACACCATAGACGAACCTTCGCACCAGTCCACAAAATGTTGTGGCAACAAAAATAACTAAGTGTTTGATTAGATAAACTTATTGCCAGATTCGCGGTGCTGAATCACATTAGAGCCAACCACAGAGCGGACTAACCGCCGGGCAACGAGGCAGTATAAATGACGATCAAAACCAAGGGCGCAGCTGTGTCCAAAGAGGCGGCGACGCTTCCCCTGAACTCCATTCTCGACGGCGATTGCATCGAGATTATGAATAGCCTGCCCGCAGGTTCCGTAGACCTGATCTTCGCTGATCCGCCCTATAATCTACAGCTCAAAGGTGACCTGCACCGTCCCGACAACTCCAAAGTTGACGCGGTTGATGACGCATGGGACCAGTTTGACAGCTTTGCGATTTACGACAAATTCACCAAAGAATGGCTCGCCGCCGCGCGCCGTCTTTTGAAGCCAAATGGCGCAATCTGGGTTATCGGTTCTTACCATAACGTGTTCCGCATGGGCGCTGAACTTCAGAACCAAGGCTTCTGGATTCTCAACGATGTGGTTTGGCGCAAGTCCAACCCGATGCCGAACTTTCGCGGCAAGCGCCTGACCAATGCACATGAAACGCTGATCTGGGCGGGGCGCGACGAGACAAGCAAATACACCTTCAACTACGAGGCGCTCAAGGCGCTCAATGAAGGCGTGCAAATGCGTTCCGACTGGGTGCTGCCGATCTGCACAGGCCACGAGCGTTTGAAAAACGAGGATGGCGACAAAGCACATCCAACGCAAAAACCGCAATCGCTGTTGCACCGCGTTCTGGTCGCCACGACCAATCCGGGCGATGTGGTGCTCGATCCATTCTTCGGGACAGGCACGACAGGCGCAGTCGCCAAAATGCTGGGCCGTGATTTCATCGGGATCGAGCGCGAAGCGGCTTACCGCAAGGTGGCCGAAAAGCGGATCAAGAACACACGCAAGTTTGACAAAGAGGCGCTCGAAGTCTCCACGTCAAAACGCGCCGAACCACGGGTTGCCTTTGGTGTTCTCGTCGAGCGTGGTATGCTGCGCCCGGGCGAAGAGCTCTGGTCCCTCAATGGCCGCCACAAGGCCAAGGTGCGCGCTGACGGCACACTCATCGGTGACGACATCAAAGGGTCGATCCACCAAGTTGGCGCCCATCTGGAAGGCGCGCCAAGCTGTAACGGCTGGACGTACTGGCAATTCAAGCGGGACGGGCAAAAAGTGCCCATCGACCTGCTGCGCCAGCAAATCCGCTCGGAAATGGCACAACACTAGTTTTCAAAGAATACCGCCAGTGCGCATGGCCAACGATCCCACATTCGTGTGGGGTTGTTCACCACGCGCACAAACTTCAAACCCGCTGTGCCCTAGTGCCAGCGGGTTTTTTTTAACAAATGCACCTGCATGAGTGCCCTTCGGAATGCTGTGCGCGCGGTTACTGGGCCGCTGCCAAGGCCTCGCGCAACACGTCATTCTCCCCGATCTGGTTGGCGAGAATAAGGATCAGGCGGGCGTTATACGCCTCGCTCTGCGCATCCGTCTTGCCGTCATGTGCCGCGATCAGGTCAGCGTAGAAATCATCGGGCACTTGCAAATTCGGGGCGGTGATGAGCTTGGTCATGGTTAGTCCTTTCCGCAAAATTTGAGGACGGCAGCGCGGCAGGCTGCGGCGTCAAACGATGGCCAGCGCGCAGTTACATGCTGGTCAGGTCGAATGAGGTAAATCGCGCTTTGCGCCCCGCCAAGGTAACGACGCGAAAGCGCACCGCTTGGATCATCGTCTGCCGAGATACGCACTGTCCGCACCGTGATCCCGTCGATCTCGATTGCGTCAGGCGCATCCGCATTGATCGCCAAAAGAACAAAATCGTCGCCAAGATGGTCAAGCAAATAACCATCCCCGACAGGTGCATCAGTGCAGGCGCTGCCAACGCGGGTTTCATGTGGGCCGTCTGGCAGGGCATCAGGTCCGTTGAGGGGCGAGGTGTCGTAAACACAAGGCAGCGAAAGCCGCCCCGAATTGACCAATGGCCGCGCAAATGCATGCTTTTCTGCAAGCGATAGGACCGCATTGCGAAAGGTGTGGCTGACCTTCGACTTGGGAGAAATGAAGTCCGTCGATCTTGTCGAGTTCAGGATATTCTCGTCAGCGCCGAAAATACGTTCATCGTTATAGGTGTCGAGCAAGGCATCGCCAGCAAGCCCCTTGATCACATAGGCCAGTTTCCACCCAAGGTTGTCGACATCCTGCATGCCCGAGTTGGCCCCGCGCGCGCCAAACGGCGAAACCTGATGGGCGCTGTCGCCTGCAAAAATAACGCGGTTATGGCGGAATTGATCCATACGGCGGCATTGGAAGGTATAGATCGACGACCATACCATTTCGTAATCCACGTCGTCCCCCAGCATCGCATCGAGGCGACGACGGATGTTTTCTTCCTTCATTTCTTCCTTGCGATCAACGTCCCAGCCGATCTGGAAATCAATGCGCCAGACATCATCGGGCTGGCGGTGAAGCAGGGCAGATGCACCCGATTTGAAATAGGGCTCGAACCAGAACCACCGTTCGGTCGGGAACCTGTCCGACTTCATCTTGATGTCGGCAATCAGGAAACTGTCCTGAAACACACGACCGTCAAAGTCGAGGTTCATCATCGCGCGAAGCGGCGAACTTGCGCCGTCACATCCGACAACCCAATCGGCTTCTATCTGATAGGGACCATCCGGGGTTGTGATCGACAGAACGGAATGATCGTCGTGCGTCTCGATCGCATCAAGCCGGTTTTTACCTCGAATTTCGATCGGAGCGCCGCGCTTTTGCTCTGCGACAATCTGCTCGAACAGGAACTTTTCAAAGGCAGGCTGCGGCAGGTTGATAAAGGCAGGATTGGCATGGCCGACCTCAGGCAATAGATCGAATTCATAAACCATACGGTCATCCTGAAACACCTTGCCCACATTCCAGACGATACCCTTGTCGAGCAACGGCGCAGCACACCCATAGCGCCCCGCAATGTCGAGCGTGCGCTTGGAAAAGCAGAGGGCGCGACTGCCCATACCAACACCCTCATGGTCATCCAGCACAACGACCGAAATTCCCTGACGACCAAGGTCAAGCGCCATCGCGAGCCCGATCGGGCCGCCACCAACAACAACAACCGGATGGCGGGTTGGTGTTGCGGCATCCTGATCGGGGTGCTTTGCATACGGGTATAACTTGTAGGCCAGTGAATATCGGTCTTGTAACATGGGATCTCCATTTCAAACCAAAGTGGAACAGGATGTGCGGGTTCAGCCTTGGAGCTGTTCCCACATTTCAAGGTCGCGCTTGTCGGTCCAAATGCGTGGATGCATGATCCCGCGGGCTTCGTCATAGGCACGCGAGACGTTGAAAGGCAGGCAGTGCTCGTAAATCGCGTAGTCTGCAAACTTTGGATCACAGGCATCACGCACCGCATCCCATGCATCCTTCAGCGAACCGCCATTGGCCGCTACACGTGCCGCAGGTTTATAGGTGCTATCCACAAAGTCGCGGGTGCTCTCAATTGCGCTTTTGACGGCGTCCTTGCCGATTAATGCGCCGCCACGACCCGGGGCAACGGCATCAACATCATAGGCCAGAATATTATCGAGAGTATTGCCCCAGTCGGCAAAGTGACCATCGCCACAATAGCACGCAGAGTGGTCTTCTACGATATCACCGGTGAACATGACGTTCTGATCAGGCACGTGAATGATCGCATCACCAGCAGTATGGGCGCGGCCAACATGTTTGATATCAACGCGGCGGTTGCCAAGATAGACGGTCATGCTGTCGCTGAATGTCGCCGTGGGCCACGTCAGGCCGGGGATGGATTCATGACCTTCAAACAAGCGCGGGAAGCGTTGGAATTCGCTATCCCAATCTTCCTGACCGCGCTCGACAACCATTGCGCGGGCGGCATCAGACATAATGATATTCTCGGCGCCAAAAGCCGAAGCACCCAACACGCGCACCGCATGATAGTGGGTCAAAACAACGTGGCTGATTGGCTTGTCCGTGACGCTGCGCACGCATTCGATGACCTTATCGGCCAAACGGGGGGTTGCCTGCGCCTCGACAATCATGACGCTGTCGTCACCGATGATGACGCCCGAATTCGGGTCACCTTCGGCGGTGAACGCATATAGGCCTTCGCCAACTTCATCGAACGTGATTTTCTTTTCGCCCATATCGCCTTGGGATGCGAATGCTTTTGCCATTGGGGTATCCTTTGTGCCGCTATTGCGAAGCGCCTGAGTAAGTCAAAATTTCCAGCACATCATTCGTTGCAAATGCAACGATGTCAAGATGCATTATTGCAAATGCAACGAATTTGCGTGCATAATGCCCTATCTCGAAGGAAATTATCATGTCTGTCAACGCCGCAAACTTCGATCTCGAGCGCTATTTGCCCTATCGGCTTACGGTCATTGCAGAGCAACTAAGCGCCGAGTTGGCGAAGCAGTATAAACAGACCTACGGCATTTCGATTCCCGAATGGCGTGTGCTCGTGAATGTCGGCTACACCAGAAAACCGTCGATCAGGGACATCGAGAAAAAGGCAGGGCTTGAGAAATCAAAGGTCAGTCGGGCTGCCTCGAGGCTTGAGGCAAATGGCTATTTGATCAAGCATACCGATGATCAGGATCGCAGGCTGCTCAAGCTGTCACTGACTGAAAAGGGGCAGGCGCTTCTCGACGAACTCATCCCGATCGCTCAGGCGTTCCAAACCAGACTAGAGAGCAAAATCGGGGCGGGTGTTCCAGAATTTCATGCCAGTCTGGACAGGTTGGACGCTAAAATTATCGACTAATCGACTTCGGACATGTGCTGGTGAACCGCTTTCTTCAGGGCGATCAGACCGCGTTCAAGGTTCGCGCGCTCGTCACCGTCCAAAAGATCAAGGATCGAGGTGGCCTGATTCTCCACCTTCGGGAACAGTTCCGCAAATAGCTGCGCGCCCGAATCAGTGCAGGCGTAGACCTTCAAACGCTTGTCCGTTTCCAAGACAGAACGGGTAATCAGCCCCTTGTCGTCCAGCTTCTGGGCGGCGCGGCTTACCTGCACTTTGTCCAAAGTAGTGCGCCGTGCAAGCTCCAGCGAGCTAAGTTCCTTTGCATCCGCCAACAGCAACAAAAGCCGCCATTCCTCGCGCGAAAGCCCGTAATCGCGTCCGTATATATCCGTCAGCTTTTGGGAAAATGCCTCGGCGGTAGAAGCAAGCTGATAGGGGAAATAGGTGTCGAGGTTCATAGTGGTTTCCTGATAGCGGTAACTTCGTTTCATTTGCAACGAAGTTGACTGGGTGCATTTTTTAAGGTAGACATCTGGGGGAGCGAGTCAATGCTACCGCACCAAGTGGAGGGGGTGCGCAGCGGCTGGATTGCACGAAAACTGGAATGCCAGCTTGCTTCGGAACACATATTTTCCACACTGATACGGATTTAACTTTGTCCTGAGGAGGAGACAGAATGAAACTCGGAAAAACCAATTTTGCAATGATGCTGGCATCGGCGGTGACTGCCGTTAGCATGATGGCAACACCTGTTGTTGCTGAAACCGAGCTGGTGTTGTCCAGCTGGTTGCCACCACGTCACACAATCGTTGTGAACGCGATCAAACCTTGGGCGCGGCAGGTTTCCGAAGTGACCGACGGTCGCGTCAAAGTGCGCATTCTCGCGGCTCCGGCTGGCGCGCCACCTGCCCATTACGACATGGCAGCAGACGGCATTGCAGACATCACATACGGCCTGCATTCTTTCACCACTGACGACCGCTTTCTTGGGTCGCGCATTGGTCAGTTCTCATTCCTCGCCGAAGACGCCGTTAGCGGCTCGCGCGCATTCTGGGACGTTTACACAGGTCAGTTGAATGCCGAGGAAGAGCACGAGGGCGTCAAGCTGCTTGGCTTGTTCCTGCACGGACCTGGCATGTTGAACAACGGCACGCGCAAAATCGAGCAGCCGTCCGATCTGGACGGTCTGAAAATCCGCACACCGGGTGGCTACATCGCTGACTTGATGGGCGACCTTGGCGCAACGACTGTCTTTATGTCCTCTGGCGAAGTGTTCGAACAGCTGTCGCGCGGCATCATCGACGGCGTAGCATTCCCGCCAGATGGCGTGACCTCGTTCAAACTGACCGACTACCTGTCACACTCGATGACGATCCCGGGCGGCTTCTACAACACAAGCTGGTTCTTCGTCATGAACGAAGGCAAGTGGGACGAAATCTCGCCAGAAGATCAGGCAGCAATCGACGCCATTTCTGGTCCGGTTTTTGCTGATGCCGTAGGTGCAGCATGGGACGCCTCCGACATTGAATCAATCGAAGAAATCACCGAAGCGGGCATCGAAATCCACGAGGCTTCGCCAGCAATGGTTGATGCGATCAAACAGGCTGCCGCTGCACGCGAGGCAGAGTGGGCCGAAGCCGTAGCCGCGACAGGCGCAGACGGTGTTGCGGCTCTCAAGGCATTCCGCGCACAGACAGGCGTGGAGTACTAAGCCATGTCGGTTCAGCCGCATCTCAACGACAGGGGTCCCCGCGCACGCGTGGGGGCCACTATTCAACCCTTTCTTGAGCGAAGCCTCGGCATCGTCGCGGCTGTGCTCTTGATGGTTCTCGTCGCGGTGACATGCATTGACGTCATCGGGCGCTACTTTCTGAACGCACCGCTAAACGGGGCGTTTGAAATGACCGAGGTCTTGCTCGTCGCGCTCGTCTTTGCGGCCTTGCCCCTTACCACAGAACGGCGCGAACACGTCGAGGTAGACCTGCTCGCCTTTGCGTTCGGCGACAAAGCCAACCGGTTTCTGATCGCGTTCGGGGGGCTGTTTAGCGCGGCCGTGTTCTTCACGTTCGCTTGGCGGTTGTGGATTCACTCGGCAAAAGCGGCCAGTGATGGCGCTGTGACAAACGCCTTGGAAATCCCGCTTGCGCCCTTTGGATATGCCGCCGCAGCCGCCTGCTTTGCGAGTGCGCTGATTGCTATTTTGCGGGGGTTCATTCTTCCGATCGAGTCAACTCCAACCCCTAAATCCAGTGAGGGCACACCGTGACCACGTCCCTGATCGCCTTTGCTATTCTACTCGGCCTCATCCTGCTGCGCGTCCCGATTGCCTTGGCAATGGCGGCGGTTGGCGGCTTCGGTTTCGCCTATTTGCGCGGGTTGGAGCCAGCATGGTCCATGGTTGGCCAAATCGCTTTCGACACGGGCCTGTCATATAGCCTCTCTGTCATTCCGCTGTTTGTCTTCATGGGGAACGTGCTGGCAAAATCGGGCGTGGCCCAAGGGCTGTTTGCAGGGGCAAACCGCTTGTTCGGCAAAATGCCAGGGGGTTTGTCCATGGCGGCGGTGCTCTCATGTGGCGGGTTCTCGGCTGTCTGCGGATCGTCCCTTGCGACGGCTGCAACGATGTCAAAGGTTGCGATGCCGTCGATGCGCAAATTCGGCTACGACGACCGCCTTGCAACTGGGTCCATCGCCGCTGGCGGGACACTCGGGATTCTGATCCCGCCCAGTGTTATTCTTATCATCTACGGGCTACTGACCGAATCCAATATCGCGCACCTCTTTATTGCGGGCGTTATTCCCGGGATCATCGGGGTTGTCTTTTACCTGATCGCGGTGCGTATTGCGGTCGCCATCAATCCGGATCTCGCGCCGCCTGTGGCAGAAATCCCTGAAATGACGCGGGCCGACAAAATTGGCGTGACCTGTGTGCTTGGGCTGTTTCTGTTCATCATGGTCGGCATCTACGGGAACTTCTTTACGCCAATCGAAGCGGCAGGCATGGGGGCAGCAGCCTCAATCGCGATTGCGCTCGCGCTGCGGTCAATGTCGCCTGCGGGCTTTTTCGATGCGATTCTTGATAGCGTGCGGACAACGGCAATGATCTTTGCGATCATTATCGGTGCGGAAATCTTTACGAACTTCATCAACTTTGCGGGACTGCCGGATGCCTTGGCAACTGTCGTCTACGAATGGGAACTGTCGCCGTGGATGGTCATTGGCGCAATCATCATCATCTATATGCTTCTTGGCTGCGTGCTCGAGAGCCTGTCGATGGTGTTGCTTACCGTGCCGGTTTTCTACCCGTTGATGTTTGAATTGCAGTTCGCAAATGAACTGCTGATGGATCCGGAATATGCGCTGATCTGGTTCGCCATCGTCGTGGTGGTCGCAACCGAAATCAGCCTCATAACGCCGCCCGTCGGGATGAACGTTTTCGTGCTCAAATCGGTCCTGAAAGACGTGCCGATTTCCACGATCTTCCGCGGCGTCCTGCCGTTCTGGATCGCTGATATCTTCCGCCTGGCATTCATCGTTCTGATCCCGGGCCTGTCACTCTGGCTGGTCGCCGCAATGTAGCGGCCACCCCTTTTTCTGCTTCGTCACATCAAGAGGAACGTCCTATGACTAAAGACACGCAATTAAGCGGCATGACACAGGCCGCAACACCCGTCGGCACGACGCCGGGGTATATGCCGGGCTTTGGCAATGATTTCGAAACCGAAGCCCTCGAAGGCGCTTTGCCCCAAGGCATGAACTCGCCGCAAAAATGTAACTACGGGCTTTATGGCGAGCAGCTGTCAGGCACGGCATTTACCGACGTGCGGCCCGAGCGGACATGGTGCTACCGCATTCGCCCCTCCGTGAAGCACTCGCACCGCTATGAGAAAATCGACCTGCCGCACTTCCGCTCTGCACCCGATATCCATCCCGATGTGACCTCGCTTGGACAGTATCGCTGGGATCCGATCCCGCACACCGACACGCCGCTTACATGGCTGACGGGTATGCGCACGATGACAACAGCGGGTGATGTGAACACACAAGTCGGCATGGCCTCGCATGTGTATCTGGTCACCGAGTCGATGAAGGACGAATACTTCTTCTCGGCGGACAGCGAGATGCTTGTCGTGCCACAGGAAGGGCGGCTGCGTTTTGCAACCGAGCTTGGGATCATCGACGTCGCTCCACAAGAAATCGCCATCCTGCCGCGCGGCCTCGTTTACCGCGTAGAGCTTCTGGACGGGCCTGCGCGCGGGTTCGTTTGTGAAAACTACGGGCAGAAATTCGAGCTGCCGGGTCGTGGGCCAATCGGCGCGAACTGCATGGCCAACCCGCGTGACTTCAAGGCGCCAGTTGCCGCCTTTGAGGACCGCGAAGTGCCCTCGACCATCACGATCAAGTGGTGCGGTCAGTTCCACATCACCAAGATCGAGCAAAGCCCGCTCGATGTGGTCGCATGGCACGGTAACTACGCGCCCTACAAATATGATCTCAAGACCTATTGTCCGGTCGGCGCGATCCTATTCGATCACCCTGATCCTTCAATCTTTACGGTCCTGACCGCGCCGTCGGGCCAGCCCGGGACCGCGAATATCGACTTTGTGCTGTTCCGTGATCGGTGGATGGTGATGGAAGACACGTTCCGCCCGCCGTGGTATCACAAGAACATCATGTCCGAAATGATGGGCAACATTTACGGCGAATATGACGCCAAGCCGCAGGGCTTTGTGCCTGGTGGCGTGAGCCTTCACAACATGATGATCCCGCATGGGCCAGACCGCGAGGCATTCGACAAGGCGTCCAACGCCAACCTCGGACCAGACAAGCTGGAAAACACCATGTCCTTCATGTTCGAGACCCGTTTCCCGCAGCAGTTGACCGAATTCGCGGGCAAAGAAGCGCCAATTCAGGACGATTACATCAACTGCTGGAAAGATATCGAAAAGAAATTCGATGGAACGCCGGGCAAGAAATGAAGCTATATAGCTATTGGCGATCCACCACGGCCTACCGTGTGCGGGTCGCCCTGAACTTGAAGGGTATCGACTACACCGTTGTCCCCGTCGATCTGGTGGGTGGTGCGCAAAAGACTTCGGACTTTAGCGCACTCAACCCCAGCCAAAGCGTTCCCGCGCTGGTGCTGGACGACGGGACAGTCCTGACGCAATCCATGGCGATCCTCGACTGGCTCGAGGAAACCCACCCGCAACCTGCGCTGCTGCCCGAGACCGCAATTCAACGCGCGCATGTGCGTGCCGCCGCGCTGTGCATTGCCGCTGACGTGCACCCCGTCAACAATCTGCGGATCGTGCAGCGGTTGAAATCAATGGGGCACAGTGGGCCGGAAACGGTTGAATGGATGAACGACTGGATGACGCGCGGGTTCACGGCCTTTGCGCAGTTGATCAATTCGCAGTCATCATTCTGCTTTGGCGAGACCCCGGGGCTGGCCGATCTGTGCCTGATACCGCAGCTCTACAACGCGCGGCGCTGGGGCTGCGACCTAACACCTTTTGCGCGCCTGACCGAGATCGAGCAAAGGTGTTTAGCCCTGCCCGCATTCGATCACGCGCGCCCCGAAAACCAAATCGACGCTTAACGACGAAGGAAATAAAATGACCGATCTTATCCGCTCTTGGGTAGACTCCGCCAACGATGCGCAATGCCCATTCCCCGTCAACAACCTGCCGTTCGGGGTCTTCTCGGCGGGAGATACGCCACGCTGCGCAGTGGCCATTGGCGATCACGTGCTTGATCTCGCCGCGCTGCAATCGGCTGGAATCTTGCCTGATCACGGGTTCGACCAGCCTGCGCTCAATACGTTCATGGAGAAAGGGAAGGGCGTCTGGGACGCCGTGCGCCAGACGCTGACTGATGCGCTGCGCGAGGGCGCTCAAACCGATGTGCTGCGTGATGCGCTTCACGACATGGACGCCGTGACAATGCACATGCCATTTACCGTGGCCGAATACACCGATTTTTACGCGGGCCGCCAACACGCGTTTAACGTGGGCTCGCTGTTTCGCGATCCTGCGAACGCGCTTCCGCCAAACTGGCTACATATCCCGATCGGGTATAACGGGCGCGCCTCGACTGTGGTTGTCTCGGGAACAGACTTCCATCGGCCAAAGGGCCAGTTGAAAGGGCCACAAGTCGAGATGCCGCATTTTGGTGCATGCAAACGGCTCGACATCGAACTGGAGATGGGCGCCGTTGTTGGCACACCGACCAAGATGGGCACATCGGTCTCAGTCGACGAAGCCGATGACATGATCTTTGGCTATGTGCTTTTGAACGACTGGTCAGCCCGCGACATTCAAGCATGGGAATACCAACCGCTCGGGCCGTTTCAGGCAAAGGCATTCGCAACCACGATTAGCCCGTGGGTCGTGACCAAGGCCGCCTTGCACGCCTTCCGCTGCGACACCCCGCCGCGCGAAAAAGAGTTGCTGCCCCATATCAAAGACACAGGACCGATGCTCTATGACATCGACCTGTCTGTGACCATGACGCCAAAGGGCGGTGCGCCAACGCAGATTTGCAAGACGAACTACAATACGATGTATTATTCGGCGGCGCAGCAACTCGCGCATCACGCGTCATCTGGATGTGCCATGCGCACAGGCGATTTGCTTGGGTCTGGCACGATCTCTGGTCCCGACAAGGGAATGTTCGGGTCACTGCTCGAGATGACTTGGGGTGGCAAGGATCCGATGACGCTGACAGGTGGCGAGACGCGCACCTTTATCGAAGACGGGGATACGCTTGCGCTGCACGGTCACGCGCAGGGTGACGGCTACCGTATCGGCTTTGGCCCTTGCGTTGGTGCGATCCTGCCAGCTAACGACTAAGGCGCGCTAGAAACAAAACGCTGCACATCGGGTCGACCCTTTGTGCAGCGTGCTACCCGACAACGTCCTTGGCAGCAGCCTCTAGCGTGTCCAGTCGGGGTGTCGGATACTGGGCGAGCAAGGCGGCAACCATCTCTCTGCACTGCGGGCCAGCCCATCCCTTTGCAAACACGTGATCGGGCAAAAGCGGCGTCTTCAAAATGATCCGCCGCCAGCCATGCACAACCAGCACACGTAATGCCGCAACCTCCAAGGGGGGCAGCACAGGCGCAAGTTGCGGCGCGGCTCTGCACAAGGCAGCGGCAAAACCCTCGCACATCTGCAAGGTCTGGCGCTCGCAAATCTTGGCCGAAATCCAGTCGGGCACGGCTGTCTGCGCTGTTAGAGGGGTCACAAACGCTTGTAGCGAGGCGGGTTGCTGCGCGGTGACCAAGACATTCGAAGAGACCCATGTGCCTGCCGCCGTGTCACCCTGAACAGGTTTGCTAGGGTTGAAAACTGCCAGCCATGCATGATCTGCGGCAGGTCCGTCTGCGTAGATGCGTGGTGTCGCTTGGGCGCTTTGGGCGCGGCCCCACGGGGTCAGGAAGTAGACGCTATTGCGGCCAATACGCTGGCTGTCGATCCAGCCTTCCTTGCGCAGGCGGTGGATCGCGACGCGCATGGCTTCGGGCTTGATCCCGATCTTCTCGGTCAGCTGGCTAAGCAAAGCACCACTGACCTGCGACCCCTCGTCTTGGGCAAGGTCACCGAATACCGAAATCAAAAGGGACCAGACCCGCGGGTTTTGGTCCTGTGTCAGATGGCTAACGGCAGCGGTGAACGACGGGCTTTGCATAGGCGGTGTGTAGACCGCCCATGCTCATTTTCCAAGCCTCATGCGTTATAGGCGTTCATCGTCAACAGCTCGTATTCCGCGACCAACTCATCGTCTTGATTGGTCAGGGTCACATGCCAACGGACCTCGCCGTATTCTTCATTGCGCGGGGTCTTATGCTTGACCGTCAGGCGGACCTTGATGGTGTCACCTGCCTCAACTGGCTTCATAAAGCGCAGTGAATCGAGGCCCGTATTCGCCAGAACAGGCCCTTCGTTCGGCTCGACAAACATGCCCGCAGCAAAGCTTAGCAATAGATACCCGTGCGCCACACGACCCGGAAAGAACGGGTTCCGCTTGGCGGCAGCATCATCCATGTGGGCATAGAACGTATCACCCGTAAAGTTTGCGAAATGCGCGATGTCGTCCAGCGTGATCTCGCGCGGATCCGTGTGGATCGTTTCACCAATTTCGAGGTCGGTAAACGTGCGGGTGAACGGATGGGCTGGCGCGGGTTTCTCGGTCGCACCGGGAGCCCACTTTCGGCCAATCGCAGTCAGGATGTCAGGGCTACCCTGAATTGCCGTGCGCTGCATGTAATGCATCACGCCACGCACACCGCCCAGCTCCTCGCCACCACCAGCACGGCCAGGACCACCATGCACCATATGGGGCAGGGGCGATCCGTGACCTGTCGATTCCTTCATACTGTCGCGGTTGTTGAAATACAGACGACCGTGGAACGCACCAGCACCCAGCGCGACCTCGCGGGCCACCTCGGGGTCATGGGTGATTACCGATGCGACAAGTGACCCCTCGCCACGGTTGACCAATGCGATGGCGTGATCCAGATCGCGGTAGCCCATGATCGTGGAAACAGGGCCAAAGGCTTCTGTGTCATGAACACGGGTCGCACCATCAGGGTCGCCACAGTGGAATAGCATCGGCGGCAGGAACGCACCCTTCTCGGCATCCGCGCCCTGCACAGCAAAATCATCGGGGTCGCCATAAACGCGCTCGGCTTCACTGCCAATGATCTTGATCTTCTCCAGCACATCGCGCTTTTGGCTGCCTGATACCAATGCGCCCATGCGGGTGGTCTCTAGCTGCGGGTCGCCGATCACGGTCTTGGCCAGTCGCGCGCTCAGGGCTTGGATCACATCATCGACCTGCGCTTGCGGCGCAATGATACGGCGCACGGCGGTGCATTTCTGACCGGCTTTGGTCGTCATCTCGCGGTGAACCTCTTTGATGAACAAATCAAATTCAGGGGTTCCCATTACGGCATCAGGCCCAAGAATGGAGGCGTTCAGACTATCTTGCTCGGCCACAAACTTGATCGAATTGCGCAGGATATGCGGCGCAGAGCGTAACTTGAACGCGGTTTGCGCAGAGCCGGTAAAGCTGACGATATCCTGACAGGTCAAACGGTCGAGCATGTCGCCCAACCCACCCGAAACCAGCTGCAACGCACCGGCGGGCAAAATGCCGCTGTCGAGCATGATCTTCACAGCAAGCTCGGTGACATAGCTTGTCGCCGTGGCGGGCTTCACAATCGCGGGCACACCCGCAAGCAAGGTCGGCGCGAGCTTCTCAAGCATCCCCCAAACAGGAAAGTTGAAGGCGTTGATGTGAACGGCAACACCCTGCATCGACGTGGCAATATGTTGGCCCAGAAACGTGCCATTTCGCGACAGTTGCTCGACGTCGCCATCAAGATAAACATGCGCGTCAGGCATTTCGCGCCGCCCCTTGGAGGCGAACACGAACATCGTCCCGATGCCGCCGTCGATATCGACCATGTGATCGGATTGGGTCGCACCCGTCGCAAATGATAGATCATATAGCGCCTGCTTGTGTTTACCCAATTCAGCGGCCAGCGCCTTGAGCATGCGCGCGCGATCATGAAACGTCAGGGCGCGCAGGGCAGGGCCGCCCGTCTTGCGGGCATAATCCAGCATCTCCTGCACATCGAGCGCATCATTGCCAGCGCGGCCAAGTGGCGCGCCCGTGACCGCGTTTTCGATCATCCGCGCGTTCGCATCAGGGGTGATCCATTGACCAGCGGCAAAACTTTTGACGTCGATGAGGCTCATGTCGTTTCCTTTCGTGTGGGCCGATTGCCCTGCATTTATTGATAGCGGCGCGCGCGGGTCCAAGAGCCGGGGCTCTGGGCATCCAGCACCTTGAGAGCGGCACGGATCGGGGCGTCACCAAGGGTTTGTGCGGCAAACATCGGGCCACCCCGCCAGCGGGGAAAACCGTAACCGTGCAGCTTCACGATATCGACGGCGGCATCGTTTTCTGCGATCCCCTCGTCAACAATCCGCGCGCCCTCATTGGCCATAGCCGCGAGGAGTTGGGTCTGAATCTGGTCTTGGGTGTAAGGCTGGCGGATGATGGCATTTTGCGCCGAATACTGCACAATCAGGTCGGTCACGATGGGATCAACCTGCGGGGCGCGGTCTTCAGGCGAATAGGCATACCAGCCCTTTGCGGCACGTTGGCCCAAACGGCCAAGGTCGCAAAGCTGGTCGGAAATCGCGACATAGCGCTCGTTTGGTGCGCGTGTTGCATCCTGTCTGCGGCGGTTGGCTTGGGCGATTTGCAGTCCGCTCATGTCTTGTGCTTCAAAGGGGCCCATCGCCATGCCATAGGCGCGCATCGCATCGTCAATCTGTCGGGGCAACGCGCCATCAGCCAGCATATATTCCGCCGCACGCCGATAGGCCGCGAGCATGCGATTGCCAATGAAACCATCACAAATACCCGACAGAACGCCGACCTTGCGCAACCGCTTTGCCAAGGAAAAAGCGGTCGCAAGGGTATCGGTCGATGTCGCGGGCAGCTTGACCACCTCAAGCAGTTTCATGATGTGGGCGGGCGAAAAGAAGTGCAGTCCAACACAGCGGGACGGATTGGCGATACCTGCAAAAATGTCGCGCGGATCTAGATATGACGTGTTCGTCGCAAGTATGGCATCCTCTGCCATGACCGCCGCGAGACTGGCAAACGCTGCGTTCTTCACCGCGACATCCTCGAACACCGCCTCGATCGCGAGATCGGCATCACGGGCAATGCCAAAATCCGTGCCGACGGAAAATGATCCCACTTGCGCGTCGTGTTTCGCCTGATTGATCTTGCCACGCTTGAGAGCACCGGCAATCAGCCCCCGCACACGGTCCTGCGCGGCATCCGCGCTCGGCTGGTCACGCTCGATTGTTGCAACCGTGTAGCCCGCCGCCAGAAACGCCGCAGCAATCCCTGCGCCCATGAGGCCACCGCCAACGATTGCCACCCGCGCAATATCCTTTGCCGTTGCGCCCGCAATTTCGGCAGGCTGGGCCACGGCGCGCTCCGCGAAAAATGCGTGGCGCAATGCACGGCTTTCGTCCGAGGACCGCAGTGAAAGATGCAATGCACGCTCTTTGGGTTGCCCGATTTCATATGGGTCAACGGCCCATTGCAGCGCATCCAGATTGTGCAGCGGCGCCGCCTGACCGCGCGCACGTTTCTTCAACACATCGCGCTTTTGAGCAAACCAGTCGGGTGCAACGGGCGGGGCCGTGCGCTTTGAAACAGGGGTTGGCGTCGCCTTTGCAAGGTCCGACAATGCACCCTCGAAATCGTCGCTGATCACATCAATCGCGCCAAGCGAAAGCGCCTCTTGCGCGCTCAGCAATTTACCCGAACAGGCCAGATCGACGGCAGCTTCCCAGCCAAACAAACGGGGGCCACGCTGCGTGCCGCCCGCGCCTGGAACAAGCCCGACATTCACTTCGGGCAGGCCGAATTTTGTGGTCGCAGCGGCGATCCGATAGGCGCATCCCATCGCAATTTCCAAGCCGCCGCCCAGCACAGTGCCATGCATGGCTGCAACAAAAGGGGTCTCGCTGGCCTCAATCGCATCTATAACATCGGGAAGGTGGGGTTCCTGCGCGGGGGCGTCAAACTCGCTCATGTCGCCACCCGCAATGAACGTGCGACCTTCACAGCGCAGGATAGCGAGGCGCGCACCCTGCACCTTTTGGACGGCATCAAGAAGCCCTTGGCGCAAAGCGGTCGAGGTTGCGTTGACAGGGGGGTTGTTCACCGTCACCCAAGCCAACCCGTTTTGCGTGTGAATATCGACAATGCCCACGACGTATCCTCCAGAGAATCACCAGTGCAATATTAATTGACCAACCGGTCGGTTTATGCAAGTCTTTATCCAACAACGTAAGGGCGCAATTCCAAATGACAGATACAATTCTCGTGCAAACCCATGATAACTGGGCAGAAATCACGCTAAACCGTCCCGAGCGACTCAACAGCTTTAATAGCGAGATGCATCTGGCCTTGCGCGCCGCAATCGAGACCGCACGCGACAATGGCGCACGCGCGATCCTTTTGACAGGCGCAGGGCGCGGGTTTTGCGCAGGTCAGGATCTCGGGGACCGTGACCCTTCCAAAATGACCGGACCGCCCGATTTGGGAGAAACCGTGCGCACATACTACGGCCCTTTGGTGCGCCTGATCCGGTCCTTGGAGTTCCCCGTTGTCTGTGCCGTCAACGGCGTGGCGGCGGGTGCGGGGGCCAATCTGGCGCTGGCTTGCGACATCGTCCTTGCCGCGCAAAGTGCAAAGTTTATCCAGTCGTTTTCCAAGGTTGGGCTGATCCCTGACACAGGGGGGAGCTGGCACTTGCCGCGACTTCTGGGCGAAGCGCGCGCCAAGGGGCTGGCCTTCACCGCACAACCCTTGCCCGCACAGCAGGCCGAGGACTGGGGGCTGATCTGGAAGGCCTTGCCCGACGACGACCTGATGACACAAGCGCGGGACATGACGGCAAACTTCGCCAATGGCCCCACACTTGGGCTCGGCCTTAGCAAGGCAGCGATTCAGGCAGCGGCGACAGACACGCTCCAAGAGCACCTCGATCTGGAAGCGACCTACATGAAGACCTGTGGCGAAAGCGCGGACTACGCCGAAGGTGTATCTGCCTTTCTTGAAAAGCGCGCGCCGCACTTCAAAGGGAAATGAGCATGACAGCAAAAGAGCGGGCACAAAAAGCCGCCGCAGCAATGTGGGGCGCAGACGGGGCATCACAATGGCTCGGCATGACACTGGATCACGTGGACGAGGGGCACGCGATCCTTGGGCTGACCGTTCAAAAGCATCATTGCAACGGCCACGGAAACTGCCACGGCGGTATCATCTTTGCTTTGGCCGATAGCGCTTTTGCGTTTGCCTGCAACAGCAGAAATCAGGCCACCGTGGGGCAGCACGCCAACATTAGCTACGTCGCCCCCGTGCGGCTTGGCGACCAGTTGACGGCGACCGCCAATGAGACATCACAGGTCGGGCGCAACGGCATCTATGACGTGCGCGTGACGAACCAGAACAACATAGCAGTCGCAGAAATGCGCGGCATGTCGCGGTCAATCAAAGGCCAGCTGTTTACAGAATAAGCGAGGGATGGAGGTCCACACCATGAAAGATTTAAGCCCGAAGACATCGGATTTGGAAGCAATCGAAACCGCCAGCCGTGACGAAATTCAGGCGCTTCAATTAAAGCGGATGCAATGGTCGCTGCGCCACGCCTACGACAACGTTGCGATGTATCGCGAACGGTTCGACGCGGCAGGGGTGCACCCCGATGACCTGAAAGACCTCAAAGATCTCGCGAAATTTCCCTTCACCTACAAAAACGATCTGCGCGATAACTATCCGTTCGGGTTGACGGCTGTGCCACGGGACAAACTGGCGCGGGTCCATGCCTCTTCGGGAACAACAGGCAAGGCGACCGTTGTTGTTTACACCAAAAACGACCTCGACGTTTGGGCCGACACACTGGCGCGCAGCTTGCGGGCGTCGGGGCTTCGCGCTGGCGATATGGTCCATAACGCCTATGGGTATGGGCTGTTCACTGGCGGGCTTGGCGCGCATTACGGTATCGAACGGCTGGGCGGAACCGTCGTGCCAATGGGCGGCGGACAGACGGAAAAACAGGTCGGCCTGATTACCGATTTCCAACCCAAAGGGATCATGGTCACCCCGTCATACATGCTCAATATCCTCGAAGGGTTCCACAAGGCGGGCATTGATCCGCGATCCTCGTCCCTTCAGGTCGGTGTCTTTGGCGCCGAGCCGTGGACCAACGCGATGCGTAAAGAGGTGGAAGACGCCTTTGATATGCATGCCGTCGATATCTACGGGCTGAGCGAAATCATGGGGCCGGGTGTGGCCAACGAGTGCGTCGAAACCAAGGACGGGTTGCACGTCTGGGAAGACCACTATTACCCCGAGATCATCAACCCCGCGACGGGAGAGGTCGTCGAGGACGGTGAAGAGGGCGAGCTTGTCTTTACCACCCTGACCAAAGAAGGGATGCCGATGATCCGCTACCGCACCCGCGATTTGACGCGGCTCTTGCCGGGGACTGCGCGGAGCATGCGGCGGATGGAAAAGATCACGGGGCGCTCTGACGATATGATCATTTTGCGCGGCGTGAACGTGTTCCCGACCCAGATCGAGGAACAGGTCATGGCCACAGGTGGACTTGCGCCTTACTTCCAGATCGAACTCTTCAAGTCGGGGCGCATGGACGCCATGCGAGTGTTCGTGGAGGCCACGCCCAATGCTGCGGATGAACTATCCAAGACTGCTGCGGCGCGGATGTTGACCAAGCACGTCAAGGATATGGTTGGTGTCTCGACCGAAGTTGTCGTAGGTGATCCGGGATCCGTTGCGCGCAGCCAAGGCAAGGCCGTCCGCGTTCTGGACAACCGGAACAAGGATTAAACGTGTCGCGCCCCATAGCAAAAGACCACGAAGAAAAGCGGTCCCATATTTTGAAAGTCGCCGCGCGCGTGTTTGCCGAGACGGGCTATGCGCGTGCGTCAATGTCGCAGGTGGCAAAGGATTGCGGCATCTCGAAAGCCAATATCTATCACTACTACAGCAGCAAGGACGCCTTGCTGTTCGACATTCTGGATACCTACCTGTCGGCACTCAGGGATCGCATTATCGGCCTTGATCTGACAGGGCTTGAACCAAGCAAGCAGCTAGGGCGCATCGTGGGTGAAACCCTACGGGCCTATGAAGGGATGGATCGGGAACACAAAATCCAGACCGAGGGCATTCCATCCCTGCCCGTCGAGCAGCAACGCACCCTCAAGGCCTATCAACGCGACCTCGTTGAACAACTCAGCGATGTGGTCGCGCAGATTGCCCCCGATGTCTTTGCCAATGATCCGCGCAAGCTACGCGCGACCGTGATGTCAATTTTCGGGATGTTGAACTGGTTCTACATGTGGAACGGCAACGCAGACCATAATGCGCGCGACGACTATGCAAAACTGGTGACACAGCTCACCGTCGCAGGGGTGCACGGCCTCTAAAGGCCGCGCTTTCAACTTAGGGCGCAGGGTGGGTGATGCCCAGTTCCTTGAGTGCCGCCGTAGCAACCTCGACCCACTCAGTGCGCAAGTCGGCATTGCTCTTGCTGCGCAGACCCATCGCATTCAAGGCCTCGCCGCGCGGGGACACCCCAGCGCCAAAGCTCTCGCTAACGCGGGGCCACCAATAGGCAGCGGCTTGGTTCACGGCGTCCAGCTCCCCTTGGGCAATCAGCTTTTGCAAGCCTTCAACCGCAAGCTCGGTGTGACGCTGCTCGCGTGGGGCAACCTCGCGGATGGCTTCGGCAAACGGCTGGTAAGAACTGGTTAGAAATTCCGTCAACTGCACCCCGACGGCCAGCCCCATAAGCAGGTTCATCACCACCGCATCCGCCCAATCCGTGAGCGGGTAATTCAGAACCGAAAGCCGCATATCATGGGCGCTGCGCGGCGTGCCAGGGGCGGTGTCGCGCGGCAGGCGATCGGACCAAGGGTGGTGATTTGCATAGCGATCCGTGTTCGCACCAAACTCCCCCATAAGGCGCAGCACCCTGTCGGCATTGTCGGTCTTTTCCAGAACGATGCGGGCGGCGGCAATCCGTTCCTTGATGCCCGGACCTGCATTAATAACATTTGCGAAACCCGCAGCTCCAGCCAGTTCACTGTCAACAAAAGTGGCCATGATCTTCATCAACTCGGCGCGGTAGCGAGAGGGGACATTGGCAGGATTTGTGAGGCGTCCGCCCTGTGCGAGGTAGTCGGTAATATCCATTGTGTCGGTCATTGGCGCGGCTCCTATTGATCGTAATCGACGACCACACGGTCGGAGATGGGGAAAGACTGGCAGGACAAAACGTAGCCTTGGGCGACTTCGTAATCCTCAAGGGCGTGGTTGGCGACCATCTCGACGTCGCCTTCCAATACCTTGCATTTGCAGGTCGAACAGACGCCAGCCTTGCAGGCATAGGGCGCATCAAGCGCATTTTCGAGCGCGGCATCAAGGATAGACTGGTCCTTGTCCATCGTGAAGCTACGCGCAGCCCCATCCATCGTGATCGTCGCTTCGGTGGACTTGGCCTGCGCGCCACTTTCGGCTGTGCTGGCCTTACGCTTAAGACGGCCGGGCTGGGCACTGGCGAACAACTCGAACTTGATCTGATCGTCAGACAACCCGTGGTCACGCAACGCGGCAGCAATACCAAGCATCATCGGCTCAGGACCGCAAATAAACGAGGTGTCCACGCTTTCGATGTCAATCCAATGTTCAAACAGAGCTTTGCACTTTTCGGTGTCAACACGACCGGTGAAAAGGTCGATATCTTGCGCGTCGCTTTCAAGAATATGGATGACGGTCAAACGGCCCATGTAAAGGTTCTTGAGGTCTTCCAGCTCTTCGCGGAACATGATCGTGTTCACCCCGCGATTGGCATAAACCAGCGTGAACGTGCTTAGGGGTTCGCGCATCAAAACCGTTTTCATGATCGACAAAACAGGGGTGATTCCAGACCCGCCCGCAAAGCCGAGATAGGTCTTGCCCGCATCTGGCGTAATCGGCGTGTGGAAACTGCCCATCGGCTCCATGGCTTCGATCGTCATGCCTGCTGCGAGGGTCTCATTGGCCCATGTCGAAAACGCGCCGCCCTCGACCTTTTTGATGCCAACCTGCAAAACACCATCGTCCTTGCCTGCACAGATGGAATACGAGCGGCGGACTTCAGTGCCGTCAAAATCCTGCCGGAAGGTCAGATACTGGCCTTGGGTGAAATCGAAATCGCCGCCATTCACGGGCTTCAGCGTCACAACGACAGCATCGCGGATCGTTTTCGTGACATCCGTTACGGACAATTGATGAAAGCGTGCCATCACATGCTCCTTAGATACATTTGAAATAGTCGAAGGGTTCAAGGCAGTCGGCGCAGCGCCACTGCGCCTTGCATGGGGTAGAGCCAAAGCGGCTGATTTCGCCAACATTGGTTGATTTGCACAGCGGGCAACATTCAGGACCACCCGCAGGGCGGGGCGGGGCAATGCCATAATCCATCAGCTTGGCGCGGCCCTTTTCAGAGAGCCAATCCGTTGTCCAAGGCGGGCTGATCTGTGTCTTGATCCTGACGGCATTGATGCCGCGATCGCGCATTGCAGTTTCGATATCCATCGAGATAACACCCGTTGCAGGGCAGCCCGAATAGGTCGGGGTTACGGCGACCTCAAGGGTGTCACCGTCCCACGCAACGCCGCGCACGATGCCCAGATCAACCACCGAGATCACGGGGATCTCGGGGTCGGGCACTTGGTCAAGCCAGTCCCATATCTGTGCCTCGGACGGTTTCATGCTACCACGATGCTCCGGGATAAGCGCGCTGCAACCACTGCATCTGGGTCAACAAATGGCCCAGATGCTCGGAATGCTGAAAGCCTGATTTGCCGCCCTTATGGGCAAAACTGCCCTCGGGGGTTTTCAACGTGGCTTGCGCCAGAACCGAAGCAACCAGCGCGTCATAGTCGCCGCGTAAATCCGTCAAATCGGGGGCAATGCCCGCCGCTGCCATCGCGTCATCCACAGGATCGGGAACAAACATCTCGCCCACATAGGGCCAGAGCAAATCCAACGCTTTTTGCATCCGCTGGTGGCTCTCTGTTGTGCCATCGCCAAGGCCGATGACCGTGTCACCCGCGCGCTCGACGTGATATTGCACTTCCTTGACCGACTTGGCGGCAATCGCGGCGACATCGGCGTTTGTCGATTTGGTCAGGGCGGTCAGCATCGCAAGATGCCACGCATCAAATAGAAACTGGCGCATGATTGTCTGGCCGAAATCACCGTTAGGCTGCTCGACCAGCAAGACATTGCGAAAGTCCCAGACATCACGCAGCATCGCCAGATCATCTGCGGTGCGATCCTTGCCCTCAACCTTGGCCGCAAGGCCAAGCCACATCTGCGTTTGACCGATCAGGTCCAAGGCGGTGTTGGCAAGTGCGATGTCTTCCTCAAGCACAGGCGCATGGCCGCACCATTCACTGACGCGGTGGCCTAACACCAAAGTGTTGTCACCCATGCGGCAAAGAAACGTGAACAGGTGCGCTTGATCAACCGCGGCCATTACATTGCCCCCACTTCGTCAGGGATGTCGAAAAATGTCGGGTGACGATACACCTTGCTTTCGGACGGCTCATAGAGCGGGCCTTTGTCAGACGGGGAAGAGGCCGCGATATGGCGGGCTTCAACGACCCAGATGCTGACGCCTTCGTTGCGGCGCGTGTAAACATCGCGGGCGTTCTTGATCGCCATTTCCTCGTCGGCGGCATGAAGGCTGCCAACATGGCGGTGGCTCATACCGTGTTGGCCACGGATGAACACCTCCCACAGCGGCCATTCCTGACGCTTGGGCTTGTCTTGGGCTTCGGGTGTGTCGGGATATGCGGAATTAGGAGAGCTCATTCTGCTGCCACCTTTCTCATTTTGCGTTTCTGGGCGTGGGCCAACAGGCCGTCACGCACCCACTTGCCATCGTCCCACGCCTTGTTGCGGGCCGCGAGGCGCTCGGTGTTACACGGGCCGTTGCCAGTGATAACCTCAAAGAACTCGTCCCAATCGGGTTCGGCAAAATCGTAGCCGCCCTTTTCGGCGTTCCAATTCAAGGTCTCGTCAGGAACCGTCAGGCCCAGATACTCGGCCTGTGGCACGGTCTGATCGACAAACTTCTGGCGCAACTCGTCGTTGGTGTTCATCTTGATCTTCCACGCCATCGACTGCACCGAATGGGTGCTGTCCGCGTCAGACGGGCCAAACATCATCAGGGACGGAAACCAAAGGCGGTTCAACGCGTTCTGGGCCATCGCCTTTTGGGCGGGTGTGCCTTGGGCCATCTTCATCATCACGGCATAACCTTGGCGCTGATGAAACGACTCCTCTTTGCAAACGCGGATCATCGCGCGCGAGTAGGGGCCAAATGATGTGCGTTGCAGCGGCACTTGGTTCATGATCGCAGCGCCATCAACCAACCAGCCCACGGCGCCCATGTCGGCCCATGTCAGGGTCGGATAGTTAAAGATAGAACTATACTTCATGCGGCCATCCAGCAGCATTTCCGTCATCTCGTCGCGCGTCACACCGAGGGTCTCGGCGGCGCAATACAGATACAAACCGTGGCCCGCCTCGTCTTGGACTTTCGCCAAAAGGATCGCCTTGCGCTCCAATGTCGGCGCGCGGGTAATCCAGTTGCCCTCGGGCAATTGGCCGACAATCTCGGAATGGGCGTGCTGGCCGATCTGACGGATCAGCGTTTTGCGATACCCCGCAGGCATCCAGTCTTTCGGCTCGATCTTTTCACCCGCATCAATGCGCGCCTGAAAAGCAGCAAGCATTTCGGGATCTTCCTGTGTCGCTTCGGATTTTACCATCTGTGCATACATGTCGTTTTCCTTCCGGTTCAGACGCGTTCAATTATCATAGCTGTGCCTTGGCCCACGCCCACACACATCGTGCAAAGGGCATAACGCCCGCCCGTGCGCTTCAGGTGATGGGCCGCCGTCAACACAAGACGCGCACCCGACATGCCAAGCGGATGACCCATCGCAATCGCCCCGCCATGCGGGTTCACTCTGGGATCGTCATCCGCCACGCCAAGCTGGCGCAGGGTGGCAAGACCCTGAGAGGCAAAGGCTTCGTTCAATTCGATCACGTCCATTTGGTCAATCGTCAGTCCGGCACGGTCCAGAACCTTCTGGCTCGCAGGCGCGGGGCCAATGCCCATAATGCGGGGGGCAACGCCCGCCGACGACATGCCCACAACGCGGGCCATCGGGGTCAAACCGTGGGCCTTCGCTGCGGCTTGCGACGCAATCAGCAGGGCAGCAGCACCATCGTTGACACCGCTTGCATTGCCAGCCGTCACCGACAGATCAGGCCCGTTCACACCGCGCAGCTTGGAAAGTCTGGCAGCGTCAGTTCCGGGGCGCGGATGTTCATCGGTGTCAAAGTTAATCGGATCGCCTTTGCGCTGTGGAATGGCAACGGGAACGATCTCATCGGCAAAAATGCCCGCCTCATTGGCAGCGGCCCAACGGGCCTGCGAACGGGCGGCAAAGGCATCCTGATCGGCGCGGCTGACGTCAAAATCAGCGGCAACATTATCAGCAGTCTGGGGCATGGAATCGACCCCATACAGCGCCTGCATTTTCGGGTTCACAAAACGCCAGCCAATCGTCGTGTCATAAACGGCATTCGCGCGGGTAAAGGCAGCATCGGCCTTGGGCATCACAAACGGGGCGCGGCTCATGCTCTCTACGCCACCAGCGATCGTGAGGTCATAATCGCCCGCCTTGATCCCGCGGGCGGCAAATCCGATTGCATCCATGCCGCTGGCACAAAGACGGTTCACTGTCGTGCCGGGCACATCGTCCGGAAGACCGGCAAGCAGGGCCGCCATGCGGGCAACGTTGCGATTGTCTTCGCCTGCCTGATTGGCCGCGCCATAAATCACCTCGTCGACAGCCGACCAGTTCACATCTGGATTGCGGGCGATCAGGGCGGCGATTGGCAAAGCGGCAAGATCATCCGCGCGCACCGAAGACAGCGCACCACCATAGCGGCCAATAGGCGTGCGAACCCCGTCACAAATCAAAGCGTCCATTGCGAATCCTCTCGAAATTAGTCGACCATGCGGTCGGTATATGTCGGAGCGCAGCCCCGATCAAGAAAAAGTTACACAAATCGCACGTAGGCGAGTTCTTGTAACATTTGATTAACCGGCCCGCGCGTGCATCGGAAGGATCAACCCCCAAGGGGTGTCCTCAGCGGGACCAGCAACCGCAAAGCCGACCTTGTGATAAACTGCAATTGCGCGTGCATTCTCCGGATGGGGGTCTGTCGCGATCACGGGTGCGCCCGCGTCAAACAGGGCACGCATCCGCTCTGTGATAAACGCCGTGCCGTGGCCCGCGCCTATCATATCTGGCGCGCCGATATACTGATCAATGCCGCGCGACCCTGCGGGCAAGGCGGCAAAATGGTGCTCTTCCCAGCCATGCACCGCATAGTCTTGCATAAACGCGAATGGACGGCCCTTTGCGGTTACAATCCTGCGATCCACGCGGGGGTCGGCAAGCGCGGCTTTGTCGTAAGGCACGTCATCATCCCACCACGCGCGCACATGGGCATGTGATTGCCACGCGCCAAGCAGAGGTAAATCAGCCATCGTTGCCCTGCGGAATTGATAAAGGCTACCCATCCAACGGCTGCGTTGCAGCGACCTTCGGAACACGAAACCGCATTGCGATCCATGCGCCCAGCAGCCTTTTGAAAAATCCGAAACTCTGGCTTTTCGCGTTGGGCACATCATCGGGAAGAACAACACCCGCAACCACATCAGAGGCCATCGTGCGCATCTCGACGGGCGGGCGCAGGTCGTCTGGCCAAAGCCCCGCATAGATGCTCAACCAATGGCCGTGGGAAAATTCCAGAAACATCGGCGTGTTGCAGCAGGTCGCAACAACACGTCTGGTTTTCGCCTCAGGAGAGATGCGGATTTCGCGCAGCCCCGCGACACCAGAAACAAATGTGACACGATCCTTGCGATACATGACAAACGGCGTTGCGCCGTAAGGGGTCAAAATGTCTGGCGCACCCTCGAGGCGTTCGATCTTTTCACTCACCGTGCGACAGGAAGTGCAACAGCACTCAACACTCGCGATCGGCGCGCCTTGCACCGCCAGACGGGTTTGGCCACAGCCGCATGAAATCGTCACAGTCTCACTCATATCTGCTCCCCCGCTTTTGGTCAGGCTAGCAGCAAATGCGCGACCCGCAAACGCATGGGGCCGGATTTTTCGGTGCACGCTTGGTGCACGCGCTGTGCACGCAAATCACACCTTATTTCGGCAAAGGCAAAGAGCCGTCCTTATAAGGCAACCAATCGGTGATCTCGGGGTAATACATTGCGCGCCATTTGCGCACACGCGGGTTCATCGCGCGGCGCCATATCGTTGGGGACAAGGCCGCCAAAGTCATCACAGGATACCCGTAAGGCAGTTGCGGCGCATCAGCCGCGTCATGGTTTTGCAGCAATGGAAAGCGGCGATCAGGCTTGTAATGATGGTCCGAATGGCGCTGCAAATTGATCAGCAACCAGTTCGACGCTCGCTGCGCCGTGTTCCACGAATGGCGCGGCATCACGTGCTCGTATTTGCCATCACCAAGGTGCTTGCGGGTCAGTCCATAGTGCTCGACGTAGTTCACCAATTCCAGTTGGAAAATTGCGGTAAATGCTTGAACTGTAAACAAAAACAGGCCCCAAACATCACCGATCAATAGCGCCAGAAGCAGGAAACTCGCCTGCATAAGCCAATAGGTCCAGAACGGGTTAGAGCGGTCGTGCCACGGCAATCCCTTGCGGGCGAGCATGGCCTTTTCGGCTGCAAAAGCGGAGTGATAACACTGTCGCACAACGCGCGGGAAGAACCGCCAGAAGCTTTCGTTATAACGCGCCGTCACAGGGTCGCGCCGCGTCCCGACATAGCGATGATGCACAAGCAAATGTTCCGACCGGAAATGCGAATACAGAACCATGCCCAGCAAGGCATCCCCCATCCTCCGCTCGATCTTGGGCTTCTGATGCATCAATTCATGACTGTAATTGATCCCGATTGTGCCAGTCACAACACCAACGCCGATCATTAAAAAGTATTGTTCCCAACCACTTAGATGATCCGCACGGGTGACGTAGTATAGCGTGCCAAAGATCATGACGAACTGGATAGGGGCCCAAACTGCGGTGATGAGCTTATACCAGAACAGCTGATCATCTGGCGTTTGCGGATCGGCGTTATTCTCGTTCAGGCCAGCAAAAAGGTCGATGATCGTGAACAGATACCATGTCGAAATCGGCAAAAGTAAAACCGACCAACCCCCTGTTGTTACACTATAAAAAACCAGCGGAACCAGCAAAAGCGAAAGCCAGAAAGGCAACGCGGATGTCAGCTTCGCAACTTTGGATGGTGGAATCATGCTCATTGGGGTCACCTACTGTGAGAATATGGCGACCCTATGAAATCGCTGATCAAATCTCAATTGTCGCGTAACGTCGCATCCACCAAGGCGTAAACCTTGCGCATCGCCGTTGGTAAATCACGCGGATTAAATTCTGCCTTTTCAACAAAGTAGCCGCGATCGACCGTGTCCTCTGGTCCAATAGTGGCGGTCATAATCGTCAGTTCCAGATGGAAATGCGTGAATGTATGACGCGCTACGTCATTCATGGTTGTCCACGCGACATCCAGCGGCGGGTCGGGTTGCGGTGCTTCGCTCCAATCTGTGCCCGGAAATGCGCGCATCCCACCCAAAAGCCCCTTTTCGGGGCGCGTTTCCAACAGCCAAGCCCCGTCATTGCGCCGCACGACATAGGCAATGCCATAGCGTGTCGGCACTTTCTTTTTGGGGGTCTTCTTGGGCAGTTCTGCCGCTGTTCCCTCCGCACGCGCGGCACATGGTTCGCGCCAAGGACAGATGACGCAGGCAGGGTTGCGTGGCGTGCAGATCGTCGCGCCAAGGTCCATCACCGCCTGCGCATAATCACCCGCGCGCAGACGCGGGGTGAGCGCCGCAGCATGTGCTGTCAGCGCGGGCTTTGAGGCTGGTAACGGGTCGTGCACATTATGCAAACGCGCCATGACCCGCTCGACATTCCCATCAACAACAACGGACGGCTGATCAAAGGCAATCGCTGAAATCGCGGCGGCGGTATAAGGCCCGATTCCGGGCAATGTCAGCAACTCGTCATTTGTTTCAGGGAAAACGCCAGCATGTTCGTCGACGATCTTGCAGGCACATTTCAACAGGTTGCGCGCGCGGGCATAATACCCAAGACCCGCCCAAGCGGCCATGACATCGGCATCTTGCGCCGCAGCAAGCACAGAGACAGTCGGCCATAACCCCATGAATTTGTTATGATATGCGCGCACCGCGGCCACGGTCGTCTGCTGCAACATGACTTCCGAGAGCCAAACGGCGTAGGGGTCTGGGCGCACGCCGGCCTTGCGATCAGCAGGGCCAATGCGCCACGGCATTTCGCGGGCATGCACATCATACCAAGCCAGCAGGTCGAGAGACAGATCACGCAATCTTTATTCATCCTGATATCGGGTTTCGCTGGCATGACGCCCGCTTTCCACTAGATTAGCGCTTAGATATGAAACAGCCACGCCACACCAGCACCACTTACGGTTTTTCCCGTGCAGCGACCTTAATGCAAACACGCATCAAGAGCGCAAGCGAAAGTCGTGGATTCGCGGTGACCCGTCTGTTGACCCATTGGGCCGAGATCGTGGGCGCAGCAACCGCAGGCATCGCGACACCTGTGAACGTGTCCTATGGCAAAGGCGGATTTGGCGCGACGCTGACGGTTTTGACCACGGGCGCACAAGCCCCGATGCTTGAAATGCAAAAAGAGCAAATTCGCGAAAAGGTAAACGCCTGCTACGGCTACAAGGCGATTGCGCGGGTGCGGATCACGCAGACTGCGCCTGTCGGGTTTAACGATGGCCGCGTGGCGTTCGAACAGAAAACGGCCAAGCGCAAAACACCTGATGCAAAGGCCGTTGAGGTCTCGAGCGACCTTTCCAAAGATGTCCAAAGTGACGAATTGCGCGCGGCGCTTGCCGCCCTTGGTGCAAACGTCATATCAAAACACAAATCCTGAAGAACGAAGGAAATTCGATGCAACGTAGAAATCTGATTGTTGGCGGCGCGGCGGCTCTTGGCCTTGGTGGTTGGGCATTGTCCCGCCCCTCAAAAGACCTCCCTTTTGATCCGTTTATGGCGGCAAATGCGCAAGAGGCAACGGCAGAACCCGCGATGATCCCCGACATGGTTTTGGGTGACGCAAACGCGCCAATCGAGATCATCGAATACGCGTCCTACACGTGCCCGCACTGCGCGACGTTTCATGCGAACGTATTCCCGAAGCTGAAGGCCGACTACATCGACACCGGCAAGGTGCGCTTCATTTACCGTGAAGTTTACTTTGATCGCTTTGGCCTTTGGGCGTCGATGATCGCGCGCTGTGGTGGCGAAATGCGCTACTTTGGTCTGGCCGGATTGATCTATGAAAACCAGCGCGCCTGGACCGCGAGCGGTGATCCTGCGACGATCATCGAAGATTTGCGCAAGCTGGCCAAGACTGCGGGCCTCACCGACGAGATGCTGGATGCTTGCATGAATGATGCAGAGCAGGCAAAGGCGCTTGTTGGCTGGTATCAGGAAAATGCCGAGCGCGATGACATCAAATCGACTCCGTCTTTCATGATTGATGGCGAAAAGTATTCCAACATGGCTTACGGCGATTTCCAGTCAATCCTTGACGAAAAGATCGGCGGTTAAGATGCAGCCGCTTGCAGGCCTCAAGGTTGTAGAGCTGGCGCGGATTCTGGCTGGCCCATGGGCCGGTCAGACCCTCGCTGATCTAGGTGCGGACGTGATCAAGGTCGAGGCTCCCGCAGGCGATGACACGCGCCAGTGGGGTCCGCCGTTTATCGAGCGGGACGGCGAAAAGTCGGCGGCATATTTTCATGCCTGCAACCACGGAAAGCGGTCGGTCGTCCTTGATTTCAAAACCCCTGAGGGGCTGGCCAAGTTACGCGCGTTGATTGCTGACGCCGACATCCTGATCGAGAATTTCAAGGTCGGCGGCTTGGCGAAATACGGGCTGGATTATGCAACGCTATCGGCGGATTTCCCAAAGCTGATCTATTGCTCGGTCACGGGGTTCGGACAGACCGGCCCCTATGCCCACCGCGCAGGCTACGATTATATTATCCAAGGCATGTCTGGCCTGATGTCGGTGACGGGCGAACCTGACGGGCAACCGCAAAAAGTGGGCGTCGCGGTCACGGACCTGTTTTCGGGACTATACGCCAGCACCGCGATTCTGGCGGCGGTTCAACAGCGGCACACGACGGGTAAGGGGCAGCAAATTGACGTTGCGCTCTTTGATGTTGCGACTGCTGTGATGGCCAATCAGGGGATGAACTATCTGGCGACTGGTGTTGCACCAAAGCGATTAGGCAATGCCCATCCAAACATCGTGCCCTACGCGGTTTTTGACTGTGCTGACGGGTATATCATCATCGCCTCTGGCAATGACGGCCAGTTTGGCAAGTTGTGCAAGCTCCTTGGCCTGTCTCTGGATGATCGTTATGCGACAAATGCCGACCGCCTTGAAAACCGCGCAGAATTGACCGCGATTCTGACTGAGCAGACCTGCAAGTGGACGAAAGAAAAACTGCTAGCCGCCTGCGAGGAGCATGGCGTGCCTGCGGGGCCGATCAACGATATGGAAGAGGTTTTTGCCGACCCGCAGATCGTCAGTCGTGGCATGCGCGTTGATCTTGATGGCGTGCCATCGGTGCGGTTGCCTGTGGTGTTTTCGGATGCGGACACAACGCCCAAGGCGGCGTCACCCAAGCTTGGTCAGGATCAGGATTTGCTGGATTAAAGCCCCAGCTTTGCGAGAGCGGCGTCCATGGCTGTCCAGTCGTCCAGCTCTAGCCGCACAGGCACGGTCAACACCTTGGCGCGAAAACGCTCGGGTAGTCGCACCGCATCTTTTTCCGTCGTCACCATCTGGGCGCGCCGTAGTTTTGCCTCTGCCTCAAGCCGGATCATAAGTGGATCGGAAAGTGGTTGGTGATCCGCTAGCGCCTCGGCGTGAATGACCTTGGCGCCCATGCTGCGCAGGGTGTCAAAGAACTTCTCGGGGTGACCGATGCCCGCAAAGGCGAGCACAGGCAAATCCTGCCAAGACATGCCAGTCTGCAACGGCGCCAAATACCCCGTGACATGCGGCAGATCGAAAGTCATTGGCCGCTTGGCCTTCCCGATTGTGACAACCAGATCGGCGCGTGCCAATCCAACGTGCGCAGGTTCACGCAGCGGGCCCGCAGGGATGACCCGCCCGTTCCCGAAACCGCGTGCTGCATCAACCACCACAATGCTAAGGTCTTTGTGAACCGCAGGGTTCTGGAAGCCGTCATCCAGAATGATCACATCAGCACCAGCCTTGGCGGCGGCGATGACGCCTGCCTTGCGATCCTTAGCCACCCATGTCGGCGCAAAGGCGGAGAGCAATAACGGCTCGTCCCCTGTTTGTTGCGCCTTATGGGTTTGCTCAATCACGAGGGTTGGCCCCTCAAGCGAGCCGCCATACCCGCGTGTCACAAAGTGGGGCTGCTTTCCCTGCGCTATGATCCGCTGGGCGATTGCAATCGCGGTGGGTGTCTTGCCCGTGCCGCCCGCGTTGATATTGCCCACGCAAATAACGGGGACGGGTGCATGAAACGGGTCCCCTTTTGCCAGCCTGCGCGCCGTTGCGGCGGCATAAAGAGCGGCAAGTGGCGCAAGCAGCCGCGCCTTCCATGCGGGTTTTTCAGGGGCAGTGAACCAGAAGTCGGGCGTGCGCATTATTGATCTACCTTGTCCAGTTGCCCGTAAATCGCGTTCACAAGCATATTGGTGGCATCTGCCCCGCGCGATGTTGCATCCCATGCGCTATGGGCGAGTTGAGCGGCCAGATCGGTTGCAAGCAAGCTTTCTACTGCACGGCCCAATTCCCGCGTTTCTCCAACATGTTGCAAGGCGCTCGCGGCCAAAAGGCGGTTATACTGGGTCTTGTGATCGCCGACCTTTGGTCCCGATAGAACCGCAGAGCCGACAGTGGCGGGGGCAAATGGATCAAGCGTTTCGCCATCTGACAAGCTACCGCCCAGATAGGTTATGGACGACAACCGACACCACAGCCCCGGCCCGTCACCAGTATCGACAACATAAATCTGCGTCGATTCTCTGGGGGGATCATCTGCCGAACGGCATGCCACGCTAAACCCGTCACCCCGCAATATTCGGGTCATCTCGATGCCATCCGCAAGGGTGCGCGGTGACACAAGCAACAACGTGCGGTGGGCCCGTCTGGCAGCGAGCCGATGGGCATCAGCCACGGCCATCAGTTCGGCCATTGGAATATCGGCGGCATACCACATGGGGCGGCCGCCAAGGGACTGGGAGAGTTCAAGGCGCTCTGCCTCAACATAAGCTGGCGGTATTGCCCCCGCCTCCAAGACACCCGTAGTGGTCGTCGTTGTCGGATCTGCGCCAGACCTGACGAGCCGCGCTGTTGTCTCGTCATCAAGCGTTTGAATTGCGCAGAAACCCTCTAGGAGGTTGCGCATCAGGCCAGGCACGCGGCGGCCAATGGTCTTGTCGATGTCCCTGCTGGTTGCCTCGGCAAGGATCATGGGAATGCCGCTATCCCTGATCTCGAACAGAGGCGCGGCCTCAAGCGGGCCACCAACCCAAAGCACAATTTGCGGCTTCCAATGGGCGATAAATGCACGTGTGCTGCGCTTGGTATTGGGGCTAATCAATCGGGAGGCATGATGGGCGGTCGCGGTGGTGGCGATGAGGGTGATATTCTCGCCGTCGTCCGTGAGGCGCCCCGCGACACTCTTCATCGAAGCGACCTGATCGTCGTTTGCACAGATCGCCCAAACCACCGCACCACGCGGGCGCGGCGGGGTCTCTTCCCCAAGCAACCCGCGTTCAGCAGGGTTTTGGGTCGCTAGATAAGCCGCGATGATTGGTGAACGCGCCATTTTTGCAGTCAGCAGGCGTTAGTTGCCAAGCTCTTCTGTCGGGGACGCAGCCGTTTCCTCATCGCGAAGACGGTGAATATGCGCAATGAAGTAACGCATATGCGCATTATCTACAGTGCGCTGGGCCGCGTTTTTCCACGCGTTATAGGCGCTGTCGTAGTCAGGATACATGCCCACGATGTCGATGTTTTCGACGTCTTTAAAGGCATTCTTTGTTGGGTCGATCAATTCGCCACCAAAGACGAGGTGCAAGCGTTGGGTCATTTTCAAACTTTCAAGTTAGCGTGTTTGGCGCGACACTATGCCTTTGCGGCGTTGTTCTCAAGCGAGTTGCGCAAGCAAGGTTGCGTGAAGGTTACCAGCGGCGACCAAACCGTTCAGTTGCGGATGGGGGTTGTTGAATTTGACAGCCCCGCCCGCCTGATCCGTTGCAACGCCGCCCGCTTCGGACACGATCAAAGTGCCCGCCGCGACATCCCATTCCCACGTCGGGCGCAGGGTAAACATCGCGTCAAACCGGCCCTGCGCCACGAGGCATAGCCTATAGGCAAGCGATGAGCGGAAGGCGATTTTTGTTTCGGGAAACACACCCTCGCGCCAATATTTCGCTTGGCAGTTCGCCTTGTGGGTCAGCAGGGTGGCGTCCGCAAGATTCGAGGTGGCCGTTGATTTGATGGCTTGGCCGTTCAGGAATGCCCCCCCGCCCAAGGATGCCGTGAACATCAAGTCGCGCATTGGCAGGTAAACCGCCGCTGCGGTCACTTGCCCTTTATGGGCGATGGCAATCGAGTGTGCCCAGTCTTTTGACCCGTTGATAAATGCGCGCGTCCCATCAATCGGATCGACGACGAACAAGGTGTCGGCATTCAGACGATCGGCCCCGTCTTCGGTCTCCTCGGAAAGCCAGCCATAGCCGGATCGGGCCGCCCGAAGGGTGTCTTGCAACATCGTGTTGACCGCAAGGTCGGCAGCCGTGACCGGCCCCGCGTCATCGGGTTTGTGCCAGACTTCCGGGTCTCGCCCAAAGAACCCTTTTGCAATGTCACCTGACTTGCGTGCCGCAAACGTGAGAAGCTCTAGGTCAGTCGCCTGCAAGTGTCAGCCCCTCGACAAGGAGGGAAGGGACAACATGGCTCAGGTGCGCGCGCGCGTCATTCGCAGGTGTCATCCGCATCAGCATATCGCGCAGGTTCCCTGCAACGGTGCATTCGTTGATGGCGTGGGTGATCTCGCCATTCTCGATCCAGAACCCCGAAGCACCACGCGAATAGTCGCCGGTATTGGGGTTGATCGTCGAGCCGATCATCGAGGTGACAAGCAGGCCAGTGCCCATCTGCGCGATCAGGTCAGCGCGGCTTTTGTCACCCTGCGTGAGGGCGATATTGCTTAGGCTGGGAGAAGGCGGCGAGGACGTGCCGCGCGCCGCGTTTGCGGTGCTTTGCATCCCCAACTTGCGCGCGTTCGCGAGGTCCAGCGTCCAGCCAGTCAAAACACCGTCATCGACGATTGCCCGTCTTGCGGTTGCCAACCCTTCGGCGTCAAACATGCGCGACGAGGCGGTGCGGATGCGATGCGGGTCTTCGATAATCGACATGCCGTTTGGTAAAATCTGCTCGCCCAGCGCATCGCGCAGCCACCCCGACCCGCGTGCGATTGTCGCGCCATTCACGGCCTGCAATAAATGCCCGATCAGCGAGGATGAAATCCGCTCGTCAAAGAGCACAGGATATGCGCCAGTCTTGGGTTTGCGTGCGCCAACCCGCTCGACGGCACGTGCGGCGGCAATGCGGCCAATCTCGGCTGCGTCGCGCATATCGGACTGAAAGATTCGGCTGTCGTAATCGTAGTCCCGCTCCATGTCTGCGCCCGTGCCGCTAATGGCCACACAAGACAGGCCGCGGCTGGTGCGCGCATAGCCTGCGGAGAACCCGTTGGATGCGGAGAGATGCACGCGGCTGCTGGAATATCCAGCGGAGGCAGATTGCACCTGTGAGATACCTTTGTTCTCTAGCGCCGCCGCCTCTGCGCGGGCCGCCTCTGCCTGTAGGTCGGCGGGGTCTGGCTCGGCGCTTGGGTCATGCAACTCAAGCATGGAATTATCGGTCATTGTGGCAAGCTGTGATGGATCAGCAAGCCCTGCATGGGGGTCTTCGGGTGCTTCATTCGCCATCGCGATTGCACGCTCGACCATCTGGCGCAGGGTGTCCGGCTTTGTGTCGGAGGAGGAGACATTTGCCTGCCGCTGGCCGACCAGCACGCGCAGGCCGATATCGACACCTTCCGCGCGTTCGGCGTGCTCTAGCGCTCCTGCGCGCACGTCAATCGAGACAGATGTGCCATCAACGGCAATTGCATCGGCCTGATCGGCGCCAGCCTTGCGGGCCATATCAAGAAGTTGGTGGGTCAGATCGGATAGGGGCTGGGTCATGTGTCTTCCTTCATTCCCCTATCAGGTAGTCTGCGGCGCGGTCTGCTGCAAGGCTTGGACCGCGCCGCTAGTGCGCTTACTGAATGCGCTGGCCGTTTGCGATGACGTGGCCCTCTTTGTTGATCTCGATCTTGGAGGTCAACTCGTCGTCACCAACAGTGCGGGCAAACATGCCCATCATCATGCGGCTCATCATCGCTTGGTCCTCTGGGATCAGGCCCATCTTTACCAGCTTGTCGATCAACGCATTTGCGCCTTTGATATTCACGGTGACGTCACCGGCGGGGCGGGGCATTCCGTCGAATGTCTCAAGATCGGTGTTGTCAAAGGTGAAGTCACCAACGCCTGTCACCTCTGCGCCAGCGGCTGACAGCTTGAGGGCGTTCAGGGTCAAGGCGTTCAACTCGCCTGGAACATCGGCCATTGCGATTGCCTCTGCTTGCTCGGGGTCGAGCAGGTCAAAGAACAGCTTTGCCTTGCCCGATAGATCAACAAGCAGGGTCACCGGATCATGGGGCAATGCGCCCGCTGGGTCGGCAAGCATCCAGATCATATCGTTCACTGCAAGTTCGGACAGGTTCACCCGCAAGCCAAAATCGGCAGGCTCGTCCGTTTTGCCAAGGGGCATATCAAGCCCGATGCCATATTGCGCCATGCTGATTTCGATGGGGAATGGAATCGAGCCACCCTGCATTGCAATCGCAAGATCATTCGCAAGCGTGTCATAGCTGATCGCCTTGTCGCTCATCGCGACATCCAGCGTGCCCGGACCAGTTGTCACTGTGCCTGATGTTTGCTCGCCCTCGGCCTTCACGTCGAAAATGTAGCTACCGCTGCCGTAAGTGTAACCACCGTCCATCGCGAACCCTTGAGCGAACATATCGGCGGGGTCTTTGATGTTCTCGGCCAAAGGCATCGTCATCGTCGCCTTCGTGCCAATCCCGTCAAGTTTGCCGCTTAGGGTGAAATAATCGCCTGCGGTGTCTGGCGGGGTGACATCAGCAATCATATCGAGGGATGCGGCGCTAATGTCATAGGTCACATCGCGCATTTCGCCGACCTTGGAGGTATACGTGCCCACAAGATCATTGGCGATGACACGGATATCGGCCTTGATCGGCTTCCCGTCCTCTTCGATTTGATCAATGACAAGCGCGTATTTGTCCGCGCTCATGTCGTATTTCATATCGGTGGCCGTGCCGCTGACAATCAATTCCATGCCGGTTTGCTGGATCGTCATAGTTACGACGCCACCTTCTTGGGCTTCGACCGTGATCGGATAGGATTCGGACATTTGGACCGAAACCGTGCCGTCACCTTGCTCGGTCAGGACAATATCACCCATTGAGGCAGTCACATTTGTGATGTCGTCGTTCATCGTCAGGGTAATGCCCGAAATCGTAAGCGTGTCGCCATTGGCGGTTTCGCTCTCGATGGACACGCCATCTTCGCCATAAAGAGCAAGGTTTTCCTTCCAGTCGGCCCAAACTTCGGCGGCGGTGACATCTGCACTTGCGGCGCTCGCCGAAAGCAGGGCGATGACGCAGGCGGTGCTACGTAACGGAATAAAACGGTTCATGTTTGTGTCCTTTCGGGCGATTGCCGATACTAAATCGAATGCCTTGCACATGTCCGCAAGGTCGGGAATTCTAGCACTAACGTAGCGGTAGCCGCCGCTAACAAAAAGGGGAGAGCCGATGAAAAGTTTCGATATGAGCGGGAAAACCGTCATGATTACGGGTGCGAGCCGTGGAATCGGAGAGGCGGCAGCCCATGCATTTGCGCAAGCGGGGGCCAATGTCGCCTTGCTGGCGCGGAGCGTTGACGAGATCGCGAAGACGGCGGGTGACATTGGAAAAACGGCGCTCGCGATCCCGTGTGACGTGTCGCGCCACGCCGAAGTCGAGGCGGCGGTTGCAGCAACGGCGCGGGCCTTTGGCGGGCTGGATGTCTTGGTTGGGAACGCTGGGATGATTGCACCGATCGGGAAACTGACAGACACCGACCCCGAGGCTTGGGGGCATGCGGTCGATGTCAATCTCAAGGGGGTTTACTATGGGATGCACGCCGTCCTGCCTGGCATGATTGCGCAGGGGCATGGGACGATCCTGACGGTGTCATCAGGCGCGGCGCACGGCCCGATTGAAGGGTGGTCGGCCTACTGTAGCGCAAAGGCCGGCGCGTATATGTTGACCCGCTCGGTCGATATGGAAGCCCGCGACAGCGGTATCCGCGTCATGGGCCTGTCTCCGGGGACGGTCGCAACGCAGATGCAGCGCGATATCAAAACCTCAGGGATAAATCCGGTTAGCAAGCTGGACTGGGCGGATCATTATCCACCGGAATGGCCTGCAAAAACATTGGTTTGGATGTGCTCACCCGCTGCGGATGCGCACCTTGGCCAAGACGTGCTGTTGCGCGAGCAGGCAATTCAGGACGCGGTCGGTCTGTCATGATCACCTGCGAAAAGGACGGCGACCTGTGGATCGTAACGCTTGATCGCACAGACAAGGCAAACGCCCTAACGGCAGACATGTTGACGGCCCTTTGCGAGGTCGTTGAAGGGGCCGACAGCGCAAAGGTCATTATCCTGACCGGAGCTGGCAAGGTGTTTAGCGCGGGCGCAGATTTGGATGAAGCGCGCGCGGGGCTTGCAACCAGCCCGCTTTGGGAGCGGCTATCGGGGGCGATTAGCGCCTTCAAGGGGCTCACGATCGCAGCACTAAATGGCACGGCTGCGGGTGGGGCAATGGGCATGGTGCTTGCCTGTGATTTACGGATCGCTGTGGCTGGCGCCAAGTTCTTTTACCCCGTGATGAGGCTCGGGTTTCTGCCACAGCCGAGCGACCCCAAACGAATGCGCGCGCTTATAGGGCCAGCGCGCACAAAACTTGTGTTGATGGGGGGCGCAAAAATCTTGGCTGACGAAGCGCTAGCTTGGGGGTTGATCGACAAAATTGTAGACGCCGACCAGCTAATGTCGCTTGCGCGCACGCTTTCCAATGATGCGCTACACGCAGACCCGGGCCACATCGCAGGCATCAAGGCGCTCGTCTAAGCCTTGTTTTACTACGCGACACGGGGCAATAGGGGCAAAAGCAAGGGAAACGGGTCGCATGGATAGCACAATCGTTGAAAACGGCATCGCGCTACTGAACAAGGGGATGGACCTTGCGATGCAGTGGCTCTTGTCGCCTGCCGCATGGACCCAGTTTGCCCTGCTGGTGGGGGCTTATATCCTTGCCGTGATCGTAAATCGGATTGTCACACCGCGACTATCGACGTTTTTAACACCCGACACACAAAGCCTGACCTTGCTGTCAAAAGGGCGGCGCTTTGTGCTGATCTTTCTGCCGCTATTGCTACCGCTATTTGCCTATGGATTTACGGCAATCGGTGAGCAGGTCACGCGGTCGCTCTTTGGCTCGGGGGCGGTCATTGCATTTGGTAAACGGGTATTCCTGTTCCTCGTGCTACGGGCATTTGCGCGCGATATTCTGACGGACCCGTTCCTGCACCTTTTGGGCAAATTCGTCGTTATTCCGATTGGGGCGCTCTATGCGCTGGGCGTCCTGGACCCGGTGATGGTCGGCATGGCCGAAACGGGCGTCAGCATCGGCAATATCAACTTTAGCGTTCTGGCGCTTGTGCGCGGGATTATCGCGGGGAGCCTTCTGTTCTGGCTCGGGCATTGGTCAAACACGCAGTCCGTTGCATATATCGAGCGGCAACGGATGCGGCCCGCGATCCGACAGTTGCTGACCAAGGTGGCAGAGTTCGCAATCTTCGGCTTCGCGTTCCTGCTGCTGATGAATATCATGGGCGTCGATCTCGGGTCTCTCGCCGTTCTGGGTGGCGCGATCGGTGTCGGGCTTGGATTTGGCCTGCAAAAAATCGCGTCCAACTTTATCTCTGGCGTCATCTTGCTTGTAGAAGGGCAGGCGACTGTCGGGGATTATGTCGAGCTTGATGGCGGCGAGGCAGGCACGATCATCAAAATGACGGCGCGGGCGACCTTCCTCGAGACATTTGACGGGCGCTGGATCGTTGTGCCTAACGAAGACTTTATCACGACCCGTGTGGTCAACTATTCGGATAGTGGGTCGGCCAACCGTCTGGAGGCTCCTTTCTCGGTCAGTTACGACACCGATATCAACAAAATTCCGGCCATCATCGAAGCGGCAGTGTCTGCGCACCCTTCGGTCTTGCAGTCGCCAGAGCCGCCCGACTGCGAGTTGCGCGGATTTGGCGAAAGCGGCATCGATTTTGTGGTCGAATTTTGGGTCAACGGCATTGATGACGGCAAGAACAAATACACGTCCGATATCCTGTTTGTTGTGTGGAACGCATTGCGCGACAACGACATCGAAATTCCGTTCCCGCAGCGGGTCATCGAGATCAAGGGCGGGCTTCCCAAATGAACACTGCACTTGTTATCGGGGCAGGGCCGGCTGGCTTGATGGCGGCTGAAACGATGGCGGCGGCTGGCATGTCCGTGACCATTGTTGACGCGATGCCCTCCGTGGGCCGCAAGTTTTTGATGGCTGGCAAGTCGGGCCTGAACCTGACGAAAAACGAGAGCAAGGACATGTTTCTGGCGGCCTATGGCGACCTGCCCGCACCGATGAAAGATGCGGTGGCGGCTTTTGGCCCCGCCGAGGTCATGCGCTGGGCCGAAGGTTTGGGGGAGCCCCTTTTTACAGGATCAACGGGGCGGGTGTTTCCCGTTGCGATGAAATCGTCGCCGCTTTTGCGCAAATGGATGGCGCGGTTGGCAGGGCTCGATGTGACACTGCATACCCGCTGGCGATGGACGGGGTGGGACGGTGCGGATTGCACCTTTGACACGCCAGACGGGCACAAGGTTTTTACCGCGTCAAAGATCGTCTTGGCGCTGGGCGGAGCGAGCTGGGCACGGTTAGGGTCCAACGGCGCATGGTCGGCGCATTTGGGTGACGCAGTTGCCCCATTCGCACCTGCAAATATGGGGTTTGGGGTCGATTGGACTGACCACATGACGCCGCATTTCGGCAAACCTGTGAAGGCGATCAAGCTCATGGCGGGTCAATCGGAATCGCGAGGCGAGTTTGTGATTTCACGGGCGGGAATTGAGGGCGGCGGTGTCTACACCATTAGCAAGGCTGTGCGAGAGGGCGCGCCACTGTCCATTGATCTGCTGCCTGATTGGGATGTCGCGCGCGTGCGCACCGCTTTGGATAAGCCGCGGGGTAAAAACAGCCTCTCAAATCATCTGCGCAAGGTGTTGAAACTCGCTCCAGCCCAGATCGCTTTGCTGTCGGAGTTTGGACGCCCGTTTCCTGATGATCTGGCCGCGTTGATCAAGGCCTTGCCATTGACGCTCATCGGGCCGTTGCCAATGGATCAGGCGATTTCAACGGCAGGCGGTGTTCAGTTTGAAGCAATGGACGGTTTTATGTTGCGGGACCGCCCGAACACGTTTTGCGCGGGCGAAATGCTTGATTGGGAAGCCCCGACAGGTGGTTACCTGATCACGGGTTGCCTCGCATCCGGTCGTGCCGCCGCGCTGCAAGCGATTGGCTAAGCCGCTTTGCGTTGGCGCGGCGTCGAATATCCGTATTGCGCCAAGTCCCAACAATACCGCTGTGCCATAAATTCGATGGCATGTGGGTCATAGCGTTGCCGCCAGACATCGCGGATCATCTCGTCTTGTTTGGTGATCTCTAACGCGGGGGCGATTCCAAGCGCGCCAAGAACCGGCACGATATCTTCCTCGATTTCTTCGGTGCGTATAGTGTGATTGATGCGGCCACACTCCCAAGCCTTACCGGACCAAGACCCCCGCTGTCGCCAGATCGGGCTGTTGCGATGACCAGCGCCAAGCCCGTCCGCATGTGTTGAACGTAACCAATGTGAGAAAGATGGCGCGCCGATTCCCGCAAGATGGCGGAGCTGCCAAACAGTGTCGGTCTGGGCGATACGATCATAGAGGCGGGCAAGACGCGAGAACGGATCTTCGATCGTCGAAAGCCGTAAGTAGGTGTGGAACGCATAGCCAGCAGCATCAAAGGCCCATTCCGCCTCGAGGGGGGTCATGCCATGAAAGAACGGGTTACATTCGCGATTGCGGGGGGTCGCCCCGATTTCAGCATCGCCAAAAGGCGCAAGAAGCGACTGAACCTGCTCTCCCGCCCCAAGCGGATCGGTGAATAAGATGAATTTGCGACTGTGCGATATAATCATTTCAATAGGCTACAGCGCAGTTATGAATAAAGGGTTCAGACCGCCATCACAGTGCAATTGACCGTAGAGAGGACGAGTCGCCAGCCTGTTGGAATCACCAAAACCGACCCGTTTTCTGCTATGAGTGTTGCAGCGCAGCATCGTTTTTGGCGGTGAAATGCCGATGCTGATTCGTGTCGGTGTTTTAGATATTTTATCGTTTGCGAACTGCATTCCTGCATAAGATCGTTTAATAACAGTGACTTGACGATGTATTATGTAACAACAGCGAGCGCCAAATTACCGCCCAGCAAAACTAAAGACGTGACTTATTCAAAGAATTAGGTCCTAATTGGGGCACTAAATATTGGTTTTGAATTACCGACTTGTTTTATTGGACCAACGTGGATAGAAATCCCTTGATCGTCCACAATGTGCATTTTTATTGGAGTACCGACATGCGCCTTACAACTACTCTCGCTGCCGCAGCTGTTATCGCAGTTTCCGGCGTTGCTGCAAACGCTGGTGGCCTTCAGGTTCCAGCTCAAAACGAAGTAACAATGATTACACCAATGGCGCCAACTGGCTCCTTGAACAGCGGCTACGTTGTGCTTGGCCTCTTGGCAGCACTTGTTGCAGCTTCCGGCTCTTTCTAAGACGCCTCACTAAGTATGATTTACGGAAGGGGCTGGCGAGTGTGCTGGCCTTTTTCACTCCAACTGAAGGAATTCTGAATATGCGTATTACAACAACACTCGCAGCAGCAGCTGCAATCGCAATCACTGCTGGTGCAGCTAACGCTGGTAACCCAGGTCTTGCAATCCAAGAACCTGCAATCGCGCCAATCATGATTGACACGCCAGTAGCAGGCAGCTCTTTGAACAGCGGCTATGTTGTTCTTGGCCTTTTGGCAGCACTCGTTGCAGCATCCGGCTCTTTCTAAGTCTAACTTAGAAAACCTAAAGATTTGAAAAGACGGGCTTCGGCCCGTCTTTTTGCTTTTAACGGCGGGCCATCATGGCAAGTCGAATAAGGGTGCGCTCCATCAACGCATTCTGCGGCGCTGTATTCGCAGAGCGAAGTTGAAGATCAACGTCTGTGAGGGCGATCAATGCCCGTTCCAGACGATCACGGCCCCATTGCCCTGCCTGTCGCACGATCTTGTCACGCCGTGGCCCAAAAACGGGCGGGCGCAGCCGGCCGATCCCCGCGCTTGCTCCGCCTGGATCACTTGCAACAGTATGCAACCGCTTGAAATGGCGGGTCGCCCCGATGCATAGCGTGACAGGTGTGACGCCCTGCGCATAGAGATTGCGCAAAACAGGGCCCAATTCATTGGCGTGCCCCATCGTGACAACATCCAGCACATCGTCCACTTCGACCTCGGCGGATTGTGGGGCGCAGGCCAATACCTCTGTCATGGACAAGGGCGAGGGATCCCCGTGCTTATAAAGGCCGACTTTCTCGATTGTTTGGCGAAAATCCCCCGGCTCAAGCATCTGCGCGAGGCCAAACAACGCATCCATCACCTCGCCACTCGGCGGCGCAAGCCCTGCCGTTTGTATCGCGGATTGAATGTCATCCCTGCTGGGTGGATCGTCGTAGATGCCGATAGCCACCGCGTTGCGATGCCCCTCAAACAGCTTACGCAAGCCCGATTTAGCCGTCAGTTGGCCAGCCGTGACAACAACCTGTGCGTCACCAGCCTGCCAGTCATTCAGAGCGGCTGTCAGGATTTTGGCGGCAGTTTCGGTCGCATCCTCGACAAAGGCCACGCGGTGTCCGGGAAAGAATCCCTGCGCCTTGATGGCGTCATCAAGGAGCGCCGCATCTTTGCGCAGATCAGCCGCAGGAAGCCGCGTCAGGCGCATTTCTTCCTCGCCGTTCGGGCCAACGAGTGCCGTAATCACGGATTGGCGCGCAGTCGCCACGCGCATCGAGTCAGATCCAAAGATCAGAATGGCGGTATGGGATGGATCGGGTTTGCGCAAATAAGCTTGCGCGCCGCTCCCCGCGAGCTTCATAGGCCCAACTCGGGCGCAGCCAGCAAGAGGCGTGACACGATCAGATCAGCCATCGCAACGGCAAGGCGTGCACTGGCATCTGCTTGCGCGGCTTGTGTGGCGACAGTTGATCCCGTGGCCGAATAGCTAGTGAAGGTGCTGACATCGCCAGCCGTCACAGCGCCACCCGCCATATCGCTCAATGTCCAGTCAGCCGTGCCAACAAGGTTGAACCGCGTTGTGTCACCATCAAGGGTAATCGTCGCGGGTGTCGGGGTCTCGGTCAATGAAACGCGCAACGTCCAACGCGGCTGAACGGTGTCACCTAGGCGCGCGATCAATTGCGTGCGCAGTTGATAGTCTGCCACCGATTCTGGTGTTGCAAAGGCGATCGACCCACGCAGCGCAGTGCCCGCGCCGTTCGGCCCGTAAACAGGCGTCAGGCCACATCCGGCCAACCCCACGAGGCCCGATAGGGCGGCGCGGCGGGACCAACCAGAGTGTGTCGTTCTAAATGACAATGTTCACGATCCGCCCGGGTACAATGATCAGCTTTTTGGGTGTCGCCCCATCAAGGGCCCTTGTGACAGCGTCCATTGCCAGCACCAGCTTTTCAATCTCTTCTTTTGGCATATCGGCAGCAACGGCGATTTCTGACCGACGTTTGCCGTTGATCTGGATCGGCAGGGTAACTGTTGATTCCACCAGCATCGCCTCATCGGCAACAGGCCACGGCGCGTCAATAATCAGACCTGCGCCACCCATCATCGTCCAGATTTCCTCTGATAGGTGCGGGGTCATCGGGGCCATCAATTGTGCAAGAATGCGCATGGATTCGCGCTTAGCTGCGCCACCAGCCTTGGATTTCGACAGCACAGCGGTAAAGCCGTAAAGCTTTGCAATCGCGGCATTAAACCCGAAGCTTTCGACCCCGTTGGTCACGTCAACGATGGCTCGGTGCGTGGCACGCAACAGGTCTTCGTCACCAGCGCCTGCGCCTTCATCCATCGACGCAATGTCAGCGGCGAGCCGATAAACGCGGCCAATGTGCTTGAATGTGGCCTCGGCCCCTGACGCGGTCCACTCGACGTCCCGCTCTGGAGGGCTATCGGAAAGCACAAACCAGCGGGCAGTGTCCGCGCCGTATTTCGCAAGAATGTCATCCGGATCGACAACGTTGTTCTTGGATTTCGACATTTTGGCGGACGGAATCACATTGATCGCCTCACCAGTCTCGGCCACCACAACGGCGCCATCCCGCTCTTCGATCTGCTCTGGGTAGTGGTAGATCGGGCGGCCATTCTCGGACTTGCGCGCGGCATTCTCGTAGATTGCGTGCGTCACCATACCTTGCGTAAACAGGGCGTTGAACGGCTCAATCGCGCTATCGGGCAAATGGCCCGTCATGTTCATCGCACGGGCAAAGAAGCGGCTGTAAAGCAGGTGCAAAATGGCGTGCTCAATCCCGCCGATATACTGATCGACGTTCATCCAATAGGCGGCTTCGGCCATATCTGTCGGGGTCGCTGCATCGGGCGAGGTAAAGCGGGCGAAATACCAGGAACTGTCCACAAACGTGTCCATCGTATCGGTTTCACGCTGTGCATCTGCACCACAAGACGGGCACTTGCAGTTGCGCCAAGTGGGGTGGCGGTCAAGCGGGTTACCCGGCACGTCAAAGGTCACATCATAAGGGAGCTCGATCGGCAGGTTCTCTTTCTTCTCGGGAACCGCACCGCAGGCATCACAATGCACGACAGGGATAGGCGTGCCCCAGAACCGTTGACGCGACAGGCCCCAATCACGCAGGCGGAACTTGGTCACCCCATGGCCGACACCGTTTTCCTCGCAGAATGCAATCGCCGCATTCACCGCCTCATCGCCCGTCTGCTCGATCTCGCCCGCAAAGCCCTTCACGTAGGTGACAGTCTCTGATTTCAGCGGAACATAGGCCTCGGTCAGCGCAGGATTAGCGTCAGCGTTCGGCAGATAAGTCGCAATGATCGGCAGGTCGTATTTCGTCGCAAACTCAAAGTCACGCTGGTCATGCGCAGGGCAGCCAAAGATGCCGCCAGTGCCGTAATCCATCATGATGAAATTGGCGATATAAACCGGCAATTCCCACGATGTATCAAACGGATGGCGCACAGTCAGGCCCGTGTCATAGCCCTTCTTTTCGGCAGTCTCCAACTCGGCGGCAGTCGTGCCACCACGGCGGCAATCAGCGGTGAAGGCAGCAACCTCGGGGTTGTCACGCTCCAACTCGCGGGCCAGCGGGTGATCGGGGGAAATGCCGACGAACGAGGCGCCCATCAGGGTATCAGGGCGGGTTGTGTAGACCTCGACGCGATCAAAACCGGCGGGTCCGTCAACAAGGCTAAACGAGAACTGCAAACCACGACTTTTGCCGATCCAGTTTGCTTGCATCAGCTTGACCTTGGCGGGCCAGTTGTCAAGGCTGTCAATCGCGGTCAGCAACTCCTCGGAATAGTCAGAGATTTTAAAGAACCACTGCACCAGCTCGCGGCGCTCGACTTCCGCACCCGACCGCCAGCCCTTGCCGTCAATCACCTGCTCGTTGGCGAGCACGGTCATGTCGATCGGATCCCAGTTGACCACGGCCTTCTTGCGGTAAATCAGCCCCTTCTCGAGGAAATCAATGAACAGTGCCTGTTGCTGGCCATAGTATTCAGGGTCGCATGTGGCAAATTCGCGGGACCAGTCGATAGAGAGGCCAAGCGGCTTCATCTGGGCCTTCATGTCCGCGATGTTCTGGTAGGTCCAGTCCTTGGGGTGGCCACCTGACGCCATCGCGGCATTTTCGGCGGGCATCCCGAAGGCGTCCCAACCCATTGGATGCAGCACACTATGGCCTGTCGCCATCTTGTAGCGGGCAATCACATCACCCATCGTATAGTTGCGCACATGGCCCATATGGATGCGGCCAGACGGGTAGGGGAACATCTCTAGGACGTAATACTTCGGCTTGTCCTCGGAGCGAACGGCCTTGAAAGTATCCGCCTTGTCCCAAGCGGACTGCCATTTAGCTTCGATTTCGGATGGGGTGTAGGTGGACATATCTGGCTGATCTTTCACATAGAAACGCCGGGCAGTTTCAGCCCGGCGTGAGAATAATTCGGGCGATTGCGGTCGGGGACTTACAGGCCGCCGTCAGCAATACGGATTTGGCGGGCGCGCGTCAGGATCGCGTCCTCGATTGCGCGCTGCGTTTCGGTCGGCACTGCGCCGCCACGTGATTGCAACGCAACACTGAGTGAACGGGCATCTAGCGCGGGATCGGTGATATAAACCGTGGCGCGATAGGCGCGACTACCACCGGGAGGTGTGCCAAAGCCCATGACGATCACACCAGTGAACGGATCAACGCTTTGCACTGGCAGGAAGTTAAGCACATCAAGCGATGCAGCCCATAGATAGCGATTGACCGCGACATTCTCTGATCCGCGTGTGCGGGTGGCCTGTCGGGTTGCGCTTTCGTCGGCGTTTGAGCCAAAGCCAAGGCTACCAAACGGACTGCTGCCAGAGCACGCAGAGAGCGCTGTCAGGAGGGTTGCGGCCATCAGGCCCTTTGCGACGCGTGGAAAAGTTCTCAAAACTCTGTCCCCCAAGGGATTTCTATTCCCAAAATATGTAGCGAACAGGCGGCTTGGTCACAAGGGATTTGCGCAAAACAGGGGCAAATCAGGGAGGGATACCCCCAAAAGAAAAGAGCGGCCCCGAAGGACCGCTCAATCTTAGATCAAGACATTCGACTTAGAATGTGAAGGAAACACCAACAGTTGTGCCTTCAGCGAAATCTTCGTCTGGGTCGTTTTCTTCAGTAGTTGCGTACTGGATGTAAGCGGAAGCGCCTTCACCCAAAGCGTAAGATACGCCAGCATACTGCTCGTCGCCGTTTTCAGCGATACCAGCAATAACAACTACGCCGTTGCCCATGTCGTAAGAAGCGTCGAGGGAGAATTCAGCGTCAACGCCTGTTCCACCTTCGATAGCACCGGAAACGGATACTGCACCAGCAGCGTAGCCGCCAGTAACTTCCCAAGATTCGTCTGATTCGTACAGAACGCCAGCAGTCATGCCGTTGCCGTTGTCGTAGTCAGCGCGAACGCCCCAAGCATCGTCAGTTGCGGAGTTTACAGAGTAGTAACCACCAACAGTCACAGCACCAACAGGGTATGCAACGTCAACACCGAAGGAGTTTTCGTTCATGTCTGTGAGGTATGCGAGTGTTACGTCAGCACCGGAAACAGTCATTGCAGCGGACACACCGAGCAATTCGCCGGCTGTGAATTCGCCAGCAGTACCGTCGTCAGCACCGTCATGGTCAACGTCTTGGTAAGCAAGAACAACAGTTGCAGCACCGAATGTGGATGTTACTGCAGCCTGCATGCCAACAAGTTCGTTAGCTGTCAGGTCAACGCCGTAAGAGATAGCAGCTGTTGTGCCACCGAATGTTGCTGTGCCAACAAGGCCAGCATCAGCGTTTGCTTCCAGATCTTCGTCGAAACCGTCGAAGGAAGAACCGTCTACACCGCCCCAAGCTGCTGCTGCAACTGGGTCAACGTCGCCGTAGGACAGGCTAGCTGTGTCGGAAGAAAGTGTCAGAACGTAGTCAACGGACTCAAGAGCAACGCCACCGTTTGCTTCAACGTCTACGGAAACCGTAGCAGAAGCTGTCAGGCCGTTGTCCAGAGCGCGGGACATGGATACGTCAAGTGTAGCTTCGGAGTTGAAGCCAGTGATGTCGTTGTACTCAAGAGCAGCGGAGCCACCGAAAGATACGCCATCAGCAGATGCGTGTGATTCAGCAGAAGCGGCGCCTGCGAAGGCTACCAGAGCTGTCGTTGTAAGAAGGATGCTTTTCATAATGTAAAACCCTCGTGTGTTTGTGCATTCCCAAGAATGCTAGATTGGACCAGCATTGAGGGTGTAATTGCGCCTAACTGGCTGCACACTCAAGGGATTTGGCGCACTTGGGGGTCGGTCCATCAAAAATGATGCATCAAGGTCACACAAGCAAATCTGCGTTTTGGCTCATGACAACCCAACAAATACGGCCTATTTCGTCTTTACCAGTTAAAGAGCAAGCAAAATCAGGAGTATGCCATGTCCCTCGAGGCCATTCGCGACCTTATCTCGAAATCCTGCCAAAAGGCGGGGCGCGCAACGGATGACGTCACTCTCATTGCAGTCTCAAAGGTGCAACCCAACGAGAGGGTCGCCGCGATTCTGGATCAGGGACACCGCATATTTGGCGAAAACAAGGTGCAAGAGGCCGCTGGTAAGTGGCCCGCCTTCCGTGAAACCTACGGGAAAGTTGATTTACACCTGATCGGACCGCTGCAAACCAACAAGGCACGGCAAGCCATGGAGCTTGCGCAGGCGATCCATACGCTCGACCGCCCCAAGCTCGCCAATACAATCGCGCGATTGGCGCAGGAGATAGGGCAATGCCCTGACCTGTTTATTCAGGTGAACACGGGTGAAGAGCCGCAAAAGGCTGGCTGCCTGCCCGCAGACGCAGACGGTTTCATTCAAGAGGCGCGCGCGCTTGATTTGCCAATCAAGGGATTGATGTGCATCCCGCCTGCCGACGAAGAGCCGTCATTGCACTTTGCGCTCTTGGGAAAGATCGCCGCGCGCAATGGCCTTTCGGGCCTGTCGATGGGGATGAGTAGCGACTTTGAAAGCGCAATCGCCCTTGGGGCCACACATGTGCGGGTCGGATCGGCAATCTTTGGTGACCGCTCCTATGAGTAGTGACTACAACCCGCCCCAAGAGCCGCTCGAATTCCTGCACGACGATCACGAGGTCGTTTTGGTCAACAAGCCTGCGGGGCTTTTGTCGGTTCCGGGCAAGGGCGAACATCTCGCAGATTGCCTCATGGCGCGGGTCAAGGCGGTGTTTCCAACTGCTCTCCTTATACATAGGCTTGATCGGGACACCTCGGGCGTCATGATTTTCGGGCTGACGCCACATGCGCAGCGCCACCTTGGCCTGCAATTTGAAAAGCGACAGACCAAGAAAACCTATATCGCCCGCGTTGCAGGTGAGATGACGCAAAAGACGGGAACTGTCGATCTGCCGATCTGCGTCGACTGGGAAAACCGCCCCCGTCAAAAGATCGACCATGAGAACGGGCGGAGCGCATTGACCGATTGGCGCGTTGTGCGCGCTGGCAATGGCGAGACCCGCGTGCGGCTTATGCCCAAAACGGGGCGCTCGCACCAACTGCGCGTGCATATGCTGTCGCTGGGTCACCCGATCTTGGGCGACCCGTTCTATGCAACAGGCGAGGCCTTGGACCATCCGCGGATGATGCTGCACTCGGAGACATTCCAGTTCCGCCACCCTGACGGGGGGCAAGGAACCCGTATCACCGCTAAAGCCCCCTTTTAGGGGAGCGGCACAAGCGTGGCCTCTAGCGTCTCGCGCAAATGCGCGTGGCGGCTTGGCAGTTTAAGAGCCTCGCCCAGATGTGCGGTATCCTCGTCGCGATCAAAGCCGGGCTCGTTCGTGGCAATCTCGAACAACACGCCAGCAGGGGTGCGGAAATAGATCGCATGAAAGTAGTCACGATCAATCACGGGGGTCACTTGATACCCCGTGTCCAGCAACGCTTCGCGGACCTCAAGCTGGCGGGCACGGTTTTCAACAGCAAAGGCGATGTGATGCACCGAGCCAGCACTTGATGCGGCAGCGGGCGCGTTTGGCAGGGTCTCGATATCAATGACGTTCGCGGCATTGCCATCTGGCACGATAAAGCGGGTCACATTGTCTTGGGTGTCAAACACCTCATAGCCCATGAACTGCAATAGCTCAGAAGTCGCGCCGCCATCCGCGATCCGCATATCAGCCCCCTGAAAGCCGCGAATGCCCATGTCGGTGCTGACACCGCCACCTGTCCAAGGGGCGCGATCATCGTCCAGCTCGACAAGTGCGAACCGCTCGCCGTCAGGGCCGTCAAACAACACCCGCGACTGGCCAAAGCGGATATCTTGGGTGATCCCGTTCACGTCAAACGTGGCGAGCCGCTCGGCCCAAGCGGACGCGCTGCCTCTAGGAATAGAGAAGTAAGTCACACCAACTTCGCCGACGCCGCGCTTGCCACGGGCCGCATTCGGGAAGGGGAAGTAGGTCATCACCGACCCGGGCGTGCCCACCTCGTCACCGTAATACAGGTGATAGACGTCAGGCGCGTCAAAGTTGACCGTCTTTTTCACGCGGCGCAGGCCGAGGGTATTGGTAAAGAATGCGTTGTTGTCAGGCGCACTGCTCGCCAGTGACGTGACGTGGTGCAGGCCTTTGATCTGTTTCAGCATAGCGAGGCTCCTTTATTGGGTTACCTCATAAGTAGCACTTTCGCCGATGCACGAAATGGCAAGGGGCGCACGTCTATAGTGCGCCCCTGCACATGATATTAGTCGATAGACCACGCAGAGATTGCCTTGGACTCGAGGTATTCCTCGATGCCCCAGACGCCACCTTCACGGGCGCGACCAGACAGCTTCACGCCACCAAACGGTGCGCCATTACTGCGCGATGCGCCGTTCATCTCGATCATGCCCGCCTTGAGGGCGCGGGCCATGCGGTTACGCTTGGCGCCATCGGTTGACTGCACATAGTTGGTCAAACCATAGGGCGTGTCGTTTGCAATACGGATCGCATCCGCCTCATCTTCAAACGGGATAAGCACCAGAACAGGGCCGAAAATCTCTTCTTGAGCAACGCGCATGTCGTTGGTCACATCAGCAAAGATCGTCGGGCGGACATAGAACCCGCGGTTCACGCCCTCGGGCAGGCCCGTGCCGCCCGCAACCAGCTTTGCGCCCTCGTCGATACCGACCTGAATCATGCCTTGGATTTTTTCCCACTGGGATTTGTTCACGACTGGACCCATGTGGCGGCCAGCATCGGCTGTTGGGCCGACCTTGATCTTATTGGCTGTATCAATCGCTTGCGTGACAGCTTCGTCATACCGCGAGCGCTCGATCAGCATGCGGGTCGGGGCGTTGCAGGATTGACCAGAGTTGTTCATGCAATGGCGCACGCCGCGCACAACTGCCTTGGGGTCAGCATCGGCAAACACGACGTTTGCACCCTTACCGCCCAACTCAAGGCCAACGCGCTTGAGGGTTTCAGCTGCGCCCTTGGTGATCAATCGACCGGCACGGGTGGAGCCGGTAAAGCTGATCATCGCCACGTCTTCATGTGCAGTAAGCTGCGAGCCGACACCAACGCCGTCACCATTGACGACATTGACAACACCGGCAGGAATCCCTGCTTCGTGCAGAATTTCGGCAAATACGATGCCTGACAAAGGCGCCTCTTCGGACGGTTTCAAAACCATCGTGCAACCCGCGATCATCGCAGGAAAGACCTTGAGCGCGATCTGGCTAATCGGCCAGTTCCATGGGGTGATCATCCCGACCACGCCGATAGGTTCCATCAAGATACGGTCTGTCGGGGCATGGTCACCAAGGGGGCGATCCCAGCCGATGTGCTTGGCGGCTTCAATGGCGTCATTCAACGCCCAAGGCATCGCAGGCGCCTGAGAACCATGCGCCAGATCATGCGGCGCGCCCATTTCCAGACGGATCGCCTCGGCCATATCGGCGGCGCGGGTCTCGTAAACCTTCATCACGTTCTGGACGTGGGCGACACGTTCATCAACGCTAAGGGCTGCCCAAGCAGGGAAAGCCGCCTTTGCTGCGGCGACAGCAGCATCCGTATCCGCCTGATCACCAAGCGAGATAACGCCCACCTGTTCTTCGGTTGAGGGGTCAATCACTGGGTAGTCGCGTGGGGCCGCCGGGGCCACCCAAGCGCCGTTAATATAGAAATCGCGGTGCGTAATCATAAGGTCTCTCCAAGGCATGTGTTTGGCGCATCGTGGCATTGCGCCGCGCATCGTGCAAGCGGTCTAGCAAGGCCACTGCACAACACCTATATCTGGATAAGAGAATTGCAACATAAGGAGTAGCGCCATGAGCTTGCGTATTAACGACACAATCCCGAACCTGACCGTAGACACCGATCAGGGCACGTTGAACTTGCATGACTGGATCGGCGATAGCTGGGCAATCCTGTTCTCGCACCCAAAAGATTTTACACCCGTCTGCACAACCGAATTCGGCGCAGTGGCGCAGCTGTCGGACGAATGGGCCGCACGCGGAACCAAGGTGATGGGCATCTCTGTGGATAGCGCAGAAGAGCACAAGAAATGGAAAACCGACATTGAAAAGGTCGCAGGCACAACCGCTGGCTTTCCGATCATCGCGGACGAAGACCTGACCGTTGCCAAAGCATTCGACATGCTGCCAGCAGAGGCCTACATGCCTGACGGGCGCACGCCAGCCGATAGCGCCACAGTGCGCGCCGTGTTTATCGTCGGCCCAGACAAGCAGTTGAAGCTGTCGATGACCTACCCGATGAACGTGGGCCGCAACTTTGCCGAAGTTTTGCGCGCGTTGGACGGGCTGCAAACCGCTGCAAAGCACTCTATCGCGACACCTGCGAACTGGAACGTGGGCGACGATGTTGTCATCCCGACATCGTTTAACGCAGACGCCGCGAAAGAAAAGTTCGGTGAGTATAACGAAGTGCTGCCTTACCTGCGCATGACCAAGCTCTAAGCAGCGATCACGTCGAAAACAAATGGCCCCTGCAAACGCGGGGGCCATTTGCGTTTTAGGCGCTCTGCTTGATCAGATCGCCAAACGGGTTGTCGATCACCATCAACCAGTTGCCATCAGCCTGCTTGCGCAGAACCACAACCGAAAATCCTGATTGTGTGAACTCGGAGCCGTCAGGCGCGCTTCCCACCATATCCCAAGTGCTCGAATGCACCGCAATATCGCCAGTCTGGATGATCTCATGTGCGGTCAAAGTGATCTGCGGCTTCATGCTCATGAACCCTTCAAACGCGCCGCGAAGTGCGGGCATGCCTGTCGCGAACTGGCCTGGCTGGCCTTGCAACAAACCGTTCGGCTCAAAGGTGGCCAATACGGCCTCGATATCACCCGCGCCCACGGCTGCGTTGTTTGCAAGGACGACTGCGTTGATGTTTTCATTTTCCATTTTTCAAATTCCTTTGTGCTTGTTGATGACACCTAGGTAGCGCAGCATCCTGACAGAAAGTGGCAGTAGGTGGCGCGCGGATAAAAAAAGCCCCGGCGTTTCCACCGGGGCTTTTTATTTTCAAAACTGTAGAGATTACTCTTCAGTTTTTTCTTCTTTAGCTTCTTCACCAGTTTCCTGATCAACAACTTTCATGGACAGGCGCACCTTGCCACGATCGTCAAAGCCCAAGAGCTTGACCCAAACTTCCTGACCTTCTTTGAGAACGTCGGATGGGTGGTTCAGGCGGCGGTTCTCAATCTGGGACACGTGCACCAGACCGTCGCGCTTACCAAAGAAGTTCACGAATGCGCCGAAATCGACGAGCTTCACGACCTTACCTTTGTAGACTTTGCCTTCTTCTGGCTCGGCTACGATGGAATAGATCATGTCGTAGGCCTTCTTGATGGCCTCGGCGTCGTTAGAGGCCAGCTTGATGATGCCTTCGTCGTTGATGTCGACTTTAGCGCCGGACACTTCAACGATTTCACGGATCACTTTACCGCCAGAACCGATAACTTCACGGATCTTGTCAGTCGGGATCTGCATGGTCTCGATCTTTGGTGCGTGCACGCCCAGATCGTTTGCGCCAGTCAAGGCTTTGCCCATTTCACCAAGGATGTGCAAACGGCCAGCTTTCGCCTGTGCCAATGCCTTTTCCATGATCTCTGGCGTGATGCCTGCGATCTTGATGTCCATCTGCAAGGATGTGATCCCTGCTTCTGTGCCAGCAACTTTGAAGTCCATGTCGCCAAGGTGATCTTCGTCACCAAGGATGTCGGAAAGGATCGCATAAGAGCCATCGTCTTCCATGACCAGACCCATCGCAACACCAGCAACCGCTGCCTTAAGTGGCACACCTGCGTCCATCATGGACAAGGAGCCACCGCAGACCGAAGCCATTGAGGAAGAGCCGTTGGATTCAGTGATCTCGGACACCAAGCGGATGGTGTATGGGAAATCAGTCGCAGGTGGCAGAACCGCCTGAAGCGCACGCCAAGCCAGCTTACCGTGACCGATTTCACGACGACCCGGACCAGACACACGACCAACTTCACCAACAGAATATGGTGGGAAGTTATAGTGCAGCATGAAGTTCGACTTAAACATGCCAGTCAAGCTGTCGATCATCTGCTCGTCGTCGCCAGTGCCCAGTGTTGTGACCACAAGACCCTGTGTCTCACCGCGTGTGAACAAGGCAGAGCCGTGTGTGCGTGGCAGGATACCGGTTTCGGAAACGATCGGACGGATGGTGTCGAGGGCACGGCCATCGATACGCTTGCCGTTCTTCACAACGTCACCGCGCAGAACTGCGGACTCAAGACCCTTAAGCGCTGGGCCAAGGTTTTTGTCTTCTTGCTGCTCTTCAGTCAAAGACGCAACGATTTCGTCTTTCGCTGCTGCAACAGCACCAGTGCGCTCTTGCTTGTCAGTGATCGCATAAGCGGCACGCATCTTGTCTTCGCCAGCGGCTTTCACGGCTGCGGACAGCTCGGAGTAGTCTTCTGGTTGGAAGTCAAACGGCTCTTTTGCGCAATCTTCGGCAAGATCAATGATCAGGTCGATGACTGGCTGGATGCTGTCGTGGGCGAATTTCACCGCACCAAGCATTTCAGCTTCGGAAAGCTCGTATGCTTCTGATTCAACCATCATCACGGCGTCTTTTGTGCCTGCAACAACAAGGTCAAGACGCTGCTCTGGCTGGAGGCGCAGGTTGTGCATGTCGTCGATTTCAGGGTTCAGGATGTATTCACCATCCACGAAACCAACGCGACAAGCGGCGATTGGGCCACGGAACGGCGCGCCGGAAATTGTCAGCGCAGCAGAAGCCGCGATCATCGCAACCATGTCTGGATCGTTGACAAGGTCATGGGACAGCACGGTGCACATCACCAGAACTTCGTTCTTGAAGCCGGGCACGAACAGCGGGCGGATTGGACGGTCGATCAGGCGGGATGTCAGCGTCTCTTTTTCAGTAGGACGCGCTTCACGCTTGAAGAAGCCACCGGGCACTTTACCCGCGGCGTAATACTTTTCTTGGTAGTGCACTGTCAGGGGGAAAAAGTCCTGACCTGGCTTTTGCTTACGTGCAAATGTCACGTTCGCCATGACGCTTGTTTCGCCAAGCGTGGCAATCACGGAACCGTCTGCTTGACGGGCGACTTTGCCTGTTTCCAGTGACAGCGTTTCTTCGCCCCACTGGATTGATTTTTTAACTTCGTTAAACATCTATGTTTTCCTTTGGGCCGCGGCCCTTGTTTTGCGTAGGGGGCGTATTCCCCCTCATTCCTACATCTTGCGCGGGCGCTGGAATGCGGACGCCTGTCGTCTCAAGATGGCTGGGCCATACAGTATTCGACGGCGTTTGGGAAGCGTTGAGGTGCTGCATGAAAATACACAAAAAGCCGCGCGCGTAGAGAATCAGAGTTAACATCAAGTAGGACTAAGAAATCAGGGTGTGACTTGCGTGCACAAGGTGTGCACAAACCGTGCACCGATTTGTAGGGGCTTGGGTGGTTAAGGGGGCGTGCGGTATAGGCCGTTGCCTCGTGGCATTGCCTGCGCGCGGCGTTTTGATTAGCCTGCCTGACATCGAATGTCAGGTCAAAGTTGGGGAACGTCATGAAGAAATTTCAAATCGTAGTATTGAGCATTTTGGTCTTCTTGGCAGTTTCATCGGGCGTGACGAAAATCCTTCTGATGCCGCAGGACGCGGTGTTCTTTGGCAAGTATGGCTTCACAAGTTTGCTGCTGATTGCGTTTGGAGCGACCCAAGTGGTCGGCGGACTAATGATGCTGGCTTTAAAGACGCGTGAGATCGGCGCGGCAATCGTTGCGGTCACATTCGCGATTTCTGCGGTGCTACTTATTCTAGAAGGAAGTGTGCCGACGACAATTGCCACCTTCATTGCGTTGGCTTTCCTTGGGCTCACAATAAAGTGGACTAACGCCGCGCGGAACTCATAGGAATCCAGTTTTCGTTGGGCCGTATTGTCACGATATGATGTCTTGCCAATTTTGCTAGATGTTCCTATTTTGTTCTATATGGTTAATCCGAGGGAAAGCCGATGTTTGATTCTGATGAGACTGCGGACAAGGTTCACTATATTTGCCAGACTTATGTCGAGAAGGCAGGCAGGCAGGTGACTTTAGCGGTGGATAAGCTGTTTCAATTTACCTCCGCTGCGCAAGCCGAGGAGCGCGCCGAGCGGGAGGCCCGCCGAGAGGGTTGTGCGGGGGCGGATGCCTATATGGTCACCGAAGACCCGAACTCTGGCGAGGTTTCAGAGCCTACATTTCTGGCCCGCCACGGCCATGTGCCAGAATCGGACGCGTTCTAGTCCCGATTAGTATTCGCGCACCGCGATCACGCCTGCGTCACAAAAGCGGCGGCAGTCATTTGCATCTTTACCGATATCGTCGGCGCCAACGCTTGATGCCATGCCAAGCCCTTCAAAGCGCATGTCGTCGCATTCGTGATCATCAGCGTATTCGCCGGAGTTATCGCCAAAGTCGATAGCCGCACATTGCGTGACCTTCGCCGCAGTTGTCGCCGACCAGACGATCAAGCTCCCTGCGGACAGCCCGTTGCTACAGTCGGTTGCATCGCGCCCGATATCTTCGTTGTTGAGGATCGTGGCCATGATGCTGCCAACAAACCGCCGATCGTCGCATTCGCCGTTGTTTGCCCATTGGCTGCTATCATCGCCAAAGTTCACGTCTTGCGCTGCAAGCGCTCCGGCCGAGACACAAAGGCTGATGCTGAGAAATCCGAGAATGCGCATGAGATACTCCAATACCCTAAATAATACCTTCCGGTATTTGACCAATCAGACAGGTTTTGGCAATGGTTAACCGAGATTTGAGTAGGATGCCTTGAGAAGCGCCTCGGCGTATTCGCCCTCTGCGTCACTGTCGTAGACAACGCCGCCGCCAACATTCAGCCGCACATCGCCGTTCTCAAAACAGGTTAACGTGCGGATTGCCACGTTGAAGGTCATCGCCCCGTTCGGCGCGATCCAGCCGATGCCGCCGCAATAGGCGCCGCGCGGCGTGGTCTCTAACTCGTCGATGATTTGCATCGCCCGAATTTTGGGGGCGCCAGTGATCGAGCCACAAGGGAACAGCGCCCGAAAGATGTCGGTCAGGGACGTATTTTCGACGAGCTTTGATGTGATGGACGAGGTCATCTGGTGCAATGTCGCGTAGGTTTCGATGGCAAAGAGCGCGGGCACTTTGACCGATCCGATTTCTGAAATGCGGCTCATGTCATTGCGCAACAGGTCCACGATCATCAGGTTTTCTGCGCGGTTCTTTTCCGAATGTTGCAGCCAGTTAACCATTGCTTCGTCTTTGGCGGCTGTTTCGCCGCGCGGCGCGGTTCCCTTCATCGGGCGCGCCTTGATGTTGCGGTTGGCGTCGATGGAAAAGAACAACTCGGGCGAGCGGGACAAAAGCGCCGCGCCGCCAAGATCGACGAGCGCCCCGTGCGGGACGGATTGTTTGGCAAGCAGCGCCCCATAGAGCCCGTCAAGTGATCCCGTCCGCTTGCAATGCAGCGCGAATGTCAGGTTTGCCTGATAAATGTCGCCCGCGCCGATATACTCTTTCACCTGATCAAAGGCGGTCGTGTAATCCGCGAGCGTCCATGCCGCAGTCGGTGTCGAAAGTGTTGCATCATCGCCGGTGATTGTTCGCCCTGTCGCAGGCGCCCCAAAGACGCCAAATTGCAAAAGCGGCACGTCCCGTTCAGCGGGCATCAGCGGGCGCAGTTTGCTTGAGAACAGATAGCCGAGTTCGTAACTCGCCGCCCCCGCGAGCCAATGCCCGTCCGCTTGCGCCTGCTCCATCGCAAGCAATGCGGGGCCGACCTCATCGGGTGTATCTGCCTGAATGACGCGGATCGGGTTGGCGAACGTCAGTCCGCCCCCTTGGGGTCCGTTGTCAAAGTGAACGCGTCGGGCCACCTTGCGCGTCCTTAAAAGTCTGCTGCGATCCGCATATCGCGCAGCGGTTTTACCACTGTGATCGCATGTGCGTAAATCGGGTCCGCTTTATAGGCCGCAAGCGCCGCGTCATCCTTGAACTCGCCGTAAACGATTACGTCGACCTCGCGCGACCACGCGTCCGCTTTTGTGTTTTCGCGCACTTCAAAGACGTCCGAATGCGGGATTTTGCCAAGCTCGCGCAGCCCCGCAAGGATCGCGGGAATGTCGGCTTTGTCTTTGGCGCTAAAGAACACGATATGTCGGATGGTCATGGCGGTTGGCCTTTTTGGGTGACGTTGCCCGCGTCAGATCACATTCGATTTGCTGGGGCAAGGCGGCAAATTGACGAGGGTTACTTGTTGGTCGCTTTGCTTTTCTGGCGGGCATCGAATTGATCCCAGACATGCAACCGCCCCTTTTACCGTGCATCCGCGAGCCATAGCTTTTTGCGAATATCAGGCGGTTCAAATTCCGCATATTTGCCGCCAGAGTATTTTGGCCAATCAATCGCCAGTCCAAGCTTCACCATTTCCTGCGATAAGTCGCGTCCGTCTGGCAGGTAGCACTTGGCGACTGTCCGTCCGTGAGCATCCTCCGCTGTGATCTCGGCTTGGATCGTCTGTCCTTTGCACATGGCAAGCAAAGCCCATTTTGCCTTTTTACCAAAAGGATGATTCATCTCTGGCGCATCAACGCCGAACAGGCGGATCTGGGTCTTTTTTATGACGATACTATCACCGTCAATAACAAATGCTTGCCCGCACAATGTGGGGTGGGCAGCTTTCGGTTTGGCCGTTTGCGCGTTGAAAGGGCGGGGTGTTGGTCTTGGAGTATGCGGGCGTGTTTGTCGGGAAGGTGGTCGATGATCGACCCGACCAGATTTAAAGTAAAAGGCGCAACAGCCTGCGATGATTATGATGAGAACAAGGACTTCCATGCTGATTATTCCTTACAGCCCCAGCACGTCCATCATGTCGTATTCGCCCGGATTTTTGTCTTGGCCCCAGAGCGCCGCCTTGATTGCGCCGCGTGCAAACACTGCGCGGTCGGTTGCGACGTGGCGCAGGGTGATCCGCTCGCCTGTTGCTGCGAACAGCACATCATGTTCGCCCACGATGTCGCCTCCGCGGATTGCGGCAAAGCCGATGTCGCCCTTTTTGCGTGCGCCCGTGATCCCGTCGCGTCCGCTGTCGCTGACGTCTGCAAGGGTAACGCCGCGCCCTGCGGCTGCGGCCTCGCCAAGCATGAGGGCCGTACCTGACGGCGCGTCTACTTTCTGGTTGTGGTGCGCTTCGATGATCTCGATGTCAAAGTCGTCATCAAGGGCGGCGGCCACTTTCTCGGTCAGTTTGGTCAGCAGGTTCACCCCGAGCGACATGTTGCCCGCGCGCACGATGACGGCGTGACGCGAAGCGGCGTTGATCGCCTTGAGGTCATCCTCCGACAGTCCTGTTGTGCCGATCACATGCACAGCGCGCGCTTGTGCGGCCAGACCTGCGAACCCGACTGTTGCGGCTGGTGCGGTAAAGTCGATGACGGCTTGCGCCTTGGCAAAGACCTCGAGCGCGTCATCGCTGACCTTCACCCCCATTGCCGCCCCGCCCATTGCTGAGCCGATGTCCTGCCCGATCCAGTCGTGCCCCTCCCGTTCCAGCACGCCCGCGAGGTGGCATTTGTCGGAGGCCATGATTGTCTTGATCAACATCTGCCCCATACGGCCAGAGCCGCCTGTAATTACAATGCCGGGTGTCGAGGTCATGGCGTTCTCCTTGGTCTGCGTTGTGGGGGTTATAGGCAAGTTTGCCCGCTTTGGTAATTGCAAAAAGGGCACGTTGGTTTTGGGCTTGAACCTCTAGTCACTAGAGATTGTAGAGTGGCGGGGAATCACATGAAGGATCGCCAAGATGCCAACCGACCCCCTGCTGTCACCGACCAAGATGCTCGACTTTCCAGCCGCTGAACTACAAGCCCTGATTGATGCAAAGGGGTGGCGGTCCCTGCTGCCAGATCAAAAGGTCGCGGCAATCTATAGCTACGTGAAAGATGACATCCGGTTCGGGTATAATGCCGCCGATACCTTGCCTGCGAGCGCCGTTCTCGCGGATGGATACGGGCAGTGTAATACCAAGGGCACGCTGCTCATGGCCCTGCTGCGCGCGGTCGATATCCCCTGTCGCCTACATGGGTTCACGATCGACAAGGGATTGCAGCGCGGGATTGTGCCAGAGGCGGTGTATTGGCTCGCCCCGCAAAACATTGTGCATTCTTGGGTCGAGGTTTCGTTGGGCGACAGGTGGATAAACCTCGAGGGTTTTATACTGGACCAACCCGTTTTGACGGCCTTGCAAGCGGCGTTCCCCAAACGTGACCGGCTCTGTGCTTACGGCGCGGGGACCGACACCTTACATGCGCCCGATGTCGCGTGGCGCGGGGCTGATACCTATATCCAGAAGACGGGGATCAATCAGGACTTTGGCACTTTTGATGATCCCGACAGCTTTCTCGCCGCCCACCCGCAACAGATATCCGGTCTCTCTGGTGTTCTGTATCGGGGGGTGATCCGCCACTGGATGAACCACCGTGTCGCTAATATGCGCAAGGGCCGTGTGCCCGTCATTCCGGGAGGCCCAAAGCGGCTGGACCCTGCCTGAAATCGCATCCTTGTTTGATCCGCATCAAAGAGGCGCGCAAATTCCCCGCTTAACTGGGGTCAACCACATATCGCAAAAGGAGAATATGATGAGTTGGAACGACAAGCTAAGTGCGACCCGCAAGGGGCTACGCACGCTCAACGGCGCAATTCCAGACACAAGCGCCGCGTTTGGCGCGCTGGGAAAATCGGTGAAAGAGGGGGGGACGCTCGATCCGCTGCGAGCCCTGTATCACGTTGCACGTATCCGCATTGATCCGCGCCGAAGCGACCCGCGAAGAGGTCTCGGACGTGCTCGCGATGGCGATCCAGATGGGGGGCGGCCCTGCGATGATGTATGCGGCCAAGGCGCTTGAATGTTTCGACGAACTTTCTGCCTAGGCAGTGCCGCACCCGCCCCGTTCAGGGCGGGTGCGCGTTTGCTATAGAACGAAGGCGTCGACGGTCAGGGTCGGCGCGGTTGTCAGCAGGATTTGGAAGTCGGCTGATCCATCGCCGTCAGTGTCGCCCTCGATCATGCCCGACGATGTGTAGCGCAATTCGCCCGCCGTGTTCGAGAACGAAGCGCCCGCGATGTAGCTGAAGACTTGGTTGCCGCCGACGTTGTCATTGGCGTCGATCGAGGCGAGA
>CAKZNT010000033.1 GCA_937132065.1 uncultured Loktanella sp.
TTATCCAATCGCGTGCCGCCACTGCGCGGAGTATGCGCCTGTGACGTGGTGTTCGAGTTGCCGTTCGATGTCGCCCAAGAGCGACGATGCGCCAAAGCGGAAGAGGTCGGGTTGCAGCCAGCGGTCGCCCAGCTCGTCCTTGATCAAGGCGAGGTAGACGATGGCGTCTTTCGCCTTGCTGATCCCGCCTGCGGGCTTGTAGCCGACCTTGAACCCTGTGCGGGTCTCGTAGTCGCGGATCGCGCGGATCATGGTGAGCGTGACGGGCAGGGTGGCGTTAACCGGCTCTTTACCTGTCGAGGTTTTGATGAAGTCGGCCCCTGCCATCATGCAAACAAGCGAGGCGCGCGCCACATTGCGCAGCGTCCCGAGTTCGCCCGTGGCAAGGATCGCTTTGACGTGTGCATCGCCGCAGGCCTCGCGCATTTCGACCATCTCGTCGTAAAGCGCCTGCCAGTTGCCCGTCAGGGCGTGACGTCGCGAAATGACGATGTCGATTTCCTTGGCGCCAGCGGCCACGCTTTCGCGGATTTCTTGCAGCCGCAGGTGAAACGGCGAGAGGCCAGCGGGGAAGCCCGTGGAGACTGCCGCGACGGGGATGTTCGTGCCGCGCAGCGCGTCGACGGCTGTTTCGACCATGTCATGATAGACGCAGACGGCCCCCGTGGTCAGCCCTTGCATGCCCAGTTTCTCGAGGATGTCTTGGGACACAGGTTGGCGTGCCTTGGCGCAAAGGCGGCGCACGCGTCCTTCGCTATCGTCGCCAGAAAGTGTGGTCAGGTCCATCAGGCTGATGGATTTGCACAGCCAAGCGGCTTGATAGTCTTTCTTGACGCTGCGCCGTCCGGGCAGGGACGCGGCGCGCCGCTCGATGGCGGATGTGTTGGCTTGCACGCTGGCGACCCAGTCAAGGTCGAGCGGCATCACGGCGTTACGTGGCTCGTGAACCTGGGGCAGCTGGCTGTCCAGGTTGATCGTGGTTTTTGTGGTCTGCAAAGCGGTCTCCTCCACTGGCGGGAAGCCTGTCATGTTGGCTCTGTCATCGCAAGTTTTGACCATTCGGTCAATCTTAGTCTGGCTGCACGACGTGACGTTGATATTTGTGCCGGTATTGATGCGGGGTTAGCCCGTGGGCGGCGCGAAACAGCTTGTGAAAGTGCGACAGGTTCGGGATGCCGCAATCGGCGGCAATGTCTGCGAGTGTTTCGGTTGTCCCTGTCAGTTGTAGTGCGGCGTGCTGCATTCTAAGGTCATTTATGAACGCGGAGGGGCTTTTACCAGTGACCCGTTTGAGGGTGCGGCTCACGTGCGGGTGGGTCTGCCCTGTTTGGGCGACAAAGCCCGCAGCGCCCTCGCGAAATACGGCGGGGGATCGCGCGGCGGTTATGGCATCGGATAGCCAATCGGGCGCGCCCTCGTGCAGATCAGGTTTGAGCCATCCCGCGCAAAGCGGCAGGAGGAAGGCCTCGACTGAGAGCCTGTCGCGCGCGGAGCGTTCAAGTTTAAGCGTGGCTTGGTTCAGCGCAATCAGCGCGCTGGTATCCAGCAGGAGCATTTGCGGGGTCTCGGCCCAAAAGAACTGCCCGGGCAGTGCCTTGTGCCGTTTGCCAAGCGCCTCGATCAGTTGCGGGTGCAGTGTCAGGGACACAACAAGCGCGTGCTCGCCGCGCCCTTGCAACGCGTGGCTGTCACCGGCACGCATGAACACCACACTGCCCTCGGCGAGCGAGGTCACGCCGTCAGGTTGATGGTGGCGAATGTGTCCGTTTTGCACCCAGAACAGTTCGTGAAAGTCCTGATTGTGCAGCGCCTTGGGGCGTGTGGGGGCAACTTGGGCGCGGGTGACGTGCACGGCGGCCCCATCGCGCAGGATTTCGCGGTAGGCGAGGGAAATATCTGTCATAAAGTCAAAATAGCACAGGTTTTTGCGATGCGCTGCAAGAATATTAAAACCCCGCGTGACCTGACCGCATTGAGGGGGTAAACGGGGCGCAACGCTGCACACACAAGGATTCCCGCTATGTCATTTGACCGCTCTATCAAGATTGCTCCGTCCATTCTGGCCGCTGATTTTGCCAATTTTGGCGCTGAGATCGAGGCCGTCGAGGCGCAAGGCGCGGACTGGATCCACGTTGACGTGATGGATGGCCACTTTGTGCCCGCGATCACGTTTGGTGCGCAGACCTGCAAGGCGATCCGCCCGCATGTGAAAACGGTGATGGATGTGCATTTGATGATTTCCCCTGTCGACGCTTACCTTGAGGGCTTTGCCGCCGCGGGTGCGGACATCATTACTGCGCATTACGAGGCTGGCCCCCATATTCACCGCACGTTGCAAACGATCCGCAATCTGGGGTGCAAGGCAGGTGTTGCCCTTAATCCGGGCACGCCCGCGTCCGTTGTTGAAGAGCTGCTGGATATGGTTGATTTGATCTGTGTGATGACAGTAAACCCCGGTTTTGGCGGGCAGAAGTTCATCGACATGTCCGACAAGGTTGCTGACCTGCGCGCCATGATTAGCGACCGTCCGGTGCATATCCAGATTGACGGCGGTGTTGATGTGGACACAGCCCCGCTTGTTGCGGCAGCGGGTGCTGATGTTCTGGTCGCGGGATCGGCTGTGTTTCGGGGGGGGTCAGTGGCCAACCCTGCGCCATATGGCGACAACATCCGCAAAATCCGCGCGGCGGCTCAAGAAACCGCAGAAGGGTAATCTGCGCAAAAACTGCACAAACCCATCGCGGACTTTGCACGTCTGATCCTTAGGTCTGATCCCGATAAGAGGGAAAGGGACCAAGATATGACTCCGATGACTGTGCGCGGTGTGCCGCGATCGTTGCAACAAGATGCATGGTGGATTGCTGCCGATAGCCAGACGGGTGTTGGCAGCGGGCAGGGGACGGTTGCGCGTCCTTGGCTTGGCCTGTTTGGCATTGTCGTTTTGCTCGATGTGCTATTGCTGCACACCCATCTTGGCCTCGGGTTTGTCGCCGCGATACTGAGTGTCGCAGGGGCGGCGCATTGGATGTTGCGCGGGTCCGTTTCGGCCAAGTCGGGCGCAGGTGCATGGGGCGTTTTGATTGTCGCCCTGATCCCTGCGCTGGTGTTGGTGCAAGCCTTGTCTGTCGCCATTGCCTTGATCGGGGTGACCTTGTTTGCGGGCCTCGTGTCCGGGCCGCGTTGGTGGCAGGCGGCCAAGCGGTTGCCGCAGCTTGGTTTCATGCAGTGGGGCCGTGATCTGCGCGCTACCGAGCTGCGCGGCCCGAGCCGCACCTTGTTTCTGGACTGGTTGCTGCCTGTTTGTGTCGGGCTTGTGTTTGTCGTGCTGATGTTCGCGGCCAATCCGCTTGTCGAGGCATGGATATCGGGGCTTGATCTGGCGGCTGGCCCTGCGCCCGAGCGGGTCGTGATGTGGGGTGTGTTTGCCCTTTTGGTCTGGCCGTTTCTGCGCCTTGCCCAGATGCAGCTGCACAAGCCGTCCGTCAAATCCCTGCGCAAGCCTATGTCGGTTGCCTATTTGAACCCACGCTCGGTGATGCGCGCGCTGGTTCTGTTCAACGTCATTTTTGCGGTGCAAACGGTTTTGGACCTTGGGTATTTGTGGGGCGGTATCCGCCTGCCTGAAGGGATGAGCTATGCGGCCTATGCCCACCGCGGTGCGTATCCGTTGATGGCCACGGCGCTACTTGCGGGCGGGTTTGCCCTTGTTGCGCAGCCTTGGCTTGATGGCCGTTTGATGCGTGCCTTGCTGATTGTGTGGGTCGTTCAGACGATGCTGCTTGTGATCTCGTCGATCCTGCGCCTTGACCTTTATGTTGATGCCTATGGGCTGACGCATATGCGCTTTGCTGCTTTCGTCTGGATGGCGGTTGTTGCGCTTGGCCTGATTGTGTTGCTGATGCAGATCGTGCGGGGCTATAGCGCTGGCTGGATGTTGGCGCGGTCGTTTGGTGTTGGTGCGGTTGCGGTTTACCTTTGCACGCTTGTGAATGTGTCGGGCTATGTTGCCCGTCACCAGTTAACCAAGGGGCCGCTGGATGCCTATTATGTCTGTTCGCTTGATCACGGGGCAGCGGTTGAGCGTGCGCGCCATGGGCTGGGCGGGTGTAACGCGGGTTTCGAGCCTGCGGCCGACCTGCGCGAATGGGGGTTCCGCAATTGGAACCTGCACCGTAACTTGGCCCTGTTAGAAGGGGAGGCGGGTCAATGAGCCAGCATGTTTTGATCGCTGACGACGACGCGGGTATTCGCGATGTTTTGCGCATGGCGCTTGAGCCAGCCGGCTTTGCGGTGTCGGTCGCGGCTGACGGGCAAGAGGCGCTCCAGATGGCCCGAAGCCTGTCCCCCGATCTGGTTGTCCTCGACATTGGCATGCCCGAGATGGACGGTCTGACGGTGTGTCGCGAATTGCGCAAGGATAGCGATGTGCCGATCCTGTTTTTGACCGCGCAAAGTGACGAGGTGGATCGCATTGTCGGCCTCGAGATGGGCGCGGACGATTATGTGCCAAAGCCGTTTTCGCCGCGTGAAATCGTTGCCCGCATTCGCGCCATTTTGAAGCGCGCCGTGCCTGCCTCCGCGCCCACAGCCGTGCTGCGCCGTGGCGTGCTAAGTGTTGATCCCGGCCGTCATACCTGCCGCATTGGCGAGGCGCCCGTTGTGCTCACGTCGCGTGAAATGGAGTTGTTGGTGCAGTTGATGCGCAGGCCCGATAATGTCATGCCCCGCCCTGCCTTGGTTGACGCGGTTTACGGCACGAATATTCACGTCAGCGACCGCACTATGGATAGCCATTTGCGCAACCTGCGCGCCAAACTCGCGCAAGCGGGCTGTGCGGAGGCCATCGAGACCGTGCATGGTGTCGGTATTCGGATGGGCCCATGTCGCGCCGTGTAATCGTCAAGTGGCGCCCCCCGTTGTGGTTCGTCGTTGCGGGCACATTGGCGGCTGTGTTCAGCCTGCCGTTGCTGGGGATCGCCTATTTCCGCCTTGCGGGCAGTGTGCTTGGCTGGGCCGAAACAAGCTGGATGATCGGCTGGATCGCTTTTCTGGCCACGGCTGTTCTGGCGTTCCTGCTTTGGCGGCTGGTTTTGCGCCCCGTGCACGCCCTCACGGTCTATGCCAAGGAGGTCGCTGAAAGCGCGGTTGACGTGCAGGCGCCCGCACATTTTGGCACGCCAGAGTTGTCGCAACTGGGGCAGGCGGTCGGGCAGATGCACACCGTTTTGCAAGCGCGCACCGATGTTTTGCGCTCTTATGGCGATCATGTCACCCATGAGTTAAAGTCCCCTTTGACTGTTGTGTCGGGCGCGGCCGAGTTGTTGCGTGATCCGCAGATGTCTGAGGAAGACCGCTTGGTGCTGCTGGATCGCATCGCGGCCGCATCGGCGCGCATGACCCGTTTGCTGGAGGCCCAACGTGCCTTGGCGCGCGCCCAAGAGCCGATGCCAGCGGGCCGCTGTCTGTTGTCGCAGGTCGCAACGGGCTATCAGGTGCTGCGCGATGGCGATGTGCCGCTGAACCCCGACGCGCTCAAGCTGGTGTTGACCCATTTGCGCAGCAATGCCCTTGCGCATGGGGCGACCTGCGTCACGGTGGCGTTTGATGGTGAAACGCTTGTCGTCAAGGATAACGGCAGCGGCATTTCCCAAGGCAATCGGGACCGCATTTTTGATCCGTTCTTTACCACGCGACGCGATGCGGGAGGCACGGGCATGGGGCTTGCGATTGTGCAACGGATGCTTGCAGCACAAGGGGCCAGCATTGCGCTTGGCGAAGGCACGGGCGCAACATTTGTCATAACAGTCTGACGGCGTAGGATGGGTTTTAACCCATCGTCTGCCCTGTTTGCGCCCTAGCTATTGCCCCACTATTCGTATATCACAGGAAATAACTAACCGCTCTCAAAAATATCGGAACAATCGTGTCGTACCTTGAGAACATCCGGACCTTCGTGCGCGTTTACGAGCTTGGCTCGATGTCGGCGGCTGGCCGCGACTTGCGCATCTCGCCTGCTGTCACGTCCGCCCGCATTTCACAGCTCGAAGACCACCTCTCCGTCCGCCTGTTCCAGCGCACCACCCGCAGCCTTAGCCCCACGGTGCAAGGAACCGCATTTTATACGGGTGCTTGCGGGGTGTTGGATGCGGTGTCCTTTGCCGAGGCCCAAGTCACCGACATCACAGAGAACCCCAAAGGCCTGCTACATGTTGCGGCCCCGCTGGGTGTCGGGCGCCGTTTGCTGGCCCCCTTGGTTCCTGAATTCGCTCAGAAATACCCGCTGATTGATGTGCGCCTGCGCCTCACCGACAGGTCGGTTGACCTGACCAACGAGGGTCTTGATGTTGCGTTTTTCTTGGGCCAGCCCGAAGACAGCAACCTGCGCATTCGCAACATTGCAACCTGCCCCCGTGTGCTGGTGGCAAGTCCGCATTATGTGGCGCAACATGGTCATCCCGTTGATGGTGCGGCGATTGTCGCGGACAATCATGCGTGTTTGAGCCTGCGCTATCCAGGTGCGTCCGAATTTCAATGGCGTCTTATTACTGCTGACGGCCCCCAGCGTTTCCGCGTCAAGGGCCGCCTCGAAAGCGACGACGGTGACGTTTTGACCAACTGGGCGCTAAGCGGGCAGGGCATCGCCCTCAAGCCGATCTTTGAAGTGGCCGAACACCTTGCCTCGGGTGATTTGATTGTTGTCGCCGAACAGACCCCGCCCGAGCCTGTGCAAATGGCCTGCCTTTATACCCACAAACGCCACCAAGACCCCAAAACCCGTATGTTCATCGAGTTTATGGGCCCCAAAATTGCGGATGCGATTGCGAAATAGGCGCTGCGCGCTGTCCCTCCAAATGGTGTTTCAGGAATTTTTTGAAAACGATTCCGATTTTATTGGATTAACGTGGCAGTAGCAAAAGGGGCGGCATGAACAGATATCCACGCGATATGACTGGCTATGGAGCTAACCCACCTGAGGCGCAGTGGCCTCAAGGTGCGCGTATTGCTGTGCAGATTGTACTGAACTACGAGGAGGGCGGCGAGAACAACGTCCTTCATGGCGATGCCGCATCCGAGGCGTTTTTGTCCGAGATCGTCGGCGCTGCCGCTTGGCCCGGTCAGCGGCACTGGAACATGGAAAGCATCTATGAATACGGCGCGCGCGCTGGGTTCTGGCGGCTGCACCGCATGTTGTCCGATCTGCCCGTCACGGTTTACGGCGTTGCCACAGCACTTGCCCGCGCCCCCGAACAGGTCGCCGCAATGACCTCTGCGGGCTGGGAGATTGCCAGCCACGGCCTCAAGTGGATCGAATACAAAGACGCCCCCGAGGACGTCGAGCGCGCCGACATGCTAGAGGCGATCCGCCTGCATACCGAGGTTGTCGGCACACCGCCACGCGGCTGGTATACGGGCCGTTGTTCCGACAATACCGTGCGTCTTGCTGCCGAAACCGGGCAGTTTGCCTATGTCGCGGACAGCTACGCGGATGATCTGCCCTACTGGATGGAATTTGGCCGCGATGAACAGTTGATCGTTCCTTACACGCTTGATGCCAATGACATGCGCTTTGCCACGCCGCAGGGGTTTAATTCGGGCACGCAGTTTTATGACTACCTGAAGGCAAGTTTCGACACGCTTTATCGTGAAGGCGGGCGAATGCTTTCGATCGGGTTGCATTGTCGTCTGTTGGGCCGTCCGGGCCGTGCAGAAGCATTGCGCCAGTTCCTTGATTACGCCCAAAGCCATGATGACGTCTGGTTTGCCACCCGCGCGCAGATTGCCGATCATTGGGCCGATACCCACCCCCATGTCCGCTTCGAGCGCCCGTCCCAGATGGATAAAGCCCGCTTTGTTGCGCTTTATGGGTCGATCTTTGAGCATTCGCCGTGGATTGCGGAGCGCGCGCATGACCTTGAGTTGAGCGCCGCCCATGATACCGCCGCTGGCTTGCAAAACGCGCTGGCACGGGTGTTTCGCTCTGCCTCCGAGGATGAACGGTTAGGCGTCTTGATTGCGCACCCTGATCTTGCGGGCAAACTGGCCGCAGCCAAGCGGTTGACCGCGCAAAGCACAGCCGAGCAGGCGGGTGCGGGCCTTGACGCGTTGACCGACGACGAGCGCGAAGCGTTTCAGGCCATGAACGCCCAATACACCGCGAAGTTCGGCTTTCCGTTTATCATCGCCGTGCGCGATCACACCAAGGCGAGCATCATGGCCGCCTTTGCGCAGCGTATCACCCATGACCGCATGACCGAGTTTGCAAATGCATGCCGTCAGGTCGAGCGGATCGCCAGTTTTCGTCTTTTGGATACGTTGCCGCGATGAGCCGTATTCTCCAACATAAGCCAACACAGGCCACATTGGCTTGTGCGGTTTATAAAAACACAAGGTGCGCGGGCTTGACCCAGCATCGACGAAATGGCCAAATTGTCGCAGTTGATCGCTGTGCAACTGGCCGTAGCCAAAAGGAGCTATGACCCCGCGACCAAAAACACCACGACCAATGACCTAAGATCCGTTTCAACGGACATTACTCACCAACAAGGGACTAACAATATGACAGATTCTTCTATCGGGACACCGGAGCAACTCCGCGACCCGAATTATACACCTCCATTGGCGAAAGCCATTCCACTGGGCATCCAGCACGTTTTGGCGATGTTCGTTTCCAACGTGACACCTGCGATCATCGTTTGTGGCGCGGCTGGCATCGGCTTTGGCTCTGACCAAGGCGCGCTTGGCTTCCCTGACATGACTTACATGATCCAGATGTCCATGCTGTTTGCGGGTCTTGCGACATTGATCCAGACGATCGGTATAGGTCCAGTTGGTGCGAAGCTACCAATCGTTCAGGGCACATCGTTCGCGTTCTTGCCAATTATGATCCCTGCGGTTGCGGGTCTTGGGGCGGCTGGTCTTGGCGGGTTGATGACCGGCATCATGATCGGTGGCATCTTCCACTTCTTTATCGGCACGTTCATCGGTAAAATCCGGTTTGCGCTGCCGCCATTGGTGACAGGCCTGATCGTTTTGATGATTGGTCTCGCGCTTGTGAAGGTTGGCATCCAATATGCTGCGGGCGGCGTCCCAAAGATGGGCTCCGAGGACTTTGGCACAATGGCCATGTGGTTCCCAGCGCTTGTCGTTGTGTTCGTGACCCTTGCTCTCAAGTTCTACACAAAAGGCATGTTGTCTGTTGCCGCTGTTCTTGTTGGTTTGATTGTTGGCTACATCGTGGCTTACTTCATGGGGCAGGTCAGCTTTGCAAACGTTGGCCGTGCGGCGTCTTTCGCGCTTCCTAACCCTTTCCGTTGGGGCTTTGAGTTGAACTGGGCGATCATCATCGGCATGTGCCTGATGGCGTTCATCTCTGCGATTGAAACAGTGGGCGACGTCTCTGGGATCACCAAAGGTGGCGCTGGTCGTGAAGCGACTGACGAAGAGATCACAGGCGCAACATACGCGGACGGTCTGGGCACTGCGGTTTCCGGTATCTTCGGCGGCCTGCCAAACACATCCTTTAGCCAAAACGTTGGCCTGATTGCGATGACTGGGGTTATGTCCCGTCACGTTGTGACCATTGGTGCGATCTTCCTGATTGTTGCGGGCTTGATCCCGAAAATCGGTGCGATCATCAACACTGTGCCAATCAACGTGCTTGGCGGCGGTGTGATCGTGATGTTCGGCATGGTTGCCGCGGCTGGTATGTCGATGCTGGCTGACGTGAACTGGAACCGTCGCAACATGATCATCTTTGCTGTGTCTTTGGCTGTTGGCCTTGGTCTCCAGCTTGAGCCATCCGCGCTCCAGCACACTGGTAAAACACTTCAGATCCTTCTGACATCTGGCCTGCTGCCAGCTGCGGTGATCGCGATTGTGTTGAACCTGATCCTGCCAGAGGAACTGGACGAGTAATCGGACCATTCTAATCACAACACGCCCCGTTTGGGGCCGTGTGCAAGGGGCGCTCCTTATGGGGCGCCCTTTGTCGTTTTTGCCTACGGGTTCATGCACAGTTTTGCCGAACCCACTTACCCTTAGGGCAACATTTGACGAGGAGAGATATTTTGACGCGTTCACTGATATGCCGATACTGTTTACGCTGGTGGTTTCCTCGTTGATGAATAAACTGAGACCAGCAATCCCAAAACACCAAAGGACGACAAAATGAAATTGGTTCGGTTCGGAGACAAGGGCGCAGAAAAGCCAGCCCTGCTGGATGATGCTGGCGTGCTGCGCGATTTGTCGGCCCATCTGCCTGATATCACGGGGGCCACTTTATCGGATGCGGTTCTGGAGAAGATCAGGGCGCTGGACCCTGCCGCATTGCCCGTTGTTGCGGGCGATCCGCGCATTGGTGCTTGCGTCGGCAACATCGGCAAATTCTTGTGTATTGGCCTGAACTATTCAGATCATGCCGCCGAAGCAGGGATCGACATTCCGACCCATCCGATCCTTTTCTTCAAGGCGAACTCGGCTGTTGTCGGCGCTTACGACGATGTTGTGATGCCGCGTGGCTCTGTGGCCACAGATTGGGAGGTCGAGTTGGGTGTCGTGATCGGGCGCGAAGCCAAATACGTCAGCGAGGCCGATGCCCTTGATTATGTCGCAGGTTACTGCGTGGTCAATGACGTCTCAGAGCGGGACTATCAGACCAAGCTTGCGGGCCAGTGGACCAAGGGGAAATCCTGCGACACTTTCGGCCCGATTGGTCCCTACCTTGTCACCCGCGACGATGTGCCCGATCCGCAAGCGCTGGCGATGCACTGCGATGTGAATGGCAAGCGGATGCAGACGGGCAACACGGGCACGATGATCTTTAGCGTGGCCCAGATCATTGCGCATCTGTCCTCGCTCATGACGCTGCATCCCGGTGATGTGATCACCACAGGCACACCGCCCGGTGTCGGGATGGGCATGAAACCCGTGCCTGTTTACCTCAAGGTCGGGGATGTGATGGACCTCGCGATCGAGGGACTTGGTGCGCAACGCCAAGTGGTTGGCCAAGACGCCTAATTGCGGGCGAGCAATTCCAGATAGAGGGCGGCGTGGTCAAGATCTGCGCCGCCCATTTCGTTGCACAGGTGATCAAAACGGGCTTGCATATCGGCGGTCAGCGGCAGGGTGAGGCCCGCGCTTGTGGCCTCGTCCATAATGTTGTCGAGGTCTTTGAGCTGGATCGCGGCCCGTCCGCGCGGCGCGAGATCATTGTCGGTCATACGTGCGCCGTGAAGCTGCAAAACGGTGCTATCTGCAAAGCCGCCGCGCAAGGCCTCGCGCACGGCCGCGGGGTCCGCGCCGCCGCGTTGCAGCAGCAACATGGCCTCTGCCACTGCGCCGATTGTGATCGCGACGATGCCCTGATTGGCAAGCTTGGCAAGCTGCCCCGACCCCGATGGGCCAACAAGAACGGGCGTGCCCATCGCGGCCAGAAGATCGCGGGCGGCTGCAAATGTCGCGGGGTCGCCCCCCACCATGATTGCCAGTGTCGCCGCCTTTGCGCCGTCCGTGCCGCCTGACACGGGGGCATCTAGATGGGCCACGCCAAGGGCCGCAAGACTGGCGGATTGGGCGCGCGCCTCGGCGGGTTTGATCGACGCCATCTCGATCCAGATTTGCCCGTCCGACAGGGCCGCCCTTAGGTCGGGCTGGTCCATCACCGCGAGGCTTGCCGCGCCGTCAGAGAGCATCGAAATGACAAAGTCTGCCCCTTGCGCGGCATCTGCGGGCCGCGCCGCAACCGTGACACCTTGTAGCGCATCCGCTTTGGCGCGATTGCGGTTCCATGCGACGACGTCGTGCCCCGCTTGCGCTAGGGTCTCTGCCATCGGATGCCCCATCATTCCAATCCCGAGAAATCCGATTTTTGCCATGTCAGGAGTCTACTTTTGCTGGTGCTAGAATGTTGGTGGGGTGCAGGCGCTGACGATACGGCAGGTTGCCTTGCCAATATTGCGAAAGCGGTGCGGCTGGCGGCTGTCAAACATATACCCGTCACCGGTTTTGAGCAGCTTGACCCGATCACCAACCGTGAGTTCGATCTCGCCAGCAACGATGATTCCCGCCTCTTCGCCTTGGTGTTTAAGCAGTTCCATCCCCGTGTCAGCGCCCGCAGGATAGGTTTCGTCCAAAAGCTGCAAAGTATGCGAGCTGGCGTTGCCCAATTGGCGCAGTGACACGGCGGCCAACCCCGACTGGGGGGACACTTCGGTGAATTCTTCGGCAGCATAGAAAATTTGCGGTTCGCTGGCTTCCTCGATGATGGCGAAAAACTCGGCGATGCTCATGGGGATCGCATCAAGCAGGCTCTTGAGAGAGGCCACGGAGGGACTGGTTTTATTCTGCTCGATCAATGAGATCGTGCCATTTGTCAGCCCTGCCCGCGTGGCAAGCTCGCGTTGTGACAGGCCGCGATCAAGTCGAATGGCCTGTAGCCTAGTGCCGATATCCAAAATTGCATTCCCCCTGCGTCAACCTACGGCACTTTGCGCGCAATGAGTAGTAAAGACTCGCGCGTTTGCGCAGTTTTCGCGATGTGAAATGACATCGCTTAGAAGGGGTCGAAAATGGCGGTTGACAGTTAATTCAAACGTAATATGAGAATTTTAAACAGTCAGTTGGGCCGCGCGCCCAGTTTGCCCGTAGAAAGGGATTACCGATGTCGAACAAGCCTAAGAAAAAAGCCACCAAAGCGGTCGCAAAAGCCAAGCCAGCAATCGCGATTGTGCCTGATGTTGTCACGTCCGTGAAGGCAAACGCCGATCTGGTCGCGCGCCGTGATGCCGCTGTGGCACGGGGTGTCGCTTCTGCGACTGCCGTCTTTGCAGAGCGCGCTGAAAACGCCGAGTTGTGGGACGTTGAGGGCAACCGTTTTATTGATTTTGCAGGCGGTATCGCCGTTCTCAATACGGGCCACCGTCACCCCAAGGTGATTGCCGCCGCGAAGGCGCAAGAAGATCACTATACACACACCAGTTTTCAGGTTGTGCCATACGAACCCTATGTTGCCTTGGCTGAAAAGCTGAACGAACTGGCGCCAGGTGATCACGCAAAGAAATCGCTTTTGGTCACAACGGGCGCAGAAGCGGTTGAAAATGCAGTGAAAATTGCGCGCGCTGCGACGGGCCGTTCGGGCGTTATTGCCTTCACGGGCGGATACCACGGGCGCACGCTTTTGACGCTTGGCATGACGGGCAAGATTTCACCTTACAAAAAGGACGTGGGTCCGTTCCCTGCGGATATCTTCCGCGCACCGTTCCCGAATGCGCGTGACGGGATCACTGTTCAGGACGCATTGACGGGCTTGCAGAACCTGTTTCTGACAGACGCGCAGCCAGAACGGGTCGCCGCGATCATCATCGAGCCTGTGCTGGGCGAGGGTGGTTATACGCCTGTGCCGTTCGAGATGCTGCGCGAGTTGCGCAATATCTGCGACACACACGGCATCATGCTGATTGCTGACGAAATCCAGTCCGGCTTTGGCCGCGCTGGCGCATGGTTCGCGATTGAACATTCGGGCGTTGTGCCTGACCTGATCACCGTGGCCAAATCAATGGCTGGCGGTTACCCGATTGCGGGTGTTGTCGGGCGCGCTGACGTGATGGATGCGATGATTCCGGGCGGTTTGGGCGGCACATATGGCGGTAACCCTGTTGCTTGTGCGGCGGCCTTGGCTGCGATCGAGGTGATCGAAGAAGAAGAGCTGCTTGCCCGTTCCATGACCTTGGGCGAAACCTTCCGCGCGCGTTTTGCCGATATCGGCGCACGGGTTGCACCGTTCCGCATGTGGGATATTCGCGGCCTTGGCGCGATGCTCGCTGTCGAGTTTGTCACCGACTTTGAATCCGCGACACCTGATGCGGCTTTGACAAAGGCGGTTGTTGCCCATGCGCTCAAGCGTGGCCTGATCCTGCTGTCATGTGGTATGCACGGGAATGCGCTGCGGATCATGGTTCCGCTGACGGCGTCTGATGCGGTCATCGACGAAGGTCTTGCGATCTTTGAAGCGGCGCTTGCAGATGCGATTGCCGATCTGCCAAACTAAGGCGACAATAATAGATGCGACAAAGGCGGGCCATGTGCCCGCCTTTTTTGTGGAATCACCGCAACGAAATTGCAAAAAGCGCGCGCGCTTCTTTGCAGTTGCCCTGCATTTTCCCCTCGATAATCCCGCTTGCTTAATAAAATAAACGGCTCTACCGTCGAAGAGTAAGACCGAGGGGGCGGCGATCAATTGGTGCGGTTTTGCAGGTTATAAGCAGGGCATCCCCAGTGATCGACTGTAGGTTTCAAGCGCTGTTTTTGCAGTTCTGGAAAATTGCGTTACGCTACCCGCGCTATTGCCAAGCAAGCCGTCCTCCGCAATGGTGGAGGCAGTTTCTAGAATACTTATCCGGGAGAAGACCATGAAATTTTTCAAACACCTAGCTCTGATGGGGGCCATCGCGAGTGGCTCCGCGGCGACAGCCGAAGAGCAGTTCATCACCATCGGGACGGGCGGCCAAACGGGCGTTTACTTCGTTGTTGGTCAGTCAATCTGCCGCCTCGTGAACCGTGGCACAGCAGATCACAACCTCAAGTGCACAGCGCCTTCTACGGGCGGCTCTATTGCGAACATCAACGCAATTAAAGCGGGTGACATGGACATGGGCGTGGCCCAGTCCGACTGGCAGTTCCACGCCTATAACGGCACATCCAAGTTCGAAGAAGACGGCGCATTTGATAACCTGCGCGCTGTATTCTCTGTGCACGGCGAGCCGTTCACTGTGATTGCACGTGCGGACGCGGGCATCGCGACATTTGACGACCTCAAGGGCAAGCGCGTGAACGTGGGCAACCCGGGTTCCGGCCAGTTGGCAACAATGGAAGTTGTTCTCGACGCTAAGGGTTGGACAATGGACGACTTCGCACTCGCATCCGAGTTGAAGCCAGCCGAGCAAGCCGCCGCACTGGGCGACAACAAGGTTGACGCGATCATTTATACAGTTGGCCACCCGAACGGCTCCATCCAAGAAGCTGTTTCGACAGTTGACGCGGTGATGGTTCCTGTTGAGGGCGCTGAAATCGAAGCGCTGATCGCTGACAATCCGTTCTACGCGGCTGCAACCATTCCTGGTGGCATGTATGAAGGCTCCCCTGAGGACACAACCACATTCGGCGTTAAGGCGACATTCGTGACGTCTGCGGACGTTGACGATGAGGTTGTTTATCAGGTTGTTAAGGCTGTCTTCGACAACTTTGACCGCTTCAAGCGTCTGCACCCTGCGTTCGAGAACCTCACAGAAGAAGAAATGATTTCTGGTGGTTTGTCTGCGCCTCTGCATGACGGCGCTGCGCGTTACTACAAAGAGCGTGGCTGGATGTAATCCGCTACTTCGTTTGTGAAAATTGCAACGGCTGGGGTGACCTCGCCGTTGCAAGACAAAACCAGACAAGTGCCCGATAACGGGCCGTAGGGGGGGAACCACATGACGAATGATCCAAACCAGCACCAAGCGGCTGCTGTCGAGAATGCTGCCGCAGGTCGCGGCGGGCTATCCCAAGAAGAACTTGATGCGCTGGTCGCGTCCTCTGACACAGGTGGTCGCGGAGCCACGGGCGGTGTCGGGACATTCCTGACGATTGTCGCGCTTGCTTGGTCCCTGTTCCAGCTCTGGATCGCGTCTCCTATTCCCTTCATGGTCGGTTGGGGCGTTTTCAACGACACCGAGAGCCGCTCTATTCACTTGGCTTTTGCCATTTTCCTTGCTTTCGCGGCCTTCCCCGCGACCCGCACGAAATTCCAGCTCGGCCTTGGGGTCATCGTCCCTGTTGTGCTGGCCTTCCTCTTTATGACTGGCGCAAAAGATAGCACTGCAACATGGTGGATTCCGCTGGTTGCGATTGGTGTGATCGGCGCTGTTGTGCTTGGATCACCCAAAGACCGCATCCCCGTATGGGAGTGGGCCTTGGCGGTGATTGGCGCGATGGCTGCGCTCTATCTGTTCGTCTATTATCGTGACATCTCGAGCCGCGTTGGCGCGCCGATCTTGCAAGACTTTGTTGTGGCGGTCATTGGCCTGATGCTCTTGCTTGAGGCAACCCGCCGCGCGCTTGGGCCTGCGCTGATGATCGTGGCGACGGTGTTCCTTGTTTACACTGTGCTTGGGCCAATGATGCCGAGCATCATCGCGCACAAGGGCAATAGCCTGTCGGAAATCGTGAACCACCAGTGGATCACCACCGAGGGCGTGTTCGGCATCGCGCTGGGTGTGTCGGCTGGCTTTGTGTTCCTGTTCGTTTTGTTCGGCTCCCTCTTGGACCGCGCGGGCGCTGGGAACTACTTTATCCAAGTCGCATTTAGCCTCATGGGGCATATGAAGGGCGGCCCTGCAAAGGCGGCTGTTGTCTCATCTGCGATGACGGGGCTTATCTCTGGCTCGTCGATTGCGAACGTTGTGACCACGGGCACATTCACCATCCCTTTGATGAAGAAGGTGGGCTTTAGCTCTGAAAAGGCGGGCGCGGTCGAGGTTGCCTCATCCGTAAACGGCCAGATCATGCCACCTGTTATGGGGGCCGCGGCCTTTTTGATGGTTGAATACGTGGGCATCCCCTACTTTGACGTGGTTAAACATGCGTTCTTGCCTGCGGTCATTTCCTACATCGCGCTGGTCTACATCGTGCACCTCGAAGCCCTGAAGGCGGGCATGGAAGGGTTGCCGCGCGCTTATGTGCCCAAGCCGATCGTGCAACGGCTGATCGGTATGGCCTTCACGATTGCCGCGATCTGCGCGATTTCATTCGCGGTTTACTACGGCATGGGCTGGATTCGCCCTGCGTTCCCGAACACGGCTGGCTATATCGTCTTTGCCTTCCTTGTGTTGGTCTATATCGGCCTGCTGCGGATTGCGTCCAAGGAAGAGCCGCTCGAGCTTGATGATCCGAATGCGCCAGTCACCGCACTGCCGCTGCCTGGTCCGACGATCCGTTCCGGCTTGCACTTCATCTTGCCAGTTGTGGTGCTCGTCTGGGCGCTGATGGTTGATCGCTTGTCGCCGGGGCTGTCGGCTTTCTGGGCGACGACATTCATGATCTTTATCCTCGTCACACAGCGCCCCTTGATGGCCGCGATGCGCGGGGGGGCTGATCTTGGCGCGTCCATCAAGGAAGGGTTCGCCGACCTGATCGACGGCCTTGTCACAGGTGCGCGCAACATGATCGGGATCGGCATCGCCACGGCGACTGCGGGCATCATCGTGGGGGCCGTCAGCCAGACGGGCGTTGGGTCGGCTCTTGCTGATGTTGTTGAAGTCCTCTCTGGTGGCAACATCCTCGCGATCCTGTTCCTGACGGCGATCCTGTCGCTGATCCTCGGGATGGGCCTGCCGACGACTGCGAACTACATCGTTGTGTCGGCCTTGCTTGCGCCTGTCATTGTGACGCTTGGCCAGCAAAACGGGTTGATCGTGCCGCTGATCGCGGTGCACCTCTTTGTGTTCTACTTCGGGATTATGGCGGATGTGACGCCCCCTGTCGGGCTTGCCAGCTTTGCGGCGGCTGCCGTGTCTGGTGGTGATCCGATCAAGACGGGTGTGGTCGCGTTCTTCTATAGCTTGCGCACTGCGGCGCTGCCGTTCCTGTTCATCTTCAACACTGAACTGTTGTTGATTGATGTCTCGATGGGGCAGGGCATATTCGTGTTCATTGTGGCGACGATAGCGATGCTGTTGTTCGCGGCGGCGACCCAAGGGTGGTTCCTTGCCAAGAACCGCATCTATGAAACAGTTGCGCTGTTGTTGATCGCGTTCACGCTGTTCCGTCCGGGGTTCTGGATGGACATGGTGTCACCGCCATACTCCGAAGAAGCGCCGACCAATATCGCGGCGGCGGCTTTGGCCACACCTGTGGGTGAGGACCTGCGCATTCGGGTGGCAGGGGTCAACGATTTGGGCGACCCGATCGAGTTTGTGGCAATCGTCGGGATCACGGACGGCGCGACGGGTGAAGAGCGGCTTGCCAATGCGGGGCTTGCGTTCCGCACGGACGGCGACACGATGATCATTGATGACGTGGCCTATGACAGCGCGGCATCGAATGCGGGTCTTGACTGGGATCAAGAGGTGCTGCGTGTGCTGCGCCCTGTCGGCCAGCCAAGCAAGTATCTGATGTTCATCCCTGCGCTCTTGTTGCTCGGGTTCGTCGTGTTCTTGCAGCGTGGGCGCAATGCGCGCGCTAGCCGCAAAACTGCAACCGCATAAAGGAGAGAGATCATGTTCAAGAATATTATGCTCACCCTTGATTTGAATGCGAAATCGTCGTGGGAAAAGGCGCTGCCACAAGCGGTCGAGTTGATCCGCGCCTCTGGCGGCACATTGCACGTCATGACGGTGGTTCCCGAAATGGGAATGCCGCTGGTCGAGGGGTTCTTTCCCGCCGACTACGAAGAAAAGGCAGTGGCGGCAGCCAGCAAGGCGCTTGATCGCTTCGTCAACGACAACGTGCCCGAAGAGATCAAGGTCAAGCAGCACCTTGCCTTTGGCAAAATCCACAAAAAGGTGCTGGCCGAGATCAAAAAGGCCGACTGCGATCTGGTCATCATTGGCGCGCCGATTCCCGACCGTGTGCGCGAGTTTCTTGTCGGGTCCAACGCTGACCGTATCGTGAGCAGATCACCTGTTTCCGTTCTGGTTGTGAGGGCGTAAGAGGTGTCAAACGCAGAGCTTAAATGCACCCAGTTCGGGGCTCTCTGCTTTGACGGAGAATACCTAGAATGACCCCTTTCGCCATTGCCGGCGTGCAAATGTACGTCAACGCGCTGCAACCAAACGTCGAAGGAATGCTTCAGCGTCTTGATGTCTTGATGCTGCGGTTCCCGTGGACACAGATGGTGCTTTTCTCGGAACTTGCGCCCTTTGGCCCGCTTGAAAAGTTCAAGCTGCCACAAGAAAACGAAGTCATCGAGAAGTTCTGTGAAGCGGCGCGGCGTCACAAAATCTGGCTCATTCCCGGCTCGATGTTTTTAACCCACCCCGAAGACGGACGCATCTATAACACCTCGCTCGTGATCAATCCTGATGGCGAAGTGATCCGCCGTTATGCCAAAATGTTCCCGTTCCTGCCCTACGAGGCAGGGGTCGCGGCTGGCACGGATTTCTGCGTGTTCGACGTGCCTGATGTGGGCCGTTTTGGCCTGTCGATCTGCTACGATATGTGGTTCCCCGAGACCACGCGACAACTGACCAGCCAAGGGGTTGAGGTGCTGTTGCACCCTGTTCTGACAGGGACCACCGACCGCGATGCAGAGCTTGCTATCGCGCGTGCCACTGCCGCACAATTCCAGTGCTATGTCTTTGATGTTAATGGACTTGGCGCGGGCGGCATCGGCAAATCTTGCGTGATTGACCCGACCTCTCTGGTGCTGCACCAATCGGGCGGTCAAGAAGACATGTTCCCGATTGAGGTGGACCTTTCGATGGTACGCCGTCAACGTGAGACAGGCATGAAAGGGCTGGGGCAAGTGCTCAAGAGCTTCCGTGACCGGTCAGTTGATTTCGACGTCTACGACCGCACAAGCGGCACGGATGATTTCTTGAAAACCCTCGGTCCGCTTGCCGTGCCAACGCAGGGGTCACGCGCAGGGATCAAGGTCGATGTCCCCGCGACAATCGAAGACGAGATCGAAGCAAGAAAGCCCCTTTTCGGCCATGGCAGGGTCGACTTCATGGGCAAAGATACAAGCGGATAAACTGCCTTTTTAGCGACCGTAGTCATGCGGCGGAATAGATCGGCACTTTATCCTAAAACTAGGAGAACGACCGATGGATTCCGTCAGCGACTACTATTCAGCCACGCAGCTTCGGACGGATCGCTGGAGTGCGTTGCGGCAAATGACGGGGGTGTTCGGGCGCAATGCGCCAGCCAAGATTTCCGCCAAGGACCGCGCCGCAGCCACCGAGCTATTTGATTCGCTTGCTTTGATTGAACCTTACTGGGCCTTTCCGGGAATGGCGCAATTCGAGCACATGCGCCGCCAGTTCGAAAACAACAGCTACAAAGATCTCGCATTTGTGGTGAACCGCGTTGCGCGCGCCCTCACAACCGGGGCGTATCGGCGCCGCAGCATCCCCCTAGAGCGTGACAGTCTGGACAAGGACGAGCACGACGACGAGGCGCTGTTGTCGCCAGAAGCACGCGCGCTCGCCAAGCCGTATTTCGAGGTGCTGATCGTCGATGATGTGGGCGAGCAGCAAGAGCGCTGGCTCAAAGAAAACGTCACCAATATGCGACGCATCGAAGACCCGTTCACCTATGAAGCGGTCGTCGTGCCCAGCATTGAAGACGCGCTGATTGCGGTGCTGTTCAACCACAACATTCAAGCCATCGTTGTGCGCCCCGGATTGGTGCTTAAGTCGGAACTCGACAACGAAATTGTGGCCAAATATCTGAACCGCGCGGGCGGGCGTGATGCGCTTAGCGATGTGCAGCCCGAGAACTACGGGCCAGAGCTGTGCCGTTTGATTGCAAAGGTGCGCCCTGAACTTGACGCCTACCTTGTGACCGACAGATCAGTCGAGGATATCGCGGGATACGATCTCGGGATTTGCCGCCGTGTGTTTTATAACCAAGAAGACTTCATGGAGCTGCACCTCAACATCCTGCGCGGTGTTGAGGCACGTAACAAGACGCCGTTCTTTACGGCGCTTGTAGACTATTCCAAGCAGCCAACGGGCGTTTTCCACGCCATGCCGATCAGTCGGGGTAAGTCGATTACCCGTTCGCATTGGATTCAGGACATGGGCGCGTTTTACGGGCCGAACATCTTTTTGGCTGAGACCTCGGCGACCTCGGGCGGTCTTGATAGCCTGCTAGAGCCGCAAGGTCCGATCAAAGAGGCACAAGAACTTGCCAGCCGCGCCTTTGGATCAAAGCAGACGTTCTTTGCGACTAACGGAACCTCGACATGTAACAAGATCGTGGTGCAGGCCATTGTGCGGCCCGGTGACATCGTTCTGGTGGATCGCGATTGCCACAAATCGCATCACTACGGCATGGTCCTCGCGGGGGCGGAGGTTGTCTATCTCGATAGCTATCCGCTGAATGAATACTCGATGTATGGCGCGGTTCCGCTGCGCGACATCAAGGAGCAACTGCTGGAGCTTAAGGCGGCGGGCAAACTTGACCGCGTGCGCATGCTTTTGCTGACCAACTGCACCTTTGACGGGCTGGTTTATAACGTCGAACGGGTCATGGAAGAATGTCTCGCGATCAAGCCTGACCTTGTGTTCCTGTGGGACGAGGCGTGGTTCGCATTCGCGCGCTTTAGCCCGACCTATCGCCAGCGCACAGGGATGCGGACGGCCAACAACCTGCGCCGCAAATTGCGCACTGACGCGCACCGCAAGGCCTATGAGGCCCAGCAAGAAACGCTCAAAAATGCGAGCAACGAGGACATTCTGGAAACGCGCCTGATTGCGCCACCGGGTGCGCGCATCAGGGTCTATGCGACCCAATCCACCCACAAAACGCTGACGTCATTGCGCCAAGGATCGATGATCCACGTGAACGACAGCGACTTTAAGGGGGAGGTCGAGCAATCGTTCCACGAGGCGTATATGACGCATACGTCAACCTCGCCGAACTACCAGATCATCGCGTCGCTTGATGTCGGGCGCAGGCAGGTCGAGCTTGAGGGCTTCGAGTTTGTGCAGCGCCAGATCGAGGCGGCAATGTCGATGCGGCGGGCCATCGCCTCCCATCCGCTCTTGCAGAAATACTTCAAGGTGCTCTCTGCGGGGGACATGATCCCCGAAGAATACCGCCAAAGCGGCGTGCAAAGCTACTTTGATACCGAACAGGGCTGGACGGATATATGGGATTGCTGGGAGCAGGATGACTTCGTGCTTGATGCGACCCGCGTGACCCTTGCGGTTGGCGGCACGGGCTGGGACGGTGATACGTTCAAGACCAAAATCCTGATGGATAAATACGGCATCCAGATCAACAAGACCTCGCGCAACTCGGTGCTGTTTATGACAAACATCGGGACCACGCGATCTTCGGTCGCCTACCTGATCGAAGTCTTGGTCGAGATCGCAAAAGAGCTGGATGACAGGCTGGATGACGCGTCCAAAATGGAGCGGATGTCGTTTGATCGACGGGTGAAAAACCTGACCGAAAACTACCCGCCACTGCCCGACTTTAGTCGGTTCCACGACGCGTTCCGACCTGACGATGTGACACCCGAAGGCGACATTCGCACGGCATATTATCTTAGCTATGATGATAGAAACTGTGATTATATGGAGCTGGAAAGAACGCTAACCGAGATGTTGGCAGCAGGGAAAGAGGTCGTCTCGGCGAGCTTTATCATCCCCTATCCGCCAGGGTTCCCGATTTTGGTTCCCGGGCAAGTTATCAGTAAAGAGATACTGGCATTTATGCTGGCACTCGATGTTAATGAAATCCACGGCTACCGGTCCGATCTCGGGCTTCGTGTCTTTACAGAAAGCGCGCTCAAGACCGTGCTAAGCGCCAATAAAAACAAGTGAGATCAATACAATAGAGAGGGTCCAACAATGGCAACTGTGCTTAAGAATATCTCTGAAATTCGACGCTTCTTTCATCGAAACGAAGACCCCGTCTATTTCATTTCGGCGACCAACTTTAACCTGTTGGGCCTTGATGAATGGGTGAAGAACTTCAAATATATCTGCTACATTGATTGTTACGGCGGCAAGCATCCGAATGTGTTCTGCCCGTCCGAGCAGCCGCATGCCGAGTTCCAATCCATTGAAGACATCAACAACTATCTGTTGCAGCACAAAGAGGTCATCGACTTTATCAAACGCCGCGGCGGTAAGCCAAAGTTCGTGTTTCTGATGTTTGACGAAGAGACCGAGCGGCTATCCAAAGAGCTTGGCGCTGATGTCTGGTTCCCGAAGGCCAAGCTGCGCACCAAGATGGATAACAAGATCGAAACCGTGCGCATCGGCAACAAGGCGGGCGTGCCGTCCGTGCCCAATGTTCTGGCCGAGGTAAAATCCTACGCGGACCTCAAAAAGACCTGCGAGAAAGCAGGGATCGGCAATGATCTGGTGCTGCAATCGGCGTTTGGCGATAGCGGGCACACCACGTTCTTTATCAAGTCCGAGGCTGATTTCCGCCGTCACGAGCACGAGATCGTCGGCGAGGGTGAAATCAAGATCATGAAGCGGATTGATTGCCGTGGCTCCGCGATCGAAGCCTGCGCAACCAAAGAGGGCACAATCGTTGGGCCGCTCATGACCGAACTTGTCGGCTTCAAGGATCTGACGCCCTATCGCGGCGGCTGGTGTGGCAACGAAATTCTGTCCACGGCCTTCCCGCCCAAGGTGCGCCAACACGCGCGTGAACTGACGTTCAAATTCGGTGAACAACTGCGCAAAGAGGGGTATCGCGGCTATTTTGAACTCGACTTCCTGATCGACAAAAAGACCAATGAAATCTGGCTTGGCGAATTGAACCCGCGCATTACAGGTGCGTCATCCATGACGAACCACGCGGCCTTTGCCCATGCGGATGCGCCGCTGTTCTTGTTCCACTTGCTTGAATTCTCCAAGAAGAAATTCGATCTGGATACGACCGAGCTGAACAACCGTTGGGCAAACCCCGACATGATCGACAGCTGGTCACAAATGGTGATCAAACACACCGAAGATACGGTTGATATTTGCACCAATTGCCCCGAAACAGGCATCTATAAAATGCTTGAGGATGGCCGCGTCGTGTATGACCGCTTTGACTATCACCGCCGCGCGGTTGAATCCGAAAACGAGGCGTTCTTCCTGCGCATCTTGCAGCCGGGTGACTATCGCTACGAGGGGGCTGACATCGGCATCCTTGTGACGCGCGGACGGTCGATGACCAAGAATTTCCAGCTCAACGAGCGGGCGAAGAAATGGATTCACGGCATCAAAAGTTCGGTTGACGGTCAGCCGTTGCCAGTGGCAAATGCGGGTCCCGAAACTGGTGATATGGCGTTTAAAATCCTGTAATGTATTGGCGCGCCATCAAAGAAGAATTGCCCGGGCCAAAGTGGTCCGGGCTTTTTAGCGAATACTGGCCCGACTACAAAGAGTGGTGGCTCAAGGAAGGTATTTCCGCGCGCCCGACCTACCTTGAGAGCTATAAAGCCCTTAAGCGGCACATGCCTGAACTTGTGCCACTCTATGAGGAGCTTTGCGAATTGGCGGGGGGCGGGGACACCGCCGCGCGCTTCCTCAGCTTCTATTGCCCGCCGCCCTATCTGGCAGGCTGTAGCCAAGCGATCTGGACGGGAAAAGAGCCGGTTCTTGTGCGCAACTACGACTATAATCCAAAGGCGTTTGATAGCCTGATCCTGCACACGGGCTGGCTTGGCCGCCGTGTGATTGGCACGTCTGACGGGCTATGGGGGCTTGTTGACGGGATGAATGATGCGGGTCTTGCGATTTCGCTCACCTTTGGCGGGCGGCGGGTTGTTGGCACGGGTTTTGGCGTGCCGCTGATCCTGCGCTATGTTTTGCAAACCTGCACCACGGCTGAAGAGGCGGGCGAGGTTTTGGCGCGCGTGCCCACCCACATGAGCTACAACGTCACCGTGCTTGACGCCAAGCGCAATTACCTGACGGCGATGATGGCCCCTGACCGCCCCGCCGTGATCACCCATGCGGCCGTTGCCACCAACCATCAAGAGAACGTCGAGTGGGTCAGCCACGCGCGGTTCACCGCCACCGTCGAGCGCGAGCGGTTCTTGTTGCAACGCTTGTCCCTGCACCGTGATCCCGAGGAAAAGTTTATCGGCGCATTCCTGCGCCCGCCGCTCTACTCCACGGCCTTCGCGATGGGGTTCGGCACGCTTTACACCGCCGTCTACCGGCCCCGACTGGGGCAAATGGAGGTGCGCTGGCCCGATGCGATCTGGGTGCAAAGTTTCGACGAGTTTACCGAGGGCGCACGACAGGTGCACATCCCCGGAGCGGCTTAAAGGAGCCTGAAATGTCTCATATTTTTCCACGCCACACCAAGCAACTTCCGCCCAAAGCCGTGCGCGGCGAGGGCTGCTATCTCTTTGATGAAACGGGCAAAAAATACCTTGATGCTTCAGGGGGCGCGGCGGTGTCCTGCCTTGGGCATGGCGACCAGACAATCATCGACGCGGTGAAATCCCAGCTTGATAGCCTTGCCTATGCGCATACGGGTTTCTTTACGTCCGAACCCGCAGAAACCCTTGCTGACCTGCTGATTGCCAATGCGCCGGGTGATCTGGATCGGGTCTATCTTGTCTCTGGCGGGTCCGAGGCGATGGAAGCGGCGCTCAAGCTTGCGCGCCAGTATTTCGTCGAGAAAGGCGAGCCTGCGCGGGGCCGCCTGATCGCACGCAAGCAAAGCTATCACGGCAACACAATGGGTGCTCTTTCGGCGGGCGGCAACGCATGGCGGCGCGCGCAATTTGGCCCCCTGCTGATCGACATGAGCCACATTGACCCCTGCTATGAATACCGCCTGCGCCATGATGGCGAGAGCTTGGACGATTACGGTATTCGCGCCGCCAATCTGCTTGAGGAAGAATTACTGCGGGTCGGTCCCGAAACGGTCATGGCCTTTGCCGCAGAACCCGTGGTCGGGGCGACGGCTGGCGCGTTGACGGCTGCGCCCAGCTATTTCAAACGGATACGCGAGATCTGCGATCAATACGGCATCCTCCTGATCCTTGATGAGGTGATGTGCGGCATGGGGCGAACAGGGAGCCTGTTTGCCTGCGATCAAGAGGGGGTCGCCCCTGATATCCTGTGTATCGCCAAGGGGTTAGGCGCAGGTTACCAGCCGATTGGCGCGATGCTTTGCAGTGCTAAAATCTATGAAACCATCGAAAACGGGAGCGGGTTCTTTCAGCATGGGCATACCTATCTGGGGCATCCCACGGCAGCCGCCGCGGGCGTGGCGGTCGTGTCGGCAATGCTTGAACGCGACCTAATCGCGCAGGTCAAAACCCAAGGCGATAAACTGATGGCAGCGCTGCATGCCAAGCTGGGCCAGCATCCCCATGTGGGCGATATTCGCGGGCGCGGACTGTTTCAGGGTATCGAGTTGGTCGAGTCACGCGACAGCAAAAAACCATTTGATCCTCCGCATAAAATCGCCAGCAAGATCAAAATAGCGGCCTTTGAAGCGGGGCTGATCTGCTACCCGATGAGCGGCACAATTGACGGTCAATCGGGGGATCACGTGCTGCTCGCACCACCCTTCATCATCACAGACGCCCAGATTGACGAGCTTGTCAGCAAGCTGTCGGGCGCAATAGAGACGGCGCTTGCATCATGACCAATCCCTGCATCATCTGCGTGGCAATCACGGGGTCGGTCCCGCGCAAAGAAGACAATCCAGCCGTGCCCGTCACCATCGCCGAACAGATCGAATCGACGCACGCGGCCTATGAGGCGGGCGCGAGCATCTGCCACGCACATGTGCGCAACGACGATCAAACGCCGTCATCGGACCCCGACAAATTCGCGGCATTGAAAGACGGCGTCGAGAAACACTGTCCGGGCATGATCATCCAGCTTTCGACGGGCGGACGTTCGGGGGCAGGGGCCGCACGTGGGGGCATGTTGCCGCTGCGCCCCGATATGGCGTCCCTTTCGGTGGGGTCCAACAACTTCCCGACACGGGTTTACGAGAACCCGCCAGAACTCATCGACTGGCTGGCCTCTGAAATGCGGACCTATGACGTCAAGCCCGAAATCGAAGCCTTTGACCTTTCGCATATCCACCAAGCGGTGAAATTAAACCGTGACGGGCGCATCTTGGGGCAGCTCTATATCCAATTCGTGATGGGCGTGAAGAACGCGATGCCCGTGGACCGCGAGACCTTTGATTTCTACGTCAAAACCGTCAACAGGCTCGCGCCTGATGCGCTATGGTGTGCGGCGGGTGTCGGTGCGGGGCAGGTGCAGGTAAGTGAATGGGCGATTGCCGCAGGCGGGCATACGCGCACAGGGCTAGAGGACAACGTGCGCTGGGACAAGACCAGTCTCGCCCCCTCGAACGCGGCCCTTGTGACCCGCACCGCCGAGATTTGCGCCAAATACGAGCGCCCCGTTGCAACGCCCGCACAAGCACGGGCATTGCTGGGGTTACGTCCCGTTTAGCCCAGAACGGTTTTCACAGCACCGACTGTCGTGGCGACAACCGTGTCGACCTCGTCCTTAGTGATGCAGAACGGTGGCGCGAACCCGAGGATGTCGCCCTGTGGCATCGCGCGTGCGATCACGCCCGCTTCGGCCATTGCCGCCGAGATTTGCGGCCCGATTTTGCGGCTCGGGTCAAACAGAACATGCGCGTCCTTGTCCTCGGCAAACTCGACCGCACAAAGCAGACCTTCGCCGCGCACTTCACCAACATTGGGATGATCTGCAAAGGCCTCGGTCATGGTTTTGTTCAGATACGCACCCACGGTTTTCGCGTTTTCGATCAGCTTGAGGTCGTCGATCAGCTTGAGGTTGGCGACACCAGCGGCGGCGCAAATCGGATGGGCGGAATAGGTCCAGCCATGGCCAATCGGGCCGTTTTCGTCCGTGCCTTGCTCCAGCACCTTCCAGACTTTATCGGACACAATCGATCCTGACAGCGGCGCATAGGCAGACGTCAGACCTTTGGCGATGGTGATGAAATCGGGCTTCATACCATAGTGATCGGACCCGAACATGGACCCCAAACGGCCAAATCCCGTGACGACCTCATCAGCGACGAGCAGGATATCGTGCTTGTCCAGAACCGCTTGAATCGCGGGCCAGTAGCCTGCGGGCGGCGGCACAATGCCCCCTGTGCCCAACACGGGTTCACCGACAAATGCGGCAATCGTGTCGGCCCCTTCGCGGGCAATCAGCGCCTCGAGTGCGGCGACACATTGCGCGGTGAACTGTGCTTCGGTCTGGTCACGATTGTCGCGGCGGAAATAGTAGGGCGCGTCGGTGTGGATCACATTGCTGAGCGGCAGGTCGAACTTGTTGTGGAATAGCGACAATCCCGTCAGCGACCCCGTCATCAGGCCAGACCCGTGATAGCCGCGCCAGCGCGAGATGATCTTCTTTTTCTCGGGACGGCCAAGGATGTTGTTGTAATACCAGATCAGCTTCACGTTGGTTTCGTTGGCATCCGATCCCGACAGACCGAAATAGACCTTGGACATATGCGCAGGCGCGCGGTCCATGATCATCTTGGCCAGCGTGATCGAGGCCTCCGTGCCGTGGCCGACATAGGAATGATAATAGGCCAGCGCGTGCGCCTGCTCGGAAATGGCATCGGCCACTTCGGTGCGCCCGTAACCTGCATTCACGCAGTAAAGCCCCGCAAAGGCATCAAGCATTTTCACCCCGTCGCGGTCATGGATATGCACGCCAGACGCACCCGTGATGATCCGCGTCGGGCTTTCGCCGCGCGCGTGCTGGGCAAGGTGGGTGGAAGGGTGAAAGAAGTTATCGCGGTCCCATTGGGCGAGGTCGTCGTCATTGCGAAGCATAGTATCAGGCTTTCTTATCAGAAGGTTAGGCGTGTATCTCGGTGGCAAGCACAGCAAGGCAATCGCCCGCCTGCACCAATCCGGGGTGGTGGCGCGCGGTTAGGACACCGTCCATCAGCGCATGAAACTGGCGGGGCGCAAGGCCCGTGTAGGCGGTGTCCCAAATGCGGGCAATCAGATCACCCTTCTTGACGCTCTGGCCAAGGGTGACTGCAAAATCCACAAGGCCGTTGTAGTTGGTAAAGTGAAAGCAGGTATCATCGTCCTGCGACAGAACGCGGGTCGGGGCCAACGCCATTTCGCCGCCTAAAATCCCCGCATGGATCAGCAGATTGCGCACCCCTTTGCGCGCAATTTCCGCCGTATAGGGGGTCGCCGTGCCGCCGCCGCCGATCTCGGTCGTCACAAAGGTTTTGCCCTGCGCCTCGACCGCATCATCATACATGCCCAAGGCGTCAATCTCGCGCATCTCGATGCTGAACGGTGCGTTAAATGCATCGCGGGCGGCGCGGCAACGGGCTTGGTGTTCTGGGTCATCAAGGGCATGGCAGGCGGCAAACGGAATGAAATCTAGGGTGCGCCCGCCAGAGTGGAAATCAAGCACAACATCCGCCATCGGCAGCAACATCCGCTGGAAGTAATCCGCGATTTTCTGGGTCGGTGTGCCATCTGGCTGCCCGGGAAACGCGCGGTTCATGTTGACCGCGTCAATGGGCGAAACACGTGTGCCCGCCAGAAACGCAGGGTGGTTCATAAACGGGATGATGATCACCGTGCCTGTCACGTCCTCGGGGCGCAATGTGGCGGCCAGCTCAACAAGGGCAAGCGGCCCCTCGTATTCGTCCCCATGATTTGCACCCGTTAAAAGGGCGGTCGGTCCATCACCGTTTTTGACCTGTGTGATCGGGATCTGGATCGAGCCCCACGCGCTGTCATTGCGGCTATAGGGGAGGCGCAGATAGCCATGCTGCACCCCGTTCGCGGCGTAATCAATCGTCGGGGAAATCGGGTTGTCACGCATCCTTTACCACCAGTCCACGCGGGGTGGTGCACAGGCATTCAACGCCCGTTTGGGTGATCACAATTGGTTCGGTAATCTCAAGGCCACCGTCATCCAGCCAGAGGGCGGGCATGAAATGGAACGTCATTCCTGCCTCAAGCACGGTCTTGTCGCCTGCGCGAAACGACATCGTGCGCTCGCCCCAATCGGGGGGGTATGACATGCCAATCGGATAGCCGCAGCGACTGTCTTTCTCGAACCCGAGCTTGTTGAGCGTGCTATTGAATGCACGGGCAATATCTTCGCATAGGTTGCCGGGCTTGGCCTGTTCAAGGCCCGCATCAACCGCCTCTAGCACGGCCTTTTCCGCGTCCAGATATTTCTGCGGCGGCGTGCCCAGAAACAAGGTGCGTGATTGCGGGCACTGGTAGCGGCGATAGGCGCCAGCGATTTCGAAAAACGAGCTTTCGCCTGCCTTGAGCGGGCTGTCGTCCCACGTCAGGTGCGGTGCGGTCGCGTCAACGCCAGACGGGGCCATCGGCACAATCGCGGGGTAGTCGCCCCAATGGCCTTCCGCGCCCATCACCGAGGCGTGGTAGATGTCGGCGATCAATGCGTTCTTTGGCATGCCAACTTCAGCCTTGTCGCGGATGATGCCATGCATCTTTTCCACGATGCGGGCGGCGCGGCGCATGTAGTCGATCTCGGTCGGGGATTTGACGGCGCGCTGCCAGTTAACCAACCCTGTCGCATCTATAAATGTTGCGGACGGCACCCCGCTTTGTAGCGACAAAAACGCGGCGGCGGTAAAATAGTAGTTGTCCATCTCAAGCCCGATGCGGGCAGCGGCAAGCCCCTGTGCGACGAGCAACCGCGACAGGTCTTCCATCGGATGTTTGGCGGGGTTTTGCACATATGTGTCGTCGTAACCAACGATGTTGTCGTGACCCAAATAGGTCGTGCGCTGCGCGCCAATCGCATCCATCGCGCGGCCCCACCACACCGGCTCGCCGCTCTGGGTGATCAAAACGCCCTGATGCACGTAAAACGACCAGCCGTCATAGCCCGTCAGCCACGCCATGTTTGACGGGTCGGTCACAAACAAGGCATCCAGCCCGCGTTTGGCCATTTCTGCGCGGGTCTTGGCGAGGCGTGTGCTGTATTCAGCGGTCGTAAACGGAAGGTCTGGCATTGGCGAAAATCCTGCAAAGTTGTCGCATGATCTTAGCTTTGCGTTTGTGTGAATTTATGCAAATAATCCACAATGGCGCAGAATTTGCGCAAGATACGGGAAGTCATAGGGATATGCGGCGTGCTAGACGAGTTCGACAGGAAGATTCTGCAACAGGTGCAGCGCAATAATCAACTTACCAGCGGGCAGCTTGCCGATCTGGTCGGGCTGTCTCCCACGTCGATCCAGCGGCGGTTGAACAAGTTGCGCGCCAGCAAGGTGATCGAGGCCGATATCGCTGTGGTTTCGCCCAAGGCCGTGGATCGCCCCATCACCATGCTTGTCGCGGTCGAACTGGCGCGCGAGCGCTCTGATATTATCGACAGGTTCAAACGCGCCGTGCGGGACCGCGCCGAGGTCATGAGCGCCTACTACGTCACGGGCGAGACTGATTTTGTGCTGATCGTCAGCGCCAAGGACATGCCCGATTACGAGGCCTTTACTCGCGATTTTTTCTACAACAACGCGGACATCAAGGGGTTTAAAACCACTGTCGTGATGGACCGGATCAAGGCGTCATTCTCGCTGCCTGTCTGACACTGCGGTGCACGCGCGGTGCACGTGTTGTGCATGGACAGTGACTTTCGATTTTCGTAACTTTACGCGATAAAATTCAGGGAGGCTGAAGTTGGCGATTAAAATCGAGATGCTCCGTTGCTTTGCCGCGGTGGCAAAACACGGCAGTCTGGCCGAGGCGTCGATTGTGCTTGGCCGCACGCCCTCTGCGGTCTCGATGATGCTCAAGCAGTTCGAAGATCACATTGGCGCCCCCCTATTTGAAACCGCCCGCAAGTCACATTTGACCAGCCTTGGCGCAATGATTTACGAGCGTGCCAAAAGCGAAGTCACCCATTTTGAAAACACGGTTTCTGTCATCGAAGGGCTGGCCCGCTCCGAGGAAGGATACCTGCGCCTTGCGGTCGCCCCGTCGGTTGCAACGGCGATTTTACCATCAGTTCTGATGGCATTTTCCACGGCGCATCCCCACGTTCAGATTGACCTGCGCGAGATGAATTCTGCAAGTATTATCAGCGAGTTGCGCAATGAGGGGGTTGATGTCGGGATTGGCACGCTCGGGGTGCAGGACGGTATGGATCGCACGGCTCTTTTCAGTGACGCATTTGGCGTTGTTTGCCGCAAGGATCATCAGCTGGCGCGTGATTGGGACAGTCTGACGTGGCGCGATATGCATGATCACACGTTGATCGCCAACGGGCTGTGCGCACAGATTGCCGACCCTGATTTTGCCCCTGTTTTAGAGCGGTCGCGTATGATGGTGCATAACACCTCGTCGCTGTTGGGTCTGGTGCAAGAAGGCGCGGGAATCACGGTTCTGCCAAAGCTGGCGGCGCTTGCCTTGCCTGACACGCTTTGCTTTCTCCCCTTGGCCGATCTGCGCGAGAGGCGGCATGTGCACATGGTGTCACAGCCCGCGCATCTACTTATGCCAGCGGTAAAATCATTCGTTAAGCTGATGAAACTAAAGGCAGTTTCCGGATTTTCCGACACTTCTGCTAATTAAGAGTTGCTGAATTAAAATACAATTATTTCGGAATGCCTGAAGTTGGAAAGTGCCTTACTATAAGGCAACGCGCTGTCGCGCCATCAACCTAAAGGATTACAAAAATGTCGAACATGCACTTGAACTATATCGCGGGTGATTGGGTTGCTGGCGGGTCCGAAATCGAGAACCGCAACCCTTCTGATCTAAGCGATTTGATCGGCATGTTTGCACAGGCGACACCTGATCAGCTCGAGGCGACTTTGGATCAGGCGAAAATCGCGCAGGCCGAGTGGGCCGCTTATGGAATTGAGCGTAAATACAACGTGTTGATGGCAATCGGCACAGAGATGATGAGCCGCGCAGAAGAGCTTGGCACGTTGCTCGCACGCGAAGAAGGCAAGCCGATTGCAGAGGGCAAAGGCGAGGTTTACCGCGCTGGCCAGTTCTTTACCTATTACGCCGCTGAAACGCTGCGCCAGATGGGCGAGACGGCTGACTCTGTGCGCGATGGCATTGAAATCGACGTGCGCCGCGAGGCCGTTGGCGTGGTTGCGATCATTTCGCCTTGGAACTTCCCGACAGCGACCGCCTCTTGGAAAATCGCGCCTGCGCTGTGCTATGGCAACGCCGTCGTCTGGAAGCCCGCCAACGTGACGCCAGCCTCCGCTGTTGCGCTTGTCGAAATCATTTCCCGCCAAGACATTCCCAAAGGGCTGGTTTCGCTCTTGATGGGCGCTGGTGGGTCAATCGGGCAGCGCCTTGTCGAAAGCCCGAAGGTCAACGCGATCAGCTTTACGGGCTCGGTTCCTGTGGGCAAGGGCATCGCTGCCGCAGCTATCCAGAACCTGACGCGCGTGCAAATGGAGATGGGTTCCAAGAACGCGCTGGCTGTTATGGATGACGCGGATCTTGACCTTGCTGTCACCCTTGCGCTTGGCGGCGCGTTTGGTGGATCGGGCCAGAAATGCACGGCGTCCTCGCGCCTTGTTGTTCACAAATCCGTCCACGACGAATTTGTCGAGAAGTTGACCGCTGGCGCGCAGGCGATGAAGGTCGGGCACGCTCTTGAGGCAGGCACGCAGATCGGTCCTGTGGTCTCCGAGCAGCAGCTTAACGATAACCTCGCTTATGTTGATTTGGGCGCAAAAGAAGGTGCTGAACTGGTTTGCGGCGGCCAGCGCCTCGAGATGCCAACCAAGGGCTATTACATGTCTCCCGGCGTATTTGTCGGCACGAACAATGACATGCGTATCAACCGTGAAGAGATGTTTGCGCCGCTGGCTTGCGTGATCAAGGTTGACGGCTACGAAGAAGCGTTGAACGTAGTGAACGACACCAACTTTGGCCTGACATCAGGCATTGTGACCACGAACCTTGCCCGCGCCACCCACTTCCGCCGCAATGCGCAAACTGGCTGCGTGATGGTGAACCTGCCAACGGCAGGCACGGATTATCACGTGCCGTTTGGTGGCCGTGGTGACAGTTCCTATGGCCCGCGCGAGCAGGGTAAATCGGCGGCTGAATTCTACACAATCGTCAAGACGTCTTACATCTCGTCTGGCACGCCGTTCTGATGCTGATTGATAACCTGCAATATGCGAATTGGTCGGAGAAGATTTTTCGACAGCTACGGGAAGGGGGCGTGGATGCCATTCACGTCACCATCTCGTATCACGAAAATTTTCGCGAAACGGTTCTGAATTTCGAGCGTTGGAACCGCTGGTTCGAGCAATACCCCGATCTGATCATGAAGGGTCTATGGGCGAGTGATGTGGATCGTGCCAAGGCCGAAGGCAAAACCGCGGTTTTCTTTGGCTTTCAGAACCCAAGTCCGATCGAAGATGACATCGGCCTTGTCGAAATCGTGCACACGCTGGGCGCGCGGTTCATGCAGTTGACCTATAATAACCAGTCGTTGCTTGCCACGGGATGTTATGAGGCCGAAGACATGGGCATCACGCGCATGGGCCGTCAGGTGATCAAAGAGATGAACCGTGTTGGCCTCGTGATCGACATGAGCCATTCTGCGGATCGCTCCACGATGGAGGCGGCTGATATTTCAGAGCGCCCCATCGCGATTACCCATGCGAACCCTTATGATTGGTCGCCTGCGCTGCGTAACAAGAAGGATGACGTCATCCGCGCGGTCACGCAAAATGGCGGCATGCTCGGCTTTTCGGTCTATCCGCATCACCTGAAGGGCAAGACCGATTGCACGCTTGAAAGCTTTTGCGAAATGATTGCCCGCACGGCGGATAAATTCGGCGCAGAGCACCTCGGGATCGGCACGGATCTTTGTCAGGATCAACCCGACAGCATTGTCGAATGGATGCGCGTTGGCCGCTGGAGCAAGGAAATTGACTACGGCGAAGGGTCTGCCTCTGACGCGGGTTTCCCGCCGATGCCACACTGGTTCCAAGACAACCGTGATTTCGGGAATATCGAGGCGGGTTTGCGCGCCGTGGGCATGAATGCCACAGAGGTTGCGGGCATCATGGGCGACAACTGGCATACCTTTTACGCTGCGAACTTCGGACCTCAGGGGTAGGAATTTTCAATGACATATCAGCCGCAAAACCTCATCCCGCGCCGCGACCCCGCTATGGTGATGAAGCTTGCACGGCTGGGGTCATTCCATCAATCCCGCCTCTCGTTTATGCGTATTCTGACGCGCCGGATGACGCGGGAAAACTGGACGTTTTCGCGCCCCGTTTTCGAGATTGATGACCAAGGTGTCGGGCATGCAGTATTTTGTGCCCACACGGGGGAGCGGACTTATTCGCTGGTGGCGTTTGCGCATGACTTGCCCGCTGACAAGCGCTCTGATCGTGTGATCGCGGAGGCGTGGGATAGCACGTTTACCCTGTTTGACGGTGTGCCGACGGCTGATGATATTGCCCGTTTGGCCCGCAATGTGCCGCTGCAAGAGGCAGGGCGCGTGACCGAGCGAGAGTTGTCGGTGTCGCGGGCGAACCGCTCTGTGCGCTTATGGGAACATGTGGTGTCGCATCTGGCGGCAGGCACACAGCCTGACACAACAGAGATCGCCAAAGTCGGTTATTTGATGCGCACTACTGCCGTTTACGGATCGGGCAAGTTGGGGGCGGCAGACCGCGAGCAGATCGCGGAACGACCAGAGTTTAGCGCCCCGTTTCAGGTTGAAATGCTATCGGTCTATTTGACCCGCGTTTACGTGCGTGACCTTGTGCAACACATGGCCAACCAGCGTGGCGGTGCCAAGGCTGCGACGCTTGCCCCCGAGATTGCCCGTAGCATGGGCATTGGAAACTCCACGGGCCTTGGCATGGCTCCGTTTCTGCTTAACCATCCGAAATTGTTGAACAACTGGATCATGGCGCGCGAAGAGGCGATTGCGCGCGTGCGTAGCCTTGCAACGGCGCGCCCCGCGGATGCGAAGCTGTTTCGCGAGTTACTTGCGCGTTCGGTTGTCTCTGCAAAGATCTGGCATTCCGAGCATGAAATCCAGCGTGATAAGCTGGTTGAATTGCGCCGTGATCTTGATGTTCTTGTCGCGCGCACGCGCTCGTCCGATCTTGTGGGTAATTATCCTTGGGATCACCTTTACGGATGGGCCGAAACGCATTTGGGTGTTGATGCACAAGAGTGCCTCGCATCGCTGATGCTTGAGCCATATGGCGACCTTGTTGACCCGTTGACGGATGGCATGTCGGACGCTGATTATAGCGCGTTTCGCATCAAAGGGGCGATGACGCTTGCGCATGTCAGCAAAATTCTGGCGGATCGCTATCACTGGGTTTCTGGGATAGATTGGGCTGCGGCGCAAAACTGTGCCCGCCTTTGGTATGTGTCCGAAGAAAAGCTCGAGCCCCGTTTGGGAGAGCGATTTGAAGAGCCGTTGGCCGATTACGAACAACCACTTGCACCGGGTCGTGATGCGGCGGCTTTGCAGACGGTGATTGCAGGATTGGATCAGGGCGCGACTGTCGCTGAGTTTTTGTCAAAGCACCCAGAGCACCGCTGTAGCATGCGGCGTATCCAGATGGCCGAGCATGCGCCTTATGCCGAAATTCGCGACAACACCATCGGGTCGGATTTGCTGCCGATTGATATGTTGCGCTGTAAGCTGTCGTTCTTTGGTGCGACCCATTTTGACCCGCGCTCTGATCGCTGGGTGCGGATTTGTTTGTTCGGGAACGCGCCTTTCCCCGAGGAACTCCAGCATGCCAAGTCGGACGACTGGGCCTATCCACCACGAGAGGCGCAGGTAGTATGACGTATTCACTCAACGAGGTTGAAGCGCTGACCAAACGGGCGGCGCGCGGTGCGGGATACACGTGGGGCTTAGCCGAGGAGGCGGGTAAAGCGGTGCGCTGGCTGTCGTCCTATGGTCTTGACGGTGCGGGCGCGTTGGTGGCGCTGCATGCGCGCAAAAACGGATCGCAAGAGGTCGATCATGGTCCCGATCAGCTTGCGGGGGTCTGGACGTCGCAGAGCGGTGTTTTGTGCCCGATTACGACGGGCGCAACCTTATGCGACAGTGCGCTACGTATCGCTGAAGAAGGAGTGCAAACCGCGCAGATTGCCTATCCGATGTTGATCGTCCCCTTCGCTGCGTCTGCTGCCACCCGCCTTGGTGAACGTGTCTCGCTGCGCTGGGCATCGGTGCGCATTGACGTGGAGCGGGACGGGCTGTGGATTGATGATCCCAAGGGCGAAATCGGCGTGCCAATGGTCGACACCTTGCAGTGTGGCCTCTCACGAGGTGCAACGGGCGCGCCACAGCCTAGGCAATCGCGTGGCGAGATTGATGCAGATGTTTTTGCTGCGTTGAACCAGTTTGCCCATCGCACCTACGCCCCCTCAACAGAGGAATCTCGGATGCGCGGGGCTGGCGCGGGCGTCAGCGACAACGACTGATCAACGTCGTGCTGCTGTCTATTCGCAAAAAAATGCAAGAATTGCTCTTGCCAGCGACAGCAATGCACCGCAAATAAGCACTGCCGGTCCCGTAGCTCAACTGGATAGAGCACCTCACTTCTAATGAGGATGTTGGGGGTTCGAGTCCTCCCGGGATCGCCACATGCATCGCCTTTTTGCAGGCAAGCGAATGCCAGCCATTAAATCCTGATCAGGTGATTGTCCCAAGCGCGTGGGTGTGCCGCGAGTGGTGACAGGTCGCTGCCTTGCGCCCTTAGCACGCCGCCCAGACCGTCCGTGGTGAAAAACCCGTGTTGCGCGCTGCTTAGGCCGCAAATGTCGCGGCGTTCGATGAATATCGGATCGCGGGCGTTGCGGTCAAAATGCACCAATCGCCCGCCTTTGGGGCAGGTGATGGCAACGCGTGCGCCTTGTCCGTCGAATGCGATGCTTGCAGCGTAGTTTCTCAACCCGAAAGCCAGGTGGTCGGGGAGCGCTGCAAGGGTGACCGCATTGCCCCGTTTGTGCAGCCCCATAAGCGGTGGCAAGACAACGGGATCGCCTTCCCATTGCATCGCAAATGCGACCGTGCCGTCAGGCGCTGCGGCGAGATGGCGGATCGAGTTCTGGTGCAACGCCTTTGGCAAGGACATCTGCTCCAGCAACGCGCCCTCCAACGTCAGATAGGTCAGATTTGGGGCCATTGTATCAATGTTTAGCTTGCTGCGGTCATCATCCAGCGCTGCAATTATGCCGCCATTGGCAACGGCAAGTGTGGCCCCGTCCGTAAGCCGCAGAATTTCATGTGGTCCGATCCCGCCTGATGAAAAACAGCCCCTTCGTGTGTAGTGATCCGTGTTCCACACCCCGATTTTTCCTGCGCCGCTTTTGTTCTCGACCTCGCTGGTGAACAATATGCGCCCGTCCGCACTATAGCTGCCATGCCCGCTAAAATGGCGCCCGCTTGGAGCCTCAAGGTGGTGCATGATCCGCCCCGAAACACAGTCGATCGCAAGCGCAAATGTGCCAGGTCGCCGCGCGAATGCAACGGCCTCTGGCTTGATGGGATGCGCCGCGCCTGCATGTCCGCGCGCGGGCAGGGGGAGGGCAAATGTTTGTGCGCCCTGCGCGGTCAACCCGATCAACGAGAAGGTCCCATCTCGCTCTTTTGCCGCCGCAAGATAGGCAGGGCTACCTGCATCAGCCCATGTCATTGCAGGCAAGGTTGCCGTCACCAAGAGGGAGGCGATGAAGCCGCGCCGCGTTGCCAAGTCAGTCACCATCCGCCGCGTTGAAACCCGCTTGCACACCAAGCAAGTCGCTTAATTCCACTTCTGCGGCAACAGCGATGTCGCGTAGGGTCTGCTGGAGAACCTCAACTTTAAAGCGGCCCTGCGGGTCTGCGACATTGGCAAAAGCCGGGTCGTCCAATTGCTCCAGTTTCGCGAATGCCCGCGCAAATGCGGCGTCGGTCACAGGTGTTTGCGCGTCCGAGAGCGTGTCTTTTAGGGATTTAAGTCCTTGCAACGATATCAAAATATTGTGCTGGCTGCGCTCTGAGCGCCAGTTTTCGGCACGGGTCGGGCGGGGGCGCTCGAATGTGTCAAGCGGGCGACCCAACCTGTTGTCGATGTCGAACTCGAGCCCCGCAAGCAGGGAGGTGAACAGCGCTTGAACCCCTTCGCGCTCGGTTAGGTAAATCTGGTTGTCAGGTGCGCCCGCGTTGCGCAAAGTTGCGCCATACCCGGTTTGCCAAGCGTCAGTGACTTGGGTGGCAATGTTCGCAAGATCAGCGGCAAGGGCGCGCCTGAGCGCGCAGCCATAGGCGCCTGTGTCGTCAAACTGCGGATCAAACAGAAGATATTCCAGCGCATAAAAGCCCCGCGCGGCCGCTGACAGTTGCGCGGTCCCTTCAGGGGTTGAAATCACGTCATCTTGCGTGGCAACCAGCCTCGCCAAGGTCCGCACGCCCGCGCTGCGCCCATCGGGCCAAAAGGCTATAATCACCGCGCGCCCGTCTTGTTCGATAGGGCCAAAATGCAGGTGGCTGATGTTGATCCACGCGTCAAATGCATCGTGCCAAGCGGGTCGCATCGCCGCAATTGTGCAGTCGGATGTTGCGCCTTCACTGAGGGTTGTTGCCGTTTGTGCGAATGTCGCATAGCCGGGCAGAATGTAGTCATCTACCGCCCGTGCAACATCGGCGGACGCGGTGCTGGCCGTTAATGCCGCGATGCAAGACATGATATATTTCATAGGCTTTCCAGATAGGTAATAAGAGCGGCACGATCAGTAGCGGGCATGTCGACAACGCTGTTGCGCGCCGCCTGTGCTTCGCCGCCATGCCACAGAACTGCCTCCAGTAATGACCGCGCCCGCCCGTCATGCAAGAAATACGTGTGCCCGCTGACGGTTTCGGTCATGCCAATCCCCCAGAGCGGCGGCGTGCGCCATTCATACCCGTTGGCGCGTCCCTCGGGGCGATGATCCGCCAGCCCTTCGCCCATGTCATGCAGCAACAGATCGGTATGAGGCCAGATCAGTTGAAAGCTTTGCTCGGGTTGATCCACAAGGCGCTCGGTGACGTATTTGGGTGTATGGCATGAGGTGCAGCCTGATTGATAGAACACCTCCTTGCCGCGTAGCACTTGGGGATCGTCAACATTCCGCCGCGCGGGCACAGCAAGATTGCGCGCGTAAAACGTCACAAGATCAAGCCCTTCGGTGTCGATTTCAAAGCCCTCGTCGGTCCCGCTTGTGCCGTTGGGCGCAGCGATACAGTCGGTCTGCGCTGATGTGCAATCGCCAGAGGGGGCAGGGAAGATAGGGGTGGAAATGCCAATGTCGCCCGCAAACGCGGCTGCGGATTGTTCGCGCACTGTTGGTTTCCCCGCTTTGTGCCCAAATCGGCCCAGCATGATCTGGTCGGTTTCATCGGACCAGACGAATTGCGCACGCCCCGAAATGCCATCGCCGTTGGCATCATCGGGGTCTTCTTGCGCGAGGATATCAGCGACGGGGATTGCTTCTAACAATCCCAGACCGATCATTTGTTGTGTCACGCGTGGCGACAACATTGTGTCATCCGAGAGCGGCCCGTAGCCGAGGTTGCCCGCAGTGTAGCTGGGCGCGCGCAGGCTGGCGGCTTCACCGTCTGATAAGGGCACTTCGATGTCTTCGTAGCTGACCTCGAAATCGTATTCGGCCACATGTCCAAGCACGCCTTCATCCTGCATCTGACCGCCATAGACGGGATGCGGTGCGCTGCGCTGCGTATCGGGATCGATGCTGTGCAAATAGGCTTCGATCTCGGACATATCCTGTGTGCCGGTTACGGGCACAGACACCCGCAAAAAGATCGATACGTCATTGTCGGTTGCATTTTCGGGCGGGTGGCCACGTCCGTCCTTGATGTGGCATGACTGGCAAGATCGCGCATTAAAGAGCGGCCCCAGCCCATCCGAAACCAGCGTGGACGAGGGTGACGATACCCACATTTTAGTGAAAAAGCCGTTGCCGAGTGTGAACAGCAATTCCCGCTCGAAGCTGGCGTTTGCAGAGACCAGTGAAAAGGCATCTGCATTGTCGCGGGCGCGCACTGTTGTGGCGCCGCCGCCGTTGGCCTCGAAGGGTTCCGCCTTGGAAAAGTCCGTGGTTAGTGCGGTCACTGCCGCGACCCTTGCGCGTTCGTCTGCGGTGCGTGCCGTCACATCCAGCGTGGTTTTGGCGAGGTCTATATTGGCCTGTGCGTTGCCCGAGATTGTAAACGCCGAAGCGCCAAGTGCGGCAATCAGCAACAGGCCTGAGCGTGAGGTTAGCGTGGGCAGCGGATTCTTCATGGTCATCTCGGGAAGTATTAAAATGGAATGCGCGGGCGACAATTGGGTGCTATCCCCATTGCCGCCCGCGTACTAACCAGTTTCGATTACTGGAACACGGCGTCAGGTGCATCAAGGCTATCGGAGCCTTCCAGATCAATGCTGGTAAGGTTCAACGCCGCGACGGCGCGTTCGATAGAGCGGGTTTGCACGACCAGTGCATCAACCGCGCCGAGGATCAATGCCTCGCCCTGCGCATTGTCGCGCGCCAGCATCATATCGTAGGCCATGCCGTTTTGTGCCGCGTCAACAATCGCATTCAGATCAGCAACTGAAGCAGCAATGTCGGTGCTCAATTGCCCAGCAATACCAGCGTCGGTTTGCGCGACCAGATCGTGCAAAGATGCGCCCGACACAACGCTGCCGTCGATACGCGTATAGCTGCCTAGATAGACGTTCTGGATGCCAACCCCATCGTAATAGTGGCTGAAGTGCGTGTTGTCAGAGAAGCAGTCATGCTCTTCTTCTGGATCATTCAGAAGCACACCGAGCTTCATGCGTTGGCCTGCAAGCTCGCCATAAGACAGCGACCCCATACCAGTAAGCATCATCGACACCCCAGCGGCAGGATCGGCCAGAACCGCCGCGCGGGCATCGCCGTTGGTCGTCCACTGGTCGGTCATGTAGCCCAACTCTTCAACGAGCAGTTGCGCAGCTGTGCGCAGATAATCAGCGCGGCGGTCACAGTTGCCATTGGTGCACCCATCGCCTGTGGCGTAGTCGGTCCAAGGCCGATCGCCCGCGCCTGCATCCGTGCCGTTGAGGTCCTGACCCCAGAGCAGAAATTCAATCGCATGGTAGCCCGTTGCAACATTCGCTTCGACGCCATCGGCCTCTTGCAGTGTGTCTGACAAGAGCGAACCTGTGATTGAGGTCGCGTCAATCTCTTGCCCTGAAAGAGAGAATGTCGGGTTTGCGATGACGTTGAGCGCGGCAAATTCGTTTTCGTCCGACGCCCCGCCGTAAGTCGCGTCGACATAGTCAATCAAGCCTTCATCAAGCGGCCACGCATTCACACGACCCTCCCAATCGTCAACGATCGGATTGCCAAAGCGATACACTTCCGATTGCATATAGGGCACGCGCGAAACCCGCCACGCGTTGCGTGCAGCGGCGAGCGTTTCGGCTGACGGGGCCGCTAGGAATGCATCGATTTCCGCCTGCAACGCCTTTGCAGTGATCAAGCTATCTTCATATTTTGCGGCCGCGATGTTTGCGTAGTTTGTCAGAACATCGGTCTTATCGAGGGCAAACGCGGGCAATGCGACAAGAGTGGTCGCCGCAAAGGCAGATAAAAAAGTGCGGGTCATAGGGGGTCCTTGGATTTTTGAAGGGTCGAATAAATCCGTCTATACCTGACTAAATTACTCAATCAAGTTAATTCTGACTTTTTTAATCGGGAATCAGTTTGAGCCAGCACGCCTTCTGACGACCAGCGTGATCGTCGTCAGCGCACGGGTCGCTGGTTTTAACACGTGAATTCGATGGTCCGGGTCGTCTCAACTACCAGATCGGCACACCAATGACGTAAGGGTGTAACTTGAAGAGGACCCAATAGGTGATGACTGCGTAAATCACCCGCTTTGTGCCTGTTTTCCAATTTAGGGCCCCGAAATTCCATCTATTGGATTTAGCGCTTTGCAGGATGGTCGCCCATTGGTCTTGCCCCATGATCCGCTGTTTGCGGCGGTCAATGATATTGCGCCCGAGCCATGCGAAAACTGCGAATACTCCAAAGAGGATGACATGCGCGAGGTCCCCGTTAGGCAGCAGATGAAGTGCTGCCCAGAGCAAGAGCCCGGCGAGCACGGGGTGACGGACCCACCCGATGATTTCTGGCGCTTGCGGGTCGAATGCGCTGTTGCGCGCGCCCCCGAACGAAAACGGATTGGGTCGCCCGAGCGTCAGCCCGAGCAGGATGCAAACGGCGAACATGCCCGAAGCCGTGACGACATGTTGCCAAGGTGCTTGCGGCCATAGCATCACATAGGGCGCCTTGCCTGCGGCCCAAATGACAGCCCCCAGCATGCCGAGCGACAGGATCGAATAGCCGATCGTGAACCCGCGCGCGCCAATGTTGCGCACGATTGCCGCCTTGACGGGTGGCCGCACGGGGATTGAGTGGGTGATGAAGAAGGCGAGGAAAACGCCAGCAAACTGGACCCAACTCATGCCGTCTTCTCGATTTTTGCCGAGAGCAGCATTGGTCCGTAAATCCCCACGAACCCTGCAAAGCCGAGGATCCAGAGCAGTGCGGATGCGTCAAGCAGTGGTATGCGGATCACGAAGACCACATCAGCGAGCACCCGCAACACGACTGCCCCGATCAGTGCCAGATAGATGAATGTTGTTGATCGTCCGCCAACAAGCGCCCGCCCCGAATGCCCCAAGGAGGCCCGCGTCATGACGGCGACTGTCATCAAGCCAATTGCGCCTGCCGTCCAGATATGGAGAGCCAATGCCTGCCCGATGATGGAGGGTGCGAGGATCGAAAGCGCCACGCAAATTGCGCCCAGCGGTACGCAGAGGTAGGCGATATGCAGGACCCAGACCAACGAGTCGGCGCTTGTTTGCACCCCCTGCCAGCGCATCATCCGCATCAGGTGAAGCCCTCCCATAATGAGCAGGGCAGCCCCCGCAAGTGGTTGCATCGGCGCTAATGCCCATGCCAGCAGGGCGAGAACGGTTACCACCAGCGTGGCCTTGTCAAACCGCTGCATCGGTGGGGTTGGCAAATCGGTCGCTCCTTGCTTCACCAGCCAGTTACGGGTGAAGGACGGGATGATTTTGCCGCCGATCAGCGAGATCAGGATGATTGAAAGCGCCAACCCGAACCGCAAGCCATAGCCGTGTGATGCGCTGCCGCTCGCGGCCTCGATATGGAACGTGATATTGGCGACAACGAGCATGCCAACGAGGATCAGCACCGGTAGATTACGCCAGTTCTTGCCTGCGATGATCTCCCGCAGAACGACACCCCACAGGACACAGAGAAACGCGAGATCAGCGAGCGCCACACCAAGTGCGGGCAGATAAAGCGAGGTTGCGATGGCAATCCTGCCGATGACCCACAGGGCGGCGAGCCACGCGAGGCTCCAACCGACAACGGGTAGCCGCCCCGTCCAGTTGGGGACGGCCGTCAGCAGAAAGCCCGCGATCACGGCGCTAAGGTATCCAAAGAGGAATTCGTGCGTGTGCCATGTGACCGGATCAAAAGCGGTCGGCAGGCTCACAAGGCCCGCAAGCATCCCGATCCACAACACCATCGCAATCATCGCCCAGAGCGCAGCAAGCAAGAACAAGGGTCTAA
>CAKZNT010000034.1 GCA_937132065.1 uncultured Loktanella sp.
ACATGGATGATTAGCTCAGCGGTAGAGCACTTCGTTGACATCGAAGGGGTCACTGGTTCGATCCCAGTATCGTCCACCAGAATTTTAGTGGGGTCCATGTGACCCTGAATGCAACCCAAGGCGCAATCGCAGCGCCGCGACACAAGAAGGACTGAACCTATGAAAGTTCGTAACTCCCTCCGCTCGCTCAAGCAGCGTCACCGCGATTGCCGTATCGTGCGCCGTAAGGGCCGCGTCTATGTAATCAACAAGACGCAGCGTCGGTTTAAGGCTCGTCAGGGCTAAACCACCGCAAGCATTGAACGAATTAGGCCGCGCCCAGAAATGGACGCGGCTTTTTCTTTGGCTGGACCGCTGGCAGCAAAACATCAAATGAGGTGCTTAGGGGTGGTCAGTTTGCCCGATTTGGCGCAGAGTTCACGAAAGTAACTATGCACTGGAGCGATCCCATGACCCGTATTCCCCTCATTTCGACTGCCTTGCTTCTTGGCTTGGCATCACCGCTGACGGCCCAAGACCTTTGCGGCGGCGCGGGCACAGGTGGCCAGTGGATTGGCGGCAACGAAGGTGCGTCCGACATTTCTACCGCTGACGTCTACCGCGAGCAAATGGCTTTGGTTCTTGGTGGAAATGCCTATGTTTCGCTCTTTTCAGTCTCGGAAACGACCGATGTGCGCATCGAGGCCGCAGGTCGCGGCTCGGGTGATCCGCTGATCGAAATCTTCGACGCGGCGGGCGGTATTGTCGCCTCTGACGATGATTCGGGTGGGAACGGTGCCGCGCGCTCTGAGCTTTCGCTCGATCCCGGATCCTATTGCATCAGCATGAAAAGCTATGAAGACGCCCCGATGACCGCATTTGTGCGCGTTGGCCGCCAAGATCAGGAGGCGCTCACCGAAGGCATGTCAGGCGGCGGTGGTGGTGGCAGTAGCAGCACCTCAAGCGATTGCAGCAATGCGCGCCCCTTTGGCGAGATCGGCACATCCAGCGCGGCCTCGGTTGACGAGGCAAGCCACTGGTCGTTCACGTTGTCCGAACCAACCGCCTTGACCATCACAGCGGAGAATGACGCGGCTGACCCGACGATTGCGCTTTTTGACAGTGGTGCAAATACGCTCGCGGAAAACGACGACTCAGACGGGCTAAACTCGCGGATCACGCAACCCAATGCGCTGCCCGCTGGCGACTACTGCCTGAGTGTCGGGGCGCTTAACGATACATCGCTGCCGATCAATGTGACGATTTCGGTCTATGACGCCGCCGCAGAGCTTGCCGCTCTTTACGCGCGCGGCGAGGCGGCTCCGCCCTTGGACGGGTCGGTCATGGTGACAGACCTCGGCGCGCTCGCCAGCCGCCTGCGCCAAGATGTGCAGGTCGGCAATGACGTTGCGTGGTATTCGCTTGATGTTACCGAGGCGAGCCTGCTCCTTCTTGAGGCAATTGCAGCGAGCGAGGGCGGCGACCCTTGGCTCGTCATCTTTGATGATCTCGGACGTAAAGTCGCGGAAAACGACGACAGCACCGATGGGCTCAATAGTATGATCGCGACCCGCGTTCAGCCGGGCAAATTCATCATCGGCGTGAAGCAGGTTGGGGATGCCCAAGGGTTCGTGCGCCTGCTCCTCGAGCGCTACGTGCCTGCGAAATAGGTCAAGGGAAGAGCGGTTTCGCCATCACCTGCCAAGGGCCGCTTTCGTCAGCGACCTCACGGATCACCTTCCAACCAAGCCGCCGGAATAATCCTTCGGCGGCTTGTGTCGTTGTGTAAACGTGGCTCTGCTGCAAGGTGGATGCATATGCGGTAAGGGCCACGACAAGAGCAGAGGCAATGCCCTGACCGCGCCATTTCGGATCGACGATGAGACCGATACACCAGAGATCTTCGCCCTGCTCGGCCCCGAAAGAACGCGCCGCAAGTGCCGCCGTCCCGATCACGGCACCGCTTTCTGATAGCGCGGCAACACCCTGCGGAATCGGGTCTATGCCCTGCCGCGCCGCAACGGCAACCTCTGCGTCACCCGCCCCGCTTGGCCCATAGTGATCCGGCCAGCCCGCGATCATCAAATCAACGACCTGCCGTGTTTGCTGGGGCGTTAAGTCATCTAGCGAGACGACCCCGAAACGGCGCATCAGTTGCGCACATCCACCAAAAGCTGCACAAGCGCGGCCTGCGAGATATAGCCGGTGGGTTCAAGACCGCGACTGCGCTGGAATTGGCGGATCGCGCGGCGGGTCTTGTTGCCGAACTGGCCGTTCACCGTGCCCGGATCAAGACCAAGCTGGTCAAGGCGGCCCTCGATCAATTGGCGGGTCAGGCGATTGAGGTTCAACGCGTCTTCTGCGGCACGTGCCTGATCGCGGCTTGCCTCGCCTGACTGGTCATCGCGAAGCGCCGCAAGCCGTGTTTGCGCCTCTTGGCGAAACGACCCTGTGCCCAGCTTGAGGTAGGTTTCATAGCTTGCAACCGTATTGCGATTGCGGGCGAGTTCCCATGCATCGCGGTCGGCGCGGGCAGCGCGGTTCATCTTGTCTTGCTCAAGTTCGACGAGTTGGCTAGTGGCGCGCTCCGCATAGATTCCGTCAGGGAACCGCTCCAGATAGCTGCGCAATCCGGGCTCGCGCCCATTCGCACCCGTCTCTTCCCAATAGGCACGGTCACGGCGTAGCTCCGCCTCGCGCTCCCGTGCCGCCTCGGCCTCGAGCTGCGCTGATCTGCGATCGGCTTGGGCGCTGATGCGTGTGACCTGCTCGTCTGTCACATAGCCCGTTTGCGGAAATCCGTTCTGCTGTTGCCAGTTAGAAATCGCTGTGCGCGTCCCTTGGCCAAAGATGCCGTCAATGCCGCGCGTGTTGTAGTTCAGGATCGACAGATCACGCTGGATGCCACGGCGCGCGTTGCGGGTGAGAGAAAGCGCGTCCTCCTCAAGGCGGGCAGCGCGGTTCGGCTCCGAGCGGATTGTCTCAATCGCATCAACCGCGTCCTGACTAAAGGTTCCACGCGGAAAATCCGCAAGGTAAGCGCGATAGGCTTCAATCGTGTCGGCGCGCACGGTGCGTTGCCACAGGATCGTTTCAGCAGCGCGGTCCACGACATAAGGTCGGGTCGGGCGCGGTGTTTCACTCACCTCGGCCCGTTGCATAATCAGCGACTGAGGGCGATAGCCACGCAGCTTGATAGAACGATTGGAGGCAACAGCAGCAACCACCTCGGCATTCGGGGTGACAATCGTGCCCTCGATCAAACGGGTGAGCTGGCGTGGATCGCCAACAATGACCGTGACCCCTTGAGGAATATCAAGGCTCCCCAACCCTTCACGAAGGATCTTGTCATAGGCATCCGTTTCACCTGTGTCGTAGCCAAGCAGCAAAATCGACTGACCGGGTGTGCGGGCCATCACCTGCAAGACGCTCTCCACCGAGATTGCGTCTTGCGCGATGTTAAACAGGCTCGGTTCGGAGGCCCTTGCCGAAAGCAACCAACTCCGGTCCCCGTCGGTCACAAAACGGCCTGACATCGCCACAACCAAGCGCTCTGCTTCATCGCTGCGCTGCATAAAGCGCGCGAGCAGTTGGCGCATATCAGTCGCCGTTTCATTGGTGGCCGCCTCAACGGCGTAACCCGCATCCGAAAGCTCGCGCGCCGCGCCCGTCACACTTGCGCCGCCGACATAGCGGTCAAGATTGCGATACCGCTCCACACCCAAAAGGAGAGCCGCATCTTCGGCAAATGCTGGCAGGGCCATCATGGATAGGGCAGTCGAGAGTAATAGTCGGCGCATCGGGGTCTCCAGTCAGTCTATGTGATCCACAGTGTAACACCCCCCTCGGGGCCAATGGGTTTCGTCGTTGCGGGCAATGTTGCCCCCAAGGACACCGTAAATCTAGGGCTGCGGGCAGATGATATTCAATAACGGCCAGTTTTCGCACCAATGCAAAGGCCCGCTGGTATCTCTACCAACGGGCCAATTGAAACGCGCTTTAGTGAAATCGGCTTATAGAAACAGGCCGATGTTATTGGTCAGCACAATTCTGATCACTTCAATCCCCAAGAGGGCGACAATCGGCGAAAGGTCGATACCGCCGATATTGGGCATGAAGCGGCGGATCGGACCATAGATCGGCTCAAGGATACGCTGAAGGCTATACCAGACCTGCCCAACGAGCGGCTGGCGGACGTTAAGCACCTGAAAACTGATCAACCAACTCATGATGAAATGGGCAAAAATCAGTGTGCGCGCGACACCAAGGAGCAGCATCAGGATTTGGAACAACGATTGCATCGGCAAGGCCTTTCATAAGTGTTGGTCAGCAAGTAAGCGCTAGGAGCCAATCGAGCAAGGGGCAGCTTGCCGCGAGGTCACAAGTTGACCTATAGGTCAGCTAAAGTATTCATGTGCCAAATTTGAGAGCAAGTTATGTATCCAATCGTTCGTATGATCAAAGAGATGGTCGTTCATCGTAACGCACCCGCATTGCCGCCTTTGGGCGTGCATGTTTCGCACCACCGCTGCTGGCCACAGGATATCGACGTGTTCATGGAAATGAACAACGGACGCATTCTGACGATCCTTGATCTGGGGCGCACAATCTTGGGCCAGCGGGTCGGCTTGATGCGCGCGCTCAAGGCGAATGGCTGGGGTCTGACAATGGCGGGCGCTTCAGTGCGCTATCGCAAGCGGATCAGACCTTTCGTGAAATTCAAGACCGTGAGCCGCGCCGTTGGGTGGGATGACCGGTTCCTCTACATCGACCAATCTATCTGGATTAACGGCGAATGCGCGGCCCAAGCACTTTATCGCTCCGCGGTCACCGACAAGAACGGGATCGTCGCGCCGCAGCGGGTCTTTGACTTTCTTGGCGACAAAAGCACGCGCCCCCCGCTGCCCGAATGGGTCGAAAAGTGGATCGGCGCAGACGCGGTGCGCCCTTGGCCACCCGAAACGCCAACAACATAACGTAACGGCAAGCAGAAACCATCGCTTGCCAGCCAACCCCCATGCAGTGTCTTATCCCTTGTAAGCAGGGGAGAGCATAATGGCGGTCACGCAAAAGAAACGTATCTGGGGGTGGATGACCTTTGATTGGGCGACACAGCCGTTTTACACACTCGGTCTAACCTTCATCTTTGGCCCCTACTTCGCCGCCGTTGCCGCCGAATACTATCTTGGAACAGGGCTTGATGCTGCTGCCGCTGACGCGCAGGCGCAATCAATCTGGGGGATCGGACAGTCAACCGCTGGCATCCTGATCGCGCTTTCGGCGCCCGTGCTTGGGGCATTTGCCGACACATCAGGGCGCAAGCTGCCGTGGATCGTCTTCTTTTCCGTAATCTACGTCATCGCGACATCAATGCTTTGGGGCTTAACGCCTGACGGCTCGTCGCTGTTCTTGATGCTGTTTATCTTCTACGTCGGGTTCTTTGCCTCCGAGAGCGCGCTCAACTTTGCAAACGCCATCTTGCCCTCGCTCGGAACACCCAAAGAGGTGGGGCGCATTTCAGGATCAGGCGCGGCATTCGGATACTGGGGCGGTGTTGTCTCGCTGTTCATCATGCTCCTGCTCCTGGCCGAAAACGAGGCGGGCGTGACCCTCCTTGGGCAGCCCCCGCTGTTTGGCCTTGACCCAGAGATGCGCGAAGGAACGCGGGCCGTCGGGCCATTCATCGCGATCTGGTATGTGATCTTTATGATTCCGTTCTTTTTATGGGTGCGCGATGCTCCGCAGAAAAGCGAAGAAACCCCCAAAATGGGCAAGGTGCTCGCGAACCTTTGGGAAACGCTGCAATCGGTCTTCAAGCGCAAAAGCCTGTTCAACTTTCTTGTCGGGTCGATGGTCTACCGTGACGCTCTTAATGCGCTCTATGCGTTTGGCGGGGTTTACGCCGCCCTCGTGCTTGACTGGCAGACGATGCAGATCGGCGTTTTCGGGATCATTGCCGCGATTGCCGCTGCGATTGCGACTTGGCTGGGCGGGCTGTGCGACCAGAAATACGGGCCAAAGCCTGTGATCATCACGGCCATCCTGATCCTGATCGTTGTGTGCACATTTATTGTCGGCATGTCGCGCGAGCATCTGTTCATCTTCCCGCTTGAGGTCGGCTCGAAACTGCCTGACATCATCTTTTATGTCTGCGGGGCGGCGATTGGCGGGGCGGGTGGCGCGCTTTATGCCTCGTCACGTTCAATGATGGTGCGCCATGCCCATCCAGAGCGCCCGACCGAGGCCTTTGGCCTCTTTGCGCTGACGGGCAAAGCGACCGCGTTTCTTGCGCCGATGCTGATCACGCTCTTCACCTACCTCAGCGGGAATACGCAAATCGGGTTTGTGCCTGTGATCATCCTTTTCCTCATCGGGCTCGTTATGTTACGATGGGTCAACAAAGACGGAGACAGAGCAGAATGGTCCGCATCAGCATAGCAGTTGCACTTATGGCCGCCCTCGCATCCTGCGGCGGCGACAAAACCCCATCCAACGCAGGCACAACCGCCAGCGTGAGCACGCAAAGCTCGAACGACACCCGTGTCGCCAAAGACGTGTTCGGTCATATCTCGACCTCGTCGTCCCAACGATCAGAGTCGTTTGGCGGCTATGCGCGCGGATGTCAGGCAGGGGCGGCGCAGCTCCCCGAAACCGGTCCGACTTGGCAGGCCATGCGCCTGTCGCGCAACCGCAACTGGGCACAGCCGGGCACGGTTGATTTCGTGCAAGACCTGTCACGCTTCGCTGCGACCCAAGCGGGCTGGGACGGTTTGTATATCGGGGACATGAGCCAACCACGTGGCGGGCCAATGCTGACGGGGCACGCAAGCCACCAGACGGGCCTCGACATTGATATCTGGATGCTCCCGCCCGATCGCTTGAACCTTTCCGCGACAGAGCGCGAGAACCTGTCCTCTATCTCGATGCGCCGCGCAAGTGGTGCGTTCACCAACGCAAGCTGGACACCCCAGCACGAGGCCATCATCAAAGCGGCCGCATCCGATCCGCGCACCGCACGCATCTTTGTGTTTCCGGGCGCAAAGGTCGAAATGTGCAAGAACGCGACAGGCGACCGCAGCTGGCTCAACAAAATCCGCCCTTGGTGGGGTCATCACTATCACTTCCATGTGCGGCTCAAGTGCCCCGCAGGCGCAACTGGGTGCGAAAATCAAGCGCCCCCACCAGCGGGTGACGGCTGTGCAGATGCGCAAACATGGGTCAACAACATCCTGAACCCACCGCCACCAAACCCGAACGCAACGCCAAGCAAACCGCGCGGCCCGCTGACAATGGCACGCCTTCCAAACCAGTGCTTGAGTGTGGCCAACAACTAAATGCTACGACTTGCCTGCATCTTGCTCCTCGCGGGATGCGGGCAATCAACCTTGGCCGAGGCACGGCTGCTGAGTCAGACAAACTGGGCCTATGACAGCCCCGAGTTTGGCGGCTACTCTGGGCTAGAGCTTAGCGAGGACGGCACATCTCTCACCGCACTTACAGACCGCGGCATAGCCATCATCACAGCCAACCTTGATCGCACCGACGGCATTATCACCGCAATTACCGATGCCAAGATCATGCAGATGCCCGACACAAACGGGAAAATTCGCGAACAATGGGCCGACAGCGAAGGGCTGGCGATTGCGCCCGATGGGACACTCTATGTCTCTGCCGAAGGACCAGACCACAGCGTTTTCGCGTTTGCGCCAGACACCCGCAAGGCCGACCGCCTGCCAAGGCATCCGGCTTTCGCAAACCTGCAAGGGAACAGCTCGCTCGAGGCCTTGGCGATTGGGCCAGACGGGGCGCTTTATACGCTCCCCGAACGTTCAGGGCGCTTCACCCGCCCCTTTCCAGTCTACCGGTTTGCAAACGGGACTTGGGACATCGCCTTTGGGATCACGCGCATCGGCAACCACCTTGCCGTTGGGGCCGACATCGGACCTGACGGGCGGTTCTATCTGCTCGAGCGGCATTTTACAGGGCTCGGATTTCAATCTCGGGTGCGGCGCTTTGCGCTTGATGGAAGCGATGAAGTGACCCTCCTTGAAACCGCCAACGGCACTCACGACAATCTCGAAGGGATTAGCGTGTGGCGCGACACTAACGACCAACTGCGGATGACCCTGATCTCGGACGACAACTTCAAGTTCTTCCAGAGAACCCAAATCGTCGAATACCAGATCAGCGATTGACCGACCCCGTTGCAAGCGGTAGTGCAGCGCGTCCTCGAATGGTCGGGGGCCAAGTGCCGCACCCTTGTTAAAACGGATAATGTAATAAAATGACCAAAATTCTTCCCGGCGTGATCGCCATGGCCCTCGTTGTTGTGGCCTCAAACATCCTCGTTCAATTCCTGATCCTTGATGGCATATTAACGTGGGGGGCATTTACCTACCCCCTCGCATTTCTCGTGACCGATATCATGAACCGCCTCTACGGCGCGCAGGCGGCCCGCAAGGTCGTGTATGCGGGCTTGATCGTGGGGATCACATGTTCGTTAATCGGCTCGCAGATCATGCTGGAATTCGGCCCCGCAGTTGCGCTTCGGGTGGCGATCGGGTCTGCGTCCGCGTTCCTTGTCGCGCAGCTTTTGGACATCGCGGTGTTCAACCGGCTACGTGACGGCTCGTGGTGGAGGGCGCCGCTTATCTCGACGGTTATCTCGTCCATCATTGATACAGTGATCTTCTTCAGCGTCGCTTTTTCAAGCCTTTTCAACGGGTTCAGCCAATCCGCCGCAGAGCAAATCATCTGGGCACAAGACCCCGTTCCGTTCCTCAACGCAGGCCCGATCGCGCCGCTTTGGGTGTCTTTGGCGGTTGCGGATTGGGGGGTGAAGATTACGATTGCGTTAATCGCGCTGGTTCCGTTTCGCATCATTATCGGGCGCGCAAAAAGCTTTTGACATATGCCTCAGATATGCGAACCTGAGATCAGGCGAAACATATTGAAAGGAGGTGATCCAGTGCATCATGAAGTATTGGAGAAGGCAGTCGGGACAACTTGTGGTGTCGCTCTCTAGGGCAAACTCTAGCGACCAACACACAAGGTGGGCAACCTAACCGACCCGCCTCCGTGATTCAGAGAAGGGCCATTCCAACGCCGGAGTGGTCCTTTTTTCTTGTCAAAAACGGTATACACTGGGCGTGCACCACGCGTGCACAGCCCGTGCACAGGAAAAACACCATGCGGATTACGGATCAGATCATGATTGCGGATTGGGAAATCTCGGAAAGCTTCACCCGCGCCTCGGGGCCAGGTGGGCAGAACGTGAACAAGGTATCCACGGCGGTCGAATTGCGGTTCGAGGCGGAACGGTCCCCGAACCTGCCTGACGCGGTGAAGCGGCGGCTCAAACGGCTGGCGGGGCGGCGGTGGACAAACGAGGGCGCGCTTGTGCTATTCGTGCAAGACACACGGTCCCAAGCGCGCAACCGCGAGTTGGCGATGCAACGGCTACACGACCTGATCCTAGAAGCCACCAAAACCCCCAAACGCCGCATCTCGACACGGCCCACATACGGGTCGGTGAAACGGCGGCTAGAGGGGAAGAAAGTGCGCGGGGTGGTTAAGAAGCTGCGGGGGAAGGTTGAGGAGTGAAAGGATTCAAATTTGGTAAATCAACTCCCGCAAAAGCAAAATAACTACTAAAAGTTGTGTTGGGTTCTATATTTTGCTGTCTTTGGGGAATCACTTACAATAAATTGAATTGACAAACGCATAGGAACAAAAGTAGAACATGAACTCATATAAACAGCAAAGAGTCCGTGACCCACTACACGATCTTGTGGAGTTTCGAGCAAATGAGTTTGAAGATGCGCTTTGGCAAGTCATACAGTCCCGCCCGTTTCAGAGGCTTCGTCGAGTTAAGCAACTTGGATTTTCCGAACTTGTTTACCCAGGCGCAACGCACACGCGGTTTATTCACAGTATCGGCGTGTTTCACACTGCACGTGAACTGATGGCACACATAGAGTCGGAACTTACGTCCCAATTTAAAGAACGCCGCGCCCAAACGGCACTGGCTGCAGCTTTGGTTCACGATGTCGGCCATGGGCCATTCAGCCATTCATTTGAAACAGTAGGGAAACGACTAAAATTACCAAATCTAAAACATGAAGCAATTAGCGCCAAGATCATCAGAGATAGTGAACTAAGCGATTCATTGGCACTTCTCGGTGGCGGGTTTCCTAGCGATGTCGCAGACTTAATCGCTGTCGACGGACCAACTGACGTTTATAGTTCTGTAGTTTCCAGTCAATTCGATGCGGACAGATTAGACTATATGCGTCGAGACAAATTGATGACTGGAACTCAGCACAGTGAAATTGATTTCACGTGGTTGATGGCAAACTTACGTGTTGGGAAAGTAAAGCAAGCCGTAGACGAAGACTTGGTTGGTGAAGTCGAAACATTAGTCTTGGACAGCAAAGCTCATTTCGCCGCGGAGACATATGTTTTGGGCCTCTTCCAACTCTATCCCACCGTCTACTTCCACAAGGCGACCAGAAGCGCGGAGAAAATCTTCACGGAACTACTCGTGAGATTATTTCACGTGGTCGGGAACTCTGGCATTCCGAAGACAGGGTTGAATTCAAACCATCCACTAATAAAATTCATAAAGAAGCCAGATGATTTGGATCTGTTCCTAGACCTGGATGATACTGTAATTTGGGGCGCATTGTCACAAATGGTGTCCTGTAAAGACAAAATTCTTTCGAAATTAGCGAAGCGATTAAGGGACCGAGACCTTTGGAAATCCGCGGATTTACGGGATTATGTCAGAAAGCAATCTGAAACATCTTTCGATACGGCAGCAACAGATCGCATTGTAATTAGAGCGCAAGATGAGATCAACGAATGGTCTGAAACAAATTCAAATGAAGTGCCGCGCATAATCATTGATGCTGCAAATCGACCGCCGTACAAAGTGACAGAAGCAAGTTCAGGCCCACTAAATCAAATATTTATAAAGGAGGGTGAAACCCTCCGAAACCTGCGTGATACTTCTGAAGTAGTAAGGGCAGCGAGCGTTTTTAAGTTGAATCGCGCTTATTTTGATGATTCAGACACCGTAGCAAAGAAAAAAATAACCGACGCAATAAGATCGGCAATTCAGGAGGAAGAAAAATGACACCAAGATCCATATCAAAGTCGATTGATGATCTAGTTTCAATTATCGCAGTAGCAGATGGTGAAATGATTGGGCGAACTCGACTTCAAAAGACGGCCTATTTGCTTGAGCTGACTGGCTTAGGTTCAGGTTTACCGTTCGCGTACAAGCATTATGGTCCATTTAGCCAAGAACTTGCCGACACAGTAGAGTTTGCACAATTATTCGGCAACTTAGAAGAAGCGCAGAGGCAGGCCAGCTGGGGAGGTTTCTATTCAGTTTACACCACTGGTCCAGATGTCGTGGTTGAAGTCGACGACGGCAAGCGTGGGATTATTGAGTTAGCCAAAGAAGCAAATCCAATCTCACTTGAACTTGCAGCTACCGCCGCATTTCTTGCAACTGATGGCTTTGAAGACCCTTGGCAAGAAACCGCAAACAGGAAACCTGATAAGGTTTCACGGCTTGACGATGCGAAGGCTCTTTACAAAAAATTGAGTGCGATCGCAGTACCCAATGCGTGGCCAGTAATCTAAACTACCACCTCAACCTTCTCCTGCTCCCCTACCCCGAACACCCGCTTATACCTTGCGATCTCGCTTTCTGGACCCATGGCTTTGTTCGGGTTGTCGCTTAGTTTCACGGTGGGGTTGCCGTTGGCTTTGATCGCTTTGCACACGAGGCTGAACGGCGCGAGGCTGTCGTCTGGCGTCAGTCCTTTGAAGTCGTTGGTCAGCATGGTTCCCCAGCCGAATGACACCCGCACCCGTCCTTTGAACTGCGCTTGCAGGGTCACGATTTTATCGACGTCTAGCCCGTCAGAGAAGATGACCAGTTTCTTGGTCGGGTCTTCCCCCCGTGATTTCCACCAGTTGATCGCCATTTCCGCCCCTGTCGCGGGGTCGCCGCTATCGACCCTGATCCCTGTCCAGCTTGTCAGCCAGTCGGGCGCGCCGTCGAGGAACCCTTTCGTCCCGTAGGTGTCGGGCAGGATGATCCGCAGGTTCCCCACGTGTTCCTCATGCCAGTCCGCCAGCACGTCGTAGGGTGATTGCCGCAGCGCCTTATCGTTTTGCGCCAGTGCCGCGTAGACCATGGGCAGTTCGTGCGCGTTTGTGCCGATGGCGGGCAGGTCCCTGTTCTTGGCGATCAGGCAGTTTGACGTGCCCACGAAGTTGCCGCCCAGCCCTTCGGACATCGCCTGCACGCACCAGTCCTGCCAGAGGAACGAGTGCCTGCGCCGTGTCCCGAAATCCGCGATGGCGAGGTCGTTGACCCCCCGAAGCGTTTCGACCTTTTCCCAGACCTTGGTTTTGGCCCGCGCGTAGAGCACCTCGAGTTCGAATCGCCCCATCGTGCCAAGAACCGCCCGCCCCCGTAGTTCCATGAGGACGGCGAGCGCGGGGATTTCCCAGAGCATGACCTCGGGCCATGAGCCTTCGAAAGTCAGCTCGTATTGCCCGTCAACCTTTTCGAGGTGGTAGGGGGGCAGCCGCAGGTTTTCGAACCAGTCCATGAATTCGGGCGTGAACATTTGCCGTTTGCCATAGAACGTGTTGCCCCGCATCCATGTGCTTTCGCCCCGTGTCAGGGATAGGGTCCGGATGTGGTCGAGTTGCTCGCGTAGTTCCCCTTCGTCCACGAGGTCAGCGAGCCGGATATGCTTGGACCGGTTGATCAGGCTGAATGTCACCTGCGTGTCGGGTTTGTTGCGAAACACTGACTGGCACATCAGGAGTTTATAAAAGTCGGTGTCGATGAGCGACCGCACAATCGGGTCGATCTTCCATTTGTGGTTCCAGACGCGGGTGGCGATATCGGTCATCGAAGCGTTCCTTTTTGTTGCAATAGCTTAGATCAAGCGAAGGGGGGGCATGGCAACCCCAAAGGCACGACTTGGGGTTGTGGCCAAATCGGAAAAAGTGCTACCGCGTTCGGCATTAGACGACCACATTTTACATCTATCGGAGCCAATTTTATGGATCTTCCCCAAGGGTATGTTGACCTGCTGCGCGCCGCGCATTTGATTTTCTTTGCTGCGGGTATGGGCACAGCGCTTTATCTGGATTTCATCTCGTTCTCATCGCTTTCCAAACCTAAACGTCCGCGCGACATCCAAGACATCGAACGCATTCATCGCTGGGTGCTTCTTGCATTTGCGGGGCTTTGGGTGACGGGTCTTGCGCTAATTTATGTGCGCACTGGTTTCGATTTTGCCCGCTTCTCGCCCAAGCTCTGGATGAAGGTGTCGATCATGGTTGCGATGACGGTCAACGCGGGGATCATCGGCGTCTTTGTCATGCCTGCGATGCGCAAACTGGTCGGTTCACGCGTCATCCACCTCAAGGGCATTGCGCTGGCCGCGCTCACGCAGGTTGCCATTGTCTCGGTCTTTTGCTGGACAAGCGGCGTTGCCCTTGGGTCAAGTGTGGTTCTCAAAACCGCCCCTTGGGATGTTCTGCTCCCGCTTGCGCTTGGCTGGTTCATCGTATTGACGGTTTGCGGGCAAGGCGTCGTCTTTGCACAGCGCAACAGACAAGCGACTGCGGCGGGCGGTATCGCGGCATGACAACAGGCCTGCCCCGTATTGTCCTTATGGTCGTCACCGCCATGACTTTGATCGTGATTGGTGATGCTGCGGGCAAGGCGCTTGGGCAGCTCGGCTTTGCGCCAGTGTTTATTGCATGGACCCGCTTTGCGCTGGCCGCTGTTGTCATCACCCCCTTTGCGGGGTTGCAACGTGGTGATGCAAAGCTGGCGCTGGACTGGCGGCTTGCCTTGCGTGCCTTGCTGATTGTTCTGGGAATCATTTGCATCCTGACGGCTCTCAAGACCGAGACCATGGCCAATGTGTTTGGCGGTTTCTTCATCGGCCCTGTTGTGGCCTACATTCTGTCCGCGCTGCTTCTCAAAGAGGCGGTCACGTGGCGGCGATCTGTCCTTTTGGCGGTCAGCTTTCTGGGGGTATTGATCGTTGTGCGGCCCGGATTCGGCATGAGCATCGGGATGGGGTTTGCGGTGCTGGCTGGCACGATGCACGGCTCATACCTTGTCGCGACCCGCTGGCTGGCGGGGTCGTTTCGCCCGCGGTTCCTGCTGTTATCGCAATTGGTGGTCGGGGCGATTGTATTGATCCCGTTTGCGATTGGCCCTTTGCCACCCCTCACACTTCACGCGGGTCTGTTGATCACGGTGAGCGCGATGGGGTCTGCAATCGGCAACCTGCTATTGGTGCTGGTCAACCGCACGACACCTGCAAACATCGTCGCCCCGCTCATTTATAGCCAGCTGATCGTTGCCGCAATTTTGGGCATCGCTGTATTCGGTGACTGGCCTGATGGATACACGCTTATTGGTCTCGCGATCATTGCGAGTGCGGGCGCGTCATCAATCTGGTTTGCAGGGCGCGGGCGTTAGACCCGCTTTTTAGGCAGCTTAGCCATTTCGGCATCATGAAGCCGTTTGCTCACCTCCGGCGACACGCCAAGCGCCCCCTCGATAGCATGCAAAAGCGCGTCTTCTTCTTCGCGCTCTTCGCCATCCGCAAACACCACGGACCATAGCGCGGCAACTGCGGCCTCGCGGTCTTCTTGGCTAATGGCGTCATGCAGGATGCCTGCGAGGTCTTCGGTAACGGGCATTTCTTCTTCCAGCTTTTCACAGCCAGCGCGCATCTTGGCGGCCTCGACGGGGTTGAGATCATAAAGCTTGATCAGGACGGCGTCGATCTGTTCGACCTCCTCGAAAAGGTAGGCTTTGTCCGCCTTGGCTGCGCGCACCAATAACGCCCCGAGCGCATTGCGCGCGTCTGCGGCTGGCAATGGCGTCGTGAATTTGTCTTCCCCTTGGAAGAGCGCGAGGATGCCTGAAAACATGTGCAGCGGTCCGTCTATGAATGCCTGTTCCCGCGACCGTATAAAATGCGCGGGGGTGACGCAAGAATCTTAGCCGTCTTGCAATATCTCAAGAAAGGCATCGCCAAACCGTTCGGCATATTTGTCACCAATCACCCGCGTCAGCCCCGCCATATCGGCAGTGCGTAATTGCGCGACCTTGGCCAGCGTTGACGCCGAGAGCGACATCGGCTTGCCCGCCCCGTCAGCCCCGCGCGAGAGTTCGGCCTGCACAGCCAGCAGCCTGTCGTAAACCGCCCCCTCGGAGCGCCCTGCCAGCTTGCGCCGCATCGGGTGAACCTCCTCGACCGCGCCTGCGATCACCGCGAGGAAGGCGCTGCCGTAGCTTTCCAGCTTTTTGGCCCCCACGCCGCTGATCCCTGCCATCTGGTCGATGGTCACGGGTCGCTTTTCCGCCATTTCAATCAGCGTTTTGTCGTTGAACACGATATAGGCTGGCCCACCCAGTTGCTCTGCAAAGAACCGCCGTTTTGCCTTGAGCGCAGAGAGCAGTGGCGCGTCTTCTTCGCTCACCATTTGCCGCACTTTCGGCCCGCTGCCTTTGGCCGCTTTGATGCTGTCGCGCCGTAGCTGGATCGTCGCCTCGCCGCGCAGGATTGGCCGCGCGTCCTCGGTCATGCGCAACGCCCCGTGTCGCTCGCGGTCGGGCCGCATCAGGTCGCGCCCCATCATCTGTCGAAAGATCGCCTGCCATTGCCGTTTGTCGTAGTCTTTGCCAACGCCGTAGGTCGGCAGGCTGTCGTGCCCCCGCTGCGCGATTTTCTCGGTTTTCGCGCCGAGCAGGATGTCGATCAAGTGACCCGCGCCAAAGGATTCATCCGTCCGAAGCGCCGCCGAAAGCGCCATGCGCACCGCCGTTGTCCCGTCAAAGATGTCGGCTGGTTTGTCACAAAGGTCACAGTTGCCGCAGGGCTGCGGGTCTTCGCCAAAGTAGCTAAGCAGGTTCACGCGGCGGCATTGTAGCGCCTCTGCCAGCCCGAGCAGCGCGTTAAGCCGTCCGTGATCAGCGGCGCGGCGTTCAGGTGGCGCAAGCCCCTCGTCGATCTGCTGGCGGCGATAGCGGATGTCGTCTGGCCCAAAGAGCGTGAGCGTTTCGGCGGGTGCGCCGTCCCGCCCTGCCCGTCCGATTTCTTGGTAATAGCTCTCGATGGATTTGGGCAGATCGGCGTGGGCGACCCAGCGGATGTCGGGCTTGTCGATCCCCATCCCGAAGGCGACTGTGGCGCAGACGATCAGGCCGTCCTCTTGTTGGAAGCGGCGCTCGACGATCCGTCTGTCTTCGGCCTCCATGCCGCCGTGGTAATTGCAGGCCGAATGCCCCGCCTCTGACAGCGCCCGCGCGAGGGTTTCGGTTTTGGCCCGTGTGCCGCAATAGACGATCCCTGACTGCCCTTTGCGCGCGGCGGCAAAGTTGAGGATTTGCGCGCGCGGCCCGTCTTTCACCGCGAATGCGAGGTGAATGTTGGGTCGGTCAAACCCGCGCAGGAAGGTCGACGGCGCGGCTCCGTCAAACAGTTTTTGCACGATCTCGGCGCGCGTTTCGGCGTCTGCGGTCGCGGTAAAGGCGGCCAGTGGCACGTCAAGCATGCGCCGCAACTCACCGATGCGCAGGTAATCGGGGCGAAAATCGTGGCCCCATTGGCTGACGCAATGCGCCTCGTCCACAGCGATCATGGTGACCCCGACACGGCGCAGCATCTGCATCGTGCCTCCCGCCGCGAGCCGTTCTGGCGCCATGTAAAGGAGCCGCAGCGTGCCCGCCTCAAGGCCGGTCCAGACCGCTTCCGTCTCTTCTTCGGTGTTGCCAGAGGTCAGCGCGCCCGCCTCTACGCCCGCCGATTGTAGCGCGCGCACCTGATCGCGCATCAAGGCAATCAGCGGCGAGATGACAACCGTCACCCCTTCGCGGGCCAATGCAGGCAATTGGAAGCAGAGCGATTTACCGCCACCCGTGGGCATAATCGCCAAGGTGTTCTCGCCTGCGATCACAGCTTCCACGATCTCCTGCTGGCCAGGGCGAAAGGCATCAAAGCCGAAGACGTCTTTCAGCAGCACGGCGGCGCTCATGGGGAAAACCTGTTATTCGTGGTGGTGCTCGGGGCTGCACAATCCCACAGGCGGAATCTGCAAACAAGAGCGAACACCTCTGCTTTGTGTGATCATCTCGCGCCCCAGCCACTTGCGCCCTTGGCGCGGCTTGCTTACCCATAGTTCAACAAAGGAGATACCATGGGCGAAATCACTCTGGTCCGTCACGGGCAGGCAAATTCGGCAGCAACCGACGAGGCGGGCTATGACAAGCTCAGCGACCTCGGCCACACCCAAGCCGCTTGGCTGGGCAGTTGGATCAAGGCCCATGACGGCCCGTTTGACACCGTGTTTTCTGGCAGCCTGCGCCGCCAGCGCGAGACCATTGCGGGCATGGGGTTTGATGATGTCACCGTGGACGAGCGCCTGAACGAGATCGCCTATTACGACCTGTCCGACGAGATGACGGCAAAGGGGCTTGCTGATCCGCGCCTTGGCCCTGACGATTTTGCGGTGCATTTTCCCGCCACTCTCAGTGCTTGGCGTGACGGCAAGATTGACGGCGCAGAAACCTATGATGATTTCTCGGGGCGCGTGCTGGATGTGATCAACGAGGCCGCCCAACCCGGAAAGCGCATTTTATGCGTGACCTCTGGCGGGATCATTGCCCGCGCTGTCGCCCATATCTTGCATCTGGATATTCCACAGATGGCGCAGATTGCGCTGCCGATCCTGAACACCTCGGTGCACCGTATTCACGTCACCCCGCATGGTCCCATTCTGGGTGCGTTCAACAGCGCCCCGCATCTGGATCACGCTGACCGCCTCGCGGCTCGCACCCATTACTAACCAAAGGAATTCGACATGACACATTTGTGGGTTCGCGCAGAAAGCCGTGATCACGAAGAGCGGGTCGGTTTGACCCCGCAGGGTGCGCAGCAGCTCTTGGCCGCAGGGTTCAGCGTCACTGTCGAAGAAGGGCGTCAGCGCGCGATTGCGATTGACGGATACAGGGCCGTTGGCTGTGCGATTGCCCCCGAAGGGTCTTGGACTGATGCGCCCCTCGATGCGATTATCTTTGGCCTCAAGGAACTGCCCGATGACGGCACGCCCCTGCCGCACCGCCACATCATGTTCGGGCATGCCTACAAAGGCCAAGCCGCAGGCCGCGTTCTACTGGACCGGTTTCAGGCGGGCGGTGGCACGCTTTATGATCTGGAATACCTTGTTGACGAGACGGGCCGCCGTGTCGCTGCGTTTGGCTATTGGGCTGGCTATGCGGGCGCCGCCGTGAGCCTGCTTGCGTGGATCGCCCAACAGCGCGGTGATATCGCCGCCCCCGTCAGCACATACGCAAGTGCAGATGCGATGCGCGATGCCTTGCAGTCGGGCCTTGCGGGCCAGACCCCTGATGCCTTGATCATCGGTGCGTTGGGCCGCGTGGGCACAGGTGCGGCAGACCTGTTTGCCCAGCTTGGCCTCGCGGTGACAAAGTGGGATATGGCCGAAACCGCTTCTGGTGGTCCATTCCCCGAAGTGCTGGCCCATGACATTTTTCTCAACTGCATTCTGGCCCGTGAAGGCACACCCGTTTTTGTCCCGATGTCAGCCAAGACCGCCCCGCGCCGCATGTCGGTGATCGGTGATATTGCCTGTGATCCGCAGAGCGATTTCTCGCCCGTGAAGGTTTATACCCACGAGACAACATGGACCGCCCCCGCGATCCGTGTGCATGACGCGCCGCCCTTGGATGTGACAGCCATCGACAATCTACCGTCGCTTTTGCCGATTGAAAGCAGTGAGGATTTCGCAGGTCAGTTGCTGGCGCACCTCGCCACGCTTGACCACCTTGACGCAGGTGTCTGGGGTCGCGCGAAGGCCGTGTTTGATGCGGCGGTTGCTGGCTAGTTCCACGCCATCGGGTAGACTGTGCCATTGCGTTTGATCCAGCCGTCACCGCCCGGTGAGACGTAGAACGTGCGCCCTGCATAGGCGCCCGTCACGACAAAATAGTCGGGGGTTTTGGCAACATGCCCTTGGCGCGCGCCGCACATGTGGTCACCGCCGCAAGGCCGCAGGGTGAATGTGTGCAAGTCCCCATGTTCGGTTGCGACAACCGAGATCTGGCCGCGCGCGAATGGCGTATCCTGGAACGTGTCCGCATAGGCCCGCTGCACCGCAACGGGTGTGCCAGTGAATGTCAGCGGCTTGCCGTCACATCCACCTAACAAAAGCGCAGCGCTGAGTGGTATCGCAAAAGATTTGAACATGACGGTCTCCGGTTTCAATCTGGGCTAACCATGCCTTTAGGGCTTGGGCTGCGCAAGGGGCACGACAGAGGCTTCGACCTCGGGGGTGATATCTTCGAAATCGAAGTTATCGAGTTTCGCCGCCCGTTTGCCTGCCCGCTCGGAGGCGGTGTTGATATCCTCAAGGTCTTTGCGCGCTTGGCCGAAGTGGGTGTTGAGCTTGCCAACCCGCTCCGAGATCAGCTCGACATCACGGTGCAAGAGCCGCAGGGTGGTGCGGATCGCCCCCGCCTGTTCGCGCATCCGTGCGTCCTTGAGGATCGCCCGCATTGTGTTGAGCGTGGCCATGCAGGTCGTCGGTGACACGATCCAGACCCGCGCGGCGAACCCCTCGCGCACCAGTTCGGGAAAGTTGGCGTGCAGTTCGGCGTAGACTGCTTCGGAGGGCAGGAACATCAACGCGCCGTCCGCCGTTTCCCCGTCGAGGATGTATTTTTCCGCGATAGCCTTGATGTGGGCTTTTACGCTGGAGCGCATGAATTTCGCCGCCTCGTTGACCTCCCAGTCGGTCGTTGCGCGGCCCAGCGCCTCATAGGCCTCAAGCGGGAATTTGGCGTCGATCACGATTGGCCCCGGTGGATTGGGCAGGTGGATCAGACAGTCGGCCCGCTTGCCGTTCGAGAGCGTGTGCTGGACCGTGTAGGCATCCGCGGGCAGCGCCTTGCTGACGATATCGTTGAGCTGGATTTCTCCGAAAGCACCGCGCGTTTGCTTGTTGGACAGGATATCTTGCAGGGACAGCACATCGCCCGACAGCTTGGTGATATTCTCCTGCGCCTTGTCGATGGTTTGCAGTCGCTGTTGCAGCTCACCGAGGCTTTGCGCGGTCCGTTGGGCCGAGTGGGACAGGTTCACGTTGAGCGACTCTGTGACCTGTGACAGCCGCTGTTCCATCAGTTGCAGGGTCTTGGATTGTTGCTGTGCTTGTGCCTCGCTCACCGATGTCAGCCCGCCGAACAATTGCTGTTGTCCGTTCGAGAGCATCTCGACGCGGCTGCCCAAGCCCCCCATCTGGCTCGCAAGGATCTGGGCCATTTCACCCGATCTGCCGGCACGGCGCAAAACCACAACAAGCAGAACCACCAGTAGCAAGAGAATGAGAGCAACGATGAGACCGGCGAGGAACAACGGGTCATCAAGCGCAAAGGTGTAATCGCCGATACTGATCATGTGCGTCCGAAAAGCCGTTCAATATCGGACAGCTTCAGTTCCACATAGGTGGGCCGCCCGTGGTTGCATTGCCCTGACATTGGCGTGGCTTCCATCTCGCGCAACAGCGCGTTCATTTCCTCGCCCCGCATACGGCGGCCCGTGCGGATCGATCCGTGGCAGGCGACCCGTGACAAGATCGCCTCGACGCGTGACTGCACGCGGTCTGACCCGCCCGTGTCGGCCAGCTCGTCCAGAATGTCGCGCAGCATCGCTTGTGCGTTCACTTCCCCCAAGATCGCAGGCGTTTCGCGCACCGCAATGGCCCCGCCGCCAAACGGTTCGATCCCAAGGCCGAACCGCGCCAGATCATCGGCAATTTCCAACAGTTGCGCCGCCTCGTTCTCTGTCATCTCGACGATCTCGGGGATCAACAAGGCCTGTGCGGCAACACCGTTCTCGGCCATCTGCTTCTTGAGTTTCTCATAGACAAGCCGTTCATGCGCCGCATGTCCGTCTACGATCACAATACCTGCATCGGTTTGGGCGATAATGTAATTCTCGTGCACCTGCGCGCGCGCCGCCCCAAGCGGCAGATGGTTCGGCTCGTCCACCGCCGCCGGCTCGATCCGCGCTGACGGGGTTTCCGAAAAACCGGGTGCTTGGGCTTGGAATGTCATAGAGCGCGCCGAAAATGACGGGCGGTCCATCTGGTAAACGCGCGGCTCGCTGTGTTCGGGGCGCATCGCACCCAAGGTTGCGTCCGCCACCGTGGTCGAGGCCCGATGCCCCGCCTCTGCCAAGGCATGCCGTAGCCCTGACACGATTAGCCCGCGCACGACCGCAGGCTCGCGGAACCGCACCTCTGATTTCGCAGGATGCACGTTCACATCAACCAATGTCGGATCGCAATCCACGAACAGCGCGGCCACAGGATGTCTGTCGCGTGACAGCACATCCATATAGGCCGCCCGCAATGCGCCCAACAGCATTTTGTCGCGCACCGGTCGCCCGTTCACGAACAGATATTGCGCCACCGCCGCCCCGCGCGAATAGGTCGGCAAGGCCGCGTATCCCGTCAGGTGAAATCCGTCCCGCTCCGCATCAATCGGCAGTGCGTTATCCGCAAAGTCGCGCCCCAGCACCGTGCGCAACCGCCCGTGCAGCGCACCAAACAAATCACCCGTTTGTGCGTCTGCCCGAAAGGTGGTCCGCTGGTCGCCCCCCGAGGTGTCGCGCAAAATGAAGGTCACAAATGGCTCTGCCATCGCCAGCCGTTTGACGACATCACCCACCGCTTGCGCCTCTGCGCGGTCAGTGCGCAAAAACTTGAGCCGCGCGGGTGTTGCGTAAAACATGTCGCGCAATTCGACCACTGTTCCATTGGACAAGGCCGCAGGGCGCACCTCGCTTTGACGTCCACCCGACACGGCGATGCTTGCGCCTTCGCCTCCCTCAACGCGGCTCGTGATCGTCAACCGACCGACCGCGCCCAGTGATGGCAATGCCTCGCCCCGAAACCCGAAGGAATGGATGTTGAGCAGATCAGAGCCGTCAATCTTGCTGGTCGCGTGCCGCGAGAGCGCAAGGGGCAAATCCGCCGCGCTAATCCCGCAGCCGTCATCAGTGACCCGGATCAAGGTTTTGCCCCCGTCGGCAATCACAACCTCGATGCGGTGCGCCCCTGCATCCACCGCGTTTTCAACCAATTCCTTAACGGCGCTCGCGGGTCGTTCCAGCACTTCACCCGCCGCAATCCTGTTGATCGCGGCATCGTCAAGCTGCCGGATCACCGGTCGGGGCTTCATCTGGGGGTCTGAAATGGCCATGCCACAAGGTCTAGCACAACTGATGTCGATTCTACGAGGGAGGAATCTTATCCAATTTCCTCAATTCGCAAGAAGGTTAACCACTTTCCCAACTTGCGGACGCCCCGACAACCGCCCATTGTTTGTGCAGGTTTTGTAGCGATGGAGCATTGATTTGCGCGTATTGATTTTAGGTGGTTACGGCGTGTTCGGTGGCAGGCTCGCCACCCTTTTGGCGGATATTCCCAAGGCGCATCTGCTGATCGCGGGGCGCAGGTTCGCGCAGGCCGAGGCGTTTTGTGCCGCTTATGAGGGGGCTGCCACGGTCGCGCCTGTCATGCTGGATCGCGCCGACATCATCACGGGAATCGCCACGTGGCAACCGCACATTGTGGTCGATGCCTCGGGGCCGTTTCAGGACTACGGCGCTGCCCGATACGATGTTGTCGCCGCCTGCATCGCGCGCGGCGTGCACTACCTTGATTTTGCCGATGCTGCCGATTTCGTCTTTGGCATCAGCCAGTTTGACAATGCGGCCAAGGCGGCGGGCGTTTTCGTGCTGTCTGGTGTCAGTAGCTTTCCCGTTTTGACCGCTGCCGTTGTGCGTCAGATGGCGGGCCAAATGGAGGTGCACGCGGTCGCGGGCGGCATTGCGCCGTCGCCCTATGCAGGGATCGGGTTGAACGTGATGAAGGCGGTTGTCGGCTATGCGGGTGGCCCCGTGAAGCTGCGCCGTGATGGCGCGGATTTCACCGCCAAGGGGCTGACCGAGAGTATGCGCTATACCGTTGCCCCGCCGGGCCGGATGCCGCTACGCAACATTCACTTTTCGCTGGTCGATGTGCCCGACCTTCAGGTGATCCCGCCTGCGCACCCGAGCATGCGCGATATCTGGATGGGTGCGGGTCCTGTGCCCGAGGTTTTGCATCGTGCCCTTAACGGTATTGCCAAACTGCGCGCCCGCTTTGCGCTGCCTGCTTTCACGCCATTCTCGAGGCTGTTTTACGCGGTTCTCAATCTGATGCGGTTCGGCGAACATCGTGGCGGCATGTTTGTGCACGGGCGCGGGGTGAAGGACGGCAAACCTCATGAGATGTCGTGGCATCTATTGGCCGAACGCGATGACGGGCCGTTCATCCCGTCAATGGCCATCGAGGTGATCTTGCGCAAGTTTCTGGAGGGCGATTTGCCGGCGAGCGGCGCGCGTCCTGCCACAAATGCCCTGACGCTGGCCGACTATGATCGCGCCTTTGACGGGCGCACGATCTATACGGGGTGGCGCAGTGCGCACGATACCGGCCCGCTTTACCGGCGTATCCTAGGCGAGGCGTTCGAGACCCTGCCCGCCCCACTGCATGCACTGCATGACCTGACTGATCCGCAGGTTTGGCAAGGCGAGGCGTCCGTGGAGCGCGGCACAAATCCGATAGCGAAAGGGCTGGCAAAATTCTTTGGGTTCCCGCCGGCCGCTACGGCGACTCCTGTGACCGTCAATCTGTCGCAGCAAGACGGCATCGAGACATGGGCGCGTGATTTTGGCGGGGCCAAGTTCCACAGCACGCAACGCGCAGGCACGGGGCGCAACAGCCAGCTAATCGTCGAGCAATTTGGCCCGATCCGCGTTGCGCTTGCGATCGTCATCAAGGACGGACGCCTCTATTTGATCCCGCGCCGCTGGACATGTTTCGGCGTGCCGCTGCCGCGGTGTCTGTTGCCGCGCGGCGATAGCTTTGAGGCTATGATCGACGGCAAGTTCAACTTTGACGTCACAATCGCCGCACCTGTGATCGGGTTGATCGTGCGCTATCGCGGGTGGCTAGAACAACGCTAGTTGCTGCTCTGAACGCCTTCGGGTTGCCCCACCACGACAAAGTGCAAATCCTCGGGATGTAGCAATTCTGCTGCGACCCGCTTGACGTCCGCGAGCGTCACCGCCTCGATGTAGTCATTGCGGTTGATCACGTAATCCGTCGGGAGGCCGATCATCTGCATCCCGACCATGATCTCGGCGATTTCGGCGTTTCCGTCAAAGCGCAGCGGGTATTCACCCGTCAGGAATGTCTTGATGCTGTCCAGCTCGTCTTGGGTCACGCCATTGGTCGCGATGTCGGACCAGACATCCCGCGTCACCGCGATTGCCTCGCCGATGGTTGCGTTCGCGCTTGCGACCTGCCCCAGCCACATTTCGGCGTGGAATTTGGGGATAAGGTAGGTGCGAATACCATAGGTCAGCCCCCGCTTTTCACGGACCTCATTCATCAGGCGCGATTCAAATCCTGAGCCTCCCAGAACCTCGTTGAGGATATAGGCGGCAAAGAAATCGTCATCGTCGCGCGTGATCCCCTTGTGACCGAAAAGCGCAACAGATTGCGGGGTTTCAAACGGAATCACCGTCACGCCACCAGCAAGGCCGAAGTCAACATGCGGCGGCGGCGGCGGGCCGTCAGCGGGCAGATCACCAAGCAAGGTATCGAGCATCGGGCCGATTTGTTCTGCGGTCACATTGCCCACGGCAGAAACATAAATCTCGGCGCGGGTCAGCGTGTTTTCATAGGCTTCAAACATGTCAGCTTGGGTCAATCCCTTGACGCTATCGGCTGTGCCATCAATGGAAGACCCATAGGGATGGTCGCCAAATGCAGCCGCATCAAAGTAGCTGCTTGCGATGCGGTTCGGGCTTTTCTCATCACCCGCAATCCCTGACAAAACCTGCGCGCGCACGCGATCAATCGCGTCTTGGTCAAAGCGCGGGTCGGTTAAGGCTTGGCGCAAAAGGGCAAGCACCTCGTCTTGGTTCTCGGTCAGGAAGCGCGCGGAAATCGACATCGTGTCGTCAAAGGCGCGGAACGAGAAACTGGCGGCAAGCCCGTCAAGTTTGGTCTGGAAGGCGCGTGCGTCCATGTCGCCGCTGCCCTCTTCGATCAGGGCCATCATCAGGTTTACCGCGCCACGTTTTTGCGGCAAATCAAGCGATGCCCCACCACGCATGCGGATCTCTAGGGCGGTAAACGGAATGGACGGTTCCTCGACCACCCATGCGTTGATCCCGCCTGCGGAGGTCACCTCTTTGATCTCGATTGCAGAGGCGACAGAGGCGGCCAGCGTCATGCAGACTGTTAGAACGAAACGGAGCATTAGCGTGCCTCCTCGGCAGCGGATACGACCCAACCGGTCACAGCCTGATTGCGGTTCAATACCTTTTTGGCCACGGCCAGCACGTCGTCAGCGGTCACGTCTTGCAAGACCTGCGGCCAGTCTTGCACGTCCTTGATCGTCAGCCCTTGGGTCAACGCTCGGCCATAGCGGTTGGCAAGACCTTCGACGTTATCCTTGGCGTAAATCTCGGATGCGCGGAGTTGCGTGCGCAGGCTTTCCATTTGGGCAAGGTCGATATCAGCGGCTAGAAAGTCGGCAATCGCCTGATCCATTGCGGCCTCCGCCTCTGACAGGCTCACCCCTTCGGAAGGGGCAACGCTGATGCTGAATGTGCCGTCATCCAGCTTGGAGCCGCTGTAGCCCGCAGAGCTATAGACGGCAGTTTGCGTATCAAATTGCAGCGCCTTGCCAAGCGCGGATGTGAACGGCGAGCCGCCCAGCAGATCGGCAAGGTAGACAAGCGCGGCTGCCTCTTCTTGCGCACCCGCATCGCGTTCGGGCGCGAGGTAGGAGCGGGACAGGTAGGGCTGACTGACGCGCGGATCGGTATAGGTGATGCGCCGCTCGGCACGTTGCGGTGGCTCTTGGGGACGGATGCGCTCTGGCAGGTTTTCTTCGGCGGGGATCACGCCGTAGTATTGTTCGGCCAGTGCGGCGACCTCATCGGGCTGCACGTCCCCTGCGACCACAAGAATGGCGTTGTTTGGCGAATAATAAAGGTCGTAGAAATCAAGCGCGTCTTGCAGGCTCAGGGTTTCCATCTCGTGCTTCCAGCCGATGACAGGCACGCCGTAGCGGTGGTTCTGGTATTGGGCGGCCACGAATTGCTCGCGGGCCAAGGCGCCGGGCGAATTCTCGGTGCGCTGGTTGCGCTCTTCAAGGATCACGTTGCGCTCTGTGGTGATGTCGTCCTCGGTCAGCATCAGGTTGTTCATCCTGTTGCTTTCCATTTGCATCATCAGGGGCAACCGGTCCGCCGCGATCCGCTGGTAATAGGCGGTGTAGTCGTGCCCTGTGAACGCATTGTCAGAGCCGCCATTCGCCGAAACCGTGGCCGAAAACTCTCCGCTTTCAAGCTGGTCGGTCGCTTTGAACAACAGGTGTTCGAGGAAATGCGCCACGCCAGACGCCCCGACAGGTTCGTCCGCTGATCCGATTTTATACCAGACCATATGCACGACCACGGGGGCGCGGTGATCTTCGATCACAACAACATCCATTCCGTTGTCGAGGGTATAAGACGTGACTTCTTCGGCCAGCGCGGGCAGCGCCGCGAAAATCGCAAAAGCAGAGGCAATGAGGCGGCGCATGGGCAGTCCTTTATTGGGGCGGTCGTGGGATTAACCTACGCCGCGCCCCGCCTTGTGCAAGGGGCACAAACGCGGATGTGAACTGTCGTTTAGTTGGCGGGTGGCGCTGTCGGGGTCGCGACACCCAAATTGCGGAACCGCTGCAATTCGGCGTAGGCATCCAGCGCAAAGCGGGAGTAGGCCTTGAAATAACGATCACGGCTCAGGATAGAAAACAGGCCCAAGCGGCGCTTACCTTTGCGAAATGCCGCGTCTTCGGCAGCCAGAACCGCGCGCACGTCCGATTGCACACCATTGCGTGATGCCGCAGCGACAAGCGCACTGTCAGATAGTGGAACACCGCCCGCGCTCATGCGTGCTGGGTTACCGCCAAGCGCCGCAACAGCGTCCGCTTTTGGCGTTGGGTCAACGCGGTTGGTCGCACCGGGTGTCGGGGTCGGCAGCGTCAATTCCGCAGGGATTTCCAGAGCGGCAACAGGCATGACAGTAAATTCGTCAGGCCCGCCCGACGCAGAGCGCATATCGTGCAAAGGGCGCGTTCCCGAAGAACACGCTGCCAGCGAAATCGCTGCCAAAACCGTTAAAATCGCCTTGCGCATAGCCAGTCCCTTGGTCGTTGCTTTGCCCTGTTTAGCCTAAGCTATCGGGCGCGTCACGTCCGTTTCTTTTTTGTGCCGCTCATATCGGCAAATGCGATGCCGATTGCGCCGATGAAAATCGCCACATCCGCGATGTTAAACGCGTAAGGGTTGGCAAATCCGCAGCACGACATGTTCAGGAAATCCGCCACCGCGCCGTAAAGCAAACGGTCAACCACATTGCCCAGCGCCCCGCCGATCAGGAACCCGCCAGCGACATATGTCATGGGCGTTGCGGGTTTGCGCCACAGCCAGACCAGCACCACGAGCGAGATGACAATCGCCACGCCAATCAGCACCCAGCGCATATCCAGCCCCGCGCCCAGCCCGAAATTGACGCCGCGATTCCACGCCATCCGGAAGACCAGAAACGGTGGAAAGACGTCGATCTCGAGCTTGGTAATCAGGTCGAGGTAATGCACGACGATGTATTTGCTGGCCTGATCAGCCAGAAACACCCAAAACCCCGTCCAGAATAGTAGCCGCATGTCGTAATCCTTAGTGTCTAAAGTGGCGCATGCCAGTAAAGACCATCGCAATACCAGCCTCGTCCGCGGCTGCAATCACTTCATCGTCGCGCATCGAGCCACCGGGTTGAATGACGCAAGTCGCCCCTGCCGCCGCGGCTTCTAGCAGGCCATCCGCGAAGGGAAAGAACGCATCCGATGCAACGGCGGACCCGATTGCCAATGATTGTGGCAGGTCCATCGCTTTTGCCATGCGCTCTGCCTTTTGGGCGGCGATAAGCGCGCTATCGAGGCGCGACATCTGGCCTGCGCCAACGCCGACTGTGGCGCTGTCTTTTACGTAGACAATCGCGTTGGATTTGACGTGTTTGGCCACTTTCCATGCGAACAACAGGTCGGCCATTTGCGCGTCTGTTGGTTTCACTTTGGTCACGACTTTCAGGTCGGCCAGATCAACAGACCCCACGTCTTTGTCCTGCACAAGCATGCCGCCTGCGACCTGCTTCATGGTGATCTGCGCCGCCTTCGGGTCGGGCAAGCCGTCTGAGGTCAACAAGCGCAAGTTCTTCTTGGTCGCGAAAATCGCCTTGGCGGCGTCCGATGCGCCCGGTGCAATCACGACTTCGGTGAAAATCTCGACGATCGCCTTTGCGGTGTCTTCATCTAGCGGCTGGTTCAGCGCGACGATCCCACCAAATGCAGAGGTGCGGTCGCAGTCAAACGCGTTGGTGTAGGCCTCGCGCAATGTCGCACCGCGCGCCACGCCGCTGGGGTTTGCGTGCTTGATAATCGCCACCGCAGGCCCGTCCGCAGGGTCAAACTCGGCGACCAGCTCAAACGCGGCGTCTGTGTCGTTGATGTTGTTGTAGGACAGTTCCTTGCCCTGATGCTGCACGGCCGTCGCGACACCCTGACGGCCCGTGCCGTCGGTATAAAAGGCCGCAGATTGGTGCGAGTTTTCGCCGTAGCGCATCTCTTGCTTATATGAGCCCGCGATAGAGCGACGGCGCGGGGTCGCCAGTTCAATCGCGCCCGCCATCCATGTGCTGACGGCGGTGTCATAGGCCGCTGTGCGCCCATAGGCGGTCTGCGCCAGTTTCTGACGGAATGCCAAAGTCGTCTGACCGTTGTTTGCGTCGAGTTCGCCAAGCAGGGCCGCGTAGTCTTCAACGTCCGTGATCACATTCACAAAGGCATGGTTCTTGGCCGCAGAGCGGATCATTGCGGGGCCGCCAATATCGATGTTCTCGATGCAAGTGTCGAAATCCGCGCCCTTGGCAACGGTTTCTTCAAACGGGTAGAGGTTCACGACCAGCAAATCGATTGCACCGATATTATGCGTGTCCATCGCCTCTACATGCGCAGGCAAGTCGCGGCGGGCCAGCAGGCCGCCATGCACAACGGGGTGCAGCGTCTTGACCCGCCCGTCCATCATTTCAGGGAAGCCCGTGACATCAGCCACGTCTTTCACATCCAGCCCCGCATCGCGCAGCGCGAGGGCTGTGCCGCCCGTCGAAAGCAGTTCGACACCGCGCGCGGCAAGAGCCGTGCCGAGGTCGATAAGCCCCGTTTTATCAGAGACAGAAAGAAGCGCGCGTTTCAGTGGTGCAAGGTCGGTCATGTGATCCCCCAAGATCAATCTTCGTTATCGTCCATTGGGTCGTCCGTGACCAAATCGCGCACCCCTTCGGGCGTATCTTGCGCCTTGGCCAACGACCACCTGACGCGTGTCGCATAGGCCATCGTGCGCCCAGATAAAACCACCTGAAGGCAGGGTCGGGGCGATAATCGGCCATTTTCCAAATAAACTGACGGCTCAAGCGTCAATTGAGAGTGCCCATCGTGCCGCAGTATCCAGATTTCGCCTGATTTCAGGGCCATCGACACCGCCGCCCCCCCCATATCAAGGGTCGCATCTACATCAGGGTGAATGTGAAACCGCAGCGCATAGGGGATGCCTTGCAGCGACGTTTCATCCAAGGCCCGCTCGAACCGCACCTTGTCAGGATCGCTAAGTGTGGTGAGTAAATCTTCGCCAACCATGCCGCGCCCGTCCACCGCGAGGTCCATCGTGCGGGCGTGGGTCAGGCCGTGGGTGCTGCGATAACCGTCATGGGATAGCTCAAGCCTGCGCCCGTCATGCAGGTCCGAAAAGTGGCACTGCACGTCCGTGGGGGTATCAACGAGCAGCTCTTGGCGGGAGGCAACAAGGCGGCTGGGCGGTCCAAGGCGGGACGACGAATAGCCTTCGATGCACAGGGTTGCATGGCTTGGGGTGGCGCGCCCTGCCCTGCGCCAATCCTCGCCAAAGCTTCGGCCAGAGCCGCAGTTCACGATCACCGGCCTGCGCCCTGATGTCAGTTCAAACGCCAGCGTGCTTGCGTGGCCGTTCACAGACGCCGCGCCAGCAGGGGGCTTTGCGGCGTCAACCACGATTGATGTGCGCCCGGCGCTTAGGCGGGCGAACCCCATATGCGGCCCCTCGGTTGCGCGGGTCCGGTCACCTGCTGCTGCAAGCGCATGGTCAAGCCGCCCGTCAAGGCCGCGCCCGCCACCGTGGAACCGCGCAAGGCTGCCATCCGCATGGCGCAGCGCGCGCAGGGTCGGTGTGATCCGCGCTATCGCCGTCATGATCGCGGCGGGCGGTTGGCGGTCGGTTTCCTTGAGCGCCTCGGTGGCCCAAGTGAGAAGGGTCAGCACCTCTAGCAATTCTTCGGGGTTGCGGGTCGGAATGCCGCCCGTTTCGTCGATCTCGCGGCCACAATCGCGGGCAAGAGCCGCAACCGCAGGATCGACATGTTGTTCCATACCCTCGAGCGACAGCCCCGCATAGATCATGCCCGTCAGCGCCTCAAAACAGGGAAGCCCCGGACTTGTTGCCTTCCAGCGGCGCGATAGAAAAATCGTCTGCTGGGCAAGCGAGCGGTAAAATGCCTCGTTGGCTGCGCGCTCTTGGCCGCGCAGCAGGAAAAACCCGTGCTGGATCCAGCGGATCAGGCGGCGTCCTGTCAGATCAGGGGTCCAGCCCGCCCCTTTGCCGTTGCCATAGCGGGTGATCCAGTCCGCGACCCACGACTGCGCACAGGCCCGCGCCTTTGCGTCTCCAACCGCCGCCAGATCATCAAGCCATGCACAGCCCTGCAATTCTTCGGCGACAACATCATTGTCGGGGGCAATATCCCAGATCGAACCGCCCTTGGCCTCGCTCAGCGTGCCAGAAAACAGAAAGTTACCAGCGACAAGTTGCCGACCACGGGCAAAATGGCCAATGGTTTTTGGCTCGGGCTGGCTGACGAAACCGGTCGCAGGGCGCGCACGCGATGCGGCACGCGCATGAACACGATGCATGAATTGAGTGCGCTTCGCGCGCCATGTCTGTGGTCTTGCCAATATCTGCTGCCTCGGCTCTGCGCTCTTGCGCTTGTTTATTGCCGATATAATAGCCGCGACTTACGGCTTTGTCAGCACCGCAATATAGAACCCGTCCATTCCGCCCAGCTCTGGCCAGTAATCGGGGCGCAGGCGCAGACCGCCTTCATAGGTCGTCCAGTCAGGATCAATACCCGCGCGCTCTGTCGCTGAGAGATCAACAGTCAGCCCTGCGTGGCGCTCGAGAGCCTCCTCGATCTGCACTTCGCCCTCGTCAGGGAGCAATGAACAGGTGCAATAGACAAGTTTTCCACCGGGTTTCAGCAGGGTCAGAGCGTGGTCGATCAGGCGCTCTTGCTGCTCGATCAAATCGGCAAACTCGGACCCGTCTTTGGCATAGGGCAAATCGGGGTGACGACGGATCGTGCCCGTGGCCGAGCAAGGCGCATCCAGAAGCACCGCGTCATATTGGCCCGTGACATCAAAGGCGTCCGAAAGCATCACATCTGCGGTCAGCTTGACCCGTGAAAGGTTCTCGGACACGCGCCCGATCCGCCCCTCGGAGATATCGACCGCGGTGACCTTTGCACCTGCGGCTGCGAGCTGCATCGTCTTGCCACCTGGCGCCGCACATAGATCAAGAACGGTCATCCCCGTAGTCGGGGCGAGCATCATCACAGGCACAGCGGCGGCAGCGTCTTGCACCCACCAGTCGCCTTGCGCAAAGCCCGACATCTGGCTGACCTGCCCCGCATCAGCCACACGCACAGTGCCAGTCGGCAGCACAACACCACCCACGGCCTCGGCCACGCGGGCGGGATCACCCTTGCAGGTCAGATCAAGCTGCGCGCCCGCAAAATGCGCGGCATCCATCGCATCCATCGCAGGGCGACCCCATGCGGCAACCAACGGCTTGCGCAGCCACCCCGGCATGAGAGGCACAGCGCGTTTGGTCCAGCCTGCGGGTCCTTCCTCGGAAATGCGGCGCAAAATGGCGTTGGTCATCCCCTTCATTGAGGCAGTGCGCTGGTTGCGACCCACGATCTCGACATAGGCGTTGACCACACCATGCGCGGCCTCTCCGCCTGTGATCTCGATCACGCCAAGGCGTAGGGCGTTCATCACGTACTCGGACGGCGCGGCCTTTTTGAAGTAGGGCTTGAGCATCCGGTCAGCGCGATCCAGACCGCGCAGCGCATCAGTCGCAAGGCGTTGCGCACGGGCGCGATCGTCAGGGGCCAGATGATCCAACGCGCCACCACCGATCAGCTCGGCCATCAGGCGGCCCTCGCCAATAATCTGTTCAAGCAAATGATGCGCGGCGCGGCGCGGCGGTAGACCAGCTTGGCTCATGTGAGTTCCCTTGTTTTCAATGGTCAGGGCAGTATATCAAAGAACACGACCCTACAAGGACAGCGACCATGACCGATGATATCCCCGATGCAGCAAAACGCGCCTTAGCCGAGGCCGAAGCACGGCGCAAGGAAACGGGCGAATTCGAACTGCCCGCCGAACTGGGTGGCCGCAAAGGGCCAGAGCCTGTGCGCTATGGCGATTGGGAGAAGAAAGGGCTGGCGGTTGATTTCTGAATGATCAGCAACACCCTGACGCTCAAGCAACTTGAGGCGCTGGTCTGGGTCGCCGACCTTGGCAGTTTTCGCAAGGCTGCGGCGCATCTGAACACGACCCAACCGAACATTTCGTCGAGAATCGCCAAGCTGGAGGCGGCTTTGGGCCTGTCGGTGATGCAACGCGACACAGGCTCCGTGACCCTGACGGCCAAAGGGGCCGAGATCGTCGCACAAGCGCGGATCGTGCTGCAAAATGCCGATACGCTTGTCGGGATCGCGGGGCGACCTGACCTGCACACGGACCGCATCAGGCTGGGCGTGACCGAACTTGTGGCGCACACGTGGTTGCGCGATTTCATGCGGGGCGTGTCCGACGCCTTCCCCAATGTCTCGATCGAATTGACCGTCGATTTGTCGCGCAACCTTGATAAGGAACTGGCGAACGGCATGCTTGACCTGACCTTGCAGTCAGCGCCATTCGAGACAGCGGCGACAGGCGAAATCCCCTTGGGCGAATACCCGTTCGTGTGGGTGGCCGCCCCCGAGGTGGCAAAGGGCGATACCGCGGCCCTGCCGATCCTGACGCACGCGCGGGGCACGGTGGCCCACGCCGAACTCCGCGCGCGCATGGGCGACAAGGCGCGGATCGTGCCCTCAAATGCCCTGATGTCGAGCCTGCATATGGTGCTTGACGGCATGGGCGTTGCCGTGTTGCCCAAAGTTATTGCCGACGAACATATTGCTTCGGGCGCCTTGGTCGCACTGCCAATGGCGTGGTCGCCCAGCCCGCTACGGTTCTTTGCACGCTTCCAGATGGACAAGGCGAGCCGCGCAGTGCAAGCGGCCGCCCAACTCGCCGCTGATCACCAAAAGCGATCACTTGGATAAATAAGAATAATTTGTATTGATCCTGCGACCTGCCCTATCCTGCGCGCAAGCAAAGGATTCCTGACCCATGACAACATCACCAGCACGCCTCGGCGTTGATATCGGCGGCACATTCACTGACGTCGTCCTAGAGCGCGATGGCGCGTCATTCTCTACCAAAGTGTTGACGACATACGCCGCCCCCGAAAACGCGATCATTGACGGGATGGGGCAGGTTTGCGCCAAGGCTGGCATCTCGCCGTCTGCCATCAGCCAGATCATACACGGCACAACCTTGGCCACCAATGCGCTGATCGAGCGGCGCGGGGCAAAAACCGCGCTGATCACAACCACCGGTTTTCGTGATGTCATCGAGATGCGCACAGAAAGCAGGTTCGAGCAATACGACCTCAACCTGACGCTGCCAGAGCCGCTCCTTGCGCGGCAAATGCGCTATACCGTGACCGAGCGGATCGACGCAAAAGGCAACATCCTGATCCCGCTTGATCGCGCCGAAGTGGAAACCATTGTCGGGCAGATCAAGGCCGCTGGCTACGAATCCGTGGCGGTCGGGCTGCTGCATTCCTACCTTAACGACAGTCACGAAAAGATGGTGCGCGAGGTGCTGGCCGAAATGATGCCCGAGGCAATGGTCTCGATTTCCGCCGAGGTCAGCCCGCAGATGCGCGAATACGAGCGGTTCAATACCGTCGTCGCGAACGCCTATATCAAGCCATTGATGAAGTCCTATTTGGGGCGGCTCAAGGGGCGGCTGGCCGAAGAGGGCGCGGATTGTCCGATCTTTTTGATGCACTCGGGGGGCGGCATTATCAGCATCGAAAGTGCCGCCGATTTCCCTGTGCGTCTGGTCGAATCCGGCCCCGCGGGTGGCGCGGTTTTCGCAGCCAACATCGCGGCGCGCTACGGGCTTGATAAGGTGCTTTCGTTCGACATGGGCGGAACCACGGCCAAGATTTGCCTGATCAAAAACCAGACACCAAAGACAAGCCGCGTCTTTGAAGTTGCCCGCACCTACCGCTTTAAAAAGGGGTCGGGCATGCCGATTTCGATCCCCGTGATCGACATGGTCGAGATTGGCGCAGGGGGCGGGTCGCTCGCACATGTGGACGCGATGCGCCAGATTCGCGTTGGGCCAGAAAGCGCAGGATCAGAGCCCGGCCCTGCATGCTACGGGCGCGGCGGCGAAAAGCCGGCAGTGACCGACGCCGACCTGATCTTGGGCAAACTGGACCCCGACAACTTTGCTGGCGGGTCGATCAAACTCTCCAAACCAGAGTCTAATAAGGCCTTAGTGACTGTTTTGGGTGATCCCCTCGACATGGACGCGCAGACGGCGGCATTCGGTCTGGCCGAGGTAGTCGACGAGAATATGGCCAATGCGGCGCGCGTTCACGCGGTCGAAAACGGGGAAGACCTCGCTGATTATACCATGATCGCATTTGGTGGCGCGGCCCCACTGCACGCAGGTCGGCTTTGCGAAAAGCTGGGTGTTGATCGGCTACTTGTGCCCACAGGCGCGGGCGTTGGCTCCGCGATCGGGTTCTTGCGCGCGCCCTTCAGCTTTGAGGCGAACCGCTCGGTTTACATGAAGCTGTCAGGCTTTGATGCGGGCGTGATCAAATCGCTGCTGACGGATTTGCAGAGCGAGGCGAAAGGGTTCGTGCGGACCTGTGATGCCTCCTCGGAAATCCTGTCCGAATTCAAGGTTTACATGCGCTACGCAGGGCAAGGCTGGGAAATCCCGATTGTTATCAGCGAGGCGCAGGCGATGGCCCCTGACGCCGCGACCTTCCAACGCCTGTTCGAAGAAGATTACACCAAACTCTTCGGGCGCACCGTGACGGGCATGGATATCGAGATCACCGTCTGGGCGGTCAATGCAACGACCCCACCCGAGAAGGTCGCTGCGATAAAAGCGGCAAAGGCTGCAAACGCCGCATCGCCTGTCGGGCAACGCGCGCTCTTTGACGCGGCTCTCGGGCATCCTGTCACGGCCAACATCATCCAGCGCGGTGACATGACAACGGGTCAAACCGTGCAAGGGCCAGCAATCATTGTCGAAGACGAAACCACGATCATCATTCCGTCAACGCGCCAAGCCATCGCGCAGCCTGACGGCACGATTGATTTGACACGCAAGGGAGACACCGCATGAACGCCCCATCAAACGTCGCATATCAAGTCATGTGGAACCGCCTGATTTCGGTTGTCGAGGAGCAGGCACAAGCCCTCGTGCGCACCGCATTTTCGACCTCTGTGCGCGAGGCGGGTGACCTCTCGGCTGGGGTTTATAACGCGGACGGGCTTATGCTTGCGCAGGCGGTCACGGGCACGCCCGGACATGTGAACGCAATGGCCGATGCTGTGGCGCATTTCATCCGGCGCATCGGGCGCGAGAATATCTTTGAGGGGGACGTTTACATCACGAACGACCCTTGGGAGGGGACGGGCCACCTGCATGATTTCACCGTGGTGACCCCCTCGTTCTTCAACGGCAAGATGGTCGGGTTTTTCGCCTGCACCGCGCATGTTGTTGACGTCGGTGGGCGCGGGTTCGGCGCGGACGGTGCGAGCGTCTACGAGGAAGGCATCCACGTCCCGATCATGAAATTCGCAGAGCGCGGGACCGTCGACAAAACCCTTGTCGCGATGCTGCGCAGCAACGTGCGCGAACCCGATCAGTTGATTGGCGACATCTTTGCGCTGTCGTCTTGTAACGAAATCGGGCATCGCCGACTTGCGGAAATGATGCAGGAATTCGCGCTTACCGATCTCGCCGGAATCGCGGCGTTTATCCTTGATAACTCGCGGCGCGCAACACTAGAGCGGATCGCCGCCCTGCCCCGCACCAGCGCTGACGGGGAGATGACCGTTGACGGGTTTGACAAGCCGATCACCCTTAAGGTCAAGCTAACGATCCACGCAGACAGGATCGTGTCGGATTTTGAAGGCACATCAGGCATCGACAAAAAGGGGATCAACTGCCCGCTCGTCTACGCCAAGGCCTATGCATGTTACGCCCTCAAGTGCGCGATTGCGCCCGAAATTCCCAACAACGCAGCCTCGCTTGCGCCGTTCGAGATCGCCGCACCTGAGGACTCAATCGTCAACGCAAAGCATCCAGCGCCAGTCGCCTTGCGCCACATCGTCGGGCATTTTGTGCCCGATACGGTCTATAATGCGCTTGATAAAATCCTGCCCGATATGGTCCCCGCCGAAGGGGCTGGTTGTCTGTGCAACTTTCAGGTGTCGCTGCGTCCGCGCACCGATCAAACGCCGCCAGCAGACGCTGTGCGCTCCGAGGTGCTGGCGTTCAACTCTGGGGGCGCAGGCGCGCGGCCCCAGTTCGACGGGCTGAACGCAACCGCGTTCCCGTCAGGTGTGATGACCATGCCCGTCGAGGCCACAGAACACGCTGGTCCCGTAATCATCTGGCGCAAGGAGCTGCGGCCAGACAGCGGCGGGGCTGGGCAGCAACGCGGCGGCTTGGGGCAGTTCATGGAAGTGGGCGCGCGCGAAGGGCACGAATTCGACTTTCAAGCGATGTTTGACCGCGTCAACCATCCCGCTCTCGGGCGGCGCGGCGGCGGTTCGGGCGGTGCTACGACCATCGCCCAAGATGACGGCAGCAAGATGAACGGCAAGGGCAAGCAATTCGTGCCGCACGGGCGGCGCGTTATGCTTGGGCTACCCGGTGGAGCGGGTTACGGTGACGCCGCGAAACGCCCGAAATCCAGCGTGATGCGCGACCTTGCGCGCGGCTATATCACGGCGCAAACTGCCAAGCAGGACTACGCGCTAAGTGACGCTGACATCGCCACCGTGGAGGCCGCGATCAAATCAGGACAGGATCTATAAATGAACCTCGCGAAAAACCCGTTCACCCACGCTATCGCCAAGGGCGACAAGCAAATCGGCCTGTGGATCAGCCTTGCCAATAACACCGCCGCAGAGGTGGTCGCGGGGGCTGGTTATGACTGGGTCGTTGTCGATATGGAGCACACGACTGCCGATTATAACGATGTGCTCGGGCAGCTTCAGGCCTTTGCGAACAGTGGCACAACGGCAATCGTGCGGCCTGAATGGAACGACCCTGTGACTGTGAAACGGCTGCTTGACCTCGGGGCGCAAGGCCTTGTCATTCCTATGATCCAATCCGTTGAAGAGGCGGAGAAAGCAGTCGCATCGACCCGCTATCCACCTCACGGTGTGCGCGGCGTATCAGGGGCGACACGCGCCACAAAATACGGGCGGATCAAGGATTACACCGCCGCGATCGAGGCAGAAACAACCGTGATCCTGCAACTTGAAACCGCACATGCCATCGCGCAAGCCGAGGCGATTGGCGCGGTCAAAGGGGTCTCTGGGATCTTCTTTGGGCCTGCCGATATTGCTGCCGACATCGGGCACCTTGGCGATCCGATGCACGAAGATGTCTGGGCCTTGATCCGACCCGCCGCGCAGAAGCTTATTGCGATGGGCGTGCCCGTCGGGACGCTCGTGATGGACCCGCTATTTGCGGCAAAGCTGCTGAACGAAGGGTTCACATTTGTGGCGGGTGGCACTGATGCGGCGCTGCTGGCACGGGCGTCGGATGCGGCTCTTGCAACGATCAAATCCAACCTGACCTAGACAGCGCCCCGCACCGTCTGCCACACTATGACAGCAGCAAGTGGTAGGATCAAAATGACCGTAACAATCAGACCTGTCGAACAACGTGATCACCCCGCATGGGATGCGCTTTACCAAGGATATGCAGAGTTTTACGGGGTCACACAGACGCCCGAGATGCGTGATACGGTCTGGAGTTGGCTCTTTGATGATGCGGCCCAAACAGAGGGGCTTGTGGCGCTTGATGCCGATGGAACAATCGTTGGGATCACCCATTACCGACCATTCGCACGGCCCCTCGCGGCGAGCACAGGGGGGTTCCTTGACGACCTATTCGTGTCGCCGGATGCGCGCGGGCTTGGTGCGGCGGATGCGCTCATTTCCGGAGTGAAAGCCGTGGGCGTAGCGCGGGGATGGACCATCGTGCGTTGGATCACTGCCGAGGACAATTACCGTGCGCGCGCTGTCTATGACCGCATGTCAACGCGCACGAAATGGGTGACCTACGACCTGCCCGTCTAAGGGGCAAGGCGCCCGCATTTTACGGCGGACGCCCCTTTGCTTATGGGCGCAGCATGACCTTGCCGACCCGCCCTGCGGTTTGCGCAGCCGTCATCGCAGCCGTAACATCCGCAAGCGCAAAGACGCCGCCGTCACCCAGCTTCAACGCGCCAGACATCGCCAACCCGACAAGTTCGGTCATCAAGCGGGTGCGATCTTCGGCCGCCATCTCCTGACTGACCTTGGACCCCCAAAACCCCTTTACCGTCAGGTGTTTGAAAATCATCAAGCCCGAGTTGAGGGCCAAAGGTGTGCCTGTCGCCGTGCCAAAGATCACAAGCTGACCTTCTTCGCCAAGCAGTTCGGTCAGGTCTGTTGCGACCGTTCCACCGACTGAATCGACCGCAGCGCGCGCGCCTTGTTCGCCGATGATTGCATGGGCCTTTTGCTTCCAATCCGGATCGCTGGTGGACAGGACATTTTCGATGTCCATCGCCGTAAGTTCCGCCACAGCATCGTCGCGGCGCACTAGGTTCAACAGGTTCACGCCCCGCGCCTTTGCCAGCACGGCCATGATCTTGCCCACCGCGCCATTTGCTGCCGTTTGCACGACCCAATCGCCCGCAGAAACATCGAGAGATTCCAGCAAGGAAATCGCGCTGAACGGCATCGCGATCAGTTGCGCGCCAAGCGTGTCCTCGATCTGTGGCGGCAGCGGCATAACGCCAATAGCAGGAGCCACGAAATACTGCGCCCAAGTGCCATTGATCCCGGCAACCGCAACGCGTTGGCCGATCATCGCCTCGTCAACGCCTGCGCCCACATCCGTGATCACGCCAACGGCTTCGGTTCCGCCAATCGCGGCTGGCAGCGCGGGCTTATAGCCATACTCACCGCGCACCGTCCAAAGATCGTGGTTGTGGATCGGGGACAGGATCATCTTGACCAAAACCTGCCCAGCGGCAGGGTCAGGGGTGGTCACGTCAGCGACTTCCATCACCTGAATTGGGTCACCAAACGTGTTGTGAATTGCAGCGAACATTGGGGGGCTTCCTTTGCGGTGTGTGTGTTACCGCTCACGTAAGCGTAAGGCGCGCCGAATGCGAGGGGCATTGACGCAAGGGTATCCGCAAAAACGAAAACGCCCACCAAAAGGCGGGCGCTCGTGTATTCTTGTGATCGCTTAAGTTAGCGACGCAGACCAAGACGCTTGATCAGGTCCTGATAACGGGCCTCATCTTTACCGCGTGCGTAGTCCAGAAGTTTACGGCGCAGAGCAACCATTTTCAAAAGACCGCGACGACCGTGGTTGTCTTTCTTGTGGGTTTTGAAGTGCTCTGTGAGCGTTGCGATGCGGGACGAAAGGATAGCAACCTGAACTTCGGCCGAACCAGTGTCGCCCTCTTTCGTTGCAAATTCTTTCATGATCCGTGCTTTTTCTTCGGCAGTAATCGACATCGGGGTCTCCTTATCTAAAGGGTTAATGGCACAAGCCGGGATGTCGTCCAGCAAAGCCCGTGGAGTGTCCGCCCAAGGAGATTCCCTGCGCGGATGGCTGCAATTAGGTCAAATCGCGCAAAAAGGGAAGTGTTTTGTCAAACCGCCGTCAAGACAAGCGGGATTGATGCAAAATCCTGCGCAGTGAATCCGGCGAAGGTCGCAACGGTCGTGTCGTCCGCCAAGAGCATGGCCCCATCGTCGGTGTCAACAAATGTCAGCGTGGGTTGAGGGCCGCCACCATCATAAGCCACCTCGATTGTGTCCTCAGCAAGATTGAAGTCGGAAACAACAGCACCCGAATCGATCTCCATAGCAAACCAATCGGCCCCGTCGCCGCCGCTAAGGTAGTCGCCTTTGCCAGCAATCAGCGTGTCAGCGCCCGCGCCTCCGTTCATGAAATCCATGCTGTCATCGTCACGTCCGTCCAGCACATCGTCGCCAGAGCCGCCAAACAGCACATCCGCGCCGTTGCCACCAACAAGCGTGTCATTGCCCAAGCTACCAAGGAGCGAATCGTCGCCGTCACCACCTTGCAGTTGGTCCGCGCCATCCCCGCCGTTAAGGTCGTCATTTCCTGCGCCCCCAGCTAGGTTGTCGTCACCAACATGGCCAAACAAGGCATCGTTACCATCATCGCCAATCAGCATGTCATCGCCGCGGCCACCGTGCACCTCGTCGTCACCAAGTCCCGCCTTGATCGTGTCCGCGCCATCACCGCCATCAAGTAGATCGTTGCCAGCGCCAGTCGAGATCGCATCATCTGCGCCCCCAGCAGAATAGACCAGATCGTCACCAGATTGGTCGGTAAAACCGGCGCCCGTGTCGTCAAGAAGTTCATCAAGGCTGATCACTTCGCCAAGCATCTCGTCGTCCGAGGGGGTCTTTTCACCGGAATCAAGGTCGCCGGTGTCTGTACTGTCAATCTCGTCGCCAGTCATCACAACTGCCGACAAGGCCAAACCAAATAGTCCGAGAATAGCAAGCATCACTGTGTTCCGCGTATTAAGGTCGCCCCGACCCGTCATTGCAGAGCCCTTCTAGCACATCGGGTCTCACCAAAGTGTTAATTCGGGCAAAGTGGTTAATGGGTCCACAGTTCGGGCTGCTGGGTATACCGGATGTATAACGGGTGCTTGGGGTGGCCGTGCTTGGTGAGGCCAAGGTGATGGATCGGGCGTCCTGTTTCACGCAGAAGTGCTGTGACGGCTTCGCCCCGCGCCAGATGCGCCCCGTGGGTTCCCCATGCCGCAACGATGGTGTCGGCCCATGCAACACCATCCTTGATCGCCGCATCATTCTCGGGGCCGTTCGGGTCCGTGGCCGCGCGCATGTTACGCGGATCGGTGTCGCGCCATGCGAAAATATTGATCACGCGAAACGATCCGAACCCAAGGGCGCGGGCACGCCGTTCGCAGCGCTCGACGGTTGGATCATTCTGGACCTCGGTTGCGGTGGACGGGTTCAGCATGAGGAACAGCACCCGCTGACCACTGGTGTCCCAGACGCGGGTCAAGGCATAGCGATATCGCTCGCAATCCGAATAAATAGCGGTGGATTTGGAAAGTAGCGTGTCATGATGGCGGATAATCATGGCTCATCCTAGAATAAGCAGAGATGGGTTAAAACCCATCCTACGCTGTTGTGGGACCAACACCTGTTTGGGAAATGACCAAAGTAGGATGGGTTTCAACCCATCATTGAGGCCGCACAAACACACGGCTCGGGAACAACTCGCCACTGCGATAATTGCCAACCGCAACAGCCTCCCCCTCATGAGATGCCCAGACCTCTTGATCAAACTCTAGACCCGAGGCGATCACATGGGCTGCGTTCCCGTTGCGCAATTTGACAAGGCTCGCGGCCGGGCAAATCACCTGCTCCATATCACCAAGCGCGATTTCCAATGGCTTGATAAACCCGTCCAGTTCGGGGGTTTTCGCCATGGCATCGACCTGATCCAACGTCACGCCATCAGCCACATCAAACGGGCCAGACCAGATACGGCGCAGGCGCAACACATGGCCATAACAGCCCAACGCCGCCCCCAAGTCCCGCGCGATTGACCGGACATAACCGCCCTTACCGCACGTCATCTCAAGGGTCACGTGATCAGCATCAGGGCGATCAACAAGCAACAATTCCTCGACCCAAAGCGGGCGGGCGGCGAGAGCCATTTCCTCGCCATCGCGGGCCTTTTTGTAGGCGCGCACCCCATCCACCTTTACGGCAGAAAACTGGGGGGGAACCTGCATGATGTCACCGACAAACGCCCCCAAGGCGGCCTTGATCTCGTCATCAGTGGGGCGCAGCTCTGCGGTCGCAGTGACCTCGCCCTCCGCGTCATCGGTATTGGTCGCCTGACCCAATCGCACGGTGAACGTGTAACACTTCAATGCGTCGGTAATATAGGGAACGGTCTTGGTCGCCTCGCCCAATGCAACGGCCAGAACGCCAGTCGCCTCAGGATCAAGCGTGCCTGCATGGCCAGCCTTTTTGGCATCCAGCGCCCAACGCACCGTGTTGACGACAGACGTGGACGTGATGCCCGCAGGCTTATCCACGATCAGCCACCCAGATAAATCGCGGCCCTTGCGTCTACGTCCCATGTCTCACCTAACTCCAAAAATACGGTCGGGCCAGCTACCGCGAAGGCAAAGCCCCGTCAACTATTGAACAACGCCGACCATCGGGCCAAGCCGAAAGCCGGGGTCAGAGCGGCCAAGGCTCAAGGCCTGCAACCGCGACACCTTGCCGTCGAAATACAACGCATTCGGCGTCTTCAGGGCGTCTTTGAAAAAGCTGCCGAATTCGTAAAACGACACCACGGAATTCGAGATCACGAAAACAGCTGTCTTGCCGTCGGCGCTCGTCCCGACGCCGTTGCGGATATAACGGGACGTGCCGTCTTTCAGGAAACGGGGATGCAGCGCGCCGTCGATAACAAGCATCGGACCCGACTGGGTGGCATCCCGACACACGGGCGCCTTTTGCACAAAAACAAGGGTCTCGTAGACTTGGGCGCTCTGGTCATTGACGCAAAACACGCCGTTGGGCAGCAGGCCAAAGTTGCCCGGCCCCGCATTCGGGATGACCCGCATCACCTCTTGGCCGCCCTGCACATAGTGGCCTACGGGGGCGCGATCATCGTGATACATCCCCGCATTCATCGCAAACGGCAGGGTTGCCCCGCCAAGGGTGTCCTCGATGTTGCGAAAGTTGCCCAAGATATTGTCGTTCTCGTCGCGCAGGAACAGGCGCAAATCCTCGGTCACCAGATCAACGGCGCAGGTGGTATAGCTCTGGTCGTTGTAGGTCACATCTTCGCAGGTGACAGCAGCCGCAGGACTGGCCCAAATCACTGCCAACAGCGCCCAACGCTTCACTCGTCCAAGTCCTGCTTTACATGACTTTCCGCAAGCAAGGCAGCCGTTGCATCCATCTGGTCAAACGTGCCGTCGATTTCGAAACGTAGCTCGGGGGCGTGCTTCATCGAGCCACCCTTCACAACGAGATGGCGGATTTCGTGGCGGTTCTTGCGCAGGGCCAGCAAGGCCTCTTCCTTTTGCTCGCCACCAAGGGGCAAGACATAGGCCGTCGCGATCCGCAGATCAGGCGACATGCGCACTTCGCCAACCGTTAGCATGTAACGGGACAACTCGGGGTCATGGACTTCGCCACGCTGCAAAATCGCCGAAAGGTCGCGGCGGATCATCTCGCCGACCTTCAACATACGCTGCGTGGGCGCGCGCCCGTCTCTTGATGTGTTCTTAGCCATAATTGGCATGTAATGGGTCTGGGGTATTTTGCCAAGCAGGGGTTTGTGCAGCGCGCAACGTCACATCGCAAACAACGCCAGACCGCCGATACACCGCACCGGCCAAGGATTTTTCATCATTTTTCTTTGCCGTTTCACGTTTTGCGCCTACTGTCGCGTTAACCATCCACCATTTTGTGGAGAAAATTGGTTTGTTTTCGGGGCGGTTTTTGCCCTGCGGTGCAGATTTAATAGCACCCGCGCATCGTAGATGCCGTTCACGCGTGACCCCGTTTTGACGGATAGTTTCAAGGTCTTGGCGCGTGAGTTTATTTTTGACTGGCTGCAAACTGCGGC
>CAKZNT010000035.1 GCA_937132065.1 uncultured Loktanella sp.
CCACCATCCGTCGAAATGCCCTCTTGCGACATCCACGACAAGAACGGGTATTCATTGCCAAAGAACCAAACGCCAATGGTCTTACCCTTAAAGTCGGCGACCGAGGTGATACCGGTATCCTTCCAACATGTCAGCATGAGGCCGGACGTCTTGAACGGCTGTGCAATGTTCACCACGGGCAACCCTTTTTCGCGCGCCGCAAGCGCCGAAGGCATCCAGTTGAGCATCGCATCCGCGCCGCCACCCGCAAGCACCTGAGGCGGTGCAATATCAGGACCACCAGGCAGGATCGTAACGTTCAACCCTTCCTCGTCATAAAATCCTTCGTCCAGCGCGACGTAGTAGCCCGCGAACTGCGCTTGAGTGACCCACTGAAGTTGCAACTTCACATCATTAGGAGACGTTTCTGCAATCGCAATTCCACTTAATCCAGTGGCAAATGCTGCCGCCATCATCATCGTTTTCATCGTATTGACCTCCCAGTCAGTTGATTTGTTACGCCCGTAGATTTCGTTTCTTATTTTCGTTGTGAAGGGTGCCAGAACGTGACCCCCTTTTCGAGAAGTGCGATTGCACCATAGAAAAAACTACCCGCCAACGCGGCAACAACTATTTCGGCCCAAACCATATCCAGGGCAAGCTGACCCACGCTCGTTGAAATCCGAAATCCCATGCCGCGTGTTGGTGACCCAAAGAACTCCGCAACAATCGCCCCGACAAGTGCAAGCGTCGCTGCGATTTTTAAACCATTAAACATAAATGGCATGGCCGCTGGCAACCGCAGCTTGAACAGGGTCTGCCAATAACTCGCGCCATAGGTCCGCATCAGGTCACGCTGCATGGCAGACGTGTCACGCAGCCCCGCAACTGTGTTCACTAGCACGGGAAAGAACACCATAATGATGACAACCGCAGCTTTTGATTGCCAGTCAAATCCGAACCACATCACTAAAATCGGAGCCGTGCCAACAATCGGAAGGGCCGCCATGAAGTTCCCAACAGGCAAAAGGCCACGGCGCAAAAAATCATAGCGATCGACGACAATAGCGACCAATACAGCGGCGCTGCACCCCATCACATAACCGCTTAGCGCGCCCTTCACAAAGGTCTGCACAAAGTCGGTCCAAAGGGTCGGCAAGCTATCGGCAAAGCGGACTGCAATCATGCTCGGCGGGGGCAAAATGACCAAAGGCACGCCAAACCCGCGCACGACCACTTCCCAAATGACCAGTATCGTGAAGCCAAAAATGGCAGGCACGAGCAATTTGACGGGCCGCGTATTTGCGACCGTACTATTGGCCAACCGGACATTCACCATCCAACCTGCCGCCCAGATAACTAACGCAACTGCTATTGTGCTCATGTCCGCATCCCCATGCGACGGAGCGTGATCCGCTCAATCAACCCGATAAGCGCGACAAGCCCCGCAGCAAGGATCGCCGCGGCAAACAATGCCGACCAAATCTGCACCGTTTGCCCATAATAAGATCCGGCCAACAGGCGCGCGCCCAACCCTCGCACAGCACCCGTTGGAAGTTCCCCGACAATTGCGCCAACCAATGACGCCGCAACACCAATTTTCAACGAGGCAAACAGATATGGCAACGATGCAGGCAAACGCAGCTTCCAGAACCCCTGCGCGCTACTGGCGTAATATGTGCGGAGTAAATCGAGCTGCATCGCATCAGGGCTACGTAGCCCCTTTACCATGCCCACGACGACAGGAAAGAACGACAAATAGGCACTAATAAAGGCTTTTGGCAGCAAACCTTGCACACCAATTGAATACAGCACCACGATGATCATCGGCGCAATTGCGATAATCGGGATCGTCTGGCTAACGATTGCCCACGGCATCACACTCATGTCCATCGCACGGCTATGAACGATGCCGACAGCCAGCAAAATGCCTAGCCCCGTGCCGATCCCGAACCCCAACAGGGTCGCACTTAGCGTAATCCAGCCATGATAAACCAGCGAGCGTTTCGACGTGATCTTCTTCATCACCACAGTATCCCATAGCTCTTGAAACACCTGATGGGGCGCAGGCAGACGGGGCCGTTCTTGCGCCCATGTATCCGCGATATGTTCAGTGACGGTCATCGTCTTGCCAGCACGCTCTAGCTGTTGAATAGTCCAAGGCGAGTTCATCGGAATGCACGCCGCATACCAAAGGGCAACAATCACCCCGATAACAGTCAGAACTGGAAAGACCGTGCGCATCAAAGCCCCCCCGATCTTTCCCAAAGGGTCAATGTTAGGGTCTGTTTATGCATCGTCCTGATGCCCCGCGCGAAGCCCGTCGCGTACACGATGGGCAATTTCGATAAACTCCGGACTATCGCGAATATCGAGCGGCCGCTCGCGTGGCAAAGTGCTCTCGATCACATCCGAAATACGACCGGGGCGGGGGGACATGACAACAATCTTCGTCGAAAGGTAGACCGCTTCGGGAATTGAGTGGGTGACAAATCCGATGGTCTTCTCTGTCCGCGCCCAAAGCGCGAGCAACTGCTCATTGAGGTGGTCTCGGACAATCTCGTCCAGCGCACCAAATGGCTCGTCCATCAGCAAAATATCAGCATCAAATGCCAGTGCGCGCGCAATGCTGGCGCGCTGCTGCATACCGCCAGAAAGCTGCCAAGGAAACTTCTGCTCAAAACCGGCGAGATCGACCAATTCCATGACACGGGCAACACGGTCCGCCTGCTCGGCTTTGGAAAACCCCATTATCTCGAGAGGCAGCTTGATATTGCCGCCAATCGTGCGCCAAGGATACAAGCCTGCCGCTTGGAAAACATAGCCATACGCCCGCGCCTTGCGTGCCTCCTCTGGCGTCATTCCGTTGACCGAAATCGCGCCACCGGTGGGCTGCTCCAACCCTGCAATGCAGCGCAGAAACGTGGTTTTCCCGCACCCGGAGGGGCCAATAAAAGAGACGAACTCGCCCTTGCTGATCTCAAGGTTCACATCCTTAAGAGCCTGCACGGGGCCATCATTGGTTTGAAACGTCAGATCAAGATTTTGCGCCGAAATGGTCAAGTTAGACACCACTCGCAGGAATACCAGACCGCTCAACGGGCCGTGGTGCGGTCAACTCTTTCCAAGAAGACAATGCCTTGTTTACCGCTGTATTGGGCGCGCGCTTCACGAACTTGCCGTGACCTTCTTGGGTTCGCACCTCGCCATCATAAATCGCAACATGACCGCGGGTTAGCGTGAAGCGGGGCAAACCCTTCACGTGCTTGCCCTCGAACACGTTATAATCAATCGCAGACTGCTGCGTGCTTGCCGCGATCGTCTTTTCCTTCTCAGGGTCCCAAACGACCAAGTCGGCATCCGCCCCCACCAGAACCGCACCCTTACGCGGGTAGCAATTCAAAATCTTGGCGATATTGGTGGACGTCACCGCAACAAACTCGTTCATCGTCAATCGGCCAGTTGATACGCCATATGTCCAAAGCATCGGCATGCGGTCCTCCAGCCCACCAGTGCCGTTCGGGATCTTGGTAAAGTCCCCCACGCCATAACGCTTTTGCTCTGTCGAAAACGCACAATGATCGGTCGCAACGACACTCAAAGACCCGCTCTGCAAACCGGCCCAAAGGCTATCCTGATGTTGCTTGTTGCGGAAAGGCGGCGACATGACGCGGCGCGCAGCGTGATCCCAATCCTTGTTGAAATACTCGCTTTCATCCAGCGTTAGATGCTGGATCAACGGCTCGCCCCAAACCCGCTTGCCTTGCATCTTTGCACGGCGAATGGCTTCGTGGCTTTCCTCGCAGGACGTATGCACAACATACAACGGAACCCCTGCCATATCGGCAATCATAATGGCACGGTTGGTCGCTTCACCCTCCACTTGCGGCGGGCGCGAGTAGGCGTGGGCCTCGGGGCCAGTATTACCCTCCGCCAGCAACTTGGCAGACAGTTCGGCAACAACATCACCATTCTCGGCATGCACCATCGCGATGCCGCCCAGTTCGGCAAGACGACCAAAGGAGGCATACATCTCGTCATCATTGACCATCAACGCGCCCTTATAAGCCATAAAGTGCTTAAACGTATTGATGCCACGATCCTTGATCACAGACTCCATCTCGTTGAAAACCTGCTCGCCCCACCACGTCACGGCCATATGAAACGAATAGTCACAATTTGCGCGGGTCGATTTGTTGTCCCACATCTGCAATGCGTCGTGCAAACCCTGACCCGGACTAGGCAGGGCAAAGTCGACAACCATTGTCGTGCCACCCGCCAGCGCCGCACGTGTGCCGCTTTCGAAATCATCCGTCGAATACGTTCCCATAAATGGCATCTCAAGATGGGTATGCGGATCGATTCCACCGGGCATCACGTAGCAGCCCGTGGCATCCAGCTGCTCATCCCCCTGCAAGTCCGGGCCAATCTCGACGATCACACCGCCCTCAACCAGAACATCAGCTTTGTAAGTCAAATCAGCCGTAACAATCGTGCCATTCTTAATCACAGTGGACATCGTAGGTCTCCTTTAGAGCGGGATACAAATCGGGGCGCCATTGCGATCTTTGACCACAAATAATTCAGACGCATAGGTATAAAAGTAGCAACCATCTGGGTCGCGATTAACCTCAGAGCGATCAATGTCGCTGGGCAAGGCCTCGTCAACTGACAGCGGCAAGAGCAGCGGCGCCACGACAGGCGGGGCGCAAGCCATGAGCAAAACCAGAGCAGCAAGTGACCTCACGAAACAACCTCGGCAGTCTCGATCACAGCATGAAACAAGACATCTGTGCCCGCAGCGGCCCACTCCTTCGAGATATCTTCGGCCTCGTTATGACTTAAACCGTCAACGCAGGGGCACATCACCATCGCGGTCGGGGCAATTCGGTTGATCCAGCAGGCGTCATGGCCCGCGCCAGACACCAGATCAATATGCGAATAGCCCAATCGCTCTGCCGCATTGCGAACCGCTGCAACACAGCCCTCATCAAACGTGACAGGGTCGAAATGGCCGACAGGCTCGATCGACATTGTCAGGCCTAACGCCTCTACAATCGGAACCGCTTCTGCCTCCAGTCGCGCACGCATGCTCGTCAGTTTCTCTAGGTCAGGTGACCTGAAATCGACGGTGAAAACACATTTGCCCGGAATGACATTGCGACTATTGGGATAGACATTGCACTGCCCAACCGCACCAACCGCACTTGGCTGATGGTCCATCGCAATTTGATGCACCAATTCGGTCAGCCGGGCCATGCCCAGCCCCGCATTAACGCGCATATTCATCGGAGTAGACCCTGTGTGGGCATCTTTGCCAATTAGCGTGACCTCAAGCCACCATAGTCCCTGACCATGGGTCACAACCCCGATATCACGCCTCTCGGCTTCCAATATCGGGCCTTGTTCGATGTGAAGTTCAAAGAAGGCATGCATCTTGCGATCACCAACCGTTTCATCTCCGCGCCAACCAATCCGCTTCAATTCATCGCCAAACGACTTGCCGTCTGCATCGACGCGATCATATGCCCAATCCTGCTCGTGCATCCCCGCGAAAACACCCGAAGCCAGCATCGCAGGCGCATAGCGCGTTCCCTCTTCGTTGGTCCAGTTGGTCACAACAATCGGGTGCTTTGTTTTGATATCAAGGTCATTCATCGACCGCAAAATTTCAAGGCCACCCAGCACGCCCAAAACACCGTCATACTTGCCGCCAGTCGGCTGGGTATCCAAATGCGAGCCGACATAAACAGGGAGGGCATCCGGGTCGGTCCCCTCACGTCGGGCAAACATATTGCCCATCTGGTCCAATCCCATCGAACATCCCGCCGCCTTGCACCAATCCTGAAACAGATGCCGCCCTTCACTATCCTCGTCCGTGAGCGTTTGACGGTTGTTACCGCCAGCAACACCAGGGCCAATCCTGGCCATCTCCATAAGACTGTCCCACAGCCGATCCGCATTGATCCGTAAGTTCTCACCTGGGGCAGCCATGCATATCTCCTCGCGTGATTGGCGATCAAATCGATTTGACCATCTGGTCAAAGCAACGCTAACAGGGGGTGGAACTCTGTCAAGTTTTCCAGATATTTTTCACGCAATTGCCAGTGGAAAAACATGGAACGACCGATTAATGAGGCAAACTGCGAAATTTATGCGTAAGAATGATCAAATGAGCAAACCAACGACGCGAATCCAGAAAAAGAACCGCAAGGCGATTTTATCCGCTGGTCTCGAGGTCTTTTCAAAGTTCGGCTTTCGGGGTGCGACACTTGATCAGATCGCTGATGCCGCTGGGCTGTCCAAGCCAAATCTACTTTATTACTTCCCGTCAAAAGAAGCGATCCACAGGCACTTGCTTGAAGGTCTCTTGGACACTTGGCTCGATCCACTACGAGAGTTGGACGGTGCTGCCGAGCCAATAGACGAGATCCTCGCCTACGCAACACGCAAGCTTGAACTGAGCCGTGATTTCCCACGCGAAAGCAGGTTGTTTGCAAACGAGGTCTTGCAAGGCGCGCCGCGTCTAAACGACTCTATGCCTGCCCTCAAAGCGCTCGTTGACGAAAAAGCGGCCATCGTAAACACGTGGATCAAAGAGGGGCGCATTGCACCGATCGACCCCCATCACCTGTTCTTTTTGATTTGGGCACAAACACAGCACTACGCCGATTTTGATGTGCAAGTGCGCGCTGTTCTTGGCCATGACGATCCATACGCAGATGCCGCCGTCTTCATGGAACATGTGTTGCGCCGCACACTCGCGCTCTAGCTATTCCGCGGCAACTGCACCGGGATTGTTCGGATGTGTCGTCCAGTTAGCATAATCTTTCTCCACGACTTTTCCCGTGCGCGGGTCAATTTCGCCAGCCTTCATTGGCTCCATCGTGATGCAGTCCTCAACAGGGCAAACATCAACGCATAGATTGCAAGCAACGCATTCCTCGTCGATCACCTCGAACACACGATCGGCGGTCATCGAAATGGCTTGATGCGATGTATCTTCGCATGCGGCATAGCAGCGGCCACACTTGATGCAATCGTCCTGCGAAATCTTGGCCTTGGCGACGTAATTCAGGTTGAGATACTGCCAGTCCGTCACATTCGGAACGGCCATACCGACGAAATCAGACGTAGACTCATATCCCTTTTCGTCCATCCATTGCGACAAACCGGAAATCATCTCTTCAACAACCTTAAAGCCGTAGGTCATCGCAGCGGTGCAAACCTGCACATTACCACAACCGAGCGCCATGAACTCGGCAGCATCGCGCCATGTTGTTATGCCACCGATGCCCGAAATGGGCAGACCATGGGTCTCGGGGTTACGTGCAATCTCGGAAACCATCGACATTGCAATTGGCTTCACCGCAGGGCCACAATAGCCACCATGCGACCCTTTTCCGTCGATCATCGGTTCAGGCGACATAGAGTCTAAATTGACAGATGTGATCGAATTGATGGTATTGATCAGGCTCACCGCATCCGCGCCACCACGCATGGCGGCAGCAGCGGGTTTGCGTACGTCTGTGATATTCGGAGTTAGCTTCACGATGACCGGCTTGTCGTAATACTGCTTGCACCAACGGGCCACCATTTCGATATATTCGGGGACCTGCCCAACAGCCGCACCCATGCCGCGTTCCGACATCCCATGAGGACAGCCAAAGTTCAGCTCAATGCCATCAGCACCCGTCGCGGCCACTTTCGGCAAAATATCCTTCCATGCCTGCTCCTCACACGGAACCATAAGAGACACAATGATCGCACGATCGGGGTAATCCGCCTTTACGCGGGTGATCTCCTCAAGGTTAACCTCCAGCGGACGGTCGGTAATCAGCTCAATATTATTCAGACCGAGCAATCGGCGGTCAGCACCGTAAATTGCGCCATATCTAGGGCCGTTCACGTTCACCACGGGTGGACCTTCCGAGCCGAGCGTCTTCCAAACAACGCCCCCCCAACCAGCCTCAAACGCGCGGCGGACATTGTATTCCTTGTCCGTCGGTGGTGCGGACGCTAGCCAGAAAGGGTTCGGGCTTTTTATGCCGAGAAAGTCGGTTGTGAGATCGGCCATATTACTTGCCTCCCATCAGAGTTGCGTGAATATCCATTGCGGCATCGCGGCCCTCGGCCACGGCCGTTACCGTCAAATCATTGCCGCCACTTGCGCAGTCACCGCCGGCCCAAACACCGTCACGGCTCGTGCGGCCATATGCATCAACCGCGATCTTGCGCCCATCAAGCGCAAGGCCCGCATCCGTCACAAGTGTCTGGCCAATTGCCTTGAACACCTGATCAGCAGGGAGGCGCAAAACCTCGTCAGACCCGTCAGTATAGGCAAGCTCGATTTCGCCGTTGTGCATCGCGAGAGGCTTCACGTTGAACAACAACTGCACGCCCTTCGACGCGGCAAGGTCCTGCTCGTAGGCGCTGGCGCTCATGCGGTCGCGACCACCGCGATATGCAATCGTGACCTGACGCGCACCCAAAAGCTTCGATTGAATAGCGGCATCGACGGCAGTCATACCGCCGCCGATAACCACCACATCGCGACCGACGGGGAGAGACGCCAGATCGCTGACCTGTCGCAGGTTTTCGATGAAATCAACAGCGTCACTCACTCCGCTTTTCTCTTCACCATCCAACGACAGGTTATTCACACCACCCAAGCCAACTGCAAGAAACACCGCATCAAATTCAGACAGCAAACCATCCAGCGTCAAATCGACACCCAGAGACTGACCCGTCTTGACCTCGATGCCGCCAATTCCAAGCAGCCAGTCTACCTCGCGCGCCGCAAAGTCATCAGTAGATTTATATGCAGCAATGCCAAATTCGTTCAAACCACCTGCTTTCTTGCGGGCATCAAACAACGTGACATCAGAGCCTAACATGGCCAAACGGTGCGCTGCCGCCAATCCAGCAGGACCAGCACCAACAACTGCAATCCGCTTGCCCGTGGTCTTTGCACGGACGAAAGGATGGCCCTCGCGCGCCATCAATCTATCAGTTGCATGGCGCTGAAGACGACCAATCTCGACAGGTTTCCCTTCCGCCGCTTCACGCACACAGGCCTCTTCGCACAAGTCTTCGGTCGGGCAAACGCGGGCACACATGCCGCCCAATATATTCTGCTCAAAAATCGTTTTAGCCGCAGCTTCTGACGTTCCAGTCGCGATCTGACGGATGAAAAGCGGGATATCAATTCCGGTCGGACAGGCAGTGACACACGGGGCATCGTAACAGAAATAACAGCGGTCAGCAGCCACAGCCGCCTCGTGTGGCGCATAGGGCGCATGCAAATCCGCAAAATTGGCTTTCAGCGCATCGCGACTTTCGCGTCCCGCCGCAATTCCAGGTGTCGTTGTATCAGCCATTTGGTATCCAAGTCTGTGAAAAACGAATAACGTCAGCCTGACACAAGTTTATTTTTTATCAAATGGTAAATTTTACTATTTACGCAATTTCCGGTATTTAGGCTTTAATTCAGCCTATTAGAGACTGGAATCGTGAATGCGTAACCTCCAGTTTGCAAAGTATCGGCCCACGACTGCCTCAGAAATTGCAATCCAGAACGGCGAAATTCACCATTTTCGACCCAAGAGATTCCGCCACCCCATGTCGGTTTCAGACTTGACCAGCTAGCAAACCACCTGCCAGCCTGAAGATAAATCGGGGAGAGAACATGCGTCAAAATATGGACCACTGGCAAGAGCGAGTAGACCTCGCTGCGGCGTTCCGCTGGACGGCGCGGCTCAATATGCACGAAGGGGTCGCCAACCACTTTTCGCTCGCGATCAACGATGACGGAACAAAGTTCCTCATGAATCCAAATCAGATGCACTTCAGCAGGATCAAGGCCAGCGACATGATCATTGTCGATGCCAATGACCCCGAAACATTGAAGGGGCCGAACGCGCCTGACCCAACCGCATGGGGGCTACACGGCGGTATCCATCGCGGCGTTCCACATGCGCGCTGCGCGATGCACGTGCATTCAATCTACGCCACTGTCCTCGCCTGTATGCAAGATAGCTTACTGCCACCAATCGACCAAAATGCCTGCACTTTCTATGAACGGCAGGTTGTCGATGAAAACTACGGCGGGCTCGCGTTTGAGGATGAGGGCGCGCGTTGCGCCACGCTCCTGACCGATCCGCTTAAAAAGGTAATGACGATGGGCAACCACGGCATCATGATCATCGGCGATACCATCGCAGAAACCTTTAACAGGCTCTATTATTTTGAACGCGCCTGCGAAACTTACATCAAAGCGCTGCAAACGGGACAACCTCTGCGCATGATCCCACATGACATTGCCCGCAAAACCGCCGCAGAGCTCGCTGACTATCCAGAGCAAGACACGCGGCATCTCAACGAGCTAAAAGCGATTCTCGACGAAGAAAACTCTAACTACGCACAGTAAGGCACATAACCAATGATTTACGGGCTAACGGACGAAAATACCATGATCGCCGATACGGTGCGCGCCTTCGTCGAAAAAGAGATCTACCCTCACGAAACCCTCGTCGAACAAACAGGAGAGGTGCCCGCCGAAATCGCCCAAGACATTAAGCAAAAGACGCTCGATCTTGGTTTCTATGCCTGCAATTTCCCCGAAAGCGTTGGATGTGCGGGGCTAAATCACCGCGAATTCGCTTTGGTCGAGCGGGAACTCGGGCGTGGGTCGATGGCGCTCAATCACTTCTTTGGTCGCCCGCAAAACATTCTCATGGCTTGCAAAGACGAACAAATCGAACGCTACCTCATGCCCGCAGTGCGGGGCGAGAAAATGGATGCGCTCGCTATGACAGAACCGGGCGCGGGATCGGACGTGCGCGGGATGAAATGTAGCGCGGTACGCGATGGCGGCGACTGGGTCGTCAACGGCACAAAGCACTTTATCTCGGGTGCAGAACACGCCGACTTTGTCATCGTTTTCCTCGCAACTGGCGAAGATCAAACCCCACGCGGCCCCAAAAAACGGATCACGACGTTCCTTGTGGATCGGGGCACACCCGGTTTCACGATACGGGACGGCTACAAATCTGTGTCGCATCGTGGCTACAAAAACATGATCCTCGAGTTCGACGACTGCCGCCTGCCCGATGC
>CAKZNT010000036.1 GCA_937132065.1 uncultured Loktanella sp.
CTTGGTGCGTTTGATACATAAGGCCGAAAATATGCACCCCGTAGGGCCGCTTTGCAAAAAAATTCCCTGCGCAATCTCGTGATCACGCAGGGCTTGGAAAAATCAGGAATGGCGCGGCAGCGCCGCAATGGTCTCAAAGGCCGATATTCAATCTCACGTTCGAATTTTGCGCACCGAGCCCCATGCTTGGGGTCACGCCGTTTGGCCCGATATTCAGCCCCAAGTTTGCGGTCGGGCGCAACGGATCACCCTCTGCGCCACATGCTGCCAAAAACCCGATCAAACCGACGACCAGCAATCGCTTCATTTCAAAATCTCTTTCCATTCTGCGACACGCAAACGCACTTGGCTCGGGGCCGTGCCACCAAAACTGACGCGCGATGCAACAGAGTTTTGCACACCCAGCACGTCAAACACACTTTGGGTGATACCATCATGCACCGACTGCATCTCCGCGAGGGTCAAATCCGGTAGATCTTCCCCCTTGGCCTCGGCCATCGCAACCAATGTTCCCGTCACATGATGCGCATCGCGGAACGGCAGCCCCAGTTCGCGCACCAGCCAGTCGGCCAAATCCGTGGCCGTCGAGAACCCGGTCGCCGCCGCTGCCTCTAAGCTTGGCACATTCGCTTCCATATCCGCGACCATGCCCGACATCGCAGCCAAGGCCAGCATCAGGTTATCCGCCGCATCAAACGTCTGTTCCTTGTCTTCCTGCATGTCCTTGGAATAGGTCAGCGGCAGCCCCTTCATCACGGTCATCAAGGCCACATTTGCCCCGAAAATCCGGCCAATCTTGGCGCGGATCAACTCGGCGGCGTCAGGGTTACGCTTTTGAGGCATGATGCTGGAGCCCGTCGACCACTTGTCCGACATTTTCACAAACCGGAACTGGGCGGACGACCAGATCACCAGCTCTTCGGCCAAGCGGGACAGGTGCATCGCACAAATGCTGCTCGCCGCCAGAAACTCCAGCGCAAAGTCACGATCGGCAACCGCGTCCAAACTATTGGCCATCGGGCGATCAAAGCCCAAAGCCTGCGCCGTCATATGGCGATCAATCGGGAACGATGTGCCCGCAAGCGCCGCAGCACCCAGTGGTGATGTATTCATCCGCGCGCGCGCATCGGCAAAACGGGACCGGTCACGGGCAAACATCTCGACATAGGCCATCATATGATGACCCCATGTGACGGGCTGCGCGACCTGCAAATGGGTAAAGCCCGGCATCACCCAATCAGCGCCCGCCTCTGCCTGACCGATCAGGGATTTCATCAACGCTTCAAGTGCTGCATCAACCGCATCACATTGCTCGCGGACCCACAGGCGGAAATCGACAGCAACCTGATCGTTGCGCGACCGCGCAGTGTGCAAACGACCCGCTGGCTCCCCGATCAAATCCTTCAGGCGCTGCTCGACATTCATGTGAATATCTTCCAACGCAGCGGAAAACGGGAAATCCCCTGCTTCAATCTCTGACAAGACCGTGAGCAGGCCTTCCCCTATCGTCTCTGCATCTTTATCAGTGATGATACCACAGGCGGCCAACATGGCGGCATGTGCGCGAGAGCCTGCAATGTCTTGGGACGCCATACGACGGTCAAAGCCGATGGACGCGTTAATCGCTTCCATGATGGCATCAGGTCCGGCGGCAAAACGGCCACCCCACATCGCGTTTGCAGTCTTGGTCATGGTAAAAGGGTGCTTTCATGCGCAAGTTAAAATCTATTCTGCTTTATACGGCCCTTGGGCTGCTTGCAAACGCCGCTCACGCACAATCGAGCGATCTTGCGGCTTTACGCGAGGGGGACATGCGCAAGCTGACCCTGCATAGCGAAACGATGGAAAGCTCGGACGAGACATTTATCGGGGCAGACGGCTCTGAAATGTCGCTTGCCGATTATGTGGGCAAAACCGTGCTGGTCAACTTCTGGGCCACATGGTGCGCGCCGTGTCGCAAGGAAATGCCGCATTTGTCCAAATTGCAAAACGACCTGATGGGCGAGAATTTCGAAGTTGTGACGATTGCCACGGGCCGCAACCCACGCCCCGCAATGGAGGCCTTCTTCAAAGAGATCGGCGTCGACAATCTTCCGCTGCACACCGACCCGCGCCAAACGCTTGCGCGCAGCATGGGGGTGCTCGGGTTACCCGTCACTGTGATCCTCGGGCCGGACGGGCGCGAAATCGGGCGGCTGCAAGGGGACGCGGATTGGGCATCCGATAGCGCTATGGCGATCCTGACGGCGATTTCGACGGGCGAATAATCGGTGCACGGGCTGTGCACGCGCGGTGCACGTAAATCACACCCCCTTAGGCGTGACCGGCCTTGGCCGAAAGCAGCAGCGGATCAATGCCCAAAGTCTTGAGGGCAGCGGTCCATTTATGCTCGTTTGCACGGCCAAAAACGATCGCATCCGTAGGGTCACACGTTAGCCAGCCGTTCTGCGCAATCTCGCCCTCAAGCTGCCCCGCGCCCCAGCCCGCATAGCCAAGCGCAAGAAGCGAGGTCTTTGGCCCCTCGCCCGCCGCGATCTCTTGCAATACATCAAGCGTGCCCGTCATCCCGATATGACCATCGACATCAAGGGTGCTCATTTCAGAGCGGTAATCGGTGGTGTGCAATACAAACCCACGGGTGTTTTCGACAGGGCCGCCATAGTGAACGCGCACATCTCGGGCCTCGCCGTATTGCGGAATTTCCAACTGTTCCAACAGCTTAGAGAACCTCAACTTGGGTTGCGGCTTGTTCACGATCAAGCCCATCGCGCCCTCTTCGGAATGGGCACAGATATAGATCACGCTTTTATCAAAACGGGGGTCACCCATGTCGGGCATGGCAATCAACAGCTTGCCCAATAGGTTCGGATCGGTGGCTTCCATACTGTGATGATGTGGCAGGTCGTCCGCTTTCACAAGGCCAGATATGTCAAAACCATCGCAACCATGTGACTTCCCTTAGCCGCCAAACTGCATATGTATAGGCTCATGAAAAAGACATCTCTCATCGCGGCCCTTGTGATGGCCATGAGCACCGCTGCGGCGGCTGGTCCTGCGGACCATGAAACAACGCTCACCGTGTTAACGGGTCATAAAACCAAATCTGGTAGCATCATGGCGGGTATCCGCATTGATCTTGCGCAGGGGTGGAAAACATATTGGCGCGCACCTGGAGATGCGGGAATTCCGCCACTATTTCAATGGGGTAACTCTGATAACATCAACGCAATCGCGTTTCACTGGCCTGTGCCAGAGGTGATGGATCAAGGCGGCATGCGCGCGATTGGTTACCACGACAGCGTGACGATTCCGATTGAACTCTTTCCCAATGCCAGCGGCGACATGCATCTGACTGGCAATCTGGATATCGGCATTTGCGATGAAATCTGCGTGCCTGCGACCTTTGCGATTGATGCGACTATCGTGACAAATGGCACGCGCAACGCCGCAATTTCTGCCGCGCTCCTCAACCAACCGATGACAGCCGCAGAGGCGAGCGTGGGCGCGGTGACCTGCACCCTCGCGCCCATCGACGGCGGCATGCAGATCACCACCGTTGCCGCGCTCGCGCAAACTGGCGGACAAGAGGCCGTGATCATCGAAACCGCTGATCCTTACGTCTGGGTTTCAGAGCCGAAAGTGACGCGCAGCGCGACCCATATCACCGCAACATCCGACCTTATTCACGCCAATGGCAGCAGCTTTGCCGTTGATCGGTCGGGCATCCGCATGACCGTTCTGGGTCAAGGGCGCGCCGTAGATATTCAAGGATGTTCAGCGGGTTAGCACCTATTTTCGGCGCAAATGCTCGTCCAGACGCGGCATGATCTCCACGAAGTTGCAGGGCTTGTGACGGTAATCCAGTTGCTTGACCAGAATTTCGTCCCACGCGTCCTTACACGCCCCCGGACTGCCGGGAAGTGCGAACAAATACGTGCCATTCGCCACCCCGCCAGTTGCGCGGCTTTGCACTGCGCTTGTGCCGATTTTTTGCATGCTCACGATCGTGAAAACCGTGCCAAATGCGTCGATCTCTTTCTCGTAAACATCGCGGTGCGCCTCGACAGTCACATCGCGCCCCGTAAGGCCTGTGCCCCCCGTCGAGATCACGACATCAACGCTGTCCAGCGCGCACCAGTTTCGTAATTGTTGTGCAATTTCAGCACGTTCGTCACGTATTATTTTGCGATCCACGACTGTGTGCCCTGCGGCCTCGATCCGCTCGACCAAGACCTGCCCAGAGCGATCCTGCGACAATTCACGTGTATCGCTCACGGTCAAAACAGCGATGCGGACGGGAATAAACTCTTTGCTCATGGCATGCTTTCAAGCTTGGCTTTCAGTGACAACAAATCAGCCCACGCCGCCCGCTTGCGACTTGGGTTGCGCAGCAATTGCATCGGGTGGTTCATCGGTAACGCTGGCCGCCCGAGCACCTCGCCCCATTGCCCGCGCAATCGCGTCAGCCCGCTTTTCCCAAGCAGCATCTGACAGGCGGTATTGCCCATTAAAACAACGACATCGGGGTTGGCCAGCGCGATATGACGCTCCAGAAACGGCTTGAGCATCGCGATGTCTTTGGCCGTTGGTGCGGCGTTTCCAGCGGGCCACGGAAAGGCGGACGCAAGGTATACCGCGCCCGCGATATCCATATCAATCGCGCCAAACATCTTGTCCAAAAGGGTGCGCGCATCCCCCACAAATGGCAGCCCCGCACGGTCCTCGTCGCGCTCTGGCACTTCGCCGATGATCATCACGCGTGCCGCAGGATCACCCTCGCCAAACACAAGTTTGCGCGCGCCTTTCTTCAGGTCGCAATGCGCAAAGGCTTGCAGCGCCGCCTTCAATCCTTCGAGGTCCTGCGCCCCTTTTGCCGCAATCAGCGCCTCGGCGGCGCAATCCACTTCGACGGCAACAGGGATCGGGGGTGGCCCGTCCTTGGACGCGGCGACCACGGGTTTTGCAATCTTTTCAGGGACTTCATATCGGTTGAGCGGTTCATCAAGCATGGCTTCGGTAGCGCCAAGTTCAACTTGCCACTCCAAAGCCGCGCGATCCGACCAATATGTGTTCACAGAATCCATACGCTCACCTTAGCGCTGATTTTCGCGGGGTGTAAGGTCGCGCTTGCCCCGTTGGCGCGCAGTTTCTATAACCCCTCAAACAACGACAGGAGAAGCGATGACATATCGTGCGCAGCATCTTTTGGGGATCGAGCATCTCCACCCTGTCGAGATTACCACATTGCTTGATCTCGCTGACAAATACGCCGATGAAAATCGCCGTGGCATCCGCCATAAAGACGTGTTGGCCGACCTGACCCAGATCAACATGTTCTTTGAGAATTCAACCCGCACGCAGGCCAGCTTTGAACTTGCGGGCAAGCGCCTTGGTGCGGATGTGATGAGCATGGCGATGCAGGCCAGTTCGATCACCAAGGGCGAGACCCTGATCGACACTGCGCTGACGCTGAATGCGATGCACCCCGACCTGCTTGTTGTGCGCCACCCGCATTCAGGTGCTGTGGATTTGCTGGCGCAAAAGGTGAATTGCGCGGTTCTCAACGCGGGTGATGGCCGCCACGAACACCCGACACAAGCCTTGCTCGATGCCTTGACGATAAGGCGCGCCAAGGGGCGCTTGCACCGCCTGTCGATCGCGATTTGTGGGGATATTGCCCATAGCCGCGTTGCCCGCTCCAACATCATGCTTTTGGGCAAGATGGAAAACCGTATCCGTCTGATCGCGCCGCCCACGTTGATGCCCTCGGGCATGGACGAGTTCGGCTGCGAGGTGTTTGACAGCATGGAAGAGGGGCTAAAGGACGTCGATGTCGTCATGATGCTTCGCTTGCAAAAGGAACGCATGGACGGCGGTTTTATCCCCTCAGAGCGCGAATACTTCCACCGCTACGGGCTGGACGCGGCCAAGCTGGCACATGCTAAACCTGACGCGATTGTCATGCACCCCGGCCCGATGAACCGTGGCGTCGAGATCGACGGTAATATCGCCGACGACATCAATCGCTCGGTCATCCAAACACAGGTTGAAATGGGCGTTGCCGTGCGGATGGCAGCAATGGATCTACTGGCACGCAACCTGCGCGAAAGCCGTCTGGAAAAGGGTGTCACCGCATGATCAATATCCCTGCAAATGACCACGGCGCGATTTACGTTCTCGAACTGAACCGCCCTGCCCCCGAGGGATTGGAAGAGAAAACAGACGCCGCAATGATGGCGGTCCTTGGCCCCGTTTTGGTAAACACCGATTACGTCGATGCGATTACCCCCGGCATGTTGAGCGATATGACCCTCGCTGATCTGATCCGCAATGGCTATGAGATGCC
>CAKZNT010000037.1 GCA_937132065.1 uncultured Loktanella sp.
AAGGGCGCTTCGACTTCGCGCAAGATTCGATTGTAAAGGCCAGCTGGCGGCAAATCACCGCCGTGAAGATCAAAGTAGCGCCGAAGATGCGCAGCAACCGACCCTGCAAGCCTGTCGTCCTGCCCGCCATTTGCCAAAGGCGCAACCGCAGGCTGGGTTCCCAAGATGACCTCGACCTCGCCCCGCGAGATGTCGGCTTCGGTCGCGGTGACGACCAGCCGTTGTATAGCGTTTTCGAGCTGGCGCACATTGCCAGGCCAGCTATAGGAGCGAATGAGCGCCATCGCCGCTGGGTCAAGGCGATGCGCTGCCCCGCTCTCGCGCGCAACCAATGCCAGAAAGTGCTCGGCCAAAAGCGGGATATCATCAACCCGTTCACGCAGTGGCGGCACGTCAATGCTCACTCCAGCGAGGCGGTAAAACAGATCGGCGCGAAACGTGCCCGCATCAAGCTGCGCCATGAGACTGGATTGCGAAGTCGCAAGAACACGCGGCGCGCCGTCACCCATTGCATCCAGCATCCGCACAATCCGCCCCTGCGCGGCGTCAGACAAATCACCAACTTCATCAAAGAGAAGCGAGCCACCCTTTGCCCGCGAAAGCGCCGTTTGCGGCCCGTCCATACCTTCAAGGTCCGCGCCCGACACAACGACAAACGGCAGGCTGCGGCGGTCAGAGAAATCGTGGATTGCACGCGCAATCAACGACTTTCCCGTGCCGCTTTCGCCTGTAACCAGAACCGGCAGCGTGGTGTTCATCACCCGCGCAACAAGCCGATACAATCCCTGCATCGCGGCCGTGCGTCCGACCAACGGCAAATCACTATACTGCGCCACCGCATTAGCTTCCGCCTGCACAGGCGAGCGGCGTTTTATCTCAAGTGCGCGCGCTGCTCGCTTCATCAGGTCAGGGAGATCAAAGGGCTTGGGCAGGTAATCGTAGGCCTCTGCCTCGGCCGCCTGAATAGCCGTCATGATCGTGTTTTGCGCCGAAATGATGATAACAGGCAGCCCCGGGCGAGCCTGTGCGATTTTGGGCAATTGCTCCAAACCATTCCCGTCGGGCATCACGACATCGGAAATCACCAGCTCGCCTTTGCCTTCCTCGACCCAACGCATCAACGTAACCAGTGACGAGGTCGCATGAACCTTGCACCCTGCCCGCGTCAAGGCTTGGGTCAGAACGGTGCGGATCGTGCGATCATCATCGGCAATCAGGACAGTGCCATCCATCAGTTATCTCCTGCTTTTTGAGGGGCGAGCGGTAAGGACACGCGAAACACGGTGCGTCCGGGGCTACTATCGACCGAAATCCAGCCACCAGCGTCCCCGATCAGCTTTGAAACCAGCGCAAGCCCGAGGCCCGTGCCATTCTCGCGCCCCGAAATGAACGGCTCAAAGACATCGCTCGCGATTTCGGGCGGTAATCCGGGCCCATCGTCGATGATCTCGACCTGAAGGGGCAAGCGCGCGTTTGTGCCATCCGCCCTGCGCACACGCAGTGACGGGTCGTAAAAACTTCGGAGGCGCACTGTGCCCGCATCAGGGCTAGCCTCGGCCGCATTTTTCAAAAGGTTCAGGAACACCTGCAATAATTGATCGGTATCCCCCAACACATGCGGCAAAGACGGATCGTAATCCTCGATAAACCTGATATGCGCGCCAAACCCGACAGCCGCGGATTTACGGGCACGGTCCAGAACGTCATGGATGTTCAATGGCGCAAGTTCTGGCAGCCGCAAGTTACCGAATTGCTCGACCTGCTCGAGCAACGTCACAATGCGGCGGCTCTCTTCCACGATGAGGTCGGTTAGCTCCTGGTCCTCGACAGATAACCCCATCGCGAGCAGTTGCGCAGCCCCCGTGATCCCCGCTAGCGGGTTCTTGATCTCATGCGCCAGCATCTCCGCCATACCAATCGCAGATTTTGCGGCCTTGCCTGTGCTTTGCCCCGTTGTCATGCGACTGACGATCTCGCGCGGGCTGATCATCATGATCATCAGACCATCGCGGCCCGTATGTGGGGCAATTTGGATGTTGCACTGCATCGGCGCCCGTTCACCCGACCCGACATCAACGTCATTCACAAAAAGCGGGGTATGCGCATCCCTTGCGCGCGAGAATGCGGCCTCAAGCGGGGCGTCGATCAAGACAACATCCCAAAGCGCACGGCCACATAGCGCACGTGCCGAAAGATTAAGAAAGCTCTCGGCCGCAGGATTGCACTCGACGATTTTGTCAGCACCATCGAGCAAAAGCGCGGGCACGGGCAACGACGCCCAAAGAGATGCATCCGCGCTCACGCGTCGACCTGCGTGGCCATTGCCTCGGGAATAAGGCGGAGCACTTCGCTTGGGTCAGTCGCGGTCAGGATCAGTCGGCGCAGGTCGGATTGCGTGCCAACGCCGTCCATATACCAGCCCATATGCTTGCGCGACACGCGGCGCCCGAGGTCGGCACCATAAAACGACAGCATCGCCTCGTAGTGCCCGCTGATCATGTCAACAAGCGCCTTGCCCGTCGGGATCACAGGCATAGGCGTGCCGTGCAATTCTGCTGCGACTTGCGCCAAAATCCACGGTTTGCCCTGCGCGCCACGCCCGATCATCACGCCATCAGCGCGCGATCTTGCAAGGGCATCACGCGCTGTGACCGCGTCAACAATATCACCATTGGCAATCACGGGGATCGACACTGCATCCTTGATCTCTGAAATGGCATCCCAGTCGGCGTGGCCCTTATAGAACTGGCAACGGGTGCGGCCATGGATCGTGACAAGCTTGACACCAGCGGCCTCTGCGCGGGCGGCGACATGGGCCGCATTCAGGCAGTTATCATCCCACCCTAGGCGGGTCTTTAGGGTCACAGGCACATCAACCGCATTCACAACGGCCTCAATCAGGGACAAGGCATGGTCTGGGTCACGCAAAAGCGCCGACCCGGAATAGCCGCTCGTCACCTTCTTTGCAGGACACCCCATGTTGATATCAATGAAAGCAGCCCCGTTATCGGCCACAAGGCGCGCGGCCTCGGCCATCCAATAAGCATCCCGGCCTGCAATCTGCACCGCAGTGCCCGCTTGGTCATAGCCAAGCTCGGCCCGTTCCCGCACGCCCGGCTTGGCTTGCACCATCTCTTGACTCGCAACCATCTCGCTAACCACCCAGCCCGCGCCAAACGAGGCGACAAGCTGGCGAAACGGCAGGTCCGTGATCCCCGCAAGCGGCGCCAATGCCACTGGCGGCGTCAATGACACGCTGTCGAATGTGATCTGCGAAGCAAGTGCCACTTTTTTGGCCAACCTTTTCTGCTCAATCCAGCGGTAATACGGGGACAAGCCTGACATCGCAACGGCGTTTAGCCCAAAAAACGTGCGACATTCTGTGGTTGCCTAATTTTTAGGCACAAATGCCCGCCGAATGTCGGAATTGCACCGCCGAGCGCTTCAGATTACACCTTTCACAACACATGGGGTCACAATGACAGTAGCAGCAATCATCGTCGCCGCAGGGCGTGGCACACGTGCAGGAGGCGACCTGCCCAAACAATGGCAACTGCTCGCGGGCAGACCCGTCATCGCGCATACGTTTGCGGCAATGCGCAGGCACTGCGAGCATATCTGCGTTGTGCTGCACCCTGACGACCTTGATCGTTGGGAGGCGCTTGCCCTGCGCGCCGATACTGTCGTCGTTGGCGGCCAGACCCGAGATGCCTCGGTGCGGGCGGGCTTGGAGGCGTTGCGCACCCGCGCGCCCGAACTGGTCTTGATCCATGACGCCGCGCGCCCTTTGGTCAGTGACAGGATCATCTCCGATGTCATCGCAGCGCTTGCAACCCATGCAGGGGCGGCCCCTGCAATTGCGGTCAACGACTCCCTTTGGTCAGGGGCGAATGGAAAAGTGACAGGCGCAGTGGATCGCGACGGCTTGTTTCGTGCGCAGACCCCGCAAGGGTTTCACTATCGCGCTATTCTTGACGCCCACACGCAACTCTCGGAGCCAGCAACAGACGATGTTGCAGTCGCCCGATTGGCTGGGCTAGAAGTCGCGATCATTGAAGGCGACGAGAAAAACCTCAAGATCACGACAAAAGGCGATTTATCGCGCATAAACAAACTATTGGAACACGACATGGATGTAAGATGCGGTAACGGATATGACGTGCATCGGTTTGGAGAGGGCGATCATGTCTGGCTTTGCGGGGTCAAGATCCCGCACGGGCGCGGCCTGCAAGGGCACTCTGACGCCGATGTCGGCATGCATGCAATCACAGACGCGATTTACGGCGCGCTGGGCATGGGGGACATTGGACAGCACTTCCCGCCGAGTGACCCACAATGGAAAGGCGCACAAAGCCACATCTTCTTGCGCCACGCCGTGCAACTTGCAGCAGATAACGGGTTTAAAATCAGCAACATAGATTGCACTCTTGTATGCGAACACCCCAAGGTCGGACCGCATCAAGCCACGATGAAAGCTGCCATTGCTGCTATCACAGGGATCAACGCGGCGCGCATCAGCGTCAAGGCCACAACCTCAGAGCGTCTCGGGTTCACAGGGCGGGAAGAAGGGATCGCTGCAATCGCAACAACGACATTGGTATCATCATGAGCAAATTGATCGCGACTTTCTTTTATGTCGGTTACATTCGGCCCGCACCGGGCACTTGGGGGTCATTGGCCGCCCTGCCCTTTGCGTGGGTAATTATAACATTTTCAGGAACTTACGGCCTGATCTTCGCGGCGATTCTCGCTTATGGGCTCGGGTTATGGGCCACAAAGGTCGAGACATCTGGCAAAGACAACCACGACCCGTCCGAGATCGTCATCGACGAAGTTGTCGGGCAGTGGATCGCTCTCATCCCAGTGGCCTACGGTGCGACGATGATGAACGTGGACACCCTTCACCTCTGGCCCGGATGGATCGCAGGTTTCGCGCTCTTTCGCTTGTTTGATATTGCCAAGCCTTGGCTCGTTGGGTGGGCTGACAAACGCGATGACGCAACTGGCGTGATGCTTGATGATGTGATTGCAGGCATCTTTGCTGCTGTTGGCGTTGTGGTGCTTGGCGGGTTTTCCCATGCGGTGCTGATGTGAACAGGGCTGAAACGCTTTTCGCGCAGGCTAAGGCGGCGGGCATCATGATCGCAACCGCCGAAAGCTGCACGGCTGGCATGGTCAGCGCTGCAATCACCGATATTGCGGGCAGTTCGACAATCTTCGAACGCGGATTTGTGACCTACACGAACACCGCCAAAACCGAGATGTTGAACGTGTCGCCGGTCACCCTAAGCACCTACGGCGCGGTGTCTGAACAGGTCGCGGCCGAAATGGCGCTTGGCGCACTTGCTCAGTCCCATGCACAGCTCGCCGTGTCGATCACAGGGATCGCAGGTCCAGGTGGATCAGACCACAAGCCAGAGGGGCGCGTCTGCTTTGGCATCGCGACATTGGCAGGGCATCAGACCGAGACCGTCGAGTTTGGACCTTTGGGGCGCACCCGCGTCCGCGATGCGGCAACAGAGCACGCGCTCGACCTACTCACCGCAGCGGCACGCAAGTTCACCTGACTTGTTTCGGCCCATGCTTATAGTTTGGGATATAGATTACCCGCACGCGTCTCGAATGCGCCGACGATCCGTTGCATCGCCTCGTTGAAAAACATACCAGCCGCGCCCTGTAGAAGTCTGTTTTTAAACTCGAAATCTACATCAAACGAAACTTCACAGCCGCCATCAACATCCTTAAATGTCCAGCGGCTCTCAAGGTGTTTGAAGGGGCCATCCAAATAAGAGGTGTCAATCTGCTTGCGCTCTGGCCACAATAAAACGCGACTGCCAAAGGTTTCACGAAACACCTTAAACGACACCACCAGATCAGCGAGCATTTCGGTGTGATCTGCCTGCTCTGTGATGCTGCGCACACGCGCGGCGGCTGTCCAAGGCAGGAATTTCGGGTAACTCGCCACATCTGCGACCAGTGAATACATCTGGTCAGCCGTGTATGGCAGGTGTTTTGTTTCGGCGTGACGCGTCATAATGGACTTTCGCGGGGTGACTTCACCCCCCGATGTCGTAGAATGGCGACGATAAATCAACCCTTTGCCGCAGATTTGGGGGCCCAATGCCGCACCGACCTTATGTGATCGACACGATGATAAGCGCGAAATCTATTGCCGCGCGGATCGAGGAACTAAGCCGCGAAATCCAAACCACCTTTGAGGGCACTGACAAGCTTGTCGTCGTTGGGCTTTTGCGGGGGTCATTTGTGTTTATTGCCGACCTCGTGCGCGAACTTGACCTGCCCGTCGAGGTAGACTTTCTTGAGGCATCATCATACGGCGACGGCATGGAAAGCAGCCGAGAAGTGCGTATTTTCAAGGACTTGCGCGGTGCAATTGAAGGGCGTGATGTGCTTGTCGTCGAAGATATCATCGACACGGGCCACACATTACACCACGTGCATGACTACCTCATGACCAAGAAGCCCGCGCGCATGAAAACAATCGCCCTGCTCGATAAACCGGCGCGCCGCGAAGTGGACTTCAAGCCAACGTGGATCGGATTCGAAATTCCCGATGAATTTGTCGTAGGCTACGGCATTGATTTCGCACAGAGAAACCGCAACCTGCCATTTGTTGGCAAGGTGCGCTTCAAAGACGAATGAATCCGCGCTGGTTGCTAATGGCTAAACGCTGGGCGCAGCACCCGCCGAGCATGAAGCGGGTTTTGCTCGTGCTTGGCGTAGTAGCGGCCTGCGTGCTCCTTGTGGTTGCTGAACGCTATGGGTTGGTCCCTGACTGGATGACCGCAGATCGGGTGCGGCGCATTCACTAAAGAGCCAATGACGCGTTAACCCAACCCGTGCTTTTTCAAACGCGCAGCACGCAATTGCGCGAAGTCATCACCGGCATGATAGCTCGAGCGAGTGAGCGGTGACGCAGATACCATCAAGAACCCCTTGTTATACGCGGTCTTTTCATAAATCGCGAATTCATCAGGCGTGACAAAACGGTCAACCGCGTGGTGTTTGGGGGTTGGCTGCAAATACTGGCCAATCGTCAGGAAATCGATGTCGGCGGCGCGCATATCTTCCATAACTTGTGTCACGGCCTGCTTGTCTTCGCCAAGCCCGACCATGATGCCCGACTTGGTAAACATTGTCGGATCAATCTCTTTTACGCGCTGCAACAGGCGCAAAGAATGGAAGTAACGCGCACCGGGGCGCACTTCTGGATAAAGGCCGGGCACAGTTTCAAGATTGTGGTTAAACACATCCGGCTTGGCCTCGACGACAATGCGCAACACATCGGGATCACAGCGAATAAAATCAGGCGTCAAAATCTCGATTGTTGTGCCGGGTGACTGCTTGCGAATAGCGCGAATCGTTTGGGCGAAATGCTCTGCGCCGCCGTCCAATACATCGTCGCGGTCCACCGAAGTGATCACCACGTGGTTCAAGCCCAGCTTTTTGACCGCATCGGCCACACGGCCCGGTTCGAAAATATCAAGATCTTCAGGTGGCTTACCAGTTGCAATGTTACAAAACGTGCAAGCGCGGGTGCAGACTTCACCCATAATCATCATAGTAGCATGGCCTTGTGACCAGCATTCTCCGACATTGGGACAGCCCGCTTCCTCGCAAACTGTGACAAGCTTGTTCTCGCGCATAATGTCGCGCGTTACCTTATAGCCTTCGGATGTCGGCGCCTTAACCCTGATCCAATCAGGCTTTTTGGGTTGCACATTGTCAGGCCGCTTGGCCTTTTCCGGATGGCGTTGAGCGGGGATTTTGAGGTCACGCACGATATTTTCCCATTTTCTAGTCAGGCGTATCGTAGTGCCTTCCCCTAACGACAACAACCGCACACTGATCAAATCTGCCATGCACGACGGGAATAGTCGTGCGCACGAACGATGCTACGCGCAAAACGAAAGTTGCCTGTTTGAGGCGCCCCAAACCCTAGCCGATCATCGGTGCATATTTCCCTTGGTCCTCGTAGTGTCGCCGCAACCGCTGCAAGGCGATGCGCAACACAATTTTGCCAGAGCGCGCGGACCACCCCATAGATTTTTCGGTCACCTCCAGACCCTCTAGCAAGCAACAGCAATGAAACGCCACATCTGCAAGCCCGGGGCCAAGGTCATTCATTGCGGCCTGAACACGAAGATGCCCTGCTGCCGCACCGGGGGGGCCATTCTTCGCGGGTTTCAACTTGAGAAACGCCTCCGCGCTTTTTGCAATCGGCTGTCCCATTTTCGCCAGCTCGAAATCTTCGCGAAATCGCTCGCCCGTGGCAACGAGGTCGCGCGACAAAAATCGTTCGCCATCTTTGTCGCGCCGCCGCGACAGGCCAACAAGCGGGCTTTCGATCATCATGCGGCTGGATGCGCCAGTCAGAAGACCGTCACCCAACTCCGCCATATCCCATGCATCATCCGCTGTCATCGCGGTTTGGGCATCCGAAAATCCAAGTGCCGCATTTTCACCTTGGGCGGCCAGCTTGCGCAGCGCCGTGCGTCCCGCATTCGTAATAAAATAACGGGCAATCCGTTGTGAGGCATCAGGACAGGTTATCCACCCCTTCAGGGCAATGGCCTGCGCAATTTCACGGTCGACAATCGCAGTGCGCAACTGCTCGCCATCATCGGCTTCGCGCACGACAACCGCTGTCTCCATCTCGCGGGCGACAGCCAATACCGCGCCGGGCTCCGAGAGCCGCAGCAATATGCGCTTTGCCTGTGTGTTGATCCGCTCTTGCGTAAGCCCTTCGCAGGGTTGGGTCGACCTGTTCCAGCGTTCGACTTTCATGTGTTCAGTTTCCTTTAGGGGATATTTGGAATGTGCATCGGCCCCGCGCGACAGCGCGTTAAGCGCATCATCAATGAGCGGATCGTCGCGCTGCATCTCAAAGCGGCGGACCTGCCGCAGGATCGTTGAGGGATGGCAGGACTGGCGACGCGCCAGCTCTCGGATAGAAAGACCGCGTTCGGTATGTGCAAGGTAGTGGCGGGCCGCGAGCGGAACCCAGCCGGGCATTTGTTCAGTGTTACCAGTCGCCTTACCATTCGGCATGTCTTAATCCCTTTTGCGCTACACAAGACCAAAGCACAATTCGACCTTGGGTGGAGTCAAATATCACTTATGCAACCTAAAGGCGTTAAGGTTACTCAATGGTTAATTGTCTCCAATAGCGTTCACTATTGTTTCCAAAAGATAAATAATCCTAGCACCACCGCACGGTGAATCGCCCCTTGAGGCAACACATCCAAAAGCCGTGTCAAAACGAAAAGGAGATCAAACGAAAAGGACAGACCATGCTCGATATCCAAACCCGTATTGCGCAATTGCGCCGCCCGAAACTTCTGGTAAATGCCGCGCGATTCGGGCTTGATGACTATGTGCGCAGCCAACACCTCAAACGCATTTTGAAGTCTGAGATACTGCCCCGCCCTGCCCCTGCGCTTATGGAGCTTCTTGAAATCGAGAGTGCACTCAATACCGCACGCAAAGACAAGCAGGCCACCTATTCAGTGGCCCGCCATATTGATGTTATCATTGCATTAATGGCCGAATCCCAAACCTATGCAGCCAGCCGGCGCCCTACATAAAGGCGTCAGGCATGCTTGCCTTTTTCTCGGCAACATAGGCGCGCAGCCGTGCTTCGATTTCGGGATCAAGCGCGGGTTGCTGGTAGGTGTCGATCATCTTTTTGACGCGGATCGTGGCGAGGGTTTGGGTGTCACGCGCGCCCTCCTCGTCCCATGTCTCGAAAGGCTTGTAATCGAACAGGTCCGAACGCCAGAAAGCGGTCTTGAAATTGGCCTGTGTATGCGCGCAACCAAGGTAGTGCCCGCTCGGTCCGACCTCTTCAATCGCCCCCATCGCCTGACCGTTCTCAGACATGTCTACGCCACGTGCAAAGTGGTGCAGCGTGCCGAGCTGGTCCGCATCCATAACGAACTTTTCGAACGAAGCGACCAAACCGCCCTCAAGCCAGCCACAAGCGTGCAGCATGAAGTTCACACCAGAGAGCAGCCCCATCTGAAGGCTGTTGGATGTCTCGTAGGCGGCCTGCGCATCGGGTAACTTGGACCCGCAGAACGAGCCGGCAGAGCGGTAAGGGACGCCCAAACGGCGGGCCAACTGACCAGCGCCATAGGTGACATGGGCGGCCTCAGGCGTGCCGAAAGTGGGCGCTCCCGAGTTCATGTCGATCGAGGTTACAAACGTGCCCATGATGATTGGCGCGCCCGGACGGATCAGTTGCGAATACGCGATGCCGGCCAAGACCTCTGCAAAAACCTGCGTCAGCGTGCCAGCAACCGACACAGGCGCCATCGCGCCCCCTACGATAAACGGCGAAATGATCGAGGCTTGGTTGTTCTTGGCGAACACTTCCAACGCGCCCATCATGATGCTGTCAAATGTCATCGGGCTGTTGATGTTGATCAGGGACGTCATGACGGTGTTGTTCTGGACAAAGTCTTCGCCAAACAGAATGCCACACATGTCAACACTGTCTTGGGCGCGGCTCGGCTCGGTGACCGACCCCATAAACGGCTTGTCCGACAATGTCATATGGGCCAGCAGCATATCCAGATGGCGCTTGTTCACCGGTATGTCTGTCGGCTCGCAAACAGTGCCACCCGAATGGTGCAGCCACTTTGACATGTAGCCTAGCTTCACGAATTTCTCGAAATCAGCCATCGTCGCGTAGCGGCGCCCGCCCTCGGCATCGCGCACAAATGGCGGACCATAAACTGGCGCAAGAACAAGATTTTTGCCGCCAATTTCTACATTGCGCTCGGGGTTGCGGGCGCATTGGGTAAACTGTGCAGGGGCCGTCGCACAAAGCTTGCGGGCCAGCCCACGCGGGATACGGACACGCTCGCCGTCAATTTCCGCGCCAGCCGCGCGCCACCGCTCAAGCGCCTCGGGGCTATCGACAAAGTTAACGCCAATCTCGGCAAGGATAGTTTCGGCATTCTGCTCAATGATATCCAAAGCCGCCTCATCCAGAACCTCGTAGTTCGGGATATTGCGCTCGATATATTTCGCGGTCTCGATGCTGACGGCAGTGCGTTCGGCGCGGCGTGCAGCCCCGCCACCACCACGTGTGCGGCGTCCGGTTGTTACTTGTGCGTCAGACATACGACTTCTCCTGAAAGATTGCTTATGGTGGTGATACGCGCTCCGCACAGGCAAGCCTACGAGATTAACGCCCCTTGAATGGCAAAAGCGACATCACACGCACTTGCGCACCGCCCCGCTCGGAGTCTAAAACGCGACATGGATATACAATCGCACGAACGCCTTCTGATTATCGACTTTGGTAGCCAAGTCACGCAGCTTATCGCGCGCCGACTGCGCGAGCTGAATGTCTATTGTGAAATTCACCCCTACCAAAGTGTCACCGACGCATTTCTGACCGATTTCGCCCCCAAGGCGGTGATCTTGTCAGGTGGTCCCGACAGCGTCACCCGTGAGGGATCGCCGCGCGCGCCGCAGGCCGTGTTCCAGATCGGCGTGCCCGTGCTGGGCATCTGCTACGGGCAGCAAACCATGATGACCCAGCTTGGCGGCAAAGTAGAACGCGGACATGGCACTGCCGAGTTCGGGCGAGCCTTTGTCACACCGCAAGACAAACTTGCGCTGCTTGACGGCTGGTTTGAGGATGACCGCGAACAGGTCTGGATGAGCCACGGCGACCATGTCTCTGAAATCGCTCCTGGATTTAAGGTTTATGGCACCTCGCCAAACGCCCCTTTTGCGATTACGGCTGATGCTGACCGCCACTTCTACGCGGTGCAATTCCACCCCGAGGTTCACCACACGCCCAACGGCGCACGCCTTTACGAAAACTTCGTCAAAATGGCTGGTTTTACGGGCGACTGGACGATGGGCGCTTACCGCGAACAGGCTATTGCCGCGATCCGTGAACAGGTTGGCGACAAAAAGGTAATCTGCGGCCTGTCTGGTGGCGTTGATTCGTCCGTAGCCGCCGTTTTGATCCACGAGGCAATCGGTGACCAGCTGACCTGCGTCTTCGTGAACAACGGGTTGCTGCGCCAGAACGAGGCCGATGAAGTCCTCACAATGTTCCGCGAAAACTACAACATTCCGCTGATCTATGCCGACGAACAAGACCTGTTCATGGGCGAGCTTGAGGGCCAATCCGACCCCGAAACCAAGCGCAAGATCATTGGTCGCCTCTTTATCGATGTGTTCCAGAAACACGCCAACACCATCGAAGGTGCAGAGTTCCTTGCGCAAGGCACGCTTTACCCTGATGTCATTGAAAGCGTTAGCTTTTCTGGCGGGCCATCTGTCACAATCAAGAGCCACCACAATGTTGGCGGGCTCCCCGAAAAGATGGGTCTCAAACTCGTCGAGCCACTGCGCGAACTCTTCAAGGACGAGGTGCGCGCACTTGGCATGGAACTCGGTCTGCCTGCCTCCTTTATCGGTCGCCATCCCTTCCCTGGTCCCGGCCTCGCGATCCGCTGTCCCGGCGAAATCACCAGCGAGAAACTGGCGATTCTGCGCAAGGCTGATGCGGTTTATATCGACCAAATCCGCAAGCACGGGCTTTACGACGAGATCTGGCAGGCGTTTGTGGCGATCTTGCCTGTGCGCACCGTTGGCGTCATGGGCGACGGGCGGACATATGACTTCGCTTGCGCCTTGCGGGCCGTGACCTCCGTCGATGGTATGACCGCTGATTATTACCCGTTTACGCACGAATTCTTGGGCGAAACGGCCACGCGGATCATCAATGAAGTGCAAGGCATCAATCGGGTGACCTACGACATCACCTCCAAGCCTCCGGGCACTATTGAATGGGAATAAGCACCGCTTGTTCTAAATCAAAAGCCACCGCGTAAAATGTGCTATGCTCGCCTCATCAATCGGTTTCATTGAAAGGGCGAGCAGATGCTAAAATTCACTCCACTCATGAGCCGCACCGCCATAGCCAAAACCCTTGGCTTCGTTGCAGGCTTAATCGGCTTTTTTGGCACACGTATGGTGGCGCCAACCGCTGATCCGATGCTGGCATGGGCCATATTGTTCCTCTTTTTGACGATTGGCGGCGTGATCGGCGTGATCGGAACAGTGCGCCGTATCCCATTGTTTGAAATCAATTTTTCACCGCTGCTGCGCGGGGGCTTTATGGGCGGGTGGCTTACACTCGTCTGCGTGTTATTTGGTTACAGCATGCTATCGGATGCCTTTAAAACAATCACTTACCTGCCGACCTTCATGCAATCGCCTTGGTGGTTCATCCTTGACGGCGTCATCGTTGGCGCAGTGATCGACGTCATCGCGAGCAAGCTCATAAAAGATGTGCCCGACCTCTATAACGCTTGATCTTTCGTCTGTGCGGGTGAACTCATGGGCACATGAATACAACGTTAAATGCAGCACTCTGGATGGTCGGCGCGATCACCGCGTTCACGTCGATGGCCGTGGCGGGGCGCGCGGCCCTCACCAACCTCGATACCTTTGAAATCATGCTGTATCGCTCCCTTGTCGGGGCATCCATTGTCGTTCTGGTGGCGTGGCGGATGAATACGCTGCGCGAGATCGGCACAAGCCGCCTCGGCTTGCATATTGCGCGCAACGCGGCGCATTTCACGGGGCAAAACCTGTGGTTCTTTGCGATCGGCTTTATCCCGCTCGCGCAGGTCTTCGCACTCGAATTCACAACGCCGATTTGGGTGATCCTGCTTTCTCCACTCTTGCTTGGCGAAAAGATCACCAAGATCGGCTTGCTCGCCGCTGCACTTGGCTTTGTTGGTATCCTGATCGTGGCGCGCCCTGATCCCAGCGCCCTCAGCGCGCCGCTCATCGCAGCAGCACTTTGCGCCGTGGCATTCGCCCTAACCGCCATCGCCACGCGCAAGCTTACACAAACCGAAACCATCACATGCATCCTGTTCTTCCTGACCACGATCCAAGCGGGATTCGGACTGGTTTTTGCAGGCATGGATGGGGACATCGCCTTGCCGAGCCCTGAGACACTGCCGTGGGTGATCATCATCGGCATCGCGGGGCTTACGGCACATTTCTGTCTGACCAAGGCGCTCTCGATCGCGCCCGCCTCAATCGTGATGCCCATCGACTTTGCGCGGCTCCCCGTGATCGCTGTCGTGGGAATCATCTTGTATGATGAACCCGTCGATGCCCTGATTTTCCTCGGAGGGGGGCTAATCTTCGTGGCAAACTACCTCAATATCTCGTTCGGACAGTCAAAACCGGCCAAATAGCAGTGTATTTTTGTGACGCTAGGGAATCGGATTATACGTGACGCGGCGTCAATAATTGACCGAATCCCCCCGAGGTTTCTAACGTGGCGGTAACGAAAATTTCATGACAGGGATGGAGACATGAAGAACTTTTTGACAGTAGGTGCAGCATTGATGCTCACGACAACCGCCGCAACCGCTGGCGGCATTGACCGTTCGGGTCAAAGCGTTGGCGCAATCTACGAAGATGGCCGCTACGTGGAGTTGAGCTACGGGATGGTCACACCTTCCGTGTCAGGCACATTCACTCACCCGCTCGCGGGCGAACTTGATTCCGGTAGCGTTGCGCCGAGCTATAGCTCCGTGGGCCTCGCGTTCAAAACCGATATCAACGACAAAGTGTCGCTTGCATTGATCATCGACCAGCCGTTTGGCGCTGACGTTGATTATGACACGGCGGGTTACCCGCTGACGGGCACAGCCGCACAGGTCAAAACTGTCGCGATCACAGCTGTTGGTCGTTACAAGTTCAACGAAAACCTGAGCGTTCACTTCGGTCCACGTTACCTCACAGCGAGCGGTGACTACACGGCTGTTGTAAACGGCGTGCCGCAGTATGCGTCGACATATTCCTCGGGCAACGGCGCAGGCTATGTTGCTGGTATGGCTTACGAGCGCAAAGACATCGCAATGCGCGTGGCTTTGACATACAGCAGCGCAATCGACCTCGAGCTTGACGGCTCAGTTGGCGATCTGACAGCGACAATGCCGCAGTCGGTAAACCTCGAGTTCCAATCCGGCGTTGCCGCTGACACGCTTGTGTTCGGTTCGGTGCGTTGGGCTGAATGGAGCGAAGGCCACATCACAGATACACTCGCAGGCGAGCTGGTGTCTTGGGATGATGACGTCCTGACCTACACGCTCGGCGTTGGTCGCAAGTTCTCCGATAGCTTCTCTGGCGCACTTTCCGTGGGCTACGAAAAGGCACTCGGCGGCGCGTCCAGCAACCTGTCCCCAACCGACGGTTACACAAGCGTTTCCTTGGGCGGCACATACACAATGGGCAACGGTGTAGAGCTGACTGGTGGCGTGCGCTACATCATGGCCGGCGACACAACAACAGAGACCATTGGCGCATCCTTCGAGGACAACTCTGCCGTCGCAGTGGGCCTCAAGATCGCTTACACATACTAAGCATCCGCTAAATGAATTGCGAAAAGCCCTGCCAATTTGGCGGGGCTTTTTGTTTGCGCAAGATACGGGTTGAACCTGCCCCCCAGACAGGCAACACATCCCTATGACCGCAATCCAGAAAACCCTTTCTCCGCATGCATGGCTATTACTTATGTGCCTTTCCCTGATCTGGGGCGGCTCGTTCCTGTCGGTGCATGTTGCCCTCGCCGAAATCGGGCCGCTAACGGCCGTTGCCCACCGCACGGGCTGGGCGATGCTGATCCTTTGGGGGTTTATCGCGTTCAAGCGGCTCGATATTCCACGCGATCCGAAAATTTGGGGCGCGTTTATTGTCATGGGATTGCTCAATAACGTTATCCCGTTCTCGCTCATGGCGTGGGCGCAACTCTATATCGAAACCGGCCTAACGGCGATCCTGAACGCGGCCACCGCCATTTTCGGCGTGCTCTTTGCTGCGCTGTTCTTTGTCGACGAGAAACTTAGCTGGCGCAAAGGGCTTGGCGTTTCGCTCGGCTTTATCGGGGTCGCAACAGCAATCGGCCTGTCCTATCTGGCAAGCTTTGATTTACGCAGCATCGCGCAACTCGCCGTCATCGGGGGCACAATGTCGTATGCGCTCGCTGGGGTCTGGGCACGCAAAACCATTGGCCACCTCAAACCCCAAGTCGCCGCCGCAGGCATGGTCACAGGCGCAAGCCTGATCACCATCCCCTTGGCGTGGATCGTAGAGGGGCCAATCTCGCTCAACCTTAGCCTAAGCACATGGGTCGCAATCGGCTATTACGCCGTGGTCGCCACCGCCGTGGCCTATCTGCTTTACTACCGCGTTCTCGCACTTGCTGGTTCGGGCAACCTGATGCTCGTGACCCTCACGGTTGCACCTGTGGCGATCATCTTGGGGGCGATCACATTGGGCGAAGCCCTACCGCTCAACGCCTATATCGGCTTTGCAATTCTCGCTGTCGGATTGCTTATTTTGAACGGGCGGTTGCTACCCCGTCCAAAACGGCCATAGCCGCGCGCAAGCCGGGCGCTTGCCCGTCACGGCCCAGACGCGCCATCGTCACCGCCATCGCATCCCGCTGAAGCGAAGGGTCACGCAACACATCCAAGACAGCGGCGGCAATCGGGGCGGGCTGACAAGCCTTGCCAATGAATTCGGGGATCACGCGGGTTTCGCTGACCAAATTCACAAGGGTCACCGTATCGACCAACAAAAGACGGCTGATGATGATGCGGCTCAGCCACGCCATATCATAGGCCACGACCATCGGCGTATCATTCGCCGCCAGCTCGAGCGAAACCGTGCCAGAGGCCGCCAGCGCCACATCCGCCGCAGCGAACAAGCCCCGCTTTCGGGCTTTGGCATCAGCGGGTAAAACCTGCACATCAACAGGCCATGTTTGGACCAGTTCAGTGACAAGGTCAGTCACATTCGCCGTTGTCGGTAACACAAATCGGGCGTTTGGATGCGCTTGCGCAACCAGTCCCGCAACCACCCCGAAGCGGCCCATCAGCCGTGAAACCTCTCCGCGCCGGCTTCCGGGCAAGCACATGACCAACGGCCCTTCGCCCTGCCAACCAGCAACCTCTTGCGCAGTGGCAAGTTGATCCGTCACCACAGGATGCCCGACAAAATCGCACCGCATGCCAGCCGCTTCCATATAGGGCGGCTCAAACGGAAATAGCGCGAGCACCTGATCAATATGGGCAGCCATCTTGGCGGCGCGCTTGGGACGCCACGCCCAAACAGTCGGCGCAACATAATGCACCGTGCGCACATCCGATTGCGCCTTGACCAACTTGGCCACACGCAGACAGAAATCGGGGCTATCAATCGTGATCAAAACGTCAGGCTTTGTCGCAATCACCGCCGCAGCCATTTCGGCCACGCGAGCCTTTAAGCTCCGGTATTTGGGGAGGATCTCAGCCAGACCCATCACAGACAATTCATCCATCGGAAACCGGCTCGCAAGGCCCTCGGTCTGCATCAACGGGCCACCCACGCCGTCAAACTGAACCTCTTCCAGTGATGACAACCCTTGCATCAACGCAGCCCCCAGCTTGTCCCCCGAAGCCTCACCAGCAATGATGAATACGCGCATCACTGTTCGGTGCTCGGGCGCACCCATAGCACCTTCTCGTGGACATCAAGTAGGGCAGAAACTGCATCGAGGTCCATGACCATGACACCGCCCGCCTCGATGACAATTCCGTCGAGGCCAGCATCAACAATGCCCCGTGCCGTATCAATGCCGATCATGGGCAAATCGGCCCGACGATCCTGTTCGGGTTTCGGCCCTTTAAACAAGATACCGCCCTTGGCCGTCACGCCCGCAATCATTGCGTCCGTGCCTTCTGGACCTTCTTCAGCCAACAACTTGCCACCATGAATGACACAGGCCTGACCACGATCGCGCTCACCCAGCTTGATCAACACACGCTCGCCCAAAACGGCCTCGGCCATCATACCAGCATCGGGGCGGGCGCGGGTCGGCACACCTGCAACAGGAAGCAGTTGAGGCACAAATTCATGCGCCGCTTTCACGTGAAAACCAGCAGCTTCAAAGACGGCGATAATCGCGCGTAATGCGCCATCATCCCCCTTGGCGATCGCAGCCTGAATGACAGGAACCAACGGCATCGTCTGGGCGTCAATCTGGCTTGGATCAATCTCGGGGCGGCGAACCGCTCCGGCAAGACAGATATCTGTCACGCCTTGGCCCCGCAAATGGGCAAGCAACGAGCCGAGATGCTCGATACGAAACGTCACATCAACGGGCACAGCAGGGGCAAAACCTGCCAATGCGCAAACATAGGCCTCGGGTTGGCGGGCCAAAATCGCGGCGGGTAAATCCCCTGTGCCTGCAATCAACGCAAGCATCAGCTTGGCGTCAAGAAGTTGCGGTCAGTCTCACCCAAGATAAAGCCGACCATTTCCTGAACATACAGGCTGTCGCTTTCCTTGGCCAAACGACCAGCGCGCTCATGGAATGTGCCCTCGCCATCACGAAGGGTCTGGAACGCCGCGCGCAACGCCGTAATGTCACCGCGGGCGACCCCCTTGCGCTTGAGGCCAACGAGGTTCAATCCGTCCAGCTTGGCACGTGGACCCATCACAAGCCCGTGGGGAACCACATCGTTCGTGACCATCGAAAGCGCACCGATAATGGCGCCCTGCCCGATCCGCACCCATTGGTGAATGCCACTCAAACCGCCAATGATGACATCATCTTCAATGTGACAATGCCCCGCCACCGCAGAGGAATTCACAACTATGACGCGGTCCCCGATCTGGGCGTCGTGGGCAATATGACAGCCAGCCATAAACAAACCGTCATCACCGATACGGGTTTCGCCGCCTCCACCAGCCGTGCCGGTGTTCATCGTAACATGCTCGCGAATACGGTTGCGCGCACCAATGCGCAGACGGGTCTTTTCGCCGTCAAACTTTAGATCCTGCGGGATTTCGCCAATGACCGAAAACGGAAAGACAACCGTGTCTTCACCGATATGCGTGTCACCTGTGACAACCACATGGGATTTCAAAACCACACCTTTGCCCAGCACCACCTCGGGGCCAATCACGCAAAACGGACCAATCTCACAACCGTCACCAATGACAGCCCCCGCTTCGATCACAGCAGAGGGGTGAACGCCAGACATCAGGCCTTGAGGTCCATCATGGCCGTGAACTCGGCCTCTGCTGCCATTTCGCCGTCCACAGTTGCCACGCCTTTAAAGCGCCAGACCTTGCCACCCGGCTTGCCACGGGTCGTTTCCAGATGCATCTCAAGCACATCCCCCGGCACGACCATGCGGCGGAACTTGCAGCCGTCAATTGCCATGAAATATACGTTCAAATTCCCGTCCGTCAGGCCCAGACTTGTGCCGATCATAACAGCGGCGGTTTGCGCCATTGCCTCAACAATCGTGACACCGGGCATAATCGGGTTTCCAGGGAAATGCCCTTGAAAATGCGGCTCGTTCATCGTGACGTTCTTGATGCCAACAGCCGACTTGATCCCGTCAATATCGCGCACCTTATCAACGAGCAAAAACGGGTAACGGTGCGGAATGATCTTCTGGATCAGCTTGATGTCGGCGGTTGTTGGGGTCTCGGTCATGCGAACAGGTCCATTCATGTTACTTTTATCAATGCTACCAAAGCGATAGCGCCCGAGCAAGCAAAGCCTAGTTTTCAGGGGTCTCGGGCGTGGTTCCATCGCCCAGCACCTCGTCGATGCGGGCGATCGCGTCTTTGGTGACATCAACGCTGCTCAAGCTCAGGAACACAATCCGCTGGTCCAGAACCACAGCCGCGCCGCGCTCGATCATCAAATCGCCGACCACATTGCGCACCTGTTCGAGAAACGCGCGTGGCGCGCCATCGCGCTCGGCCTCGAATGTCGCAATTGCGGAATCGCGGGCGCGGCGAATGCCCTGCACGCGGGTGTCAAAATCCTCGGCTTCCTTGCGAAATGCAGCAGGGTCCATCGTCGGGCGCCGCTCTGTCAGGCTCTTTTCTTCGGCCGTCAGCGCAGAGGTAATCCGCTCGTTCTCGGCCTGTAATTCGCGGGCGCGCACCTCGAGTTCGGCCGTGATCCGCTTGCCCATCAACGTGCCACGAAACAGCGCATCGGTATCAATCAGAACAACCGCGGATTGGGGTGTGCCAATCGGGGCCGCCTCTTGGGCCGTGGCCTGCACGGTCAATGCGACCGTGCAAAGCGCCCCGAATGCGATGTGGCGAAAAGCCATTTAGAAGCTCGTCGAGATCGTCACGTCAAAGTTCTTGGGCGTATCGTATTCTTGCCCGTCCAAGACTTCGGAGAAGTTAAACCGCAGCGGCCCGATCGGTGTGTTCCAGAACAAGGAGACACCCGCAACCGTGCGTGGTGTGAACTCGTTATATAGAACCGTGCCGGGCGCTGCGCGGCCAATATCCCAAACGGAGCCGTAATCGACGAACGCACCGCCAGAGATGCCGTATTCGCTTGGCAACCCGATCGGGAACTCGGCCTCAAGACGCGCTACCGCATAGACATTGCCGCCCAATGCATCGTTGATGATGGCATCTGGGTCACTATCGTCAAAGTCGCGCGGGCCAACACCGCCAGCCTCGAAACCACGCATCAAGCGGCTACCAAGAAAGAAGCGATCCGTAATACGGCTCTGGCCCTTGGAGTAATCAAGATACCCGCCCTCAAGGGTCGCGCGCAGGGTCACTTCTTCGTTCATGACCTTGGTTTCAACCGCAGCCAGACCCGTGGACTTGATGTATTGCGCATCGCCAAAGCCGAACTCCTGACCAAAGCGCAAGACAACACCCGTATTGGGATCAAGCCCGGAACGGCGGCTGTCAAAGCTATAAACGTAACCGACCGAGCTGGCACCAACGCCACCTTCATCAGCCTTGATCAGGTCACTCGACGTGGCGCTAACATCAGACAGATCGGTGTAGTCATATGCGTAAAACACCTGCAAACGGCCATTCTCACTGACAGGAAACGTCAGGGATGGCTTAAAGCGGAATGTCTCGGTGTCATAGGTCGCGTTTTCGTTGTCGGTCACGCGATAATCGAAATCGAGCCCAAAGCCCAAATCACGACCCAAAAACTGCGGCTCTTCAAACGAGAACGAAAGCACGCGGTTGGTCTCTGCCGTCGAAAGCTGAACATTCAACTTCTGACCACGGCCCATGAAATTGCTCTGGCGGAAAGAGCCAAGCAAACCAAACCCTGTGTCCGAATTATAGTTGGCGCCAAACGAAAGCGACCCTGTGTTCGCCTCTTCGACGTTCACATCTACGATGATCTGGTTTGGCGTGGACCCTTCACGCGCCTGCACGTCAGCGTTCCCAAAGAAGCCAAGGGCACGAATGCGCTCTGCACTTTCGCGGATTTCACGCGGGTTGAACGGGTCACCTTCCACGGTGCGGAACTGGTTACGCACAATACGATCAAGCGTTGTGTTGTTGCCCTCAATGTCGATCCGCTCCACAAAGATACGCTCGCCGCGCACCAGTGCAAATTCGAGGTTAAGCAGAAGCCCACGGTCATCACGCGTGATCCGCGGATCAACCTGCAAGAAATTGATCCCCATGCGCAGTGCCAACCGCTCGAGGCGGGCAATCTCGGTTTCGATCAATGACGGGGAATAAACCACGCCTGGGCGCAGGCGCATTTCCGCGCGGAACACCGCGGCGTCAGCTTCGGGGATATCGCTGGTCACGCTGACATCACCGATGCGGAACTGTTGCCCCTCTTGCACGTTGAACGTCACAAGATAGGCATCGCGTTCACGCGTCAGCGACACATCAACGTTTTGCACCTGAAAATCGACATAACCACGCGATTGGTAAAAATCGGTCAAGGCGCGGCGGTCAAATGCAATGCGGTCTTCCACAAAGGTATCGCGCGAAATGATCGACCGTAAAATACCCGCCTGCTTTGTCTCAAGCACGCGGCGCAAACGGTTCTCGGAATAGGTGCGGTTGCCAACAAACGAAATCCGCTCGATCTCGGTGACACCGGCCTCGACAACTTCAAAAATCAGATCAACGCGGTTATTGGAACGCGCGATCAGGCGCGGACGCACAATCGCATTCACGCGGCCCTTGGAGGCATAAACTTCCGAAATAGCAGCCGTGTCGCGTTCTGCCTGTTCGGGGCTATACACACGGCGCGACTGGGACTGCACAACCGCAAGCAACTGCGCGTCACGAATTTTGGTGTTCCCTTCGACGTTGATCTGGTTGATCGTCGGACGCTCGACAACCGCAATCACAAGCGTGCCACCGCGCGGGGTCACATCCACGCTTTCGAACAGGCCGGAATTGCGAATGCGTTGGGCCGCATCGTTCATTTCACCCGCAGAAATCGTCGCGCCGCGGCTGATTCCCGCAAATGAAAGGATCGTGCCATCCTCTACGCGCTGGTTTCCATCGATCTGCACGGTGTTAAACGTGAAGGATTGGGCGCTCGATTGAGAGGCGAAAATCGTCGCAAACCCTATAAATAGAACGAAAAATAGCCGTTGATAGACGGTGACAGATTGCGCGGCTGCGCGGACGGTTTCACGGTTCATAATTTTCGCCTGTTGTGACATCCCAGTCCCTACGAACTAACGGACCAATGACGTGATGTCAAAACCAACAAACGCGCCACAATGGGCGCGTTTTTGCTTATCAATTATCTGGTGAACGCTGGTTTAGCCAAGCGCCAGATAGGAGCCGACATAAAGAGCTGTCACCAATGTGACCATCATCATCAACCGGTCGGCGTTCAGCTTGACCAAAAATGACAGACCTTTGTAACCCTGAGAAATGGTTTGCATAAGTTTTACTCCACTAATCTGCGGTCATATCTACCGTCAGAACATGGCGCAAATGTGGCAACCGCGTGTCACCTTTAGGGACAAAGCACCAAATCGTTCAGCAACGCAAAGATCATCATCGCACCAATCAGGGCCAGCCCCATCAGCATCAGGATGTTATAAGCGCTGTCTGACGGCTTTTTGCGAAACACCGCTTCATAGGCGTAAAACACAAGGTGACCACCGTCCAGAATTGGCACGGGGAACAGGTTCAACAGGCCCACCGCCGCCGACAACATGCCCACAAACCAGATAAAGCTTGTCGCGCCCTGCGCCGCCATCGAGCCACTCGTTTGGGCGATTCCAACAGGGCCAGACAGGTTGCATGTCGAAATTGCGCCCGTGGCCACATGCCATAGGCCGGACAGCGACGATTTCATGATAAACAACAGTTGCGTAGTCGCCCCCTTCAGGGAGTCCCAAAGCCCGAGGTTCTCGGTCGCCTCCTCAAAGAAGACAGACCCCGTAATGCCGATCAACCAACGGGTTTCAAACCCGCCAGCTTGCAGCGGGATATCAACGCGGCGCGGTGCAAGCGTGAATTTGGACATGTCACCATTGCGCCAGACATCAAGCGTCAAAGGCTCGCCGTCCACCGCTTTCACGGCTTCAACAATCTGGTCAAACGCAACGATCGCTGTGCCGTCAATCGCGGTGATCACGTCTCCCTTGCGCAAGCCCGCATCGTCCGCAGCAGAGCGCGGGTTGATCCCCGTGATCAGCGATGGCATCAAATATGGCCCCTTGATCTCCATTTCCACGCCATCACGGCGGATCTGGTAATCAAGCACTGGCTCATATGGCAGCGCCTCCATCGAAAAATCGTCGACCCCGAACCGCTGACCCGCAACCGAAATCACTTCGTCACCAGTCTGAAACTCCGAAACAAACATGTCGGGCAGCGTCAAACCGCTTTCAAACGTCAACGGGTCTTTGGAGCGGCCATCAGTCATCGCAACAGCGGCAAAAATCAGGATTGCGAGCACAAAGTTGAATACCGGCCCCGCCAGAACAGTCAGAGTGCGCGCCCATAGCGGCGCACCTGCCATCGATCTGCGCTTGTCAGCGGCACTGACCTCGCCCTCGGGACCAATTCCCGCAGCATTTGTATCACCCAAAAAGCGCACGTAGCCGCCAAACGGCAGCGCCGCCAATTGCCAACGTGTGCCCCGCTTATCGACCCGCGAATAAAGAACCGGGCCCATGCCAAGGCTAAACACTTCGGCGTAAATCCCGCACCAGCGGCCTACAATATAGTGACCATACTCATGGATCGCGACAATGATCGACAGCGCGACAATGAAGGCGATAATCGTAAAAGCGGCGCCGCCGAACGACGGTAATATCTGGGCAAAATCCAACGGTCTATCCTAGTTCATGCAAAGCTTCATCCGCACGCACGCGCGCTAAAGCATCTATTTCCAACACGGTATCTAATGTAATTCGGGCATTTTGCAGCCCATCACGCGCCAACATGGTGTCAATTACGCGTGACACAACACCCGCCATGTCCACAAACCTGATCTGACCCGCGATAAACTGATCCAACGCGCGCTCCTTAGCCGCGTTAAACACCGCCCCCGCAAGGCCGCCAATCTGCATGACATCCGCCGCAATCCCGAGCGCAGGATAGCGCGCAGGATCAGGCGCTTCAAAACTCAACTGACCGATCTTGGCAAGGTCTAGCCGCTCAACAGGCAATTCGGCGCGCTGCGGCCAATGAAGCGCATAACCAATCGCATGGCGCATATCGGGCGGGCCAATATGGGCCATCAACGCGCCATCATTGAACCCGACAAGCGCATGCACAAGGCTTTCACGATGAACAAGCACCTCGATCATACTTGGATCAACACCAAAAAACTCTTTGGTTTCAATCAACTCCATGCCCTTGTTGAACATAGAGGCACTATCAATCGTGATCCGCTGGCCCATATCCCAATTGGGATGGCTCGAGGCTTGGGCAAGCGTGGCGTTGGCCAGATCGGCCATGGGCCAGTCGCGAAACGCGCCGCCAGAGGCCGTGATAATCACCCGCTCGACCGCCGCCATATCCTCACCGACAAGAGCTTGAAACACCGCCGAATGCTCACTATCGACAGGCAATATCGTGGCGCGATGATCTTTGGCGGCTTGCATCAACAACGGTCCAGCCGTGACCAGACTTTCCTTGTTGGCCAGCGCCAAAGTGCGCCCATGTGACAAGGCGGTAAAGCTTGGCATCAGACCCGCCGCGCCGATAATCGCCGAGAGGGTCCAGTCAGCGGGGCGATGGGCCGCCTCGGTAATCGCCAAATCCCCTGCCGCCACCTCAACGCCCGTGCCAGCAAGCAAGGCCTTCAAATCATTGAACAACTCTGAATGACAGGTGACCGCCAGCTTGGCATTCAAACGCACGGCATCGGCGGCAAGCTGCGCGATGTTGCGGCCCCCTGTCAGGGCGATCACATCATAGGACGCAGGGGCGCGCGCAATCAGATCAACTGCACTTTGCCCCACCGACCCCGTTGCGCCAAAAATCGAAACCGATTTCAAAAAGCGACTCCAGACAGATCAAACACTGACGCGGCAATAAACATGACAAGCGCAACACCAAGCAGCGCGTCAAAACGGTCGAGAAAACCACCATGGCCGGGAATAAGTGTGGAACTGTCCTTGATCCCCGTGCGGCGCTTGATGGCGCTTTCGGCGATATCACCCATCTGACCCGCAAAACTCAAGAGCATCGACAGTGGCACAAGGATCAGGCCAGCATCGGTAAATATCGCAAAGATCAGGCCAATGACCCCTGCCCCGATCCAGCCAGCCACCGTGCCGCTCCATGTTTTCTTGGGGCTAATGGCAGGCCAGAACTTTGGCCCCCCAAAGCTGCGGCCGGCAAAATAGCCCAAAACATCGGAGGCAATAACGACAAGAAGCATCCAGACGATCCAAAGGGCGCCAAACTCGTTGCGAAAGTGGATCAAGGCGTAGCCGGCAACCATAATCACCAGCCCATATAGCAGAAACGTATAGCGCATTTTCTTCAGCAAAAGCGCGCCTATAACGGGCACGATCAGGAACAGCAGCGCAAATGACGTGCCCGCATCGACAAGTTGGGCCGACATGACGGTCGAAGCCAGCGCACTGAGCAAAGCAGCAGCCGTCGTGCGCTGCGGCGCGATCATCGACCACAACTCCCAGATCATGACAGCAGAGGCGAGGACAACAAGCATCTGGAACCAGATACCGCCCGCGACCACGCCAAATATGCCGACAACAACCATCACAACCGCAGAGGTTGCGCGCGCCGAAAGATCATCCCAATTGCTTGCCATTTTATACTGTTGCTCCGCCATACCGGCGCTCGCGCCCACCAAATCCAGAAAGGATATCACCAAATTCCTTGGCCGTGAAATCAGGCCAAAGGGTATCGACAAACTCGTATTCGGAATACGCAGATTGCCACAATAGAAAGTTCGAGATACGCGCTTCGCCACTTGTGCGGATCACCAGATCGGGATCGGGCAGAAAGCGGGTGTCCAGAAACCGCGAGAGTGTCTCTGCGTCCACATCCTTATGCGACAGCCTGCCCTGTTCGATCTCCAGCGCCATCAGCTGCGCAGCACGGGTCACCTCGTCGCGGCCCCCGTAATTCAACGCGATTGTCAGATGCACCTTTGTATTCTGGGCCGTATGTAGCTCAAGACTATCCATCAGCGACACAAGCTTTGCGTCAAGCTTCATACGGTCGCCAATAAAACGCACGCGCACACCATCTTCAAACAGGGCTTTCGCCTCGCGTTCGATATAGCGGCGGAACAGCTTCATCAGGCCCGCAACCTCGGACTGTGTCCGCTTCCAGTTTTCGGTCGAAAACGCAAAAATCGTCAGATATTTGACGCCAAGATCAGGGCAGGCCTCGACAATTTCGCGAACACGCTTGGCGCCAGCATGGTGGCCAAACAATCTTGGCCGCCCGCGCTGCTGCGCCCATCGTCCGTTCCCATCCATAATGATGGCAACGTGGGACGGGCCACTTTGCGTTTCTGAAATGTCCTTGGCCATAAACGGCCCCCCTTGGGTCAGACCTGCATGATCTCGGCTTGTTTCACCTCAAGGGTCTCGTCGACTTTCTTGATATGGGCATCCGTGATTTCCTGCACCGCTGCCTCCCAGAACTTCTGGTCGTCCTCGGACAGGCCGTCAGTCTTGGCTTTCTTGATCTGGTCCATACCGTCACGGCGCAAGTTGCGCACAGACACACGAGCGCGCTCGGCGTAATCGCCTGCCACCTTGGTCAGATCACGGCGGCGCTCTTCGTTCAACTCGGGGATCGGCAACATAATGATCGTGCCGTTCAATTGGGGGTTAATGCCCAAACCGGAGTTGCGGATCGCCTTTTCGACGGGACCGACAAGCGCCTTGTCCCAGACGTTGATCGTCACCATGCGTGGCTCTGGCACGTTCACGGTTCCCACTTGGTTGATCGGCGTCATCGCGCCATAGGCCTCGACCATTACGGGTTCCAACATTGATCCAGAGGCGCGTCCTGTGCGCAGCGAAGAAAACTCAACGCGCAGGTTTGCAATTGCGCCGTCCATACGGCGTTCCAGATCATCGGTATCGAGCATAAAGTCGTCAGACATGCGGTCCTCAAAAGCTATTCTTTGTTAATGCGTTACTATGTCAGGCAATCCCAAATGTATAGACATCAGACACAACCCGCACAGCAATAGGCGAAACACCCCGACCATAACTTGCGGCATGTGCAGGTTTTCGTCCGGGTTTCATCATATCTGCGTCAAAGGGTGGGCAAAGCGGCCTAGCCCTGCACCTTGGTATACGTGCCCTCGCCAGCCAAGATACCGCGAAAGCCGCCCGATTCATCAAGACTGAACACGATAATCGGCAACTTGTTGTCGCGCGCCAATGCAATCGCTGAGGCGTCCATGACCGCAAGGCGCTTTTGCAGAACCTCGTCGTAAGTGACAACATCATAGCGCTCTGCATCATCGTGCTTTTTGGGGTCTTTGTCGTAGATCCCGTCAACCTTCGTGCCCTTAAAGATCGCTTCGCAGGCCATCTCGTTGGCGCGCAACGTCGCGGCAGTATCGGTCGTAAAATAAGGGTTTCCCGTGCCCGCCGCAAAAATAACAACGCGCTTTTTCTCAAGGTGGCGCACCGCGCGGCGACGAATGTAAGGCTCGGCGACCTCGTCCATGCGAATGGCGCTGATCACGCGGGTATGAATGCCAAGGTCTTCCAATGCGGATTGCATCGCCAGCGCGTTCATCACCGTAGCCAACATGCCCATGTAATCCGCCGTGGTGCGCTCCATGCCCTGCGCAGACCCTTGCAACCCGCGAAAGATGTTGCCGCCGCCAATGACCATGCAAATCTCGACGCCCATCTCGTGCACCGTCTTCACCTCGCGCGCAATCCGCTGCACAGTCGGGGGATGCAGGCCAAAGGCCGTATCACCCATCAAAGCTTCGCCGGAAATCTTAAGCATCACGCGATCATAAGTCTTATTCGGAGTCTCGGTCATGTGCTGCCCTTTGCGATGTGAAATGAACCTGCCGCAAAATGTCCGACTTTGAGACAAGTTTCAATGCGGCTTAGGCTGTTCTTTTGGGCAATTCGCTAGAATGCTGCGACAGGGTGCACTAAGACAAGCGCCATGATCCAGATTGCTCCCCACGCCCCTGTCCTGATTGCTGGCCCGACCGCCTCGGGGAAGTCCGCACTTGCGCTGCACATTGCACGCACGCAAGGGGGTGTCATTGTGAACGCGGATGCGCTTCAGGTGTTTGACGGCTGGCGTATCCTGACGGCACGCCCCGACGACACCGATCTGGACGCTGCGCCCCACGCGCTTTACGGGCATGTGGCCTTTGATCAGCCCTATTCAACAGGGCATTGGCTACGGGACGTGACGCCATTTCTGACAGGACACCAGCGACCGATCATCGTAGGGGGGACCGGGCTCAACTTTCACGCGCTCACACAGGGACTGGCCGAGATACCCGCGACCAAACCCACTTTAAGAGAGCATGGCAATACACTGTCTTTAAACGATTTACTCCTAGAGCTAGACGACGAAACGCAGGCAAGGATCGACATCCAGAACCGGATGCGGGTGCAACGGGCTTGGGAGGTTCTCAAGCAAACCGGGCGCACGATTGTCGCGTGGCAGGACGACACACCGCCGCCCTTGCTACCAGCTGAAAATGCCGTGCGGATCACGCTTGATGTGCCCGTGGACTGGCTCAACGCGCGGATCGAAAAGCGGTTTGATCTGATGATTGAACAAGGGGCGATCAACGAGGCGCAAGCCATGCTGCCCACTTGGGACGCAACGCATCAATCCGCCAAGGCAATCGGCGCGCCCGAACTGATCAGCCATCTCAAGGGCGAAACCAGCCTCGCAGATGCACGCAAAGCGGCGATCATTGCATCGCGCCAATATGCCAAACGGCAGCGCACATGGTTCCGCTCCAAGCACAAAACATGGGAGCACCTCGACATTTCGTCCACAAGGTTGTCCACAGCTTTGACCTTTTTGCCATAAATTTACCGTTGTTTTGGTTTAAGGATGCGTGCAACCTAAAGGTCAGACGAGAAAAAGGGACGACTATGCAATTTGCTTCCGAGATGCAGAAAACCGCACTTGCATTGACCCCTATCGCGCAAAACCCCACCGCTGGCCGCTGGCGCACAGAAGCCATGCGCAGCCATGCAACCCCGCGGCTGATCTACATCACCAAGGGGCAAGGCCGGATCACGATTGCAGGGCTGACAAGCGGTTACGGGCCGAACAACCTGATCTTTATCCCCGCACATACGATGTATGGATTTGACGTCGGCCCGACAGTCTACGGGCATATGATCACTGTGCCGTCCGCAATGGCGAGCGAATGGCCTGATGATGCGACCCAACTGCGCCTGATCGACGTTGGCGTTCAAAAAGAGATGATCGCGCTGACAGAGGCGCTCGAACGCGAGCTTAAATCCGCAGGACAAGGGCATTCGCGCGCCGCGCATTACCATCTGGGGTTGCTGGCGGTGTTTTTCGAGCGACAGCTTGTGACCGCGCCAAGCGACACTTTTAAAAAGCGCTCGCAAACAACTGCCGCCCGTTTGGTTGCGGCATTTACCGACCTGATCGAACGTGACTATCGGTCTGATCGCGGCGTGGCGGAATATGCGACAGCGCTGGGCGTGACGCCCACACATTTGACGCGTTGCTGCAATCAGACTTGTGGCAAATCTGCCCTCGCTCTGCTGCGGGACCGTGTGCATTACGAAGCCTGCATGTTGCTGCGCGAAACCCCGACACCCGTCAAGGAAATCGCCTCGCAACTCGGATTTCACTCAGCTGCCTATTTCTCGCGCAGCTTTGCCGCCCAAACAGGGGCAACACCCAGCCAGTTTCGCAAATCGGGCGCATCAATGCTGCACTTGCAGCGCATGAATTAGTGCAATTGCAGTATTGCGAAGCCGCTGAACTATTGTCGAAAATGTCGGTTTCGACCCATTGATTTGTCGCAAATGTGATCCAAATCTCGATTACGTCCATTGACGTTTTGATCAAAACATTGCGCAATGGTCCAACTGACCATCCGCTCGATCGCGCAAATGACCTTACTTCATTTGCCCAGCTTATCGAGCGAGACTAAAAAACGTGTCACAGGGAGAGACGAATGACGAAAACTACACAAACCAAGGTGCACCCAGCAGCACTGATGTATGCAAACGAAGAAAAGGCAGGCAAGCTCAGCCGCCGTGAATTTCTGACGCGCACAACTTCGCTGGGCCTGACGGCGACGGCTGCTTACGGTCTTCTTGGCTTGGCCGCCCCCGTTGAGGCCGCAGCGCATGCGCAGCAAGGCGGCGAGATCCGCATCGCAATGACGGTTTACGCCCCGAAAGATCCACGCACTTATGACTGGACAGAGTTTGCCTATGTCTCTTCTGGCTGGCTGGAATATCTTGTAGAATACAACAACGACGGCTCGTTTGTGCCAATGCTCCTCGAGAGCTGGTCGATCAACGACGATTCCACCGAATACACGCTCAACGTGCGCAAAGGCGTTAAGTGGAACAACGGTGACGACTTCACAGCCGAAGATGTGGCACGCAACATTGCGGGCTGGTGTGACAAAGGTGTTGAGGGCAACTCAATGGCTGGTCGTTTCGCCGTTCTTATTGATGCCGAAACAAATATGGCTGGCGAAGGCACAATCGAAGTTGTGGATAGCCACACCGTCAAGCTGAACCTGCCTGCGCCAGACATCTCGTTGATTGCGGGCATGTCCGATTATCCGGCTGCGATCACGCATGCTGACAACAACACCGAAGACATGCTGTCCACAATGATCGGCACAGGGCCGTATCTTGTCGAAACAAACGAAGCAGGCGTTAAGGCTGTTCTCGTGCGTAACGAAGGCCATGACTGGTGGGGCTACGCGGCTGGTAAAGGCGCGTATATGGACAAGATCACCTATATCGATCTTGGCACAGACCCGTCCGCGCTTGCAGCGGCTGCTGCCTCTGACGAGGTTGACATGCTCTATGAAACAACAGGCGACTTCGTTGATATCATCGACGGCATCGGCTGGGAGCGTTCAGAAGTCGCATCAGGTGCGACAGTCTCCGTGCGCACAAACCAGATCGCTGAAGTTGACGGCAAAATGCCTTATGCTGACAAGCGGGTGCGTCAGGCGATTGCGATGTCTGTTGATAACGCAGTCTGCCTTGAACTCGGCGTTGCAGGGCTCGGCTCGGCTGCACGTAACCAGCACGTAGGTCCAATGCACCCAGAGTGGGCTGACGTGCCTTCGCTCGGCTACGATCCGGCCCGCGCGATGGAACTGATGACCGAAGCGGGCATGCAGGACTATGAGTTTGACCTGATCTCCGTGGATGACGACTGGCTCAAGAACACCAACGACGTTGTTGCAGCACAGATGCGTGACGCGGGCTTCAACGTGAAGCGCACCGTGATCCCGGGCTCGACGTTCTGGAATGACTGGACAAAGTATCCGTTCTCCTCGACCAACTGGAACCACCGCCCACTTGGCACGCAAGTGCTTGCGCTGGCTTATAAATCCGGTGAAGCATGGAACGAGGCGGCGTTTGCCAACGCCGAGTTCGACGAGTTGCTGATCGAAGCCAACAGCCTCGCAGACGCCGACGCGCGCCGCGAAGTGATGGCGAAGTTGCAAGGGATCATGACGGAAGAGGGTGTGACAGTGCAACCATACTGGCGCTCGATTTTCCGCCACGCCAAGCCGGGTCTGGTTGGCTGGGATATGCATATCGCATACCTGCCGCAAATCTATAAGATCGGCTACGCAGCCTAAAAACCAACAAGACCGCCCTCCTTACTTGGGGCGGTCTTTTTCGTTCTAACAAGAAGAGCGTGCAAAAATGCGCGCCAATACCAGACACACAGGGGTGTAAATGGGACTGTTTATTCTGCGCCGCCTTGGGGTCATGATCCTCACGGCAATCTGCCTGACGTTTGTTGTCTTCTGGCTGACAAACCTCGCGCCAAACCTCGAAAAACTCGCCAAAACGCAAGGCAACGCGCGTATGTCCGACGAAGCTGTGATCAGCTACTTGGAAAACCGCGGCTATGCGCAACCTTTGCCGATCAAATACGGGCAATGGATGGGGCTCTTGCCGGGCTATGTCATCGAGGGAACGGACGGCGAACTCAGAGGGCGCTGCGCAGAACGCGGACAAGACCCGACCGATGCGCCGAAATTCTGCGGCGTTCTGCAAGGCGAATGGGGGTTCTCCACACGCTTTAAAGAAGACGTCAGCAAAATCATCTCAGTGCGGCTCGGCCATACCGCAAAGCTGATGGGGCTTGTCATGCTGGTCATGGTTCCGGGCGCGTTGATTATCGGCGTCCTTGCGGGCATGCGCGAAGGATCAAGGACCGACCGGACCTTGTCGACATTCTCGATCATTTCGACGGCGACGCCAGAATATGTGTCGGGTGTTGTCCTGATTGCACTCTTCGGAACGGCGACCTTCGGGATGAAAATCTTTAAGGGGAACGCCAACTCGGCGATGGACGATGCAACCTTCGAGAACTTCACCCTGCCCGTCCTGACAATCGCGCTTTACGGCATGGGCTATATTGCGCGGATGACACGGGCCTCGATGACCGAAGTCATGACGGCGCAGTATATCCGCACCGCGCGGCTCAAGGGGGTCGCGTTTCGCACAATCGTGATGAAACACGCGTTGCGCAACGCCCTGATTGCACCCTTCACGGTGATCATGTTGCAATTCCCGTGGCTCTTGAACGGCGTTGTGATCGTCGAAAGCCTGTTTAGCTATAAAGGCTTCGGGTGGACCCTCGTCGAGGCGGCCTCAACGAACGACATCGAACTTCTGCTTGGGGTTTCTGTGGTGTCGGTCTTTGTGGTGCTGGTCACGCAACTGATCTCCGACATCGGTTACGTCTTCCTCAATCCTCGTATTCGTATCGCTTAAAGGACTATTGCTCATGGAATCCCTCAGCTGGACCGGCGCAATAGGCGCCTTTATGAACCCAATCTTTGTCATCACGCTTGCCTGCTTCGGGCTGGCAGTGGTGATGCAACTGGTCATGTCGTTCTTTGCAGAACCGATGACCCTTCAATCAAACGCGGACGGCACATTGATGCAGCGCGGCGGGATGTTCGGCGGCATCGAACGGATCACCAAAGTCGCCTTCATGGTGCTGATCGCCCTGATCCTGCTCTATGTGATCGCTGGGGTCTTGCTGCCCTACGGCAAGGCGGGGATCGTCGGGCTGATGGCCAAACGGCTCCTGCCCGTCTGGATCGCCCTTGTGCTGACCTACACGCTCTCGATCATGTTCAAGCGCAAGCTCGGGCTTTACGGCAAACTTTTCGATAGCACCGTGGGGATGATCGGGTTCGGGCTTGTGATGTTCTGGGTCTTTACCGCGATTTTCGCAGGCGGGTTCGACATGCTCGTCACCCACGACCCGCTTGACCAGATCTCGGGCCTGAAAAACAAAGTGCCCGGTGTCGCAATTCCTGACGGGAACGAGGTCACTTGGCCGCACTACCTGCTGGGCGGTGATAACCTTGCGCGCGACATCTTTAGCCGCATGATCAAAGGGTCGGTCATCGTGATCGCCATCGCACCACTGGCAACGCTCTTTGCCTTCATGGTCGGGATCACGCTCGGACTGCCTGCGGGTTACTTTGGCGGTAGGCTCGACACAGTGCTGTCGTTCCTTGCCAACCTGATCCTCGCCTTCCCTGTCATCTTGCTGTTCTACCTGCTTGTGACACCAGAGATCGTCGCGACTGGCATTCCGTCCTTCATGGCGGCCTTCCTCTTTGTCTTCCCGATCGTGTTCTTTGCCGTGCTCTTGAACTCGCGCTATTACACACAACCCTCCAAGCGGAACCCGATGTTGATCGTCGTGCTTGGCATCTTGGGCTGGCTCTATCTGTCGCTGATCTCGCAAAGCGGCACAGTGCTCAACTTCATGCCAGACGCGCTTGACGGGTTTGACATCAATCCGGGCATCCTTGTGGTCTTTGTCTCCGTTGTCTTCGTGAACGCGCCGACAGTGTTTCGTATCGTGCGCGGCCTCGCGCTTGATCTGCGCACACGCGACTACGTTGCAGCGGCGCAAACCCGCGGCGAAGGGTCATGGTATATCATGCTCTGGGAAATCCTGCCCAATGCGCGTGGGCCGCTGATCGTCGATTTCTGCCTGCGGATTGGCTACACAACCATCCTGCTCGGCACACTCGGCTTCTTTGGCCTCGGCCTGCCACCAGAAAGCCCCGACTGGGGGTCCACCATCAACGAAGGGCGCAAGCTGCTGTTGATCGTGGCGCACCCTGCCCTCCCACCTGCGGCGGCGCTTTTGTCGCTCGTGCTGGGCCTGAACCTGCTGGCCGATGGCCTGCGCGAAGAAAGCTTGAAGGATTGATGATGATGAAAACAGTTAATCAAACATCCTTCCCGCGCGGTGCACGCTTGGTGCACGCACGGTGCACGCAAATCACAGGCACATTTCAACTGTGCGGAGGTAAATCCTAATGGATAATCAGGACTACGACGGACCGATCCTCGAGATCGATAAACTCTCCATTTCGTTCTTCACACGCCTGCGCGAAATCCCTGCTGTGATGGACTTTTCCGCCTCCATTATGCCCGGCGAAGCCCTTGGCGTTGTTGGGGAATCCGGCTGTGGCAAATCCACGGTGGCGCTGGGCGTTATGCAGGATCTGGGCGTGAACGGGCGCATCGTCGGTGGCTCGATCAAGTTCAAGGGCGAAGAGATGAACACCATGTCGCCCGAGCGGCTGCGCGACATCCGTGGATCGCAAATTGCCATGATTTATCAAGAGCCTATGGCCTCTTTGAACCCCGCGATGCGCATCGGTGATCAGCTCATGGAAGTGCCGATGATCCACGAAAACGTCTCAAAAGATGTAGCCTACAAACGCGCGCTCGAAGTGGTCACCGACGTCAAGCTTCCCGATCCCAAACGGATGCTCAAATCCTATCCCCACCAGCTTTCTGGCGGGCAACAACAGCGCATCGTGATTGCGATGGCCTTGATGTCAAAGCCGTCTTTGCTGATCTTGGACGAACCAACCACCGCGCTCGACGTGACCGTCGAGGCCGCCGTGGTCGAGCTGGTCAAGGATTTGGGCAAGAAATACGGAACGTCAATGCTCTTCATCAGCCACAACCTCGGGCTCGTTCTTGAAACCTGCGACCGCATCTGCGTGATGTATTCTGGCGAAGCGGTCGAGCGGGGGTCCATCGAGGATGTGTTCGACGAGATGCAACACCCTTATACGCAAGCACTTTTCCGGTCTATCCCGCTGCCGGGTGCGGACAAAAATGCACGGCCTCTGGTGGCCATTCCGGGCAATTTCCCGCTGCCACACGAGCGGCCTGACGGGTGTAACTTCGGGCCACGCTGCGATTATTTCCAAGCAGGCCGCTGCGATAGCGAAGCCATCAACATGGTGCAGGTCAAAGGCAATGATCGCCACCAGACCCGCTGCTTGCGCCACGACGAAATCGACTGGAACGCACCGCTAGAGGTCGGAGAACAAAAGGAAAAAGCGCCCGTTGGCGAGGTTGTCCTCAAGATGGATAACCTCAAGAAATACTATGAGGTCGCGGCAAACGCTCTCTTTGGTGGCGGCGACAAAAAGGTGGTGAAAGCCAACGAAACGCTGTCTTTCGAGGCGCGCGAATCCGAGACACTTGCCATCGTCGGGGAATCGGGCTGTGGCAAATCCACATTTGCCAAGGTTCTCATGGGCTTGGAGACCGCAACCGAGGGGCAAATCCTGCTCGACGGCACTGACATCGGCTCGACCGCAATCGAGGATCGCGACACGAAAACCGTGGCCGACATCCAGATGGTGTTCCAGAACCCGTTTGATACGCTCAACCCGTCCATGACCGTGGGGCGCCAGATTATGCGGGCACTGGAAATCTTCAAAATCGGGAATAACGATAGCGAACGCCGTGCGCGGATGCTTGATTTGCTCGACCTCGTGAAGCTGCCCCGCGATTTTGCGGACCGCATGCCCCGCCAGCTTTCGGGTGGGCAAAAACAACGGGTTGGCATCGCGCGCGCCTTTGCCGGTGACGCGCGGATCGTGGTCGCAGACGAGCCTGTCTCTGCACTTGATGTTTCTGTGCAGGCGGCGGTGACCGATCTGTTAATGGAAATTCAACGCGAACATAAGACAACACTCCTGTTCATCAGCCACGACCTTTCGATTGTGCGCTACCTGAGTGACCGCGTTATGGTGATGTATCTAGGGCATGTCGTTGAAATCGGCACAACCGATCAGGTGTTCGCGCCGCCATACCACCCTTACACAGAGGCGCTTTTGTCTGCTGTGCCAATTGCCGACACGAGCATCACCAAAAAGCATATCGTGCTCGAGGGTGACATTCCTTCCGCAATGAGCCCGCCCTCTGGCTGCCCGTTCCAGACACGGTGTAACTGGAAATCGCAGGTTCTAGGTGGCTTGTGTGAAAAAGAGGTTCCACCACTGCGCACAATGGCGGCTGGCCATCAGGTCAAATGCCACCTGAGCGAGGCTGACTTTGCCACGATGGAACCCGTCATCCAGATGGCGGCAGAATAAACAAAAAACGGCGCGTGAGTGTCACGCGCCGTTTTACATTAAATATCAATAACTTATCAGTTACCCCAGATCACCCGCACGTAATTGCGGGTTTCCTTGTAGGGTGGCACGCCGTTGTATTTCTGAACAGCCCCCGGACCGGCGTTATAGGCAGCCAAAGCCAAACGCCAGCTCCCGAAAGTCTCGAATTGGCGCCGCAAGTAGCGCGCTCCGCCTTCAAGATTTTGCGCAGGATCACGCGGGTTCACACCCAAGGCACGCGCGGTTTGCGGCATCAATTGCGCCAATCCCATCGCGCCCTTATGCGAGCGTGCATTCGGGTTCCAGCCGCTTTCTTGCTGCACAAGGCGCAAGAATAGATCTTCGGGGATGTTATGTCGGCGCGCCGCAGCACGGGCCACATTCAAAAGCGGCCCCGTGTAGCGCCCGCGATATGTCGGCGTATTCGTCGCCACCGATGGCACAACCGCGCGCGGCGGCTGAAGGCGGATCGAATTGCTATATTGATTGGAAGACCTGCTATCCAAAACGCTTAACTGGTTTTGAAACAACGCCGCTCGCGAGCGCGTTGAAATCGTATCCGCAAACCCTGCTGCGGGTAACGTAAGGGCCGAAACAACAGCCAAATAACCAACCAATTTCATCCAAACACATCCCCAGATGTTATCACTGCGGGCACAATAGCCGATTTTTCAAAAACTGCCAGCCCTCCCCCGATATCAAGGAACGGTTAACCTTGTCGCGTCAAACGTGGTCTGTCACAACAGTTTCGACAACAGAATCGTGAGGGGAATTACCATGGCCGGAAGCGTCAACAAAGTTATCTTGATCGGCAATCTCGGGCGTGACCCCGAGGTGCGGACATTTGGAAATGGCGGCAAGGTCTGTAACCTGCGCATTGCAACGTCCGAAAACTGGAAAGACAAGAACACTGGCGAGCGCCGCGAAAAGACAGAGTGGCACTCGGTTGCCATCTTTCAAGAAGGTCTGGTGCGGATCGCCGAACAATACCTGCGCAAAGGCTCCAAGGTTTATATCGAAGGCGCATTGCAAACCCGTAAGTATCAGGCGCAAGACGGCTCTGACCGCTATAGCACAGAGGTTGTGCTGCAAGGGTTTGGTGGCACTTTGACCATGCTTGACGGTCGCGGCGAAGGCGGCGGCGGTGGTGACCAAGGTGGCGGTTACGGCGGCGGCGATCAGGGTGGCTACGGTGGTGGCAACCAAGGCGGCGGTTACGGTGGCGGCAATCAGGGCGGCGGCAATCAGGGTGGTTCGTCTGGCGGTGGTCGCTCCGACATGGATGACGAAATCCCGTTCTAAAACAAAAGCATAGAGCGGGACATTCAGCCCGCTCTACCGCTCTGCCAGTGCATCCGACAGCACAGCAAGCACCGCTTTAGGTGGCACATCAGAGGTGATAAATGCATCACCGATACGACGTGCCAGAATGAACCGCAGTTTGCCCGCAACCACCTTTTTGTCCTGCCCCATCAGGGCAAGCAAGCCAGCGGCGTCCGGCAGTTCGCCGTCGATATCGCGCAGATCCGTTTTCATGCCCATCTCGCGCAGATGCGCACGCACACGGCTAGGGCTTTCCTGACTACACAGCCCCATGCGCGCCGATAGTTCGAACGCCATTGCACAGCCGATCGCCACGCCTTCCCCGTGCAACAGCCGATCCGAATAGCCCGTTGCAGCCTCAAGCGCGTGGCAAAAAGTATGCCCCAAATTCAAAAGCGCACGATCCCCTTGCTCGGTTTCGTCGCGCTGCACGATATCGGCTTTCATCTGGCAGGCAATTCTGACCGCTTGCACGCGCGCATCCATGTCGCCCGCCGCCATTGCAGGTCCGTTTGCTTCGAGCCACTCAAAGAAGGTGTCATTCCCAAGCAGGCCATATTTCACGACTTCGCCGTAGCCCGCCAAGAAGTCCCGAGGCTGTAGCGTGCCCAAAAGCGAGGTATCGGCCAGCACAAGGGAGGGTTGATGGAACGCCCCGATCAGGTTTTTCCCTTGCGGCGCATTGATCCCTGTTTTCCCGCCGACGGAACTATCGACCTGCGCAAGCAGGCTGGTCGGGATTTGCACAAACCGCACGCCCCGCCGCAAGATCGCCGCTGCGAACCCGACGAGATCTCCGATGACGCCGCCGCCAAAGGCAATCACAACATCGCCGCGCTCTACCTTTTGATCCAAAAGCCATTCACATGTCCGTTGCAGCTGTGGCCAGCTTTTGGTTGCCTCGCCTGCGGGCAGGATCAACGCCTCTGACGTCAGCCCCGCCGTGCGCAAGCCGTTCTGCAAGGTTTGCAGATGAAGCGCCGCGACGTTTTCATCTGTCACAATCGCCACATGTTTGCGGCCACCAAAGGGTTCAACATAAGCGCCCGCCTGCCCCAGCAACGCAGGCCCGATCTGAATATCATATTCACGTCCAGGGAGGTTAACATGCACTGTGGCGGCTGGTGACGTCATGTGGTTTGCTCCAAGATATCGGGGGTCTGCGCGAGAATATTGATCACGCTGCGGGTCGTTTCTTCGATGCTCGCAGAGGGCAGAATCGGCACGTGCAGCTGCGCTTTGGCATAGATCGGCGCGCGGATTTCCATCAATTCGGTCAATGTTGCAAGCGGATCAGGCGTGCGCAGCAAGGGGCGCGTGTTCTTGTGGCGCACCCGCTCCCAGAGCGTCTTGAGGTCCGCATCCAACAGAACGGCCACCCCTTTTTGGGCGATCACATCGCGGTTACGCTGCGCGAGAAAAGCACCGCCCCCCGTGGACAGGATCGCGGGTGGGCCAGACAACAAACGGTCGATCACCTCGGCCTCGCGGGCGCGAAAAAACGCCTCTCCGTCACGCGCAAAGATTTCCGCGATGCTCAAGGCAGCGGCCTCTTCGATGGCTGCATCACTATCAAGAAATGCAACGTCAAGGGCGGCCGCCAGCGCGCGCCCGATCGCGGTTTTGCCAGACCCCATCATGCCGACCAAAACCACCGTTTTGCGCAAATTCGGCTTTGGTTCGCCAGTGTCCATCGGTCTGCGGCCCCTATGTTTCAGGTCATTCATCGGCTATCTGCCGCTTAATGAGAAATTGTTCAACTGAATGGCGTGATATTGCACAAAAGGCCATATATAAACAATGCAAGTCGTGGCAAAGAGACCGCGATACAGGCAAAAACTGAGGCAAAATCACTATGTTATGGCGACTTATCAAATTTCTCATCGTGCTCGTGATCCTCGCGGGGATAGGCCTAGTCGCGTTTGCATATGTCGGCCCGATCTTTTTCCCGACCGAATTTGCTGCCCCAAGCGCGCCGATTACGGAACCGATCACGTTGGACCTCGACTAAATGCGGGTTCTGGGGGCTCTCCTTTTGACCTGCGCGGCGGTGCTGCCCCTTAACGCGCAAGAGGCAAATCCGCTCTCGGCAATTGACTGGCTGTCCGAAAGCGTCGAGATCACAGCCGCGCGCCCTGCCCCTGTCGCGCCGACAATCAATGAGCCGCCCGCATCAACCGCAGCAGGCGTGCCGCAGGTCACCGTGCGCCCGCTTGATGCGCCGTCCCCCGATCCTGTTGGCCTTATTCCGAGTGATGTTTCGGGTTTGCCGCAATCGCTCTGGGCGAAGAGCGATTCACAAACGCTTGTCACCTTGATGCAAAACGAACGGGTAGATACCCTGCCTGGCGTGCACGATTTGATGATGACCCTGCTATTGGCGGAGGCCGATCCACCTTTGGGTGCGGGTGCTGACGGCGCGTTGTTCCTGGCCCGCGTTGATAAACTGCTTGATCTGGGGGCGCTTGATCCTGCGCTGGCCTTGCTTGGGCAGGTTGATCAGCAATCCCCAGACCTGTTCCGGCGGTGGTTTGATGTTGCGCTCCTGACGGGGGACGAAGGTCTTGCATGTGATGTGATGCAGGAAACCCCAAGCGTTGCCCCTACCTACCCTGCCCGTATTTTCTGCATGGCACGCAATGGCGATTGGTCCGCAGCGGCGCTTACGCTTAATACCCACCGCGTTCTCGGGGATGTGACTCAAGAGGAAGAGGCGTTGATTTCCCGCTTTCTTGATCCTGAACTCTATGAGGACGAGCCGTTATTGCCTGCCCCGTCACGGCTTAGCCCGCTGGTGTTCCGGATGCGAGAAGCCATTGGGCAGGCTTTGCCCACCACGCGATTGCCAAATGCATTTGCCCATTCCGACCTGCGCAACACGACTGGCTGGAAGAGCCAACTTGAGGCCGCAGAGCGGCTTGCCCGCATTGGTGCGATTTCCGAAAATGTCTTGCACGGGAAGTATAGTGCGCGCAAACCCGCCGCGTCTGGCGGCGTTTGGGATCGCGCGTCAGCGGTGCAACGGCTTGACCGTGCGCTTGCCAGCGATGACAGCGATGCAACCTCAACGGCGCTTGTGGCCGCTTGGAATGCCATGCAGAGCGTAAAGCTGGAGGTCCCGTTTGCCCGTCTTTACGCGGATCAACTCGCACCGCTTGACCTCTCGCCAGCCGCCGCCGCAGTGGCTTACAACATTGCGCTGTTGTCTGCGAACTACGAGACCGCCGCCCAAGACCATCCCGCGCAGGACTTTTTGTCGCTGCTTGCCCAAGGGATCCCGTCAGGCGCGCGCACATCAAAAGAACAGGCCATCCAAGCCGCATTTGATGATGCTATGCCGTCTGCCGAACTCGAAGCCCTTGCGCGTAACGGGATGCTTGGTGAGGCGCTTCTTGAAAGCATCTACGTCTTTAACGACGGGTTCGCGGGGGATTTGCGATCTTTGACGGACGCTTTGGCGTTCTGGCGGTTTGTCGGCCTTGAGGATGTGGCCCGCAAGGTGGCGTTGCAGGCGATGCTTTTGGAACGCAAAACATGAGTGCTGCCGATCAACCTATGGCCCATTGGGTGCAATCGTTTATCGAGGCGCAAGCGGCCGAATTGGACGCCGCCACGAACACCCAATTGGCTTATGCCCGTGACCTGACCGATTTCGCAGGCTGGTTATCCCCTAAATCGCTCCATTTCATGACGGCCACGCAAGACCATATCGAAAGCTATCTGATCGAATGCGATGACTTGGGGCTATCCAAGGCGACCCGCGCGCGCCGCCTCTCCGCGATCAAGCAACTTTATCGCTTTGCATTCGAGGAAAGCTGGCGCGGGGATAATCCTGCTATTCGCATCAAAGGGCCGGGGCGGTCCAAGTCTCTCCCCAAGACGCTGGATATTGACGAGATCGGGCGGCTCCTAGAGGCCGCCGCGCAAAGTAAAGAAGGCCTGCGCAACGGGTGTTTGATGGAGCTTCTTTACGCGACAGGCATGCGCGTGACCGAATTGGTGAGCCTCCCCGTCAGCGCCGCACGCGGTGATCCTGCGATGTTGCTTGTGCGGGGCAAAGGCGGGAAAGAGCGCCTTGTGCCCCTTTCCCCACCAGCCCGCCAAGCGATGGCCACGTGGCTTGCGGCGCGTGATGCCCTTGACGAGGCCGCCCAACAAGACGGGAAGCCCGCATCAAAATTCCTGTTTCCCTCGCGCGGCAAGTTGGGCCACCTCACGCGCCACCGCTTTTTCGGGCTGATCAAAGAATTCGCCGTGGCGGGCGGGGTCTCTCCTGCCAAGGTCACGCCGCATACAATCAGGCACGCTTTTGCGACGCATTTGCTGGCGGGTGGTGCGGATTTGCGCGCGATCCAGACCATGCTGGGGCATGCGGATGTGGCCACCACCGAGATTTACACCCATGTTCTTGACGAGCGATTGACCGCATTGGTTATGGAACATCACCCATTGTCACGAAAATCGCGCGAGTCCGAGTGATCGCAAGCGCGGCGCATCTTGAATGAGACGCGCCTAAACCCCATAACAGCCCTACATAAATTGAAAGTGGATTATGGAAACGTCTTTGTTCGACGGCGCCTTTTGGATGACGGCTGGCGCCATTCTTGTGCTCTTGGTGCTCTCTGGCTTCTTTTCGGGGTCCGAAACGGCGTTGACGGCGGCCTCGCGTGGCAAGCTGCGCAGCGCAGCCGATAAGGGCAATCGGGGCGCGATACGTGCACTGGAAGTGACCGAAGACAACGAACGTCTGATCGGATCTGTTCTGCTTGGCAATAACGTCGTCAACATTCTGGCGACCTCGCTGGCGACAGCCCTTTTGACGAAACTGTTCGGTCAGAACGGCGTGGCCTTTGCGACCTTGATCATGACCTTGCTTGTGCTGGTTTTTGCCGAAGTGCTGCCCAAAACATACGCGATTACCAATCCTGAAAAGGTGGCCTCCAGCGTTGCTGGCCCCATCGGGTTCGTTGTGCGTATCTTCGCGCCCATTGTCTCCGCTGTGCGGTTCTTTGTGCGCGGGGTGCTGTTTCTGTTTGGCGTGCGCACTGATCCCGACAGCCAGATCCTCGCGGTGCGCGAAGAGATCGCAGGGGCACTCAATCTCGGGCATTCCGAAGGGGTTGTCGAAAAAGAGGACCGTGACCGCATTCTGGGCGCGCTTGATCTTAACGAGCGCATGGTCGAGGAAATCATGCTTCACCGTTCGGGCATCGAGCTTATTGATATTGACCAGCCACTTCAGGACATTCTCGCTCAATGTCTGGAAAGCAATTTCACCCGTCTGCCGCTTTACAAAAACGATCCTGAAAACATCGTTGGTGTTGTGCATGCCAAGGACTTGCTACGGGCCATGCACAAGCTGCTGAATGGCGGTCGTGTTGATCAAAAAGCCTATGAAGAGTTTGATATCCTCAAGGTCGCGATGCCGCCGTATTTCATCCCCGAGACCACAACCTTGGATGATCAAATGCATGAGTTCTTGCGCCGCAAAACGCACTTTGCGCTTGTTGTGGACGAATATGGCGGGCTTGAAGGGCTGATTACGCTGGAAGACATCCTCGAAGAAATCGTTGGCGAGATCGTTGATGAGTTCGACAAGGACGAGACAGTGCAGTTCGAAGAGACTGCGGATGGTGCGCTGCTGGTGGAAGGTGGCATGACGATCCGCGACCTTAACCGTGCCTATGATTGGTCTTTGCCTGACGATGAGGCGAACACGGTCGCAGGGCTTGTCATCCACGAGGCCCAGATGATCCCAGTCGAGGGCCAAGTGTTTAGCTTCCACGGCTACCGCTTTGAAGTTGTTGAGAAAGACGAGAACCGGATCGCCACATTGAAGATCCGGTCCCTGTAAATCAACGCCCTTTGAACAGGCCACCAAGGATGCCGCGCACGATGCGGCGTCCTGTTGTGCCCTTGAGTTCTTTCATCACCACATTTGCGAGCGCGCCGCCAAATCCGCTATCGGATTTACGCCGGCTGCGGGTTGTCGTGTGGGTCGTTTGTGCGCCCTCTTGATAGCGCCGCGCTTGCTTGAACTCGCGTTCCTTTTCTTCAAGTTCGGCCTCGCGGGCTTCTGCGGCTTCTGCCTCTTTGGCGGCATTCGCGGCACGTTTGCCAAGCATCTCTGACGCGCTTTCGCGGTCCAGAGGCGTGTCGTATTTGCCCGCCATGTCGGACCCTGCCATGATCGCATCACGCACTGGTTTGCCGATTGGACCAAGTTGGGAGGACGGTGGCCGGATCAAGGTGCGCTCGACGACTTGCGGAATGCCCTTTTTATCCAGAAACGATGTAACCGCCTCGCCCGTGCCGACCTGCTGGATAGCCTCTGCGGTATCAAAGGCGGGATTGTCGCGATAGGTCTCGGCAGCCGACTTGAGTTCTTTGCGGTCTTTGGCCGTGAACGCCCGAAGCGCGTGCTGCACGCGGTTGCCCAACTGGCCCAAAACATCATCAGGAATATCGCCGGGGTTCTGGGTGACAAAGTAGACGCCGACCGCCTTGGAGCGGATCAGGCGTGCGACCTGCTCGACCTTGTCAACCAAGGCCTTGGGCGCATCATCAAAGAGCAAATGCGCCTCGTCAAAGAAGAACACAAGCTTGGGCTTATCGGGGTTGCCGACCTCTGGCAGCTCCTCGAAGAGTTCCGACAACAGCCATAGCAGGAAAGTCGCATAAAGCCGCGGACTGCCCATCAATTTGTCAGCGGCCAGAATGTTGATCTCGCCTTTTCCGTCCGCACGCACACGCATCAGATCGGCAAGTTCGAGCGCAGGTTCGCCAAACAAGGCGTTGCCCCCCTGGTTTTCGAGCACAAGGAGCTGGCGTTGGATCGCGCCGACCGACGAGGATGCCACATTGCCGTAGCGTAGCGAAAGCTCAGAGGCGTTTTGCCCGACCCAGACCAGAAGCGCTTGCAGGTCTTTGAGGTCAAGCAGCGGCAAGCCCTCTTCGTCAGCCACTCGGAAAGCGACGTTCAGCACGCCCTCTTGCACATCCGTCAGCTCAAGCAAACGCGACAGCAAGAGCGGCCCCATTTCGGCCACCGTTGCGCGGATCGGGTGACCCTGCTCGCCAAAGAGATCCCAGAATGTCACGGGAAAGCTATCGTATTGCAGATCAAGCCCGATTGTTTCGCTGCGGCTCATGAAGGCCTCGTGCAGCTTGAACCCCTCGGATCCGGCAACCGCCAGCCCAGATAGATCACCTTTTACGTCCGACAAAAACACAGGCACGCCTGCATTCGAGAACCCTTCGGCCATGATCTGAAGCGTCACCGTCTTACCCGTGCCAGTTGCCCCCGCGACCAAGCCATGTCGGTTCGATTTGTCCAGCAACAGCACCTGTGGCGCGCCATATGCGTCGCCGCCACCGCCAATAAAAATGTCTTCCGCCATGTTCGGCCCTTTTTGTATGAATTCTTGTCGGGCCAAAATACATTCTTAAGGTTTTCATGCCAGTCTATTCGCACGATCAGGCGTCACCATGTCCCCCGACGCTTGATCGTATCCTCCCTATCAGACTGCCGTGCCTTCGGGCGCGGCCTTTTCATTTCTGGTGCAAGTTTTTGAACTCAAACGCTTTGTTTTGTATTGACGCCTCGCGCGGCTTCACTTAACGTTCGATCAAATAGTCGGCTAAGTCCGATAGGGAGAAGACGGAAAAGGGTCCTTTGGGGCCCTTTTTCTATGTCTAACCCCGATTTTTCGGCGGCGGAACCTCGCCATAGCGCCCTCTTTTCCCACTGACATATCAAGAATGGCGTGCTAAATCGCGGTAACAGAAATTTAGGAAGTATCCCATGTTGCAGTCGATCAAACCTCTCCTTCTCGCCACTTTGCTTGCAGCGGCCACCAATGTCGCAGCGCAGGAAACAGAAACGCCCGCTGCAGAAGCGGAGGCGCCAGCAGCAGAGGCCGCCCCGTCCGATCTGGACATGGGCACAGAGGTTGTGGCTGAAACTGCGGTTGGCACGCCTTACGTGCGTGAAGAATTTGGGGACTGGGCGCTGCGCTGTTTGCGCGCCGAAGAAGGCACAGCCGACCCATGCCAGCTCTATCAACTGCTCAATGACGCCGAGGGTAACTCGGTCGCCGAAATCAGCATGTTCCCCCTCGCTAATGGCGGGCAAGCCGCCGCAGGTGCGACGATTGTTGTGCCACTTGAAACACTGCTGACCGAGCAACTGTTGATCTCGGTCGACGGGTCAGCGGCACGCCGTTACCCGTTCACATTCTGTAACCGTGCGGGCTGCGTTGCACGTGTCGGATTTACGCAGGCTGAAATCGACCAGTTCAAGCGCGGCAATGCAGCGACATTGCAGATGGTTCCAGCCGCCGCACCAGACGAGAAAGTCATTTTGAACATCTCGCTGACCGGCTTTACTGCGGGGTATGACGGCGCAGGTCAGTAACCCCACCCAACATCACCGCATTGGCCGCCCCTAGCACACTGCTTCGGGCGGCTTTTTTATGCCCTAGAAAAAGATCCTATCGCGCCACTATTCGTCCATAATTTGTTGCTAATACTGCAACAAAGCAATGTGAAGTGGATCATTTGATGGACATCCTGAACAGTATTACCGACGCCTTTTACCAGTATTTCTGGAACATGAATTCACGTCTTGCGGTGCTGTATTTGGCCGTAACTGTCGTCATTGCCTACGTGATCTGGCTGACGCGCGGTCGCCCGCAAACCTTTGTTAAATGGCTCCTGCCTGCATCGGTCTATCGTCATAAATCCAACTTGGTTGACCTTAAGATATTCCTTTTCAATGCGGTCCTTGCGCTGGTCGGGTTTTTCGCGGCCATCAGCTTTGCACCGATCATCGCGTCCACTTTGCTTACCTCGTTTGTGAACTTGTCGGGCGAGACCTATGTGCCGCATGAATTTTCGTGGGGCCGCAGTATCGTGGCCACAATCATTATGATCCTGACCTTGGATTTCTGTAAATACTGGGCGCATTACATTCACCACGAGCACCCTGCCCTTTGGCCGTTTCACGCGGTGCATCACTCCGCAGAGGTCATGACCCCGCTGACGGTTGCGCGCGTTCACCCGTTCTTTCGTGTGCTGCAAATTCTGATTGTTGCGGTCATCGTGGGCGCGGCTCAGGCTGTCATTTTGTTTGCGGTGATGGGGCAGATCGACCTTGTCACGATCGGCTCGGCGAATGCGGGCTATGTCATCTTCAACATGCTGGGGTCCAACCTGCGCCATAGTCACATCTGGTTGTCATACGGACGCCGCATGGAGCACATCTTTATTTCGCCAGCGCAGCACCATATCCATCACTCGTCCGATAAAAAGCACTTTAACAAGAACTACGGCGAGGTGTTTGCGTTCTGGGATTGGATGTTTGGCACACTCTATATTACCAGCGGCGAAGAGGATCTCACCTTTGGCATTGCAGACGCGGATGGCGTGCGCATCGAGCAACCACACCCGACCCTGTGGGCCGCGATCATCCATCCCTTCATCGAAAGCTTTGAGGCGATGCGTGCGCCCAAGCGCCCCAAGCCAGCCCCAAAGCCACAATGAACAAGGGGTTTTCACTCTGGCTTGATGTGCTGCGCGTTCTGGCGACCTTTGTGGTTGTCGTCTCGCACTTTGCCTATCAGCGGTTTTCGGGCGGCGGCTTGCAGTGGTTTCGTGACCTGAACTTTGGCAGTGACGCGGTCGTCGTTTTCTTTGTGGTGTCAGGCCTTGTGATCGCCTTTGCCGCCGAGCGGGACGGCACAGCGAACAAATACGCTTTCAACCGCCTAACGCGGCTTTGGTCTGTGGTGATCCCTGCGATTGTTCTGACGATGGTTCTTGATGGGGCGGGCTCTCGGCTTGACCCGACAGCCTATCCCGCAGGATATTATGCACCGCAAAGCTGGCTTGATATGATCCTGCGCGGCGGTAGTTTCTCGAACGAGTTTAGCAGCTTGGGTCGCCTGCGCCTTGGCACAAACGGGCCGCTTTGGTCGCTAAGCTATGAGGCCGCCTATTACGCCCTGTTTGGGGTCGCGATGTTTATGACCGGCTTGCGGCGGATCGCATTGCTTGTCGCGCTCGTGGTCCTTGTTGGTCTGCCGATCCTGCTCTTGATGCCCGCGTGGCTTATGGGTGTTGGCGCATGGCATGCGATCAAGACCGGGCAAGCGGCGGCGCTGTCGCGCACTGCGGCATGGGCGCTCGCGCTGGCTGGGCCACTTGGCTACGCGGGTTTGCTCGCGCTTGGTGCGCCAGATGCATTGCTGCACGCGTCATCTCAACTGCTGGGTGGCCTTAATATGAATGCCACTTTCGGGTTCTCGGACGAATTTGTCTGGAATGCCGTGCTTGGGATGTTCACCGTTTTGCATATCCTCGGCATGGCACGGCTCATGCAAGGGGTTCAAACCGACAGTGCGGCTATTCGCTGGTTTGCTGGCGCCAGCTTTTCGCTTTACGTGACCCATTACCCTGCACTGCATTTTTTCGATGCGCTCTTGCCGCAGATGACTGGCCGCGCGCTTGTTTTGCTTGTGGCGGCAATCATATCGGGCTTGGTTTTTGCTTCGCTATTTGAACGCCGGATCATCGGGTTCCGTCAGACTTTGCGCAAAGCGATGACCGCGTTCAACCCGCCAAAGGCAAAGGCGTTGGATAATGCAACATCAACAACGGCATCCCTCGCGACATTAGGCACAACATCAAGTGCACATTCGGGGTCGGGTTCTTCATAGCCGATTGTCGGCGCAATCACGCCATCACGCAGCGCCATGATACACGCCAATAGCTCTACCGCGCCCGTGCCGCCAATCAGGTGACCATGCATTGATTTGGTCGACGAGATCATCAGCTTGTCCGCGTGCGCGCCAAAGACGTCAGCCACCGCGGCGCATTCCGTTTTGTCATTGGCTGCCGTGCCTGTGCCATGCGCATTGATATAGCCGACCTCGTCGCGGTCCAGCTTTGCGTCACGCAATGCCCCCGCGATGGCGCGCGCGGCCCCTTGTTTGGACGGCATAACAATATCGGACGCATCCGACGACATTGCGAACCCCGCGACCTCACATAGAATTTGCGCGCCGCGCGCCTTCGCATGCTCATAGTCTTCAAAGACGAAGATACCCGCACCCTCGCCCTGCACCATGCCGTTGCGGGTTGCAGAGAACGGGCGGCAGGCATCTTTTGACATCACCCGCAGGCCTTCCCAGGCTTTGATCCCGCCAAAGCAAAGCATGCTTTCGGACCCGCCTGTCACCATCACAGTCGCCATTCCAGAACGGACCATATTGAACGCTTGTCCCATCGCGTGATTGCTCGATGCGCAGGCTGTGGCCACGGTAAACGACGGGCCGCGCAGGTTCCATTCCATCGAGACTTGCGAAACCGCCGCGCTATTCATCAGTTTGGGGACAATAAACGGGTGAACGCGGTTCTTGCCCTCTTCATAGACCACGCGGTAATTTTCGTCTTGGGTGTTCAATCCGCCGCCGGACGTGCCCAGAATGACGCCCGCGTTGTCGGCGAGTGCGCCATTAAACGTCAGCCCTGACTGGCTTAGCGCCTCGCGCGCGGCCAGCAGTGTGAACTGGGTAAACCGATCATAAAGTGCAATTTGCTGGCGGTTGAAATGCGCCTGTTCGTCATAGTTTTTGACCTGACCGCCGATCTGGATCGACAGGCGGTCGACATCGCGGATATCAAGCGGGCCGATCCCGCACTGTCCGTCTTTCATTGCCTGCATTGTCTGGTCGACAGAGTGCCCCAATGGATTAATCGTCCCTGCGCCGGTAATCACCACGCGGCGGGTCATATCAGGCTTGTTCCGCTTTGAGGGCGTCAACTGCGGCGATGATCGACCCCACAGTCGAGATATCAAAGTCGCTCTGCTTTGGATCGTTTGCGTTGAATGGCACGGTGATATCAAAGGCCTCTTCGATCGCGAAAATGCTTTCGACCAGCGACATGCTATCAATGCCCAAGTCTTCTAGCGAGTTGTCCAGACCGACATCACTAGGCGCAAGCAGCGCCTGTTCAGCAAGGATCGCGATGATTTTGTCTTGAGTGCTCATTAAATCTGTCCCGTGTTCATAGGTTGCTGATTTAGTTACTTTGCAAGTCTTTTGAAACAGGCTTGTGACGCAAGCCCGCCTGACGCAAGTGGCGCTCGCGGGCGCGGTAGGTCAGCATCGGTTGCGCAGGATATCCCATCATGAAGCTGCCGTCAGGTACATCAGACAAGACAATCGCCGCGCCGCCAATGACGCAATCGGTTCCGACCTTCAGGTTGTCGCCCACGCCTGACTTTCCGCCAAGAACGGTGCGGTCCCCGATCACAGCGGACCCAGCAACGGCAGTCTGCGCGCAGAGCAGACAATGCGCGCCCACAACGACATTGTGACCAACCTGCACAAGGTTATCGATCTTTGTGCCATTGCCGATACGGGTTGCGCGGATCGTGCCTGCGTCAATCGTGCTATTGGCCCCGACCTCGACATCATCACCAATCTGGACGCCGCCCAATGAATGTATGCGGTGTTGAACAGGATCGGCTGGCGCTTCAAACGGCACCTTGCCGAGCGTCTTGCGCCCGATTTCGACATTTGACGGTGTGGCTGTCACAAACGAGAACCCGTCACCACCGATGACAACATTCGGCTGGATGATTGCGCGCGCGCCAACACGCACCCCGCCCATCAGGCGCGCACCTGCGTGGATGTGCGACGCTTGCCCGACAACTACGCCCGCGCCAATCGTGACGTGCTCTGCAATGCGGCTGCGATTGCCGATCACAGCGCCCGCGCCAATAATTGCGAAATGGCCGATAGAAACATCCTTGCCGATGTTGGCAGTCGGATCGACAATGGCATGCACGCTAACGCCGAGCGGCGGCTCTACGCGGTCCATCATCTGCGTCAGGCCTGCCATTGCAAGGCGCGCACGGGGCGCTTCGATTGCGGCATCTAGGCCAAGTGCGCGCCAGTCTGCCCCGGCCCAGACCACGGCAGCGCGGGCCTTCCCTTGCAGCAGCGCATCGCCATAGGCAGGCGACATTGCAAGCGCGAGGTCGTCAGGGCCAGCCCCCGCAGGCTCTGACAACCCTGTCACCAACAGATCAACGGCGCCAAAGGCCTTCGCCCCCAGCGCCGTTGCAATATCCTGAACAGTCTTTGCCATTCGTCGTGATCCCTCAAATGATAGGGATAGACTTAGCCTTGAACGGCACGGACTGCTACCCCTTGGCGCGCAAGTGCATTCCAGATCCTTGCGTCACGTCCATAAATGTCGCGGCGGAACTGCAAGCTCCCTGTCACATTCGTAAAGGCCGTGCGGTAAACGATGTGCACTGGCACAGGCGCGTCAAGATTGACGCGGGCCTCAGCACCCGTGTTCAGACGCGATTTGAAGAAGCCCTCCGGATCGGACGTTTGCTTTGCGAGCAACGCATAGGCAAAATCGAACGGGTCGTTCAGGCGGATACACCCGTGGCTGAATGCACGGACTTCACGGCCAAACAGGCTTTTGGACGGCGTGTCGTGCAGGTAGATGTTGTATTTGTTAGGAAAGATGAACTTCACCAAACCAAGCGCATTGCCCTCTGATGGCCCTTGGCGCATCGAGTAAGGGAATGTTTTGGCGGTATATTGGTCAAAGTTCACTGACCCACGGCTCACAATACGCCCACGGCTATCTGTGACGTCAAGCTGACGCACAGCGTTCGGATTGGCCTGCAACATCGGCAAGTATTCTTTGGTCACAATCGAGCGCGGCACATACCAGCTCGGGTTGATAACCATGAATTCCATGACGTCGGAAAACTCTGGCGATTGACGGTCTGCGGCGCCTGCCCCGATGACGGAGCGGGTCGAGAATGTCACACGGTCATTGTCAACAATTGCTGCGGTAAAGTCGGTCAGGTTCACCCAGATATGGCGTTGCCCGCGTGGGCGGTTGATCCAGCGCTCGCGCTCCATCGCAACGATGACCGCCTGCAAACGCGCAGCCATAGGAACGTTGATTTCACGCAATGTGCCCTGCCCGACGTTGCCGTCAACAGTGATGCCATGTGATTGCTGGAAGCGCTGGACAGCGGCTTGAATGGAAGCGTCATACGTCTGTGTCGCGGTCATCTCGAGGAAGCCCATCGCCATCAAACGGTTACGCAGTTTCACAACGTTCTGACCAGTTGCACCAAAGGCCAAGGAGCCACCAGAAACGGTTGGCCCCCAACCACCAGCACCAAGCATGCGCTCAAGGCGCAGCTTTTCACGCATCAAGCGCGTGTATTCTGGCGAGCTTGGCGGCAACGAGCGCAAGAAACCGGCAGGGTTCGACTGTGCAAATGCCTGTAGATTTCCCAAACGCGAACGGTAAGGGATTTCGCGCTTTACCGCGTCGACGACCGAGCTTGGTGTCAGAACACCCGTCTGGATGTCACGCGCATACTGCATGAACAAGCGGCTCAACTCGACTTCCATCGTGCCTTTTTCAGCAGGCGTAGACGCCGCGCGCATCTTGGCCATCAGTGCATCCGCATCGTAACGGGCTGCTGGCAAACCGTGCATTGGTGCATCAGCGAAAGCCGACATCAAAGCATTGCGACGGCGCTGGTCGCCTGCCCCGCTCCAGATTCCCTGGAAGTCGCGGCCACGATAAAACGCGGCCAATTCCTCGTCACGAGATGCCGCATCCGCGACAGCCTGACGAAAAGCGGTTGATTGCGCATGCGCTGCCGTTGCCGTCATCGACAGCAATAGGCCAACAATCATCAAAAGACGCACGAAGTGCGCGTGTAAAACTTTAAACATAAATCCCCCAACAGAACATTTTTGCGGGAATTAGTGCAGATTCCCAGCGTCCTAGCCAGTATCGGTAACCCTGCGACCTCTTGTCCATTCACAAACAGGCAAAGCAGCACAATGTGTCAAAATTGTTGCCCCAGCGCACTGGTTGCCTCGGGTGCGTGTAAAATTATCGACAATTTGCGCAAATTCTCGCCGATTTCCCCCTTGTTAACCATGACCCGCGTAAACAGGGGTTGGTTGGCGAATCGACTTGTGTAATAAAGCCCACACATCTGGGGATGAGATGAAAAACTTCGCGGTAGCGCGATTAAATATTGAGCGACGGGACAGGCGCATAAATATGACGAAACTCAACTCAACGGGCTTGACCCGGCGTGGCCTCTTGGGCGCGTTCGCAGCAACAGCGATTACAGCAGCACCAACCTTTTCAAACGCCGCAGGCTTCTTGCGCGGTGGTGGTGATGTGCGGCGCATTTCAATGTATTCGGGCCGCACTGGTGAACGCCTCGACACAATCTATTGGATCGAGGGCAAGTATATCGGTGAGGCCATTCGCGAGATTAACCTGTTTATGCGCGACTGGCGCAATGGTCAGGCGATCCAGATTGATACACGCACAATCGACATTATGGCAGCCTCCCACAATCTGATGGATGCAAGCGAACCCTATATGCTGCTATCTGGATATCGGTCCCCCGAGACGAACGCGATGTTGCGCAGCCGCTCTTCTGGCGTTGCCAAGAATTCGCTGCACATGCGCGGGCAAGCGGCCGATCTACGCCTTGATAGCCGCTCGACGGCGCAAATGTCGCGCGCCGCTCAGTCCTGTGCCGCAGGTGGCGTAGGCCGTTACCGCGGGTCCAACTTTGTCCACATGGATTGCGGTCCCGTGCGCGCCTGGAGCGGCTAAACCGCGACCACACCAATAGAATTTGCAAAACCCTTGGTATGATGCCGAGGGTTTTTTGCATTTATAGAGCGACGTGAAAGCAAATATCAGGAGAAATGGTGCACCCAGCAGGATTCGAACCTGCGACCTCTGCCTTCGGAGGGCAGCGCTCTATCCAGCTGAGCTATGGGTGCAACTTGTGGGTTTCTATAACCATGCAGGCAGCGGGCCGCAACGCCCAAACGGCCTATCCGAAAAGATCTTGGCACAACGCAAGCGCCTCGACCAAAGCATCGACTTCAGCGCGCGTGTTATACATGGCAAATGAGGCGCGGCATGTGGCCCCGACACCAATGTGCTCCATCAATGGCATCGCGCAATGGGTCCCTGCCCGCACGGCCACGCCCTTTTTGTCCAGCACTGTCGAAATGTCATGCGCGTGGGCCGCCCCTGCCATCGTAAAGCTAAAGATCGCCCCCTTGGTCGCAGACTGCCCCTGCACATTCAGCCAGTTCAACCCATCGAGCTGCGCACGTGCGTAGGCGCAAATGTCCTTTTCGTGGGCGGCAATCGCATCCATGCCGATCCCCATCATATAGTCGATCGCAACGCCAAGGCCGATCGTCTGCACGATCCCCGGAGTGCCCGCCTCGAATTTCATGGGCGCGCTATTATATGTCACCGCATCACGGCTGACCTCGCGGATCATATCCCCGCCACCCAAGAACGGGCGCATCTCGGCCATCCGCTCTGGCGTCACGTAAATCGCGCCCGAGCCAGTGGGGCCGTATAGCTTGTGCCCCGTTATGGCGTAGAAATCTGCGCCAATGTCTTGCACATCAACGGGCATGTGAACCGCCGCTTGGCTCCCGTCGACCAAGACAGGCACGCCCTTAGCGTGTGCGCCCGCGCAGATCGCTTTCACGTCGACGACTGTGCCCAGCACGTTTGACATATGTGTGACAGCCACCAGTTTGGTTTTCGGGCCAATAGCAGCAATCACCGCCGCTGGATCAAGGTCACCGTTGGCATCCACATCAACCCACTTGATCACAACGCCCATCCGCTCGCGCAGGAAGTGCCAAGGCACAATATTGGCGTGGTGCTCCATAATCGACAGCACAATCTCGTCGCCCGCCTGCAAGTGCTGCGCAGCCCAAGCATAGGACACCATGTTAATGGCTTCGGTCGTGCCCGAGTTCAGGATGATGTGGTCTTCTGACGGCGCATTGATAAAGCGGGCAATTTTCGCGCGCACGCCTTCATATTTCTCGGTCGCGATTGTCGATAGGGTGTGTAACCCACGGTGAACATTGGCATATTCGTCGCGGTAGGCAGTGGTAATTGCATCAATCACCACCTGCGGTTTCTGCGCTGAAGCGCCATTATCAAGATAAACCAGCGGCTTGCCATTTACCTCACGTCCAAGAATTGGAAAGTCGGATCTGATCTTTTGAACGTCATACATGGCTCGATCTTTCATCGTTAACGCTATTTCTCGGCTTCGCGCAGGGTCAGCATCCAGATGATCGCGAACGCACCCAGCCAGAAAACCCCGACAAGCTGCGTGCCAGCAGTGTTGCCTAGAAATCCGGCCATCATCCCGTAAAGCAAGGCCGCAGGCGTTGTTGCAAGCAGCGACCAGAACAGCGCCAGACGCGCGGTATACCAACTGCCCTGCCCGCCGACCAACTTGGCAACGACATGCGACACCGCCCCGATTGCATAAAACATTAGCGGCCACACCATGAGCCAGCCAAGGAATTCATAGGCAATCAGCTGCGACAGCTCGGGCACATCCGCGCCCGCCGCAAGGTCAAACCCCGCCGCAATTCGCGACAGACGCGGCCACTGCGCGATAAAGATCACGATGCAGGCAATCATCAGGAATGCCAGCGCGCGATCTTCACGCTGCCCTTGCGAGAGCAGCTCGCGCATCACAACGCGCGGGGCGCGCCATGTCCGCATCATATCATTGGTGACTGACATCAGGTCCGCCGTGCCAGCCAGCTTTCGAGACGATCACGCAAATCATCGGCAAGCGTTTCATCCGCAATCTCATCAAGGCTTTCGGCCAAGAAGGCGAGCGTCAACAGATCCGTCGCAGCTTGCAGTGGCACGCCACGTGATTGCAAATAGAACAAGGCGTCTTCGTCAATTGCACCCGATGTAGAGCCATGCGAACAGGCAACGTCATCTGCATAAATCTCAAGCTCGGGCTTGGCGAGGAACTGGCTGTCGCCGTCCAACAAAAGCGATTGGCTAATCTGATAACCATCCGTCTTTTGCGCGCCTTCCTTGACCAGAATTTTGCCCTGAAACACGCCAACAGCGCCGTTGCGCAGCACCTTTTTGAACACCTGACGGCTTTCGCCATTCAAGGCGTCATGGGTGATAAACACTGTGTCGTCATGGTGAAACGCAGTGCCGTCGCCCACGCAAGCACCCGCGACATGGGCAACAGCATCGTCACCCAACATCTCGATGATGCATTCATTGCGCGTCAGCTGTCCGTTGACAGTCAACGTAAATGATTTGAACAACGACTCGTCAGCAATCCTTGCAAAACAATGCGTTACAGCGCGACGTTCATGATCGCGCCCTTGCGAGCGGACATGGTGAAACGCGCCGCCCGTCGCAACTTCAACCTCAAGAACCGAGTTCAACCGTGCAGCCGCAGGTCCGGTCTCAAGCAAGGTGACCTCAGCGCCAGCTTCAACTTTGACAACTGAATGCAGCATCACATCAGAGCCAGTATCACCGTGCAGATAGATCAGATTGATCGGCTTTGCGGCCTTGCCTGTTGCGCGGATCAAAATGCCGTCTTGCGCAAATGCGGTGTTGAGGGCTGCCAACGGGCGCTCCACGGGCGATTGTCCACGGGTTTCAAGCGTGCCGTATAACTCGCTCGCCCAGTGAATATCAGCACCAGCTGCATCCGCCAGCCGCGCGATCTCGATCCCCTCGCACGCAAGGTCATCGGAGGCGTCGGCGTCGAAAACACCATCGACAAAGACGATCTTTACGCGGTCAACCGCACCAAATAAGGGCGTTTCCTGCGCGTCAAATAGCGCCGCGGCAATTGGCTCGGGCTGGGTCAGGCTCGTCGGATCGGTGTATTTCCAATACTCGTCGCGCTTGCTTGGCAGGCCCATCGCGGCAACCCGTCCAAGAGCATCCTTGCGCGCGCCATCAAAGCCGCTTGGCAGCGTAAGGCCCGCCATGCGCGCCTCTGCCGCGTCCGCTTTCAATTTAGCGAGTGCCATTATGCCACCTCTGCCAGAATATCTGCGTATCCGTTGTTTTCGACTTCAAGCGCAAGCTCGGGGCCACCCGATTTGATGATACGGCCATCAGCCATAATGTGCACAACGTCAGGCTGGATATGATCAAGTAGACGCTGGTAGTGCGTGATGACAAGGAACGACCGTCCCTCAGAGCGTAGCGCATTCACGCCCTCGGCCACGAGCTTCATTGCGTCAACGTCAAGGCCCGAGTCAGTCTCGTCCAAGATGCACATCTTTGGCTCGAGCATCGCCATTTGCAAAATCTCGTTCCGCTTCTTTTCGCCGCCAGAAAAGCCGACGTTGACGGGGCGCTTCAACATATCCGCGTCGATCTTGAGGGTCTTTGCCTTGGCGCGCACGATCTTGAGGAAATCACCCGCAGAAAGCTCGTCTTCGCCGCGCGCTTTGCGCTGAGCGTTCACGGCTGTGCGCAGGAACGTCATGTTACCCACACCAGGAATCTCGACAGGATACTGGAACGCAAGAAACAGGCCAGCGGCGGCGCGCTCTTCTGGCTCCATGTCCAACAGGTCAACACCATCAAGCGTGGCAGAACCACCCGTCACTTCGTAGCCGTCTTTGCCAGAGAGGATGTAGGACAGCGTTGACTTACCAGACCCGTTCGGGCCCATAATCGCATGCACTTTGCCTGCGGGAATATCCAGATCAACCCCTTTGAGGATTGTTTTGTCTTCGTCTTGAAGGTCAGCCATCAGGCCTTTGATTGCTAGCATCTTTTACTCTCCTGCACGCGGGCGAAATATGAGTTGAAACGGGGAAAACCCTGCAAACCGAATGGCTTGCAAGGCAAAACTGGTTGGCCGATTAGGCCGCTTATAAGGTGTAGGTCGCGCCCATGACCATGACGCTGCCCGCTGTCGTTGTGGCTTGCACCATCGACACAAACTCTGGCGAATAGATCATCGCGAATTGATCGGGAAACTGCCACACAAGGTTGTGCATCGTGGCGATCATTGCGCCGACGCCCGCAAACTGGGCGCCCATATGGGGCATCGTCTTGAGCCGCAACAGGCCGCCAATCAGAATGGCCACAATCGCGGCTGCGCCGTAAATCAGCACGGGCGCATCGTGACCGATCAACCCGAACCGACAGCAGGCCAGATGGCTTAACATCAATGCAAACGCCCCGACGAACAGCGACAAAAGAAGGGCCGAAAAGCCCGCTTTCTTGAGCTTCTTGCGGTTGATCAACTCTTTGGACACCCGCTTTGGAATAGCCATCTTGAGCTCTGGATCGTAATACGACTTGTTCTTTGGATCGGAAATCCGAGCCAAGCGGTTGTTGAATTCGTCCAGTTGCGCAGCCATAGCCATAGTGATCAGTCCTAGGTTGTGTCCTAAGATTAACACTATCGCAATCTCTGCGGCCCAAATAAGGCGCGTCTACGGCAACACCGCGACCAATATGATCAAAGCCATAAGTCACGGTTAACCCACGGACCCTTCCAGCGAAATCGCGACTAGAGCTTGCGCCTCCATTGCGAATTCCATCGGTAGTTCTTGCAAAACGTCCTTGATGAACCCGTTCACAACCAATGCAACGGCCTCTTCTTCGTCCATCCCGCGCGAGCGGCAATAGAACAACTGGTCATCGTCAACCTTAGATGTCGTGGCCTCGTGTTCGACGCGGCTGCTGTTGTTCTTTACCTCGATATAGGGAACCGTATGCGCCCCGCAGTCGGAGCCGATCAGCAAGCTGTCACACTGTGTATAGTTGCGGCTTTCCTTTGCCTTGGGGTGCATGGAAACAAGGCCGCGATAGGTGTTCTGCGCCTTGCCAGCCGAAATCCCCTTGGACACAATCCGCGACTTCGTGCGCTTGCCAAGATGCACCATCTTTGTGCCAGTGTCGGCCTGCTGCATGTTGTTGGCGATTGCGATGGAATAAAACTCGCCTTGGCTATCGTCACCGCGCAGGATGCATGACGGGTATTTCCACGTCACCGCAGAGCCGGTCTCGACTTGCGTCCAGCTCACCTTTGCGCGTGCGCCACGGCAATCTGCCCGCTTGGTCACAAAGTTGTAGATACCACCATTGCCGTTCTCATCACCCGGGAACCAGTTTTGAACGGTCGAGTATTTCACTTCCGCGTCTTCTTCGACGATGATCTCGACCACGGCAGCATGCAGCTGGGCGACGTCGCGCTTGGGCGCTGTGCAGCCTTCAAGGTAGGACACATAGGACCCCTTATCGGCGATAATCAACGTGCGCTCGAACTGGCCTGTGTTTTCGGCATTGATGCGGAAATATGTGGATAGCTCCATCGGGCAACGCACACCGGGCGGGATGTAAACAAACGACCCGTCCGAGAACACAGCAGAGTTTAGCGTGGCATAAAAGTTGTCAGACGCAGGCACGACCGTGCCCAGATATTTCTTCACAAGATCAGGGTATTCGCGGATCGCCTCGGAAATCGAGCAAAAGATCACGCCAGCCTTTTTCAACTCGGCTTGGAACGTCGTGCCGACAGAAACACTATCGAACACCGCATCCACGGCGACCTTGCGGCCTTCTGCGGGAGGCATATCCGCCCCTTCAACGCCCGCAAGAATAGCCTGCTCTTTCAAAGGAATACCAAGCTTTTCGTATGTGGCCAGCAGCTTTGGATCAACCTCGTCAAGCGACTTCGGCTTCACTTCCATGCTCTTGGGGCGGGCATAGTAATAGATGTCCTGAAAATCGATATCGGGGTAGTTGACCATCGCCCATGTCGGCTCTTCCAGCTTTTCCCAACGCGCAAATGCCTCAAGGCGCCAGTCGGTCATCCACTGTGGCTCTTCGTTCTTTTTCGAAATCAGCTTGACGATATCGGTGTTCACACCCTTGGGCGCGTATTCCATCTCGATCTCGGTTTCCCAGCCGTATTTGTAAGTGCCAGACAGGGCCGCCACCGCGTCCACGGTGTCCTGATCTACGCCGTCTTTGACGTCAACTTGATCTACAGTCGCCATTTGTCTCAACTCCTTAACCGCGGGCTATCGCGCGCGCGTGCTTGTCCGTCCATGCCTGCGCAAAACGCAAGACCTCATCTTCTGTCGTATCAATGCCCAGTGAAACGCGCACTGCGCAGCGGGCATCGTCGTCGCTTATTCCCAAGGCCGCCAAAACGGGGCTGGCCTTCACCTTGCCGCTTGAACAGGCCGAGCCTGCCGAGATCGCAAAGCCTGCAAGATCAAGCGCCATCACTTGGGTCTCGCCTTTCCAGCCTTTTGCAATAAAGCAGCTCGTGTTCGGCAATCGGTTCAAATCATTCCCGACAAAAATAGTCTGCGGGGCAGAATTCTCAATGGCCTTCTCTAGAATTATTCTAAGTTGCGCAACCCGATCCCAACGACCATCTGCTAAATCTTGCTGTGCGGCGACCGCTGCGGCCCCAAATCCCGCAATTGCGGCGACATTTTCCGTGCCCGACCTGCGCCCCATCTCTTGGCCACCGCCCTTGATCTGCGCAGCAAGGTCAGTGCCCGCAGGCATGATCAACGCGCCGATGCCCTTGGGGCCACCAAATTTATGGGCCGATAAAAATACCATCTCGACGCCAGACCAAGCATAAGAAAAAGGCACTTTGCCGAACCCCTGCGTAAGGTCACTGACGGCCAGTCCTTGCGGCAATGCCTGCACCAGCCCCGTTTCAGAGTTGGCAAGCTGCACAACCGACATCGCGGGGTCACTCACAGCCACCTGCCCGTTCACAACCGACAGGCTCGGGGTCACCCATGCCGCAACAGCCGCGTGCTCTAGCCCTGAAGCTTGCAAATCACGGCCCGCAAGGCACAGCGCCGCCGCCTCGGTCGCGCCCGACACAAAAACGATATCCGCACCAGATGCGCCAACAGCCTCTGCGATCTGCGCCCGCGCGGTTTCAACGATCCCCTTGGCCGCACGCCCCTCGGCATGCACGGACGACGGGTTGCCCGTGACATCCATCGCCGCAATCATCGCGGCGCGCGCCTCTGCCCGCAGCGGGGTCGTCGCATTCTGATCCAGATAAACGCGGCTCATTCTTCGTCGATCACCTCAAACAATGCAGGAACCGCAGGGCACGGGGCCATGTCATTGGACACAACATCCGACAGCCGCGTCTGATGCAAAAATACATAGACGTTGGCCGACAACCCTTCCCAAAGGCGATTGGTCAGTGACTGCGCGCGACTGCCAGACGCCCCGCCAGACGCGCCAGCACCCTTGTGCATCGCGCTCACGGTCTCGTCGACAGCACCCAGAATTTCGGCAACACGAATATCCGAGGGCGCGCGCGCAAGACGATACCCACCCCCCGGACCGCGCACAGACTCAACAAGTTCGGCGCGGCGCAATTTGACAAACAACTGCTCAAGATAGGCAAGAGACACGTCCTGACGCTTTGATATCTCGGTAAGATTGACCAAGCTGCCAGCAGGCTGAAGCGCCAAGTCAGCGAGAGCGACCATCGCATAACGGCCCTTTGTGCTCAGTTTCATCGTATCGGCCCCCTCAAACAGGTGCAAAAGCGCAATTTCATTGACGTCAGCGCCCTGCCTCATTAGGTGCAAGGCAACCCCCAGACATGTGGATCAGCCGCGTGTTTAGAATCTTTCTAAAGTGCCTGAGCGTTTTCGTCAAGAATAGCAATCAGCACAAAGCTTAAAGAAGGCCGTTATCATGCCCGAAGTCATTTTCCCTGGTCCAGAAGGCCGCCTTGAAGGTCGTTATCACCCGCAAAAGGACCGCGATGCGCCGATCGCAATCGTGTTGCACCCGCATCCGCAATTTGGCGGGACGATGAACAACCGTGTCGTTTATAACCTGCATTACGCGTTTTATAACATGGGCTTCACTGTGCTGCGGTTCAACTTCCGTGGCGTTGGCCGCTCGCAAGGTGAATACGATCAAGGCGTTGGCGAATTGTCTGATGCGGCTTCGGCGCTCGACTACCTCCAGTCAATGAACAACAACGCCAAGCATTGCTGGGTCGCTGGCTTCTCGTTTGGCGCGTGGATTGGCATGCAGCTTTTGATGCGCCGTCCCGAAATCACGGGCTTCATCTCTGTTTCGCCACCTGCAAACATGTATGACTTCAGCTTCCTTGCGCCCTGCCCTGCATCTGGCCTGATCATGAACGGGTCAAACGACCGCGTGGCCCCGCCCGCTGATACCGTGACGCTTGTGAACAAGCTGCACGAGCAAAAGGGGATCACCATCACGCACGACGAAATGGAAGGGGCTGGCCACTTCTTTGAAGATCCGCATATGGACCCGATGATCGGCACAGTGAAATCCTACGTCCGTCGCCGCCTCACAGAGAACACACGCTAAAATGTCTGACTATACACTCAATGCGGCAAACGAACTTGCCGACCTCGCGCTTGCCGAACAGGCCGCATCTGGCGACGAGAAAATCGTCGCCGCAATTGGCGAGGTGTTGGGTGCATCATCCCAAACCTTGCAAGAGGCCTACCTCACCGCGGTGCGCGTGCGCCGCGCAGAGGCCCGCGCCCACGAGCTTCTGGCCGCATCTGCGGCCAAACGCGCGGGGTAAGGAGGCACATGTCGCGCATTGACCAGCAACTCGGCTTCCTTATCGAAGCGGACAAGCTCAAGTCGGTGACGCGCGGCACAACCTTGCACGATGGATCACGGCGCGAAAACTCGGGCGAACATAGCTGGCATATCGCACTATATGCGCTGATCATGGCCGAGCATGCGATCAAGCCTGTGAATGTCGACCGTGTCATCAAAATGCTATTGCTTCACGACCTTGTCGAGATAGACGCGGGCGATGTTCCGATCCACTCAACAGCAGCGCGCGACGAAGCAGCCCAAATTGCCGCAGAACAGGCCGCCGCAGACCGCATTTTTGGCCTATTGCCAGCCGATCAGTCCGCAGAGTTGCGCGCGCTATGGGATGAATTTGAAGCGGCAACAACAGACGATGCCATCTTCGCAAAATCTTTGGACCGCGTGCAGCCAGTCGTTTCAAACCTCGAATCTGGCGGCGCAAGCTGGCTTGAATACGAGGTCACGCGCGCCCAGCTTGAACACCGCGTGGCAAGCAAGGTCAAGCGCGGCGCACCTGCGCTCTGGGACGCGATCAAGCTGCGCATCGACGCATGGTTCGACCAACAGGCGCGCTAGATATGGGCCTGATAGCGCCCCTGCAAAACGCCGCCGCACGCTACCCGTTACGGGTCGCTGTCGCCTTGCAACTTTCCATCCTTGGCCTGTTTGCGTGGTCGCTCGCCACTTACGGTGTTTTTGACGCGACCGATGCGTCAGGACAGCCAAGCATCGACTATATCGTCAGCAGCCTCACACTCGAAGCCATCGCCGCCACGATCATGCTTGTCATCATCGGGGTGATCGGCTGGGGCAAGGCCTGCCGCCTGACAACAGCCCCCGACCCTGCCGGATTGAAATGGGCGTTGCCGCTCAACGGGGTGCTGGCATTCATAGCGCTCTCGACGGCTACCCTGATCCTCACGGATGGTACTGCGCCTGACAGGGGCTTGGTGTTGCTGCAACTCCTGCTCTTTTCCATCGCGGTTGGCGTGTTTGAGGAAACGCTCTATCGCGGCACGCTTTTTCACGGGCTGCGGCAATATCTGCCACCGTTTTGGGCGATGATCGTGTCTTCGGCCGTTTTTGGCATCTTTCATATGCAAAATGTCGCGGCTGGTCAGGCAATTGACGCCACGCTCTTTCAGTCGCTCAACGCCTTTGCGCTCGGGGTGCTGTTCTGCGCGATCATGCTGCAAACCAACTCGATCTGGTGGGCCATCGCGCTCCATGCGCTCTGGGATATGTTTCTGTTTTTCGGCGCTTATCTGGCCGAATTGGAAACGGATGTTGGTGAAACGACCGAAATTGCGACAGGCGGCATCCCCGCGCAAGCGTTTCTGCTTCCGCTGACCTTACTGCTGCTGGGGCTGCTTTGCTATCGCGGTTGGGCGACACGCCGTCACGCATAACCCACAATCGGCGGTTTCCCCCTGCATCCCTGTTTGACAGCCCGCGGAAACGTGTTAGTGCCCGCGCACGGGCCAAAGACTTGACGATGGATGCAAGTGAGCGCCTGTTTATGGAACCCAACTGCGGGACTGCACTTGGGGCGCAAATTTGAAGTATCCGTCCGAAAGCTGATTATGAAACCTATGATTCCGACCCTTGCCGATGCATTGGCAAAACAGGGCTATGAGACCCTGACACCCGTTCAAGACGAAGTGACAAACCCCGCGTTTGAAGGCAAAGACCTGCTGGTCTCGGCGCAAACCGGCTCTGGTAAAACTGTGGGCTTCGGCCTTGCGATTGGCCCGACAATCCTGACCGAAGACGGCACGTTTGGCCCCGCCGCGCGCCCCCTCGCCCTTGTGATCGCGCCGACACGCGAACTCGCCCTACAAGTGAAGCGCGAATTGCAGTGGCTTTACGGGCCTGCTGGTGTTGTGATGGCGTCTTGCGTGGGCGGCATGGATATGCGCGACGAGCGCCGTGCACTTGAACGCGGCGCGCATGTGGTTGTTGCGACCCCTGGCCGTCTGAAAGACCACGTCATGCGTGGCAGCATGGACATGTCTGAAATCCGCGCAATCGTGCTGGATGAAGCCGACGAAATGCTCGACCTCGGGTTCCGCGAAGACCTTGAGTTCATCCTTGGTGAAGCGCCTGAAACGCGGCGCACATTGATGTTCTCGGCGACAGTGCCAGCCGCTATCGCCAAGCTCGCCAAGTCTTACCAGAAAGACGCCGTGCGCGTGACAACAGTCACCAAAGAGAGCCAGCATAGCGACATCGAATACCGCGCCCTGAGCGTTGCAAACCATGACACCGACAGTGCAATCATCAACCTGTTGCGGTTCTACGATGCGCCAAACGCGATTGTATTTGCAAACACACGCGCGATGGTGACCCGCCTGACCACACGGCTTTCCAACCGCGGATTTGCTGTCGTGGCGCTTTCTGGCGAGTTGTCCCAACAAGAACGCTCCCATGCCCTTCAGGCGATGCGTGACGGGCGCGCCCGCGTCTGTGTTGCAACCGATGTTGCCGCGCGCGGGATCGACTTGCCAAACCTCGAGCTGGTGATCCACGCCGAACTGCCAACAAATGCCGAAACCCTGCTACACCGATCTGGCCGAACAGGTCGCGCGGGTCGCAAAGGCGTTTCTGCAATGATCGTGCCTGCAAAGATGAAACGGCGCGGCCAGAACCTGCTGACATGGGGCAAGTTGAACGCGACTTGGGGCACACCGCCCACCGCTGAAGAGGTGATCCAGCGCGACCGCGAGCGTTTGCTTGAAGATCCGATCTGGTCCGAGACTTTCAACGAAGAAGAGACCGCATTTGCAGGCAAGCTCCTTGAGCTGCACGCACCTGAAACCATCGCTGCCGCATATCTGCGTCTGTTCGCAGGCAAGCAATCCGCGCCAGAAGTCTTGTCCGAATACAAAGACGGCCCGCAGCGCGGCGACCGTCCCGATCGCCCCGACCGCTCGCCAAAAGAGCGCAAGGAGTTCGGCCCGTCCAAGTGGTTCTCAATCGACGTGGGCCGCGAAGGCAAGGCAGAAGCACGCTGGTTGCTGCCAATGATCTGCAAAGCAGGCAACATCACCAAGAACGAGATCGGCGCCATCCGCATCCAGCCGAACGAGACATATGTCGAGATTTCCGAACCTGCGGTTGCTGGCTTCCTCAAGGCTGTTGGCGGCGACATGTCCTTGGAAAATCAAGCGAAAATGACCGCCCTGTCAGGGCCGCCGCAACTTGGCGAACGCGGGCCGCGTAAAACCAAGCGTGACTATGATGACAAGCCACGCGGCGAGCGGCCAGCGCGCAAACCGCGCGACACCTCGACACCGCCGCCCTCTGCGCAGGCCGAAGTGGCTGCGATCCAGCCGACGACTGGCGCAGGTGATGACCGCCGCGCCGCAAAGCCACGTCACAAAAAGTCCAATTTCGCAAAGCCCGAGCGGCGCGATCACGACGGCGCAGTCACGCCGATCAAGAAGCCCTACAAGGCCCGCGACGACGACAGCCGCCCTGCCTACAAGGGCAAATCTGACGGCGGCAAGCCAGCTTACAAGGGCAAGGGCAAAGGCGACGGCTACAAAGGGAAATCTGACGGCTATAAAGGCAAGTCGGACGGCCCATCTGGCGGCAAGCCAAAGCCGAAGGCAAACGACACCTCCAAGCGGTTCGTGCCGCCAGGTGGCAAGGCCTCACCGCGCAAAGGCGCACCAAAGCGTGGCGGCCCAAAGCGGTAAATACCGCCACATTCCCGCCACATTGTCGCCTCTTGATCGGCAAATTCATCTGCAAGGGTGAATTATCGCCCGATCAAGAGGCGCACGGGAAACCGTAATTTGAGGCAACAAAAGGATGAGAGCAATGGCACAAGCCAAGCCCATCAGTCAAAAACCAGCACCGCAGCCGCGCCCCGCGCCGACTGTTGCACAGGGTTCCACTCCAAAGCCCGCGCCGGTTTTTACTGATTACGCAAGCATCTGACGATCACAAATTCGGCCAGTTGAGCACGGATATCATTGCACCTCCCCGATGATTGATGTCGCCCACTGGCCCTTTTTATGCGCAACGCCTACTAAGGGTGCATGAGCGATCTAACCACAATCCGCAATATTGGCCCCGCGCAAGAAAAGGCGCTCTTGGCCGTTGGGATCACAACCGCCGCAGAGCTCACGTCGTTGGGCGCAGATGAAGCCTATAAGCGGCTCCTCAAGGCGGGCAATCGCCCCCATTTCATTATGTATTACGTCCTGCATATGGCCCTGCAAGGCAGACCATGGAACGACTGCAAAGGTGAGGAAAAGCAACAACTTAGAGAGCGTTTTGACGCGTTGAAAACCGCAGCATTTGATCAGGACAGATCCGAACTCGAGACGTTCCTCGACCGGATTGGCGTCATCGCGACACGCTAATGTAAATGCCATTTACATTGTGTCGAAAATGCGCTACTGTCGCCTCATGACAATAGAACAAGACATTACATTCGAGATGAACCGCCTGCGCAAAACGGCGGCAAACATGGACGCCCTTTTCCGCATCCCCCGCACCAACGTGACCGTTGGGTTGGATAACATCCTTGGCGTTGTGCCTATCGTCGGTGACATGGCCGCCCTCGCCCCGTCCGTCTGGATAATCTGGAAGGCAAAAGAGATGGGCGCGACACGTGGCGCACTCGCCTACATGATAATGAACACCACTGTCGACTTTGTCGTCGGCTCCATTCCAATTGCGGGCGACATCTTTGATATGGTCTACAACGCCAACATCCGTAATGTTGCGGCCCTCGAGCGGAACCTGAACAAGACCGCCCATGCAGCGAAAGAAGTCCACGCAAAACCGCAAATGATTGAAATCACCTAAGACAACGGAACGATTCCGATCCGTCCGCGTTGGTATCCCAACAACGAAAGGAACTGTCTTATGGATCTTTTGCGGATCATCATCGCCGTCATTTTGCCGCCTCTTGGGGTTTTCTTGCAGGTCGGGCTTGGCAAACACTTCTGGTTTAACATCATCCTGACGATCCTCGGCTATATTCCGGGCATCGTGCATGCCGTGTATATAATCGCGCGCGAACCGCAGCGCGCTTAACGAAAAAAGGCCGCCCAGCAATGGGGCGGCCTTTCCAATCATTCGCAGGGCGATTTAGCCAACCAGTTCAAGACCGGAGAAGAAGAACGCGATTTCTTCTGCTGCTGTTTCTGGCGCATCGGACCCGTGAACAGAGTTCTCACCGATAGACAAAGCGAATTCCTTGCGGATTGTGCCTTCAGCCGCGTCTGCTGGGTTCGTTGCGCCCATAACTTCGCGGTTCTTTGCAATCGCGTCTTCGCCTTCAAGAACCTGAACCACGATTGGCTCGGAGATCATGAATTCGCAAAGCTCGCCAAAGAACGGACGCTCGGCGTGAACACCGTAAAATGTCTGCGCTTGGGCCAATGACAGCTGAATACGCTTGGACGCAACGATGCGCAGGCCAGCTGCTTCGAATTTCGCAGCGATTGCGCCTGTCAGGTTACGCTTTGTTGCGTCTGGCTTGATGATAGAGAAAGTGCGTTGAATTGCCATGATGGGCCTCTTTTGCTGATGTTCGGGGAAAATCCCCGTTTGAATTGATGGCCGCGCACTACCACGGCGTAAGCGACTTGAAAAGCTGTGATTGACGCCAAGCGCTACATCAGGCAAAGCCCCCTCATGCTTAAAATATCTGACATCACATATTCCGTCGCTGGCCGCACCTTGGTCGAGAATGCATCCGTCACAATCCCGACTGGCCACAAGGTCGGTTTGGTGGGCCGCAACGGGTCTGGCAAAACGACGCTGTTCAAAATCATCCGCGGCGAGATGGTGCTCGACACGGGCGTGGTCAACATCCCGACAGGGTGGAAAATCGGCGGCGTGTCCCAAGAGGTTCCCGGCAACGAGGTCTCGTTGATCAACACGGTGCTGCGCGCGGATGTTGAACGCGAGGCATTAATGGCCGAAGCGGAAACCGCGACCGACCCCAACCGCATTGCCGAGGTGCAAACACGCCTCACCGACATCGACGCGTGGTCCGCAGAGGCGCGCGCGGCCTCCATTCTGCGCGGCCTCGGGTTCACCCATGAAGAGCAGCTGCAACCCTGCTCCGCCTTCTCTGGAGGCTGGCGCATGCGTGTGGCCTTGGCGGCGGTTTTGTTCTCGGAACCCGACCTTTTGCTGCTCGACGAACCGACAAACTACCTCGACCTTGAAGGCGCGCTCTGGCTCGAAGCCTACCTCGTCAAATACCCGCATACTGTCCTGATCGTGTCGCACGACCGCGAACTGCTCAACCGCTCCGTGGGGGGCATTTTGCACCTCGAGGACAAGGGGCTGATCTACTATACAGGCACGTATGACATGTTCGCCAAGCAGCGCGCCCAAAAACGTGCGCTCATGGCGTCAGCCGCCAAGAAGCAGGACGCAAAACGCGAACACCTGCAAGCTTTTGTTGACCGCTTCAAAGCCAAAGCCTCCAAAGCCAAGCAAGCGCAGTCTCGCGTAAAAGCCTTGGAAAAGATGGAAACAATCCGCGCGCCCGAAGATGTGGCACGCACGGTTTTCACCTTCCCCAAGCCCGAAGAACTTAGCCCGCCGATCATCGCGACCGAGGGCGCCTCTGTGGGTTACGGCGAAACTATCATCTTGCGCGATCTGAACCTGCGCATCGACCAAGACGACCGCATTGCGCTTTTGGGGCGTAACGGCGAGGGCAAGTCTACGCTGTCCAAAATGCTCTCGGATCGTCTGCAAATCGCCAGCGGCAACATGGTTACATCCAACAAGTTGCGCATCGGTTTCTTTGCCCAGCACCAAGTGGACGAACTTTACGTCGATGAGACCCCGCTTGATCACCTGATGCGCGAACGCGCCCACGAAGGACAGGCGAAACTGCGCGCCCGTCTTGCAGGCTTTGGCCTTGGTGCGGATCAGGCCGATACCGAAGTGGGTCGCCTCTCTGGTGGACAAAAGGCGCGACTTTCGCTCTTGCTGGCCACCCTGCCCGCGCCGCACCTCTTGATCCTCGACGAGCCGACAAACCACCTCGACATCGAGTCCCGTGAGGCACTTGTTGACGCGCTTACGGCCTATTCGGGCGCCGTGATCCTTGTCAGCCACGACATGCACCTGTTGTCGATGGTTGCCGACAGGCTCTGGCTGGTCAAAGACGGCCACGTGACCCCTTACGAGGACGACCTTGAAGCCTACCGCAAGATGTTGCTCACCCCTGACAAGCCGATGGGCAAAGACAAGGGCAAGGCAAAAGAGAAAGCTGCACCAAAGGTCGAAACCTTTAGTCGCGAGCAAATTCAGGCCATGCGGGCGGATGCAAAGAAATCCGAGGAACGTGTCAATAAAATCAACGAGATGCGCGACAAACTTGCCAAGAAACTCGCAGACCCCGCCCTTTACGAGGATGGAAAGGCGGGCGAATTGGCAACGTGGAACAAGAAATACGTAGAAGTGATGACGGGCCTTGAACGGGCCGAAGCCATGTGGATGCAATCGCTCGAAAAACTCGAGAAGGCACAGAAAGCCTCCAAGAAATGACCGAGCTACCTGCCCTTATCGCGGCCTTTACAACGCTGTTCATCATCATCGATCCACCGGGTCTTGCGCCGCTTTTCGTCGCATTAACCCAAGGTATGAACGCAGCACAGCGCCGTGCCGTGGCCTTGCGCGCATGTATCATCGCGGGCGCCTTGATGCTGGCGTTCCTCTTTCTGGGCGAGGCGCTTTTGGGCTTTGTCGGCATCACGATGCCTGCCTTCCGCATCGCTGGCGGGGTCCTGTTGTTCCTCACTGCGCTCGAAATGCTGTTTCAGAAACGGCAGGCGCGGCGTGAAGACAATGCCGCCGAAGGTCAGGCCGAGCACCTTGACGATCCGTCCGTCTTTCCGCTCGCTCTTCCGCTGATCGTCGGTCCGGGCGCGATCACAACCATCATCCTGCTCGCAGGTCAGGCATCCTCAGCATGGGATTTCGCGGCAATTGCAGGTGTTATGGCCGCGGTCCTCGTTTCGGTGTTCCTGTCGTTGCTGGTCGCAACGCCGCTTGACCGTATCCTCGGGAAAACAGGGATCAACATCGTGACCCGTGTTCTGGGCATGTTGCTCGCCGCGCTTGCGATCCAGTTTATCCTCGATGGCATCGCGCAGTCTTTTGGAATCGGCGCATAGCCCCTATATCTATGCAATGAATGCAGATGACACAGCAAACCTGATCTATCTTGGCCTCTTGGGCGGCGCGCTATCGCTGTCCTATATCGTTGCCAGTCGGACCAATCTGGGCAAAACCTTGCAACAGGCAGGGATATGGGTGCTCATCTTTATGGGGGCGGTCGCCGTCATCGGGATCTGGCCCGAGATCAAGAACACCCTGACGCCACAGCAGTCCTTTGTGAACGACACAACGATTGTGCTGCCAAAGGCGCGCGACGGGCATTACTACATGACCCTGCAAGTGAACGGCAAGCCGATCGAATTCGTGATCGACACCGGCGCATCACAAGTGGTGCTAAGCCGCGAAGACGCAAAAACCGTGGGTCTTGACCCCGCGAGCCTCGCCTACCTCGGCACTGCCAACACCGCGAATGGTGCGGTGCGCACAGCACCCGTGCGCCTTGATAGCGTGGTCTTGGGCGAAATTCGCGACGAACAAGTGCGCGCCGTGGTCAATGACGGCGAGATGTTTGGCTCCCTTTTGGGCATGACCTATTTGGGAAAGTTTGACAGTATCACAATCAAAGACAACGAATTGATCCTGACCCGCTAGGAGCCCACCATGAAATTCCTGATTGTTCTAAGCATCTTGGCGCTCACAGCTTGCGCACCATCACCAACGGAATTGCCCGAAGACTTCAATCCGGACTTTGCCTTTTAAGGCGCGCCGCTTTCGGCCTTCTTCACCCAAGATCCGTCAACTTGCGCCCAATATTGGGCCTGACAGCCCGCATCGGCCAGCATTTTCCATTGGCCGCGCGCATGGTTCAGCGCCGCCTCGTCATAGCCATCAAACAGGATGCATGACCGATCCGCCTGCGTGACCTCTTGCGCAGTCAAACCCGCACCATCAACGCTCATCAGACACGCGAACCCCTCGGGCTTGGTATCAATGCCCAGCAAAACGGGCTGCAAGGCGTCATGTGCGCCGCCAGCCATTCCATGTGGCAGAAACGAGGTCGGCTGCCCTGCCCATAACGCTTCGTCGAGACGGTTCAATAGGGCTTCGCCGCGGCCCCGCACCAGAACCCGCCAACCAGCACCACGGGCCTTGCCCACCAACATGGGCAAGGTCTGTTCTAGCGGCGTATCCGTCAGGTGGTAAAAGTAAACAGCGCCCACTTATGCCTCGTAATTATCTGATATAAAACGATTTAGTGCCATAACGCCCCAGCCCGTAGCGCCCGCCGGCGACAGTGTCGTGGGTTTGCTGACCGATGCAACCCCTGCAATATCCAGATGCGCCCATGGGGTCTCATCCTTCACAAACCGCGCAAGGAACTGGGCGGCGGTGATCGACCCTGCAGGGCGACCGCCAGTGTTTTTCATATCGGCAATCGGGCAATCAATCAGCTTGTCATACGCCTTGGAAATCGGCATGCGCCACGCGCCTTCGCCCTCTAGGCCTGCCGCTTTCAGAAACGCGCCGCTCAAGGGATCGGAGTTCGAGAAAACACCCGCGTTCTCGTGGCCAAGCGCGATCACAATCGCCCCCGTCAAGGTCGCAAGGTTGATCATGCCCACAGGCTTGAAACGGTCCTGCGTATACCAAAGCACATCCGCCAACACCAAGCGCCCTTCGGCGTCCGTGTTGACCACCTCGATCTTGTCACCCTTCATCGAGGTCACAACATCGCCCGGGCGCACCGCATTACCAGACGGCATATTCTCGACGATGCCAACAACGCCGACGACATTGGCCTTGGCTTTGCGCAACGCCAGCGTTTTCATCACGCCCGACACCACACCAGCGCCGCCCATATCCATCGTCATGTCTTCCATGCCAAGCGCGGGCTTGAGGCTAATGCCGCCCGTGTCAAACACGACGCCCTTCCCGACAAGAGCAAACGGCGCTTCATCGCCGCCGCCGTTCCATTGCATCACAACGACCTTCGACGGGCTGACGGACCCTTGGCCCACACACAAAAGCGCACCCATACCAAGCGCTTCCAGTTCGGCCTCTTCCAGAACCTCGACCTTCATGCCCAGCGATTGCAACTCTGCCAGACGATCCGCAAATGCGATCGTCGTTAGCACATTGGCAGGCTCGTTCGTCAAATCACGGGTAAAGAACACGCCCTGCGCAATCGCATGGATGGCAGTGGTGTCTATCTCGTCAGGCTTGGACACCATAAATGCCACATCACCACGGCCCTTTTTCGGGGCGGTTTTATGCGCGTTAAAGTCATAATCACGCAACGCCACACCCAAAGCCACATCAGCGATGCGACCCAAATTGCCCGCGAGAACAGTGAGATTTGCAGGACCCTTCTCTTTGGCAAGCGCCGCACCAGCCGCGCGTGCATCCTCTTGCGAGGGCCGCCGATCCAGCTTGACCACAACGATGCCCTCAGCGGCCAACCCCTGTGGGAATGCAAGGCGCACAGCCGTGGCATTTGGCATCGCTTCAAAGGCGGGCGAGCTGACCAAGCGGGCCACAGCCTTGCGACTCAAGCCGTTCACCTTGCGCGCGCAGGCATCCATTTTGCCGTCACCACCAACGAAAACCGCGACCAGCCCTTCAATCGCAGCAACATCATCCAAAGCAACCTCTTTGTAGGTCATTTGTGCAAGTTCGGTCATGGTCAAAGCATCCTTATTTTCATGGTTTGGGCAATACCTAGCTTGAGGGCACAAAAATGACCAGATAGCGGTTTTGTCCACCACGGACTTCGGCTAGTTTAGGCACAATATCTAGGGCTTTCATCTGGGGGATGCGCCAATTGGCACGGTTTGACCGTTACATGCTGTCACAGTTGATGGTCCTTTTCGGATTCTTCAGCCTCGTGCTCGTGATGGTCTACTGGATCAATCGAGCGGTCGTGCTGTTTGACCAGTTGATCGCGAACGGCCAGTCGGCGGCGGTATTCCTCGAATTTACCGCCCTGTCGCTGCCTGCGGTGATCAAGCTGGCCCTGCCACTGGCTTCATTTGCGGCGGCGGTCTATGTGACCAACCGGATGACATCTGAATCCGAGATGGTCGCGGTGCAGGCGACGGGCTACTCGGCATTCCGGCTTGCGCGCCCCGTGCTCTACTTTGGCCTGATCGTGATGCTTTTGATGTCGGCGCTGACGCATTATCTGCTGCCACTCTCCACCGCGCGTCTTGATGTGCGCCGCGTCGAGATATCCCAAAACATGACTGCGCGGCTTTTGACCGAAGGGCGCTTTATCGAGCCTGCGCCGGGCGTGACCTTCTACATTCGCGAGGTCACAGGTGCTGGCGAGTTGCACGATATCTTTCTGACCGACCTGCGCGATCCGGAAAGCCAGATCACCTATACAGCGGCCCAAGCCTATATTGTCAAAACCGAAAATGACGCCCAACTCGTGATGATCAACGGGCTTGCGCAAACACTGCGGACCTCCGACAACAAGCTTTTCACCACCACATTTGATGATTTCGCTTATAATATCGGGGATTTCTTGCAAGTTGCACCACGCACAGGACGGCGGGCCTCGGAACTCAGCACATTCGAACTCTTGCGCGCCACACAAGCGATCCAGACCGAAACGGGCGAAACGCGCGGCAAACTGATAGCCCGCGCCAATGACAGGTTCGCACAGTCCCTGCTCGCGGTTGTCGGGGCACTCGTCGGGTTCGCCTCCCTGATGGTTGGCGGGTTCAGCCGTTTCGGGGTCTGGCGTCAGATCGTCGGCGCCATCGTGCTGATTATCCTCGTGAAGGCGATGGAAACGATTGGGCTCAATATCGCACGCGGCAACCCTGCCCTGTGGTTCGCGGCCTATCTGCCCACGGTCATCGGCTTGGCGCTGGTTTGGGTGCTACTTTTCGTGTCAACGCGCCCCTACCTGTTCAAACGCAAACCGCAAAACGGGGTCAGCGCATGATACTTCACCGCTACTTTGCCTATCGGTTTGCCAAGACGCTTTTGGGCGTGTTCTTTGTGTTTTTCGTCATTCTGGCTTTCATCGAAGTGGTGGAACAATTACGCAGACTGGGCAGCGTCGAGGCCTCGTTTAGCGACGTCATCACGCTCACACTGCTCAAAGTGCCGACTGGCATGTATGACATCCTGCCGCTCATCATGATCCTTGCCACGATTGCGCTGTTTTTGGGGTTGGCGCGATCCTCGGAAATGGTTGTCACACGGGCGGCGGGGCGGTCAGCGCTCTTGGCACTTGTGTCACCGCTGGTTGTGGCACTGCTGTTCGGGGTGCTTGCGGTCGGGGTCATGAACCCGATTGTCGCCGCCACGTCCAAGCAATACGAAGAGCGCAGCGATGCTCTCCTTGGCGAAAGCTCCGTGCTCTCGCTGGGGGAATCCGGTCTTTGGCTGCGGCAAGGCAACGCCGAGCGCCAGACAGTCATCCGCGCCGCAAACGCCAATCTCGACGGCACGGTCATCTCTGATGTGACCTTCCTGACCTTTGCTACCGACCGTGGCCCCGTGCGGCGGATCGCGGCGGCGCGCGCCGAACTCAAAGACGGTGAATGGCTCGCGTCCGGGGTCAAAAGCTGGCCACTGGACGGCGCGGCAAACGCAGAGGCGAGTGCCACCACGCATGACACCCTGACCATTCCATCCACGCTGACGGCGACCGAAATCCGCGATAGCTTTGGCACGCCGTCGTCGATCCCGATCTGGGATTTGCCCGCGTTTATCAAGCGGTTGCGCACTGCGGGCTTCTCGGCGCAGCGCCACGAAGTCTGGTTCCAGATGGAACTCGCCTTACCTGTCTTCCTCGTGGCGATGGTGATGATCGGGGCAAGCTTCACCCTGCGCCACCAGCGCGGCGGACGCACAGGGCTCATGGTGCTCTACGCAATCCTGCTCTCGTTCTCGATCTACTTCCTGCGCAACTTCGCACAAGTGCTGGGCGAGAACGGACAACTCCCCGCGGTGCTAGCCGCATGGGCGCCCCCCTTGGCCGCCATCGGGCTATCGCTCGGTTTCCTGCTTCACAACGAGGACGGCTAATGCGCTTTCTGCTGGTTCTATTCCTTTTGCTACCCGTCACGTTGCACGCACAGGGCGCGGCGACACTTGTGGCCGATGATGTCGCGATTGTCGGCGGGGACCAACTTGTCGCGTCAGGCAACATCGAGGTGTTCTATGACGGCACGCGGCTATCGGCGGCGCGGATCGTGTTTGACCAGTCCACCGACCGGCTTGCCATTTCGGGGCCGATTTTCATTCAATCGGCTGACGGAACCCTGCTCACAGCCGACCAAGCCAGCCTTGATCCCAAACTCGAAAATGGCATCTTGCAAGGCGCGCGCCTTGTGCTCGACCAACAACTGCAACTTGCCGCCAACCAGATTGATCGGGCCGAAGGGCGTTATTCTCAACTCTACAAGGTCGCCGTCACCTCCTGCCAAGTTTGCGGAACGCGCGCACCGCTCTGGCAGATACGGGCCGAAAAAGTGGTGCACGACCAAGAAGCGCGCCAACTCTACTTCACAAATACACAGTTTTTGATCCGAGGCACGCCGGTTTTCTGGCTCCCGCAGATGCGGCTTCCCGATCCGACACTGGACCGCGCGACAGGGCTGCTGATCCCGCAACTCAGGAACACCGATCAACTCGGGGTCGGCCTTAAACTGCCCTACTTTATCGCGCTGGGGGACAGTCGGGATCTGCGCCTAACGCCCTATGTCTCACGGGAGACGACAACACTCGAGGCGCGCTATCGGCAAGCCTTCCTGACAGGTGACATCGAGATCAGGGCCGCAATCAGCAATGACACACTTGTGCAAGCCCCCCGCTCCTATCTCTTCGCCGAAGGGACATTTGATCTTGGCCATGACTACCAACTCGGGTTCGATATCGAGGCGGTCAGCGATAGCGCCTATCTGCTCGACTACGGGTATTCCGAGAAAGACAGGCTCGACAGTTCCGTCAGCGTGATCCGTGTGCGCGACTATGACCTGACACAGATCGACCTGACCTATTATCAAACGCTGCGGGACGACGAAGAAAACGCGTCCCTTCCCCCGATTGTCGGCAACATCAGCTATGAACGGCGGCTGACTGACATAGCTGGCGGCGCGCTGACCCTCAAGACATCTGCCGACACGGCCTATCGCTATAGTACCGATGACGGCGACGCGGGCCGCGATGTGTCGCGCTTTGGTGTGCAAGGCGAATGGACGCGCGACTGGATCACCGCGAGCGGGCTTGTCGTCAAGGCACAGGCAGGCCTGCGGTCCGATTTTTATAATATCGAAAATGATACAAGCTACGGACAAAATGGTGTGCGCACAGTGCCGCATCTGGCGTTCACGCTGCGCTACCCGCTTGCGGCGCGCGCGGCCAATGGAACCCAGCATCTGTTGGAACCGACAATCGCGCTCGCGTGGTCCGACAGCTTCGGGATTACCCCGCCAAACGAGGACAGCACACGCGCCGAGCTTGATCAGGCGAACCTGCTGGCAACCTCGCGGTTTTCGGGTGATGACGCCGTTGAGACAGGGACGCGCATGGCCTTTGGTCTGCGCTGGACACGGCTTGGTGCGGGCGGCAACGCTTCGACACTTACCTTCGGGCGGGTGCATCGTGATCGTGACGATGGCGCATTTAATGCCTCCTCTGGTCTAGACGGGGTCACCTCCGACTGGCTGCTTGCAGGGCAGTTCACCTCACCTGACGGGTTCAGGATCGATGGGCGCACATTGTTCGACGATGACGCTGATCTCACGCGGGCGGCCACGCGGTTTAGCTGGGACAATGACTGGATCGACCTTGCCGCCGCCTATATCTGGCAGGCGCCTGACGCCACCGAAAGCCGCCCTGACGAGGTCTCGGAATTCACCTTGGATACCAACATCCAACTCAACCCGAGCTGGTCGGTCAACCTTGGCACGCGCTATGACCTTGCCAATGACACCCCCGCACGCGCCACACTCGGGGCGCAATACACAAACGAATGCGTGAAAGTCGATCTTTCAATCGCAAGGCGCTACACTTCGTCAACGACGGTTGATCCATCGACCAGCTATGGGGTATCGGTATCTCTAAACGGATTTTCGGCAGGGCGCAGCGGCGCCGCACCAAAGGCGGCTTGTTCGCAATGACATTGAATAGACTGAGAAAGAGGCAACACATGCGTGTATTTCCATTGATCGGCGCCTTGGTCGCGTTTGGCATGACTTTTGCCACGACAACAACGGCCCAAAACGCCTTCCAGCCGGTGATTACCGTCAACGACAGCGCCATCACAGCGTTCGAAATTGATCAGCGGCGGCGGATGCTCGAGGTTTTTCGCACACCTGGTGACCTGACAAAAGCGGCGCGTGACGGCCTGATTGAGGACCGCCTGAAAAGCGCTGAAATGGCGCGCGCAGGCCTCACAATCACCGACGAAAGCCTTGAAGGCGCCATGAGCGACTTTGCAGGGCGTGCGAACCTGTCCCTTGACCAGTTCTTGCAAGTTCTCAAAAGCAACGGGGTCGAGCGAGAGACTCTGCGCGATTTTGTGAAAAGTGGTGTGAGCTGGCGCGACTTTATCCGCACCCGCTTTAACAGCCGCGTTGAAATCTCCGATGCCGAAGTGAACCGCGCGATTGCGCAAGGTGGTGCTGGCGGCAGCCAGATCGAGGTTTTGCTATCGGAAATCATTATCGCCGCGCCTCCGCCCAAGGCGGCCTCTGCAATGGCGACTGCCCAACGAATTAGCCAACTGACATCAACCTCCGCCTTTGAGGCACAAGCACGGCGCGTTTCCGCATTGCCAAGCCGCAGCAGCGGTGGGCGCTTGGGCTGGCTGCCGATCACCAATTACCCGCCACAACTGCGCGGCGTCATCTTGGGGCTGTCACCGGGCGAAGTGACCGCACCACTGCCGATCACAAATGGTGTGGCACTCTTCCAATTGCGCGCAATTCGCGAAACCGCAGCGGCGAAAATTGCCCCAACTTCAATCGATTACGCGGCGTTCTACCTTGCTGGGGGCGCGACAGAGGTTGGCATTCGCGCGGCCCAAAACCTCGCGGATAGCGTTGACACCTGTGACGATCTCTACGGCGAGGCACGCGGCCTTGCGCCAGAGGTGCTTGAACGTCAGTCGCTGGCCCCTGCCGATATTCCCCAAGACGTGGCCCTTGAACTCGCGCGCCTTGACGCGGGCGAAATCTCTTACAACCTGACGCGCGCCAACGGGCAAACGCTGATGTTCCTGATGCTGTGCGGGCGCGAAAACCCCGCAAGCGAAGGCACAGATCCGGAAGCCGTGCGCAATCAGTTGCGGAGCCAACGGCTCGCGGGCTTTGCCAATGCGCTCTTAGAAGACCTGCGCGCAGCGGCGACAATCACAACACGATGAGCCGCGCGAAACCGATCGTCATTTCCTGCGGTGAACCCGCAGGGATTGGCCCCGAAATCGCTTATAAGGCGTGGCAAACCCTTGCGACCGAAATGCCACTTCTGTGGATTGGCGACCCGCGACATCTGCCCGATGGCGCAGAATTCCAAGAGGTCGACATGGCCGAAGACGCGGCCATAGTCGCAAGCGGCGCCCTGCCCGTTCTTGCGCGCGACTTTGGCGGACCAAGCCGCGCAGGCCACCCCGATCCGATCCATGCAAACGGCGTGATTGGCGCAATCGCAGAGGGCGTATCCCTTGTGCAAAGTGGCGCGGCGCGCGCTATCTGCACAGCCCCCATTCACAAGGCTGCCCTGATCGACGGCGCCAACTTCGCCTACCCGGGTCATACGGAATATCTCGCGTCCCTCGCAGGGACCGAACAGGTCGTGATGATGCTCGCCAGCGACCTGCTGCGCGTCGTGCCTGTCACCATCCATATCGCACTCGCGCAGGTCAGCACGCAATTAACCGCCGCCAAGCTGACTGATACCCTCCTGATCACCCACGCAGCCATGCGGCGCGATTTCGGCATTGCCTCACCACGTATCGCCGTGGCGGGCCTGAACCCGCATGCGGGCGAAGATGGCAAAATGGGCATGGAAGAAATCGAAATGATCACCCCCGTGCTCAATGCCCTGCGCGCGCAAGGGCTTGATATCACAGGGCCTCTCTCTGCCGACACGATGTTTCATAGCGGCGCACGAGCGCGCTACGATGTGGCCGTTTGCATGTATCATGATCAAGCCCTGATCCCGATCAAGACGCTCGATTTCTCGGGCGGCGTGAACGTGACGCTCGGGCTGCCATTCGTGCGCACATCGCCCGACCACGGCACAGCCTTTGACATCGCAGGCAAGGGGATCGCGGATGCGACCTCGATGATCGCCGCATTGCGCACCGCCGCCACTATGGCCGATGCACGCGAAGCCTGATAAGCGACCCTAACCCCAATCAAACGAGGTAGCTCCGCGTGATCGACAATCTCCCCCCCCTGCGCGACGTCATCGCCACCCACGAGCTTGCCGCAAAAAAGTCGTTGGGCCAGAATTTCCTGCTCGACCTGAACCTGACGGCCAAAATTGCGCGCATGGCGGGTGATCTCACCGGGGCTGACGTGCTTGAAATCGGTCCGGGACCGGGGGGGCTGACGCGCGGGCTTTTGTCAGAAGGGGCGCGACGCGTGCTCGCCATCGAGAAAGACCCGCGTTGCATGCCGATCATGGCCGAGATCGCGGCTGCGTATCCGAACCGTCTGCACGCAATCAACGGCGATGCGCTTGACGTGAACCCGCTTGAACACCTGACGCCGCCGATCAAGGTCGCGGCAAACCTGCCTTATAACGTGGGCACTGAACTCCTTGTGCGTTGGCTCACGCCCCCGACTTGGCCACCGTTTTGGGAAAGCCTGACCTTGATGTTCCAGCGCGAGGTTGCACAGCGTATCGTCGCAAAGCCAGGCACCAAGGCATATGGCCGCCTCGCCCTCTTGGCGCAGTGGCGTTCTGACCCCAAGATTGTGCTCGATCTCCCGCCAGAAGCCTTCTCGCCGCCGCCAAAAGTGTCGTCTGCCGTGGTGCACCTCAAGGCCTTGCCCGCCCCGCGTTTCGAGGCGGATGCGGGCACGCTTAACCGTGTCGTGGCAGCGGCGTTCAACCAGCGACGCAAGATGCTGCGCTCTGCGCTCAAGTCCGTTGATCCCGCAATCGAAGATCACCTGAACGCAGTTGGGATCAAACCAACAGAGCGGGCCGAACAGGTCGGGCTCGAGGAATTTTGCGCGCTCGCACGCTCTCTTAAAGGCTAGATTTTGCGCGCAACAATCAGGCGATTGACGCTCCCCTCGGGAAGCATTTCAGCCCGCTCGACGACAAATCCCGCGTCAACCATCATCTGATCCAGTTGAGCCGCCTTTATAAACGCGACATCAGGCGCTTTGCCAATCAGGCGCATCAAGGCAATCGGGAGCCATAGCAGCCGCGTCTTTCCGTCACCAAGGCAACCCGACTTGGTCACAAGCACGCCGCCACTTTTCAGCATGCGGTGTGCCTGCGCCAGAACCTCTGGCACATTATCCAGCAAATGCAGCAGGTTAAACGCAAGGATGGCATCATAAGGACCGCCCGCATCAGCCTGCGCAGGCAGCGCGCGAAACGACACATTCTGCACGCCCGCGGCCATTGCCTTGGACTGCGCAATCTCGACCATCTTGGGGGAAATATCCGTGCCAACAATCGTTGCAGCATGATCGGCTAGGCGCAAAGCGGTTGACCCCGTGCCACAGCCCAATTCAAGCAAAGACGCATCTGGTGAAAAATACCCGCGCGCGATATCCAATGTCGCGGCATAGGCCGCCTCGTTAGACACAGGACGGGTCGCATATTTTTCAGCGGCTTTATCCCAAAACGACTTCGAATTCATTACATACTCTCCTGACAAATGAAAAAGCCCTTCACAAAGGAAGGGCTTCAATCTTACTCGGCAACCTCTGGCGCGGGGTCCGCGGGTGGGCGGGGTTTACGCTGGCGGGGTTTGCGTGGCTTTGGCTGCACTTCTTGTGCGGCCTCAGGCGTTTCAACCAAGTGCGAAGGTTCGTCACGCTCGCGGGGCTGCTCCATGTTCGCAGGGTCGTTCGCGGCCTCCTCTTGCGCTTTCAGGCGCTCCTGACGCTCGCGGTCACGCTCGGCTTGGCGTTCACGGTTCTGGGCCTCTTGCTCTTCGCGCTTGGCTTCCACTTCACGGGTCGCCTCGGCCAAAAGCCGTGTGTAGTGCTCGGCATGCTGGGCAAAATTCTCTGCATCCACGCGGTCACCCGACAACACGGCATCTCGGTGAAGCTGGTTGTATTTCTCGATGATCTGCTGGGGCGTGCCGCGCACTTTTCCATCAGGACCAGAGCTATCAAAAACGCGATTGATAATGTTACCGCCAGATGGGCGAGTATTGCGGTTCTTATTGCCCCGCGACCGTGACTTCGATGATCTCATGAATGTCTTTCGTCAAGCTCTTGATTTGCGCGGTGACCACGACACGCTCTAACAGCGGTCAAATGCGGCCTGCGATATTTTGGCGACTATCGGGGGAACGATGCAACGCAATGTTTCACCCGTCCGATGGGCAGTGGATACCAATTTGCGTGCGCACAGGGCAAGCCCTAACTGCGAAAAAGCGGGCGTTTTGGCGATTAAACACGGGTTTGCGGCGTAAATCCGACCATTTGAGCGCTCACAACCCTGTCACGGCCATCTAAATCAGGGATAATCGTCACATGGCGCAGCCCGGCGTCACGCATCAATTGCGCGACAGCTGCGCCTTGGGTGGGCCCGATTTCAAAAATCAGGCGACCACTGGGGAGCAATAGCGGCAAGGCCTGCGCGATGATTCTGCGGTAATGCGTCAAGCCATCCGCACCATCCGTGAGTGCCATCTCTGGCTCCCAAAGCACCACCTCGGGCGACAACCCCGCCATTTCATCAAGGGCGATATAGGGAGGATTGGACACAATCAGATCAAACGGCCCGTCGATCCCCTCAAGCCAGTCTGTGACGCGAAATTCAACGCGGCGCGCGACATTGTGCACCTGCGCATTGCGCTGCGCCACAGCGAGAGCCGCCTCGCTCAGGTCAATACCAATGCCCGTCGCTTCTGGCACTTCGGCCATCAATGTCACAAGGATACAGCCCGACCCCGTTCCCAGATCAACAACCCGCTTGAAATTCGAGCGCAAGGCAACCTCAACCAAGGTCTCGGTATCAGGCCGAGGGTCAAGCACATCTGGCGTCACCTCAAAATCACGGCCATAAAACGCACGCGATCCAATCAAATGCGAAACAGGTTCACGGGCCAATCTGCGTTGGATCAAGGTCTCGTAGCGGGCGGCAACTTTCTCGCAAACGGGTTCAGGCAGGGTTATCGTCAGACGACTGCTTGCCGTGCCCGTTGCATGGGAAAACAGCTTGCGGGCATCGCGCGCGGCGTCAGGAACCCCAGCCGCCGTCAGACGGCGTGTCGCGCTCAAAACAAGCACCGACCCCGTCCCGACAGTCGTCATGCACCCATCTCGGCCAATAGGGTCGCCTGCGCATCTGCTTGCAATGCGGCAATCGTTTCGGACAAATCGCCAGCCATAACCTGCCCCAGCGAATATAGCGTCAGGTTGATACGGTGATCCGTCATGCGGCCCTGCGGAAAATTATAGGTGCGAATGCGTTCAGAGCGATCCCCTGAACCGACCTGCGCCTTGCGATCAGCAGAGCGTTCGCCCTCAACGCGCTGGCGCTCGAGGTCAAACAGACGGGTTTTCAGAACCTGCATTGCGATCTCGCGGTTGCGGTGTTGCGATTTCTCGGCACTCACAACAATCATACCCGTCGGAATATGGGTAATACGCACCGCACTATCGGTCGTGTTCACGTGCTGGCCACCCGCCCCAGAGGCGCGCATCGTATCAATGCGAATGTCATTGGGGGAAATCTGCACGTCCACATCTTCGGCCTCGGGCAGGACGGCGACAGTCGCAGCAGAGGTATGGATACGCCCGCCACTTTCCGTTTCAGGCACACGTTGCACGCGGTGAACGCCGCTCTCGTATTTCATCTTTGCAAAGACGCCATCACCCGCAATGCGCGCGACAACTTCCTTGACGCCACCAAGCTCGGACAGGCTCTCTTCCAATATCTCGAACTTCCAACCCTGCCCTTCGGCGTAACGCTGATACATGCGCAGCAAATCAGCGGCAAACAAGCCAGCCTCGTCGCCACCCGTGCCCGGACGGATTTCAAGCAACGCAGGTCGCCCGTCGGCAGCATCTTTTGGCAAAAGCGCAAGCTGGACCTCGTGCTCGGATGCTTCAAGCGCGGCCTTCAAATCAGGCAACTCAAGCTCGGCAAGTTCCTTCATTTCAGGGTCGCGCAGCATCTCTTCGGCTTCGGCAATCTGGTTCACGAGGTCGCGGTAGGCCGTGACCGTCTCAACCACAGGGCGCAGTTCGGCATATTCACGCCCCAGCGTGGCAATTTCGGCGCCTACATCACCGCCAGCCATCTTCGCTTCCAGAAACTGGAAACGGTCAATAATTTGGGCGATTTTATCAGGGGCAATCATGGCAGTCCTTTGCGATATAACTGACGTAAGGTCAAGCGACTAAAGCGCATCCAGAATGCGCAAAATACGGGCCTTGTTCACGCCCATGTCGCTTTTGCCATAAACGAGATGACCCTGCACAACCAGATGTCCATCAGCCAGCGTCAAATAGGTGATGTCGGGAAACCCGAAAACACGGCTGCGGGTCACAAATGTCAGCGGATCTTGCGCGACAATCTCGGTGCGCGGCTCCAAAAGCAACGCGGCCTTCACCTTCTCGAGCGCCGAGGCATCAGGAACAGCCCTCACCGCAGTAAATCCGCCAGCAACTCCGTAGTCGCCCACCTGATCGGGCACATCCATGCGCGTACGCATCTTGACCGGGGTCAGGCGAACATAGGCGATTGCGCCAACCAGAATTAGTAAGAGAATGCCGAAAACTCGCATGCGATAATGCTCCTAAGCTGTGCACGTGCTGTGTATGCGCTGTGCACGCTTTGTGCCAGTCTAACGGTACGGCACACCGGGCAGGATCGACAGCATTTCAAACATCAGATTAGCACCCGTTAAAGCGGTGTTTCCGCTTGGATCATAGGGGGGGGAAACCTCCACCAGATCGCAGCCCACAATGTCCAAGCCACGCAATCCACGGATCAATTCCATCGCCTGCATTGTGGTCAAACCACCAATCTCGGGTGTGCCTGTGCCGGGGGCGTAGCTGGGGTCGAGGCTGTCAATATCATATGAAATATAGGTCTTATGATTTCCGATTTTCTCTTTTATTTCAGCAGCTAACGGCGCGAGGCTCTTGTGCCAGAGGCTTGGCGCGAGGTGCTGTTGAAATCCCCAATCGGCAGCCTCGTTAAAATCGTCGGCGGTGTAACCTGTGCCGCGCAGTCCGATTTGAAACACCTTGTCAGGCACAATCAGCCCTTCCTCATACGCGCGGCGAAACACCGTGCCATGGGTCTCGCGTTCGCCAAACATCTCGTCGTTTACATCGGCATGCGCATCCACATGAACCAAGGCCACAGGCCCGTGTTTCTTGGCAATCGAGCGTAGTATCGGCAGCGTCATAGCGTGATCTCCGCCCAGCCCCATCGGGATGAAATCATGCTTGAGGTGCGCGTCATAAGCCTCTGTAATCAAACGGATTGTATCGCTCAGGCTAAAGGTGTTGATCGCGACATCACCAAGGTCACCACACTCCAATGCATCAAAGGGCGCAGCGCCCGTTTGAATGTTATAAGGTCGGATCATTGCCGATTGTTCGCGCAGCTGCTTTGGCCCCATGCGCGTCCCCGAACGCCAGCTTGTGCCAATATCCATCGGGACACCGACGAAACCAACATTTAACCCTTCTGCGCTATCAACCTGTGGCAAGCGCATAAACGTCTGTGGGCCAGAAAACCGCGCAAGGTCATTTCCGCTAATTGGCATTGTGGGCATGATGTTTTCCTTTTGCTTGGGGTGATGTTTGACGGCCCTAACTCAGAAACCGCATCTGCAATCTGATGTCACTACAGCACGTAGTTCATTGATATTAAATGCTAAACAGGCAGAGCATGCTCAATCAATCGCGCAAAGAATGACGCACCTGCGGCGGCAGTCTCATCATCAAAATTGTATTCAGGATGGTGCAGGCCCGCCGTATCGCCATTCCCGACAAACAAATACGATCCCGGACGCTTTTCCAACAAAAACGAGAAATCTTCCGCCCCCATCTCGGGTCCGATGTCATCAACAACGCCCGCATCCCCAGCCACCTCGCGCGCCACATCAGCGGCAAACGCGGTGCGCTCTGGGTCATTGATCGTGGCGGGATACCCGACATTGTAGACCAGCTCCGCCTCAACGCCGTAAGCGATCGCAGCCCCCGCAACAATCGCCTCGAGGCGCGCAAGCACCATGCCCTGCACCGCACGATCGAACGTCCTTACAGTCCCGTTAATAAACGCTTTTTCAGGGATCACATTGTCTGCGCTGCCCGTGTGGATCTGGGTGACCGACACGACAAGATTGTCTTGTGAAAAGGCGTTACGGCTTACGATTGTCTGGATGGACTGCGCGATGCTCACCGCAGCAACAACCGGATCAATCGTTTCATGGGGCATCGCGCCATGGCCGCCCTTGCCTTTGATGTGAATGTCAAAATCATCCGCAGCCGCCATAATCGGCCCGGGTGTGGTGTAGAACTGCCCGACAGGCGTGCCTGGCGCATTGTGAAGCGCGTAGACCTCTTTGATGTCGAACGTGTCGAGAATACCTTCCTTAACCATCACCTCGCCGCCACCGCCCGACTCTTCGGCGGGTTGGAAAATCAACGCAACACGGCCCTTGAAGTTGCGGGTTTCCGCCAGATAGCGCGCAGCCCCCAACAGCATCGTTGTGTGGCCGTCATGGCCACAGGCATGCATTTTCCCATCGTAAATGGAGGCATACTCAAGCCCCGTTTCTTCCTGCATCGGCAGCGCATCCATATCCGCGCGCAAGCCAATCGTCGGCCCCTCACCCTGCCCCTCGATGATCGCAACAATCCCTGTCGTTGCAATGCCTTCGTGGATTTCGGTGATGCCAAATTCACGGAGCCGCTCGGCAACAAATGCAGCCGTCTGGTGGCACTCGAACTCCAGTTCAGGGATCGTATGCAGATGCCTGCGCCATGTCGTCATGTCTGGCGTATAATCGGCGATACGGTTGATTACGGGCATTGCTGGCACTCCGGCGGTTTGAATAATAGGGTCAGTTGATAACAAGATCGGAGGCCGTGCAATGGCAGATACGTTAATCCACGATCCAAATGGCGGGATGCCGCGGCTCTTGGAGATCATGCGCCGTTTGCGCGACCCGCAAACGGGGTGTCCGTGGGACATTGAACAGGATTTCGACAGCATCGCACCCTATACGATTGAGGAGGCCTATGAGGTCGCAGACGCGATTACGCGCAAGGATTGGGCCGATCTAGAGGGCGAGTTGGGCGATCTTTTGCTTCAGACGGTTTATCACACAGCGATCGGTGCAGAATCGGGCCTCTTCGATTTCGAAAGCGTCGTTAAGACGATCTCGGACAAAATGGTTGCCCGTCACCCTCATGTCTTTGGCGACGAATCGCGAGAGAAATCTGCCGAACAGCAAACCAAAGACTGGGAGGCCATCAAGGCGGCTGAACGCGGCGCAAAGGCGCAGACCCGCACGCTTGACGGGGTTGCCGCTGGCCTTCCTGCCTTGACGCGGGCGGTGAAGCTGCAAAAGCGCGCGGCGCGTGTCGGGTTTGACTGGCCTGATACCAGCCATGTTCTTGATAAAATCATTGAGGAAGCAGGCGAATTGGTCGAGGCGCGCGATACGCTAACCCACGACGAGGTGACGGAAGAATTCGGCGACCTGATGTTTGTGATGGCCAATCTTGCGCGCCACCTAGAGGTCGATCCAGAGACCGCCGTGCGCGCAACGAACGCCAAATTTATACGTCGTTTCAATGCAGTAGAGGACAAACTTGCCATGATCAACAAGACCCCTGCGCAAAGTAATCTCGCTGAGATGGATGCGCTATGGGATCAGGTGAAGGCGGAGGAGAAAACCCGCTCAAATAAGTCCGACTAAATAAATCAGGTATTGACCTGACTAAAAGAGTCGGGCTTATAGGGCGCATCTTAAACACCTACCGAGGAATGACGACATGTCCCTTCGCACGATCCTATTTTCGACAGCATGCGCCGCAATGGCTGGCCCTGCTCTGGCAGACGTAAACATCTACACCACCCGCCAGCCCGAGCTTGTCCAGCCAATGATGGACGCTTTCACGGCTAAAACCGGCATTGCGGTGAACCTTGCTTATGTTTCTGACGGTCTGGTCGAGCGCCTGAAGGCGGAGGGCGCGCGCTCTCCCGCGGATTTGGTGATGACCGTTGATATCGCGAACTTGCAGCAGATCGTGGACGCGGATGTGATCCAGCCCGTCGAGAGCGACGTTTTAACGGCTGCCGTGCCAGAAAGCCTGCGCAGCAACGACAACTTGTGGTTTGGCCTCACAACCCGTGCCCGCATTATTTACGCCAGCAAAGAACGCGTAGCCGACGGCGAGGTGACAACTTACGAAGACCTCGCGTCTGACAAGTGGAAGGGCCGCATTTGCACGCGCTCTGGCATTCACAACTACAACCTTGCTCTTGTTTCTGCCGTTATCGCCCACAACGGCGAAGATGCAGCAAAGACATGGGCCGAAGGTGTGCATGCCAATCTCGCCCGCAAGCCCGAGGGCAACGACCGCGCACAAGTGAAGGCGATCTGGGCCGGCGAATGTGACATCAGTCTCGGCAACACCTACTACATGGGCAAAATGCTTGCTGATCCGGAACAGGTTCCGTGGGCAGACTCAGTGCGCATCGTGTTCCCGACGTTCGAGAATGGCGGCACGCACGTCAACGTATCGGGTATTGCAATGACAAAATCCGCGCCCAACAAGGCGGAAGCCACTGAATTGATGGAATATTTGGTATCCCCAGAGGCGCAAGGCCTATATGCGGAGTTGAACACCGAATACCCTGTTCTTGATGGCGCACCTGTTGCAGAACTGGTCGCAAGCTGGGGCGCATTCACGCCAGACGATATGGACCTTGGCACATTGGCCGCGAACCGTCCAATCGCATTGCGCATCATGGAAGAGGTCAACTTCGACGGCTAAGGGCACGGGGGCGCGCCCCCAACCCACTTTGCTGCAATCAGGCCGTCTCGTTTACGAGGCGGCCTTTTCTTCGAGGGCCAGCCATTCTTCCTCGGCATCTGACAAAGCAATCTGTCGCTCAACAAGCGCATCAGACGCCTTTTGAAATTTCGCGGGCTGTTTTGTGAACAGCTCGGGATCAGACAAGACCTCTTCCAGCTTACCAATCTCGGCCGTCAGCTTTTCCATGACACCCGGAAGCTCTTCCAACCGGTGCTTTTCTGTAAACGAGAGGGTGGTTTTCCGCGCAACAGATCCCGCTTGTTTACCGCCCTTGGAAAGCTGCTTACCCACCGATTTTGGTGCGGCTGGCAGGTCATCGGCGCGCTGCTGCTGATAGTCGGACCAACCGCCCGCATAGGCAACCGCCTGCCCGTTTCCTTCCATCGCAATCGTGGTTGTCGCCACGCGGTCAAGGAAATCACGGTCGTGGCTGACAAGCATCACCGTTCCATCGTAATCGCCCAAAATGTCTTGCAACAGATCAAGCGTTTCGATGTCGAGATCGTTTGTCGGTTCGTCAAGGACAAGCACGTTGCTTTCGCGCGCCATCAGCCGCGCCAGCAAGAGCCGCGCCTTTTCACCACCCGAGAGCGACCGCACGGGCGCGCGGGCTTGCGCCTCGTCAAACAGAAACTCTTTGAGGTAGCCGACAACGTGTTTTGGCGTGCCGCGCACCATCACCTGATCAGATTTACCCGAAGCACCAAGCACGGGGTCAGAGGCCAGATTTTCCCAAAGCGTCATGTTTGGATCAAGCTGCGCACGTGCCTGATCGAATACCGCGATGTCAAGGTTCGTGCCAAGCTTGACCACGCCCTCATCTGGTTCAACTTGCCCCAGTAACATCTTGAGAACAGTGGTTTTTCCGACACCGTTAGGACCAACAAATGCGATCCGGTCACCGCGATTGATCGTAAGGTCAAAACCCTTCACGATCTGCTTGCCGTCATAGGCTTTGACCAAACCAGTGGCTTCGACCACCTTTTTGCCAGATGTCGAGCCGCCGTCAAACGCCATTGCTGCCGTGCCCTGACGCTTGATTTGTCCCGCTTTTTCGGCGCGCAAATCAGCAAGCGCACGCACCCGTCCTTGGTTGCGTTTGCGCCGCGCAGAGATACCCTCAACTGCCCAACGGGCTTCGGCTTTGATCTTGCGGTTTAGTTTGTGGCGTTGCTGGTCTTCTTCTTCCCAAAGCTTGTCGCGCCACTCCTCAAAGCCGTCAAACCCTTGTTCGGCGCGGCGCACTTGGCCGCGGTCAATCCAAAGGGTCGCACGGGTCAGAGCGCGCAAAAATGCACGGTCGTGGCTGATCAACACAAAGGCGGCGCGGGTCGTTTTCAACTCGGCCTCAAGCCAAGCAATCGCCTCGATATCAAGGTGGTTGGTCGGCTCGTCGAGCAGCATCAATTCTGGCGCTTCGGCCATCAATTTCGCAAGGGCCGCACGGCGCCGTTCCCCGCCAGAAGCGGTCTTAGGGTCGCCCATCGGGTCAAACTTCAGCCCTTCGGCCACCATATCTACGCGGTAGGCTTCTTCTTCTGGCAGCCCACTGGCAGCATAGGCGCCAAGGGTATCGAAACCCTCCATTGTGGGGTCTTGCTCCATGTAGCCCACGCTCACGCCCGGCGCTGCGGTGCGCGCGCCGCTATCGGCCTCAACAAGGCCCGCCATGACCTTCATCAGAGTGGATTTGCCTGACCCGTTGCGCCCAACCAGCGCCACGCGGTCGCCGGGCTGAACCACAAGCGACAGGTCTTCAAATACAGGATCACCCCCAAATGTGAGGGCGATTTCGGAGAGTTGGAGTAAGGGTGCACGTGCCATGCTGCTGGCGCTATTGCACCTTGCGCCCAAGGTCAATCGCTCTCGTTAGATTGGTCGCTATAAGGTTGCGCGCAACGCCTTGGCACGCCCTGACGGCACATCACCGACCTCAAGCACCGTGAAAATGTGCAAGGTGTTCATCTCGGGATCAATCACAGCCACATCCCCCACCCAGCCATTCATCGACAGATAGCTGCGTAAGAGTTTTGGCATCTGGCGAAAGCTGCGCGTCAGGTCATAGGTGTCGCGGCTTAGGGGAATATGTGCGTGGTTGCGGGCTGCGGGCACTTTTTGCGCTGGCCCTTGGTGGTGCTGGGCCAGATAGGCAAAGGCATCTGCATACGCCAGCGGATTGACCCCTGCAAAGCTTGTGCAGCCAAAGAGGAACGCCGCCTCTGTCTCGTCAACCAAACGCGCAAGCGCCCCGAGTGCTATGCGCAGGACTGCCGCCTGCCCTGCGACCGGTTTCATACAAAAGCGGCCCACCTCGATTGCGGGTCCGTGTAGGGCTGCCAGATCATAGAATTGGCCGGTATATGTATCGGTAAGCGGCGCGCCGCCCTCAAAGACGCGCAGCCGCAATGTGCAGACCAATACCCCGTTCTGTTCGACCATCAAATGCCGCGATTTGGCGTCAAACGGATCAACATCCAACCCTTTGCCGTCAAAAAAGGCCTGATGGCGCAGCTGCTGACAGGCCACAACGTCGGCAGGCCCATCTGCGAACCGCACCTCTAGACCGTCTTTGCTCGCTATTGCAGACATGACACCCCTTACCCGCTGGATCTGGTCGTTATCCCTGATCCAAGCATTGCAACATGACAATCTTATGACTTGGACAGGTGGTTAGTTTTCACCCAAGAAGTCGCCCGCATTCACGCGGCCAATGCTGTTGAGCAACTGTCGCACAAAGGTCGAATCGCGTGCTTGATCGTCGGTGACGCGGCGCGACAGGACGATCACGTTGCCGTCTTGCAAGCCAAAGCGCTCGATATTGCTGACGATACCAGTCTGGTCAAAGCTGATGGCGAGGACTTCGCGCTGGATTTCTTCTGGCGCAAAGGCGCCAAAGTGGCGGAACTTGCTGGCAACGTAGTAGAACCCGCTTTCGTTCAAAACGCCGCCCGACGTGGGGGGGCCGATGCTCAGTGTCACAGATTCGCGGGTATCAACGCCGACGACCACGAGCGCCAAGTCTTCCTCGGGAGGCATGTAGCCATGATTGCGGATGATCGGTGTGCAGGCCACTGCGACCATCACGGCAGCGACCGCCAAACCGCGCATAACTGCGATTTTGCCCTTGTTAGCCAATGGTCCCATCTCCTGCCCCCTTGCGCAAACGCGCGATGCCTTTTATCTCCACTACAACATGCAGCCCCATATGTTCAAGAATGGAAGCACACTTGGCTGATTTGCCCACATCTATCCTTCGCCTTTCCGACCTTGCTGCGCGCCGCGCAACGCAGTTTGACGTGCAACCCGATGCCGCAGAGCGCAAGGCGATTGCCGCCGCCCTCGGGATCGTCGGCATTAAAAAGCTGACGTTCGTTGGTGAAATTTCCCCCGTTGGGCGCACCGATTGGGACCTTAAGGCAAAACTCGGGGCCACGGTTGTTCAGGATTGTGTTGTCACACTCGCGCCTGTGACCACGCGCATCGACGAGACTGTGCCCCGCACTTACACCGCTCATTTCGAAGAACCCAATGATGATGATGTCGAAATGTCGGTTGACGAGAACGTCGAGCCGCTGCCCGCGACCATTGATCTGGTAGAGGTCATGGTGGAAGCACTTTCGCTTGCCTTGCCGCCCTATCCACGGGCCGAAGGTGCTGTATTGGAAGAATCCGTCTATTCAGAAAGCGGAATTACGCCAATGACTGACGACGATGCAAAGCCGTTTGCGGGGCTTGGCGATCTGCGCAAGGCCTTGGAAAACAAGGACGACAAGCCGTCTTAGGCAATTCAGTCGCGAGGGGTTGCGCTGCAAAATAATCGCAGTATGTTCGCGGCCTCTTTTACATTAGTCTCGACAGGGCTTCTACAATCGCGTAGGACGCCCCAAAGACTGAAACTTACGGGCCATTTGCGCCCATTATCATAGGGTTGAGACATGGCCGTCCAGCAGAATAAAGTATCCAAATCCCGTCGCAACAACCGTCGTTCGCACGACTCACTGGTTGCAGCAAATCCTAACGAGTGTGACAACTGTGGTGAGCTGAAGCGCCCACACCACGTTTGCCCATCTTGCAACCACTACGCGACACGCGAAGTTATTGCGGCGACGACAGACGTCGATATGGACGAAGACGCAGCGTAAGCTGACGTTAATTCAACATGACACCTACTCAGTCGGATCAGACGGTGAAAACCACGGATGTTATTTCCGTTGATGCGATGGGTGGCGATAAAGGGCCTGCAACCGTTGTTGCGGGCCTTTCAATGTTTCTAAAAGCCAATCCTGCCGCAAAGGTGATCTTGCACGGCCCCGAGGCCGAGCTCGCGCCAATGGTTGCGAAAACGGGTTATGGCGACCGCATCACGATCGGCGATGCCTCTGAAGTCGTGAAAATGACTGATAAGCCAAGCCACGTGCTGCGCAACGGCAAGAAAACCTCGATGTGGTCCGCTGTCGAAGCGGTGCGCGACGGGCGTGCGGCGGTTGCAGTGTCGTGTGGCAATACGGGCGGCCTCATGGCCATCTCGATGTTGCGCCTGCGCAAGGCCGAGGGCGTGAACCGCCCAGCCATCGCCTGCCTCTGGCCCTCTCGTAACCCTGTCGGCTTTAACGTCATGCTTGATGCGGGCGCTGATATCCGTGCGGATCAGGATGATCTTCTGACCTATGCGCTTATGGGGGCGTCTTATGCCCGCAATGGCCTTGATATCGCCCGCCCGCGCGTCGGCCTGTTAAATGTTGGCACAGAAGAGCATAAAGGGCGCGCGGAACTCAAAGTGGCCCATGAAATGATCGGCGATGCGGCTGACAAGGGTGACTACGAATATGTCGGGTTTGTCGAAGGTGGCGATCTGCCCTCTGCGCGCGTCGATGTGATCGTGACTGACGGGTTCACTGGCAATGTCGCGCTCAAGACTGGCGAAGGCACTGCCAATCTCATTTCGGGCCTTCTGCGCGAATCGTTAATGAAGACGCCTTTGTCGATGTTCGCCGCCCTCCTTGCGCGCGGCTCGCTAAATCGCTTGCGCCAAAAGATCGACCCGCGTGGCGTCAATGGTGGTGTCTTCCTCGGACTGAACCAGACTGTCGTCAAAAGCCACGGCGGCGCAGATGCGACTGGCGTGGCTGCGGCGCTTAACCTTGCTTATCGCCTCGCCCAGTCCGGTTTCTCTGACAAATTGGCAGCACGGGTTGCATCTGCTGCGGCCCTTGCCCAAGATACACCCCAAGAAGGTTCAGACCCCAACTCGGATAAGTAAACATGACACGCCGCGCAGTCGCCATTGGAGTTGGGCATTATTTGCCTGAACGCGTTGTTCCAAACGCAGAATTCGAAAAAACGCTAGATACAACTGACGAGTGGATCAAATCCCGGTCAGGCATCGAGCGCCGCCATTTTGCAGCCCCCCAAGAGACAACTTCGGATCTTGCGACCCATGCCGCAAACGCCGCCCTGAAGATGGCAGGCATCGCCGCAAATGACATTGATGCTATCATTGTCGCGACCTCGACCGCCGATCTGACATTCCCTTCTGCCGCCACAATGGTGCAGCATGCGATTGGCAACACCAAGGGGTATGCCTTTGATATTCAAGCCGTTTGTGCAGGATTCGTTTTTGCGCTGAGCAATGCAAATGCGCTGATTGCCTCTGGTCAGGCCGACCGCGTGCTTGTCATTGGGGCCGAAACGTTTAGCCGGATCATGGACTGGACGGATCGCGGAACTTGCGTTCTGTTTGGTGATGGCGCGGGCGCGGTGATCCTTGAGGCACAAGACGGCACTGGCACAACGCAAGATCGGGGCATTCTGGCCACCGACCTGAATTCTGACGGCTCTTATCGTGATCTGCTTTATGTTGACGGTGGCGTGTCCAAACAGTCGACGGGCGTGTTGCGCATGGAGGGACAAGAGGTGTTTCGCCATGCCGTTGAGAAGCTCGCGCAGACTGCGCATACCGCCCTTGATAAGGTCGGATTGGGCGCGGATGATGTCAATTGGGTCGTGCCCCATCAGGCCAACATCCGGATCATCAAATCCACCGCGCGCAAGCTTGGCGTTGGCATGGACCGCGTGATCGTCACCGTGCAGGATCATGGCAATACCTCTGCTGCCTCCATTCCGCTTGCCCTATCCGTCGGCGTGCAGAGCGGCAAAATCAAAAAAGGCGATATTGTCGTGACCGAAGCGATTGGTGGCGGGCTGGCTTGGGGGGCCGTTGTTCTGCGCTGGTAGGCGAAAAACTCCTTTAACAGCACCGTTCAAGTCCTTGTTATTGACTCTGAAATTGCCTGTCGCCTATGGTTGGTCAAATTTTGGGGGAATAATATGGCTGACAAGACATTAACGCGCATGGATTTGGCTGATGCCGTTCATAGCCAAGTGGGACTATCTCGTAACGAAAGCGCCGATCTTGTCGAAAGTGTTCTGGGCCATGTATCGGATGCCCTCGTGCAAGGTGAAGCTGTCAAAATCTCATCCTTCGGCACATTCTCGATCCGCGAAAAAGCGGCCCGTGTTGGCCGCAATCCAAAAACTGGCGAAGAGGTTCCGATCCACCCGCGCCGCGTTCTCACATTCCGTCCGTCCCACTTGATGAAAGACAGGGTCGCTGCGGGCAACAAATAGGACCATCTCAAATGGCCAAGTCCCGCGATGCATTTCGCACCATTAGCGAAGTTGCGACGGCAATCGACACCCCGACCCATGTTCTGCGGTTCTGGGAAAGCAAGTTTTCACAGATCAAGCCGGTTAAACGCGCTGGTGGCCGCCGGTATTACCGCCCTGACGATGTTGACCTGCTTGCTGGCATCAAGACCTTGCTGCACGAGCATGGGATGACGATCAAAGGCGCGCAAAAGCTCCTTAAAGAGCAAGGCGTTAAGCATGTTGCCGCTCTTGCCAGTGCCGAATCTGCGCCTGTTTCCTCCCCTGAAAACGATAATGTTGTTGCGATGAAGACGGAGGTTGCTGAGGTTGCTGAGGTTGCTGAGGTTGCTGAGGTTGCTGAGGTTGCTGAGGTTGCTGAGGTTGCTGAGGTTGCTGAGGTTGCTGAGGTTGCTGAGGTTGCTGAGGTTGCTGAGGT
>CAKZNT010000038.1 GCA_937132065.1 uncultured Loktanella sp.
GCGCGATTGCGAGAAGGGTCGAAATGATCCGACCCGTCATGTTAGGATGCCGGCATGGATGACACGCCAACCTGCGCAGGGCGCAACAGGCGGTCATGCAACATGAACCCTTCGGCGGCGACCTGAATGATCTCGCCGGCCTTGGTTCCTGGCAGGGGCGCTTCAAACATCGCCTGATGGAATTGCGGATCGAATTTGTCGCCAACCTCGGGAACAATCGGGTCGATGCCATGCTTTTTGAAAACAGAGATCAGCTCGCGCATTGTCAGTTCAACACCTTCAAGCAAGCCTTTGTTCACTTCCTTGCCTTCTTCCTCAACGGAGTTCAGCGCGCGGCGCATGTTGTCGTAAACGGGCAGCATATCGCGCGCCAGCTTGGAGCCGCCGTAGTTTTCGGCCTCGCGGCGATCCCGCTCTGAACGCTTGCGCGTGTTTTCGGTATCGGCCAATGCACGCATGAACTTATCGCGGAAATCGTCGCGTTCTGCTTCCAAATCAGCGAGGCGGCCGAGCATATCGTCCTGCATGTCACCTTCTGCGGCGAGATCGTCCAAGCTTTGCGGTTCGTCGTTAGCCATAGTCCTAGTCCTTCAAGAGCGGTCGGCAATCATTTTGCCCACCAACTGTGCAGTGTAATTCACGATTGGCACGATGCGCCCGTAGTTGAGGCGAGTCGGCCCAATGACGCCAACGGCGCCAATGATCTTCTGATCGGCGTTCATATAGGGAGAAACCACCAAAGAGGAACCCGAAAGTGAGAAAAGTTTGTTCTCTGAGCCAATAAAGATGCGAACCCCGTCGCCACCCTCGGCCAACTCGAGGAATTGGGCGATATCGCGCTTGCGTTCAAGGTCATCAAAGAGGGTGCGGATACGGTCGAGGTCTGCCTCTGATTCATGGTCGGACAACAGGTTGCCGCGCCCGCGCACGATCAGCCGTTCAGTTGCCTGCCCCTCGTCTTGCCATGTAGCAAAGCCGCTTTGCACAAGCTCGGCGGCGAGCGTGTCAATCTCGCTGCGCCGCGCCTTTATCTCGCGGGTGATGATCTCGCCGAGTTGGGATAGTGTGTGACCTTCCGCGATTGCGTTCAGGAAATTGGCCGCCTCGCGCATGGACGAGGGCGTTTGCCCAGCGGGCGGTTCAAAGATGCGGTTTTCGACCCGCCCATCCGCAAAGACCAGAACGACCAACGCCCGCTCGCGCGAGAGCGACACAAAGTCGATATGCTTGATCGGCGCTTCCTGCTTTGGCGTTAGAACGAGGCTTGCGCCCTGCGTCATACCCGAGAGCGCAGAGCCGACGCGATCGAGAAGGGTGGTCACGTCTTGCTGGTTATTGCCGAAGGTGCTGTCGATGACCTGCCGATCCTCGCCGTTCACATCTCCGACCTCGAGGATACCATCGACGAACATCCGCAAGCCGATTTGGGTCGGAACCCGCCCTGCGCTGGTGTGCGGGCTGCCGAGTAGACCGAGGTGTTCGAGATCTTGCATGACATTGCGGATCGTTGCCGCGCTAACCTGTTCGCTGAGGGTCTGGGTGATCGCGCGTGACCCGACAGGGGCGCCAGTCGCAAGGTAGCCTTCAACCACACGCCGAAACACCTCGCGCGAGCGATCGCTAATGTCTTCGAAATGGGGGGATTTCTGGGGCATGGGAACCTGTCAAACTGGGCAAATCTATTAAAGCGATATGGCGCGGCGCGTCAATCGGGCTTGGATTTTATACATGGGCAGCGTATCGATTGCGCGCAACCATAGTGTCAGGAGTTTTCCCATGCGTCCATCAGGCCGTCAGATCAACGAAATGCGTTCCATTGAGATTGAAACAGGTGTGACGATGCACGCCGAAGGGTCGTGCCTGATCAAATGCGGGAATACCCATGTGCTGTGCACGGCGTCGATTGATAGTCGTGTGCCTTCGTTTCTAAAGGGATCGGGGCTGGGATGGGTCACGGCGGAATACGGGATGCTGCCGCGTGCCACAAATACGCGAATGCGCCGCGAGGCCAAGACAAGCCAGTCTGGTCGCACGCAGGAAATCCAGCGATTGATTGGTCGGTCCTTGCGGGCGGGCGTTGATCGGGTGGCATTGGGCGAGCGCCAGATTGTTGTCGATTGCGATGTCATTCAAGCAGACGGCGGCACGCGCTGCGCCTCGATTACCGGCGGTTGGGTGGCGCTAAAACTAGCTGTTAATCAACTGGTGAAAGCGGGCATTGTGAAGTCCGATCCACTGGTTGATCCTGTCGCCGCTATTTCTTGTGGCATTTATGCGGGGCAAGAGGTGCTTGATCTTGATTACCCTGAAGATTCCGAAGCTGGTGTCGACGGCAATTTTGTGATGACGGCTGGCAAATTGATCGAAGTGCAGATGTCGGCAGAAGGTGCATTATTTACGCGCAAGCAAATGGACGGCCTGCTTGATCTTGCTGAAAAGGGCGTTGCCGAGCTAACGGCGGCCCAATTGGCGGCTGTGTCCTGATGCGGAAGTTCGACGGTAAGCAGCTTGTGGTGGCGACCCATAATAAGGGGAAGCTCGCGGAAATTCGCGATCTTCTTTCGCCTTACGGGATCACGCTAACGTCTAATGACGATCACGGGCTGCCAGAGCCGGATGAGACCGAAACAACATTCGTCGGAAACGCCCGCATCAAGGCCCATGCCGCGGCAAAGGCGACGGGGCTACCTGCGCTGGCAGATGATAGCGGGATCGAGATTGACGGCTTGGGTGGTGCACCCGGCGTTTACACGGCGGACTGGGCAGAGACGCCACAGGGTCGCGATTTTGATATGGCAATGACGCGCAGCTGGTCGGAGCTTGAGGACGCGAACGCGCCTTATCCACGCACAGCACGGTTTTGCTCGACACTTGTTCTCGCTTGGCCAGATGGTCACGACGAGGTTTTTCCCGGGGTCATGGAAGGGCAGATTGTTTGGCCGATGCGCGGGGATCAGGGGCATGGATATGACCCTATTTTCCAGCCATCTGGATATGATGTGACCTTTGGCGAAATGGACCGTTGGGAAAAGAATAAAATCAGTCATCGCGCAGACGCGTTTGCCAAGCTTGTTGCAGGTTGTTTTGCCTGACGATTGGGAAAATGCTGGCTTTGGGTTATATATCCACTGGCCATTCTGTCAGGCAAAGTGCCCCTATTGTGACTTCAACTCACATGTTGCGGCGAACACTGATCAATGGGCTTGGGCGCGTGCCTATCTTAGCGAAATCGAGCGGGTAGGGGCCGAGACCGAGGGACGGGTTTTGCGGTCTGTGTTCTTTGGCGGCGGCACGCCAAGCATGATGGACCCCGACATCGTTGATGCGATCCTGTCTAAGGTCCGCGCAACTTGGCCCATCGCAAATGATATCGAAGTCACACTGGAGGCCAATCCCACCTCGGTTGAGGCGGGGCGTTTTCAGGGATACCGGCAGGCTGGCGTCAATCGGGTGTCGATGGGGATACAGGCGCTAAATGACGCGGACTTGAAGGCGCTTGGTCGATTGCATTCTGCAAGCGAAGCTTTGGCCGCTTTTGACGTTGCGCGGACCGCATTTGATCGGGTGAGTTTTGATCTGATTTACGCGCGCCAGAACCAAACTGTTGATGGGTGGACGGCCGAACTAAAGCAAGCGCTTTCGATGGCGATTGACCATCTGTCGTTATATCAACTGACCATCGAGGGCGGCACGGCATTTGGGGATCGGTATGCCGCAGGGAAGCTGCGGGGATTGCCTGACGATGATCGGGCGGCTGACATGTTCGAGGTCACTCAGGGTATCTGCGACGCGGCTGGTTTTCCGTGCTATGAAGTGTCTAATCATGCCAAAACCGGTGCTGAGAGCATTCATAACAAGATATATTGGCAATATGGTGACTACGCTGGAATCGGACCTGGAGCGCATGGCCGGTTGACGATTGGGGGCCAACGATTTGCAACGGACGCACCGCTTGCACCGGGACTTTGGCTCAAGAACGTGCGCGAAAGCGGCAATGGCGAAGGCCAAAGGACTGCGCTTGTGCGTGAGGACCAGACGACTGAGTTTCTCTTGATGGGACTTCGGCTCGTTGAGGGCGTTCGGCTGGATCGGCTTGCGATTGACGAGCAGGAAAGACTTTCGCCTAAAATCAACGAGTTGCAAGAATTGAAGCTTGTGAGTCTCGAGCAGAGTCGCCTTATCGTTTCACCGAAAGGGCGGCCCATTTTGAACGCCGTTCTTCGTCACTTACTGGACGATTAACCGCCTGAAAGGGCGCGCAACAGGTCATCGAGTTGATCGAGATCCTTGTAAGAGATGCTAAGGCGTCCGCCCTCTGAATCAGGCTTGTGGTCAATGGCGACCTTCATCCCCAAGGCTGCGGAAAGTTCGCTTTCTATCTGGATCGTATCTGCGTCCTTTGAGCTGGTCGCAGTTCGCGTTTTTGCCTGTTTTGGCTTGTTTAGACCCTGTTTCGCGAGCTTTTCTGCATCGCGGACCGACAGTCCATTAAGGACGATGTGGTCTGCAAGTTTCTGCGCATCATCATGCCCGATCAACGTCCTCGCGTGGCCAGCGGTCAATTGACCCTCAATGAGATAGCTTCGCACACCATCGGGCAAATTGAGCAGACGCATGACGTTCGCAATGTGGCTACGGCTTTTCCCGAGAACGTTTGAGAGTTGTTCTTGGGTGTGCCCGAATTTCTGCATCAATTGCTTATATCCCGCGCCCTCATCGATTGGATTGAGGTCAGCGCGCTGGATGTTCTCGATGATCGCGACTTCGAGTACTTCTGTGTCGGTGTATTCACGGACGATAATCGGAATGTCGTGTTGCTTTGCGATCTGGGACGCGCGCCAACGCCGTTCACCAGCGACAATTTCGTAGATATCAGCAGCAGACGGGTGTTTGCGCACGATGAGAGGTTGGATCACACCCTTTTCTGCAATCGACGCAGCCAGTTCGCGGAGCGCATCATCATTGAAGGCGCGGCGCGGTTGGTCAGGGTTTGGCTGTACCTGCTCGATAGGAACGCGCATATCTGCCCGCTTTTTCGGTTGCGTGTCTTGCGGTGCTATCTCTTGATTTACGTCAGCCATGAGGGCAGAGAGGCCCCGACCCAAACCACGCGTTTTCTGTTTTTTATCAACCATTTAAATCACCCTTTGTTTGGTGTGGATGTCGATTTAGCAATTCTTTCGCAAGCGCGCGATATGCGGCGCTTCCCTTGGATGTGCTGTCGTAAGTCAAGACCGGAACGGCGAAGGACGGCGCCTCGCTTAGCCGCACATTACGCGGAATGACGGTTTTGAAAACCAGATCGCCGAGGTTATCGCGCGCATCTGTTTCGACCTGTTGGGACAGATTGTTGCGCTTGTCATACATCGTCAAAACGATTCCCTCGATGCGAAGGTTTGCATTCGCGGTTGTACGGATGTCGCGAATTGTCAGCATGAGCTGCGACAGCCCTTCCAGCGCGAAAAACTCGCTTTGCAAGGGAATTACAACGCTGTCAGAGGACACCATTGCGTTTACTGTCAAGATGTTGAGGGATGGGGGGCAGTCGATCAATATGTAGTCAAATCCATGCACATCCATCGGAACCTGTCTGAGCGCATCACGCAGCAGAAAGCTTCGTTTTTCGTTTGAAATCAATTCGATATCGGCGGAGCTTAGGTCTGTCGTTGCCGGGATGATCCATAGGTTTTCGACATTAGAGGGCAGAATTGCCTCGTCTGGCGTGGCATCGCCAACAACAAAGTCATAGGTCGTAATATCGCGACTGTTGTGATCAATCCCCAAGCCTGTGGACGCGTTGCCCTGAGGGTCAAGATCGACAAGCAAGACCTTTTTACCTGCCTCTGCTAGCGCAGCACCGAGGTTGATGGTTGTTGTTGTCTTCCCAACGCCGCCCTTCTGGTTGGCGATCGCGATAATTTTCGGTTCGGCGGGTCGGCTTGGATCAATCACGTTCAATATCTTTCACGACGAGAATTCTAGCTAGGTCTTCAGTTGTACTTTGGTAGGACTGAACATCAAAGCGCCAATGCAGGCGCGCATCGACTATTTCTTGTGCGTGGTTTTTGCCCTTTGGGAGAATTGCGATGCCTGATGGTCTCACATGTCGGGTGATGTAAGGGAAAAGTTCACCTAATGCGCTGAGCGCACGGGCCGTCAGGACGTCTGCCTGCTGTGGTTCGCAGGATTCGACGCGGTCTGAAATTACCGTTACCTCAACGCCCATTTCGCGCGCAGCACTGCGTAGAAAGGTCGATTTTCTTTGGTCACTTTCAATCAGCGTAAATTTGGTTTGTGGGGTCTTCTCTGCGGCCATCGCTGCCATCACCAACCCCGGGAAACCGCCACCGCTCCCGATATCTACCCAATGCTGCGGCATGGTTGGCGCATATTGGAATAGCTGCGCCGAGTCGACGATGTGACGTGCCCAGAGATCTGGCACTGTGTTTCTTGAGATTAAATTGATCTTTGGCGTCCATTTGCGGGTTAGTTCCGCAAAAAGCTCTAGTCGCTCAATTGTTTCACGTGAAACATCCCCAAGAACACTGTCATTCATTTCGGTTGCTCGCTAATTGCTTGGTTCTGGCGTTTGAGCCATGAGACGATCAACATTAATGCGGCGGGTGTAATACCCTCGATGCGACCTGCTTGCGCGACATTATGTGGCTGGGAGGACTGAAGTTTTTGGACAACCTCGTTGGACAACCCCACGATTTCGCCGTAGTTCATGTTGTTTGGCAAAACATGCTTTTCGTCGCGCTCCAATGCCTCGATATCTTTGGCCTGTCGCGCGATATAATTTGCGTAGAGCGCGTCATTCTTGACCTGTAGTTTGATGTCGTCACGGGCGGTAAAATCCGCATTCAATTGAGAAAGTTGGTCAAAGCCAAAGTCCGTCAAAGCGAGAGCCTCTAGGGCTGTGCGTTTAGCGCCATCCGGAGATAGTTTGACTCCAGTCCCAGCGATATCGCGCGCATTCAACGTAATTCCGGAGAGCGTTTCTTTTGCATTATCAATGGCTTCCTTCTTTTCCTGATAGGCAGCCCATCGCGCCTCTTTGACAATCCCGTTCGTGTGCCCCCATGCGGTCAGCCGCTGATCCGCGTTATCAGCACGCAGCGACAACCTAAATTCGGCGCGCGAGGTGAACATCCGATACGGTTCGGTAACCCCTTTTGTCGTGAGATCGTCGATCATGACGCCGATATATGAGTCACGCCGATTGAAATAAACTTCCCCTTTGCCCTGCGCGCTGCGGGCAGCATTAAGACCCGCAACAAGTCCTTGCGCCGCGGCCTCTTCGTATCCCGTGGTTCCGTTAATTTGCCCCGCGAGATACAGTCCGGAAATGTCTTTGAGTTCCAGTGTCTGCCTGAGAGCGCGGGGGTCTACGTAGTCGTATTCAATCGCATAACCGGGCTGCAAGATTTTTGCATTCTCAAGGCCAGCAATCGAGTGAACGTATGCCTCTTGCACGTTGACCGGCAGCGACGTTGATATCCCGTTCGGGTATACGGTGTGATCATCCGCTCCCTCTGGTTCGAGAAAGATTTGGTGTGAAGTCTTATCAGCAAACCGCACGATTTTGTCTTCGATTGATGGGCAATAGCGCGGCCCAATCCCGTCGATGTGTCCACCATACATCGCCGACCGTTCTAGATTTTTCCGTATAATATCATGTGTTTGCGGGTTTGTATGGGTGATCCCGCAGCTGATCTGCGGCGCCTGAACCGACTTTGATAGAAACGAGAAAAGTGTAGGCACATTGTCACCTGGCTGCATCTCTAGCTGCGCCCAGTTGATCGTGCGTCCGTCGAGCCGTGGAGGCGTCCCTGTTTTCAGCCGCGCCAATGGAAGCCCGAAACTATCGAGGCGCTCTGCCATTTTGACAGAGGGGTTTTCGCCCATTCGACCACCCGGCTTGGACACATCCCCAATATGGATAATTCCGCGCAAGAACGTACCTGTGGTGAGGATGACGGCGCTACACCGCAGTTCTGCGCCATCATTCAGAAGGACGCCTTTAACGGTATCGCCATCCATTATAAGGTCGATCGCTTCGCCAACGACAACCTGTAGGTTCGGTGCGCTTGATACTTCGGCCTGCATCGCCCTTCTATAGAGTTTGCGATCGGCTTGCGTCCGTGGACCTTGGACGGCTGGCCCCTTTTTGCGATTGAGGAGACGGAATTGAATACCGGCCGCATCAGCAACCCGCGCCATCGCACCGTCAAGCGCGTCGATTTCGCGGACAAGATGCCCCTTTCCAAGCCCGCCGATAGCAGGATTGCAGGACATAACGCCGATTGTCACCTCTGAAAGGGTTACGAGCGCGGTATTTGCGCCAGCCCGCGCGGCGGCGAGCGCTGCCTCAGCGCCCGCGTGCCCGCCGCCGATGACCGCAACGTCAAAATGTTTCACGTGAAACAACTCCTATTTGCCAATGCAAAAACTTGCAAAGATTTCACCCAAGACTTCTTCTACGTCGATTCGCCCAACCAAGCTATCAATTGCGCGGGTTGCTGATCGTATATCTTCGGCAACCAGATCTTCCATAAAATCACCTTGCACCATAGCATCTTGCGCGTCTCTCAGGAAGCCGACCGCAAGGAGCATGGCGGTCCTGTGCCGTTCTCGCATTGCGACGCCAACGGTTGCGACCCTTTCAGACAGAACGCGCGTCAAGTGCTCGACGAGAAACTCGACACCCTCGCCAGTGATACCGGAGATACCTTGCTTGCTCTCCGCTCGAAGGTCGGTTTTCGCGTAAAGGACAAGATCATCGTCGTTAAGGTCTAGCGCGACATCTTCATCGTTGAGAACGAGATAGACCCGAATATCGGCATCTTTGGCGCGTTGCATCGCTCTTTCAACGCCAATCCCTTCAACGACATCATCAGTTTCCCGCAAACCCGCTGTGTCCAATATCGTCACGGGCAGCCCGTTAAGGTCCATCTTGACCTCGATCACGTCCCGCGTTGTTCCTGCTATTTCGGACGTTATGGCCGCGTCCCGTCCAGCAAGTCTGTTCAACAGTGTCGATTTCCCGACATTCGGCGCGCCGACAATCGCAACTTCAAATCCGCTGCGTAACCGTTCCGCGAATGTGACGCCGACAGCCTGGCTTTCGAGTTCTTTAATCACATCTCTCAGAAGTGAGGTCACCTCTGGCGATACATCCACGGGCACTTCTTCGTCCGCGAAGTCTATCGTCGCTTCGAGCAGTGCTGCGGCTCGAAGCAATTTGGCCCGCCAGATCTCTGCCATATCGCCCAGATCGCCAGTTAAAACACGCAAGGCTTGTCGTCTTTGCCCCTCGGTTTCAGCATCAATCAGGTCGGCGAGTCCTTCGACCTGCGCCAGATCAAGCCGCCCGTTTTCGAGCGCCCGCCGCGTGAACTCGCCTGCCTCTGCATGCCGCAAACCTGCAATCGTCCCAAGCACCCTGATGACCGCGCCAACAACCGCGATTGATCCGTGCAGGTGTAGCTCGACAACCGTCTCACCCGTAAAGCTTTGTCCCTCGTTAAAAACAAGAACTAGCGCCTCATCCAGATGCACCCCATCGTGATCGAAAAGCCGCCGGACCCCACGCCCCTGAGGCACGGACTCCATGATTTCGCGCGCCGCGGGTATCGCCAAATCGCCCGAAATTCGGATGATGGCAACGCCAGCTCGGCCCTGCGCAGTCGCTAAAGCAAAAATCGTATCCACAGATTTAACCCATTGTTAAATAACAATAAGTTACGTGTTCATTGAATCGAAGAAGTCGGAATTCGACTTTGTCTGCTTGAGTTTACCAAGCAGGAATTCGATCGATTCTGTAGTTCCCATCGGGTTCAGAATCCGCCGCAGCACGTAAGTCTTTGCAAGGTCGCCCTTATCAACAAGCAACTCTTCTTTGCGTGTGCCTGATTTTAGCACGTCCATCGCAGGGAAGACCCGCTTGTCGGCGACTTTCCGGTCTAGAACGATTTCACAGTTGCCCGTGCCTTTGAATTCTTCAAAGATGACTTCATCCATCCGCGACCCTGTATCGATCAAGGCCGTTGCGATGATTGTCAGCGACCCGCCTTCTTCGATGTTACGAGCCGCACCAAAGAACCGCTTTGGCCGTTGCAGAGCGTTCGCATCAACACCACCTGTTAGCACCTTACCAGATGACGGCACAGTCGTGTTGAATGCCCGCCCAAGTCGCGTGATCGAATCCAGCAGGATGACAACATCCCGCTTATGCTCGACCAGCCGCTTTGCCTTTTCGATGACCATCTCGGACACCGCAACGTGCCGATCAGCAGGTTCATCAAATGTCGAGGATACAACTTCGCCTTTTACAGACCGCTGCATGTCCGTCACTTCTTCTGGCCGCTCGTCAATCAGCAGAACGATCAAATAGCATTCGGGGTGGTTCTTTTCGATCGAGTTCGCGATATTTTGCAAAAGCACGGTTTTACCGGTCCGCGGTGGCGCAACGATCAGTGCCCGCTGTCCCTTACCGATTGGAGAAACAAGGTCGATAATCCGCGCCGATTTGTCTTTGACCGTCGGGTCTTCGACTTCCATTTTCAGCCGCTCGTCAGGATAAAGTGGTGTCAGGTTATCAAACGCAACTTTATGCTTCGCCTTTTCAGGGTCTTCAAAGTTGATCGCCTCGACCTTTGTCAGCGCAAAATAACGCTCGGTATCGTTTGGCTCTTTCATCACCCCTTCGACCGTGTCTCCGGTCCGAAGCGAGTGTTTACGGATCATATCAGGCGAAACATAAATGTCGTCCGGTCCGGGCAGATAGTTCGCCTCGGGAGACCGCAGGAACCCGAAACCGTCTTTCACGACCTCAAGCACACCATCACCGCCGATGACCCATTCTTCGTCTGCCCGCTCCTTAAGGATCGCGAACATCATGTCACCCTTACGCATCGTAGACGCGTTTTCGATCTCGAGCTCTTCAGCGAGTGTCAGAAGTTCCTTTGGGCTTTGCGCCTTAAGGTCAGCGAGGTTCAAGCGGTCTAGTGTCATGGCGATATCCTACTCCCGACCAAAATGGGCGGCGCATTGCGAAACAAGAATGGAAAACAGCTATCCCGGACGGGTAGCGCCGATACTCTTAGGCCCAACCGCCCCTCAAGTCAATCAGAACGGCCTCACGATGACCATGATCAGGATTACCAGCATCAACACCGTCGGAACCTCGTTTGCTATCCTGTAGTCCCGCCCAGTCCGTGTATTCACCCCGTTTGCAAAGTCCTTGCGCCGCGCCCCTAGCCATCCGTGTGCCCCCGTCATCAAGATCACCCCGATTATTTTGATCCAAGCCCAAGCCGACCCGAAGTCAAATGCCCCAAGCCCGATCAAAATCAACCCACACACCCACGCCACGATCATCGCAGGGTTCATGATCACCTTGAGCAGCTTCATCTCCATGATCTGAAAGGTCTGATCCAGTTCTGAACCAACTGTTGCTCGTTCAGCATGGTAGACGAATAATCTTGGCAGATAGAACATCCCTGCCATCCATGAGATGACAGCCGCAACGTGCAACACTTTTATCCAAGGATAGGCAATCGTCAGTATCTCGGTCATCTTGGATCGTCCTGCGTTCTTACTAATATAAATTATATATATAGAGAAAGATGATGATGTGAGTAGGAAACCCGTTTTCTGTGGATTGTTTTTTCATCCGCAGAGTTATCCACCGCGTTAACTATATTCATCATCCATATGGTTTTTCGGTTATTCTGCAATTACTGTATAATAACAACAACTTAACTAGAAAGGCCAAGCAGCGTTTTGCGACATTATAGCCGTTGACAGGGTGATCTGTCTCGATTCCTCCACACCCCCTACTTATCCTTACCCACGGTGGACATTTCCCCGTAAGACTTCGCATAAAGACTGAACGATACACAGAGCAGGCTACCCCGTTTGTTCTCCACCATATCATCCCTGCCGTGGCACATGATTTATCCAGTGAGTTATCCCCATGGATCAACAAATCATTCTTGCGTCCGGCTCAGAAATTCGAGCAACTTTGTTGCGCAACGCTGGTGTCCCTTTCGAAATTATCATCCCCCGTGTTGATGAAGAAACCCTTAAGATGTCCTTGATCGCTGAGGCTGCCTCTCCACGCGATATTGCCGATGCCTTGGCAGAGATGAAGGCCTTGCGTGTCGGTGCAAAGCATCCAGAAGCCCTTGTTATCGCTTGTGATCAGGTTCTGGCTGATGGTCGCGAAATTCTATCAAAGCCAAAGACCCCCGAAGACGCGATAGCCCAACTACAATCATTGCGTGGTAAAACCCACCAACTCTTGTCGGCCGCCGTGATTTATAGTGATGGCAAGCCGCAGTGGCGGCATGTTGGCCAAACCCGTCTGTTTATGCGTGATCTGTCGGATGCCTATATTGCCGATTATGTCGCCCGCAACTGGGACAGTATTCGCCACGCCGTTGGCGCATATAAACTGGAAGAAGAGGGCGCCCGCCTGTTTTCTCGTGTCGAGGGTGATTACTTCAATGTTTTGGGCATCCCCTTGCTAGAGCTCTTGTCATATCTCACACTTCGCGGAACACTGGCAGGATGATGAAGCGCATTCCCCTCGCGGGCGTTCTGGGAAACCCGATCGCTCAATCCAAATCCCCAAAGCTGCACGGCTATTGGCTCCGCAAATACGGCCTGCTTGGTCACTACGTGCCTGTCCATGTCACAGAGGATGATCTGGAGTCTGTTGTCCGTGCCATGCCCAAAATGGGGTTTGTGGGCGCAAATGTGACCCTCCCTCATAAAATCGCGGTCATGCAGTTTGCGGATCAGATCACCGATCGCGCGACCCTGATCGGCGCCGCCAATACGCTGACCTTTAAGGAGGACGGGCGTATCATTGCGGATAATACCGATGGTTACGGCTTTATGGCGAACCTGCATCAGAATGCCCCTGATTGGGATCCAAAGGCTGGACCGGCAGTGGTCCTTGGCGCGGGCGGTGCTGCGCGGGCTATAATTGTGGCGCTCGCGGATGCGGGTGTAACCGAGATCTTGCTGACTAATCGCACCCGCGCAAAATCTGATGCGTTGCGCGCTGAGTTTGGCGCGCGTATCCGCGTTGTGGACTGGGTGCAGGCTGGCAACATTCTGGAAGAAGCGGCGACAGTGATCAACACAACATCCCTTGGGATGGTCGGAAATGCCGAGTTGCGCGTGCCGCTTGACGGGCTGCGCCAAGGCACGCTTGTCACCGACATCGTCTATTCACCGCTGCGCACAAAGCTGCTGGAGGATGCCGATGCGATGGGCTGCGTTACCGTTGATGGCCTTGGGATGCTATTGCACCAAGGCGTTCCCGGATTTGAGCGCTGGTTTGGCGTGCGTCCCCAAGTCGATGATGAAACCCGCCGCGTGGTTTTGGGATGAGTTTTCTGTTGGGGCTGACTGGCTCGATTGGCATGGGCAAATCCACGACCGCACAGATGTTTCGCGACGAAGGCATTCCTGTCTGGGATGCGGACGCTGCGGTGCATGCGCTTTATGCCAAGGGCGGGGCGGCGGTTCCGCTGTTTGCCGCGCTTGATCCAAGCATGATCGTTGACGGCGCCGTGTCGCGTGACATTCTCAAAGCCATGATCGCGGCAGAACCCGATGTCTTGCAGGCGATCGAGCAGATCGTGCATCCACTTGTCGGGCAAAGCCGTGCTGACTTTCTGGAGGCCCACCGTGATCAGGTGTTGTTGCTCGATATTCCTCTTCTTTATGAAACCAAAGCCGACCTTTGGCTTGATGCCGTTATCGTTGTGACCGCGCCAGAAGATGTGCAGCGCGCCCGCGTTCTGGAGCGCGGCACAATGAGCGAGGCCCAATTTGAAATGATCCTGCAAAAGCAAATGCCAGACTCCGAGAAACGCGCCCGCGCCGATTACATCATCGAAACGGTTTCGATGGACGCCGCCCGTGAAGCTGTGCGAAAACTGCTTGAGCAATTGAAAGGTCCGCCCCTTGCGTGAAATCGTTCTAGATACCGAAACCACAGGTTTTGAGCCGCATGATGGCGACCGCATCGTTGAAATCGGGGCGATTGAATTGATCGGGCATGTGCCGACGGGGCGCACATATCACCAATACATCAACCCGATGCGATCAATGCCTGCGGGTGCGTTTGGCGTGCACGGGATCGGCCCCGACCTATTGGAACCTCCACAGCCTGCGGCCCCTGGTCAGGTCATCTTGCGCGACAAGCCTGTTTTTGCGGATATTGCCCAAACATTCCTGGACTTCGTTGGCGATTCCAAGATGGTCATCCATAACGCCGCATTTGATATGAAGTTTTTGAATGCTGAACTTGGCTGGCTCAAGCGCCCTTTGCTGCCGATGGATCAGTCGCTGGATACCCTCGCGATTGCCCGCCGCAAGTTTCCCGGCTCTCCTGCCTCCTTGGATGCGCTCTGTCGCAGGTTCGGCATTGATAACTCGAACCGCACATTGCACGGCGCCTTGCTAGATAGTGAAATTCTGGCCGAGGTCTATCTTGAGTTGATTGGCGGGCGTCAGCCCGACTTTGCGCTTTCGGCCAACACCACGAAAACGACATCAACCCAGACAACTCAGAATTGGCGGGCAGGGCCGCGCCCAACCCCGCTAGCTTCTCGGCTTACAAATGAAGAAGCCGCCGCCCATGACGCTTTTGTAGAAAAGCTGGGCGACGGCTCTGTCTGGAAGAAACTAAGTCAGGCTTAGTTTGCTTTTGCCTTGTTGGCTTCGACACGGCGCGAAATCTCGCCGCGGTAAAGCTCCATGAAGTCGATTGTTTCAAGGTTCAGCGGCGGGAAGCCACCGTCACGCGTTACGTCGCTCACAATACGGCGCAAGAACGGGAATGTGATCCGTGGGCATTCGATGAGCAGGTAAGGGTGCATCTGGTCTTCTGGCACGCCCTTCACTTCAAAAACGCCAGCATATTCGATCTCGAGAACAAAAAGCGGATCGCCCTTGTCCTTGGTGTTGCTTTCGATCTTGAGCTTGGTGATGACCTCGAACTGGTCCTCTGTGCCACGCTTGCGCGCATCGAGGTTCACTTGCACTTTGATCTCTGGCTGCGCGTCGCCTGACACGCCTTTTTGAGCAAGAATATTCTCAAAAGACATATCGCGGATGTATTGGGCCAGAACGCGGCTTGTCACTTTTGGTGCGGCTGCTGCGTCTGCGCCTGTTTGTGGTGTATCAGTCATCATATGCTCCGACGTGTAAAAGGTTTGGCTGTACTTATCAGGCCCGCGCCAATCCCTCAATCATGATTAGTGTTTCGTCCATTCGGATGGTTGGTGGGTCGCGCGCTTGGTCTCCGAGACCTCTTCAAATTCGCCATCAATCACCGTGTCGTCGGGGCGATAGGTCTGGCTTTGGCCTGTGCCCATCGAGAATTGCTGCACGTTTACGCGTGATTTCGCCCATTTGAACGCTGCCGCCCGAAATGGAGGAAATAGCAGGGCAAACCCGAATGCATCAGTAAAAAACCCCGGCGTGAGCAAGAGCGCGCCTGCAAACAGGATCATCGCGCCGTTTGCCAGTGGCTCTGTGGGGTTGCTAAGCTGCGAAAACGTCGATTGTAGCTTCGCGATTTCGCGCGCGCCCTGATTGCGCACCAGCCAAGACCCCAAAACCGCCGTGATCAGCACGATCAAGAGGGTCGGCCAAAGGCCAATAAAGCCGCCAACTTGGATAAACAGCGCGATTTCAATCAATGGAACCGCAATAAACGCCAATAAAAGCCACATCAGTGAAGCCCTTTCAATTGTTGTAGAGGGGTAAGGTGGACTTGGCCCCTCGCCACACCTACATAAGTAGCGTAACCCCGCGTTTCCATGCCAAAACTTAAAGAGGCCCCGATGAACTCTCCGATTATCCAACTTTTGGTGCTAGCCGCTATCGCAGTTTTTCTCATTCTGCGCCTTCGTGGCGTCCTTGGAACACGCGAGGGGTTCGAGAAGCCCGTTGCCAAAAAGCCCGACACCGCTGCCCGCCGTCGTCGTGACGATTTTGAAGTCATTGAGGGCGGTCCAGATCGTGACATCACCGATCACGTCGAAGAAGGTAGCGATACCGCGCAGGCCTTGGCCGAAATGAAGCGCATCGACCCGTCCTTTAGTGTCAGCGAGTTTTTGGGTGGCGCACGTGGCGCATACGAGATGATCTTGATGGCATTCGAGCGTGGCGATCTTGCCAGTGTTCTGCCGTTTATCTCGGAAGACGTTTACGAGGCATTGTCGACTGTCGTTGACGAGCGCGAAAAGAAAGGCCTGACCGTCGAGGCCACTTTTGTTGGAATCAGCGACCTCGGCCTGAAGTCCGCAACATTTGATGCCGCAAACAAAGAGGCAGAAATTACCGTCCGCTTTAAGGGTGAAATGACCTATCAGGTGCGTGATCGCGGTGGCGATGTCGTTGAAGGCAATGCAAACGAGATCAAGCGCCAGAAAGATGTCTGGACCTTCGCGCGCGACATGAATGCCAATGATCCGAACTGGCGTCTTGTTGCGACAGGCGAATGAGCAAAACATGGCTGGGGGCTGCGGCCCTTGGCCTGACGATCGCGGGGGCCGCTTTGGCAGAACCAACCTACAAATTGATGAACTTTGCGGACCTGCCCGATTGGGACACCGATGATCATCAAGCCGCGCTGACTGTCTTCACCGAAACTTGTGGCGACATGAAAGACCCCGAGTGGGCGAACCTTTGCGCCTTTGCAAAGACCGCGCCAGACGCGCGTGCCTTCTTCGAAAGCTTTTTTCAGCCTGTGTTGATCGAGGACGGGGAGCCGATGCTATTTACCGGTTACTTCGAGCCTGAGTTGCGCGGGTCCCCCGTGCGGGGTGGCGAATACCAGCATCCGATTTACCGCCTTCCTGACGATCACGTGCAAGGGCAACCTTACCTGACACGCCAGCAGATCGAGGCGGATCGCCCGCTCTCGGGCAAGGGGCTCGAGATTGCATGGCTCGCTGATCCGGTTGATCTGTTCTTCTTGCAAGTCCAAGGATCAGGGCGCATCCGCTATCCCAATGGTGACGGTATCCGTGTTGGATATGGCGGCAAGAACGGGCGCGAGTATTCTTCGATCGGTCGTGAGCTTGTTGATCGTGGCGTCTATCAGTCGCATCAGGTCTCTGCCCAAGTTATCCGCAATTGGGTGCGCGACAATCCCGAGGACGGCAAGGCGCTGTTGTGGGTCAACGAGAGCTATGTGTTTTTCCGCGAAGTGAACGAAGTGCCTGCCGACAAAGGACCGCTTGGCGCGATGAACCGCTCGATCACGACGGGCCGTTCTATTGCGGTTGATCCTGCTTTCACAAGCCTCGGCACGCCGGTCTGGATCGAGAAGGCGGGTGCAACCCCGATCAACCGCTTGATGATTGCGCAAGATACCGGCTCTGCGATCAAGGGGGCGCAGCGTGCGGATATCTTCTTTGGCACGGGCGATCAGGCGGGCCGCGATGCTGGCCGGATCAAGGATGGCGGACGGATGGTGACGCTTTTGCCGATCCAGTTGGCCTATGCAATGTTGCCCGAAACAATTGAATGAGACGACCGCGCCATCTCTCTGCGGAAGAACGCGCCCTATGGGACCGCGTGGCGACAACGGCGTCACCGCTCGACCCGAGCCGCCCCGTTGATCCACCCGAGGTGATCAAGGCGCCGCGCAAGACACCAGCGCCGCGCCAGCCCGATCCGATTGCGCATTTCATGATGGGCGAGAAGGCATCGCAGGGGCGCGCCCATGATCTACTACCCAGTATCACCGCGCGTCTGACCCAAGCGCCCGTGACCATGGATAACAAGGCCTACGGGAAGATGACCCGTGGCAAGTTAAAGCCGGAAGCGCGGATTGATTTACACGGCATGACCATGTCAGAGGCCCATCCGGAGCTGACCGCGTTTATCCTTGGCTCGCAAGCGATCGGGCGTCGTTTGGTTCTTGTCATTACTGGCAAGGGCAAGCCGCGTGATGACGGCGGCCCGATCCCTGTGCGCCACGGCGTCTTGCGCCACCAAGTGCCACAATGGATGGCGCTAGCCCCGCTCGCTCAGGCGATTTTGCAGGTGACGCCCGCGCATCTTAACCACGGCGGGCATGGTGCGTATTACGTCTATTTACGCAAGACCAGATAGCCGCCGCGCCATGTTTGCAGCGGCCCATAGGAATATTCCCGCGACGACAAAGCAACCGGCGTAAGCCAGCATTTGCACTTCGATCCCGACCCCGATGTCGATCAACCAACCGCTAATGCCCGGCCCAAGGGCAGAGCCGAGCACCATCAGCGCCGTTGCCGCCGACTTGATAGATCCGATGAACTGCGTCCCGTAGAATTCGGCCCAACACGCGTTAAGAAGCGTGCCGTGCCCGCCGCCCGCAAGCCCCATCAGGATCACGGCCAAGGCTGTCCACGCCAAGGATGGCGCATACCAATGCAGCACGAACGCGATGACGTAGGGGAGGATGTAGATGGGCAGCAGGCGGGTTGCGCCAAACCGATCAATTGCCCAGCCATAAAAGATGGTGCTCAGCGCAAGTGTTGCTGTTCCGAGTGGAAAGACCGCGACCAACGCGAGGTGTGACCAGCCTTTCACTTCGGCAAAGTGGACTTGGTGAAACCAAAAGGCCGTGCCAAATCCCGAGAAAAAGACGATTGCGGGCACGAGCAGCCAAAAGAGCGGATGCGAGAGTGCCTGTCGACGGGTCCAGTGCCGCCCCAGCATCCCCGTGGTCGCGTTTGTCTGGGCTTCGCTTTGCGGGGTGCGTTCGAGCTTGAGCAGCTTGAATAGGACGGGACACATGGCGACACAAAACAGTGCAAATACAATCCAGAGCGTGCGCCAGTCGATGTGCGATTTGAGCCAGACCATCAGGAGGGGCAGGGTGGCTTCACCAAGCATGAAACCAAGACCCGCTACGGCGAGCGCCCTGCCGCGTGTCGCAACAAACCACCGCGCCATCGCAACCACCGAGACATGTGTCGCCATGCCTTGCCCCAGAAAGCGTAGCGCAAAGATGATGACGACAAGCCCGACAAGCGAGGCATTGAATGCCATTGCCAGCGATGCGATTGCCAGCCCCAGCACCACTGCAATGCCGAGCGAGCGCACCCGTAACACGTCTGCCAGCCCACCCGCAAAGACCATGACAACCGCCGCCGCCCCGGTGCTGATCATATAAAGCAGCCCCCAGTCGCCGTTCGAGAGGTTAAATGTTTCCCTTATTTCACCGCCAAAGATGGAGATGAAAAACGTCTGCCCGAAACAGGACAGAAATGACAAAAGCGCGCCAGTCGCAAGGAATGGCGCGTTCTCTTTGATAAAGCTGATGTAGCCAGTGCTCATGCCCTATTCATGGGCGCGATTGGCGGCGCAGAAAACCCCTAAAGCACGTAGCGCGACAGATCCGTTGAGCGGGACAACTCGCCCAAGTGCGTCTCGACGAAATCGGCGTCAATCGTGATCTCGTCGCCGCCTCGGTCGGGGGCGTTAAACGAGAGGTCCTCAAAGACACGCTCGATCACGGTATAGAGCCGGCGCGCGCCGATGTTTTCGACACTTTCGTTTACCTCTGCTGCAATCTTGGCAAGCGCCTTGATCCCGTCTTGAGCGAACGTAACGGTCACTTCTTCGGTCGCCATCAGGGCGGAATATTGCAAGGTCAGGGCGTTATCGGTTTCGGTCAGAATGCGGACAAAGTCGTCCTCGGTCAGGGCGCGAAGTTCGACGCGGATCGGCAGGCGGCCTTGCAGCTCGGGAAGCAGGTCAGAGGGCTTGGCCACATGAAACGCGCCTGACGCAATAAACAAGATGTGGTCGGTTTTGATCGGCCCATGTTTCGTTGAGACAATGGTTCCTTCGATAAGCGGAAGCAGGTCGCGCTGCACGCCTTCACGCGAGACGTCCGCGCCCCGCGCGTCAGATTTTGCGCAGACCTTGTCGATCTCGTCGAGGAACACGATCCCGTTTTGCTCAACCGCCTCAAGTGCAATCTTGGTGACGGTCTCATCGTCAAGAAGCTTGTCGGCCTCATCCGCAATCAGCGCCTCATAGCTGTCTGCAACTGTCATCTTCTTTTTGACAGTGCGGCCACCCATTTTGCCAAACAGCTCGCCAAGATTCATCATGCCGTTACCCTGCTGACCAGGTATCTCGAAGCCCCCCATCGGGTTTGATGTATCGGCCAATTCAAGTTCGATGACGGTGTTGTCAAGATCACCCGCCTTTAGCTTTTTGCGGAAAAGATCGCGGGTTCCATCGCGTGCGTCAGTGCCCGCAACGGCGGTGATCACGCGTTCTTCGGCGGCTTCGCGGGCCTTGGCCTTTACGTCTTCGCGCATGTGCTCGCGCGTGTCGATAATCGCGTTCTCGATCAAATCGCGGATGATCTGCTCGACGTCACGACCAACATAGCCCACTTCGGTAAACTTGGTGGCTTCAACCTTGATAAAGGGCGCGCGGGCCAGCTTTGCGAGGCGGCGCGAAATCTCGGTTTTGCCAACGCCAGTCGGTCCGATCATCAGGATGTTTTTGGGATAGACCTCGTCACGTAGGTCATCGCCAAGCTGCTTGCGCCGCCAGCGGTTACGCAAAGCCACAGCAACGGCGCGTTTCGCGTCATTCTGGCCAATGATAAAACGGTCGAGTTCGGAGACAATCTCGCGGGGGGTCAGGTCTGTCATATCAGTCCTCTAGAAGTTGGAAGGTGGAAGCCTGTGCAGCGGCACAAAGCGCGGCATCAGACGTAGCAGGCGGGCGCGGATTTTTTCCCAAAACGCACCCAGCAAAAGCAGAACAACACCAAGGATCAAGACGGTCATCGCCGCACCCTCGCCGTCAAAGATAGTGCCAGCAAGCACAACGATATAGCCAATCGCCGCAATGAGGAACGAGCGCCGATCAATGACAATCGCGACAAGTGCAAAGACCATCATGACGCCGAACAGGGCGGTATTGGCATCGCGTTCCAGCAGGCTAAGCGCGATGGTGTTGACCAGCGCAGGTGCGGCAACAACGTGCAGCCAAAACCCGTTTGCCGATCGCCGTGTCACGCGGTGTGGGTCGGACATGTCAAAGAACATCGCCACCGCAAATACCGCAAAGCCGAGCAGAAGGGTGATCCAAGCGAACGGGCCGCCAGCCGAGAGCAAGAACAAGTCGCTCGGGCTTTTTGGTGTGCCTTGCGACGTTGCCGCCAGCAGGATCGCCACGATAAACAGACCGACGGCAATCATCGCCATCGCGAACGGAACCCGAAAGCGGAACCAGTAGAGCAGCAAGCCAAGCGTGCCGAGCGCAAAGGGCCACGGCAGGGATGAATAATCTTCTTGTGCGACCATGAAGGGCTGCGCGAAATACCCCGTGAGAGCGGTGGCCGCGTTCAAGGCAAACAGGATCGAGAGGGCAATTGCGGGGGCAACCATCCGCCGTTTTCGCACGAAGTATTCTGACAGAAGCCACAAGATGACCGCGCCAAAACCACCGTAAGTGACAGCAACCTGTTGCGGGTTCGAGATTTGCGAGCCGTAGGAAATACCGACGACAGCCGCCCAGCCAACCGAGAGAATGATCAGCCCGATCACGATAAAGATTTCGTTGAACCCTTTGAACAATTCAAACGGCTCGTCACCAATCGCGAGGTCGCTGCGTGCGCCCCGTCTGCTATCGGCAAGCCCTGCCAATGAGGCCGCTTGCGCCTCGGTGACAATGCCAGCCCCGACAGCGGCCCGAAGATCATCGCGACCGATCATCCCTTGATGGTCTCGACGGTCAGCCTGCCATTGGTGTAAACGCAAATGTCCGAAGCAATTGCCATCGCCTTGCGCGCGATTGCCTCGGCATCAAGGTCAGTGTCCATCAAGGCGCGACCCGCAGCGAGAGCAAAGTTGCCCCCTGATCCAATCGCGGTCACGTCATGTTCGGGCTCGAGCACATCACCTGCGCCCGTGATAACAAATAGCTCTTTGCCATCGGAAACGATCAACATCGCTTCCAGCTTTTGCAGGTATTTGTCGGTGCGCCAATCCTTTGCCAGTTCGACAGAGGCGCGGGCAAGTTGCCCGGGCGTTGCTTCCAGCTTTTTCTCGAGCCGCTCAAGGAGGGTAAATGCATCTGCGGTGGACCCTGCGAAACCAGCGATCACATCCATCCCACCCGGAGACAGGCGGCGCACCTTGCGCGCGGTTCCCTTGATCACGGTCTGCCCAAGGCTGACTTGTCCGTCACCCGCAATAACGACTTCGCCGTCTTTGCGCACACCAATGATGGTGGTTCCGTGCCAGCCAGGGAATTCTTCGTTTGCCATGGGTCCGCTCCTTTGTTCGTTGCATCCTATATGGCAATGGAACGGCAAGCCGACAAGGCGGACATAAAAAAGGGCGCCACTGGGGCGCCCGATTTCGTGTATTTTGTCGGGTTTAGAGGGACTCTTCGATCCAACCCTGAATTGCTGCTTTTGGTGCTGCGCCAGCTTTGTTGGAAACAACTTCACCGTTCTTGAAGATGAACAACGCAGGAATGCCGCGCACGCCCATTTGGGCTGGCGAATTCGGATTCTCGTCGACGTTGACCTTAACGATCTTGACCTTGCCGTCCATTTCGGCGGAAAGCTCCTCGAGCGCTGGGCCGATCTGCTTGCACGGGCCACACCATTCTGCCCAGAAGTCCACGACGACTGGAATGTCGGACTGGCGCACTTCGGCGTCAAATGTTGCGTCTGTTACTGCTACGGTTGCCATGCTGGCTCTCCTTGACGAATTGATTTGATCAGAACCTAAGAACGGCGCGGGCAATGGTCAAGCCGCAGTCACACGGTTGAGAGCCTCTGAAACAAGTTTTGCGGGCATCTGCATCAAGGTTGCCGTTTCGGTCCACAAGATAGCGACTTTGATCTCGTGATCGGGAAACACCTTGCCCAAGGCCGCGTGATACGCCCCCATTTGCCGCAACAGCCCTTCGGGGGTCTGGTCAGGCGTGGCGGGCACGCTTCGGTTGGATTTGTAGTCGATGGCAAGCACGCAGGTGTCGTCAATGATAAGACGGTCGACCGCACCGTGATAGCGCATGTCGTCAACTTGCGCCGTGATGTCCACTTCCGTCAAGGCGTTGGGCGTCCAGAGGTGCGCCAAGTCGGGCGCATCAAGAACGCGGCAAACATGGGCGGGGATCTCGGTGTCGTCGGCAAACCCCGTATCCAATCCGGACAAAAGCGCCCGCGCGGTTGCTTGGCGTTGGTCCATTGCAACAAGCGGCAGATGTTCGAGCAAAAGGTGGATCGCAGTGCCGCGGGCCTTGGCGGTATCCTCATCGGTCTCGCTTGGGTCGCCCGCCAGAACCTTCGCCCCCTTCAGATCGGATGGTGCGAGGGTTTTTGACGGCGTAACGGCGGGAAGCGGCGGAAACTCGGGGGCGGTCACTGGCGCTACGACGGAACGCTTTGCATCCAGCAGTGTGCCGCTTTCCCATGCCTCATGGGTAACGCGCCTGATCGGCAAACCCGCGCTCACGGCATCAACCGCACCTGCATGATCCATCGCATCTGCGACCATCGTATACCAGCTTTGGTCCTGATCACCGATATCACCTGCCGCACCGACGATGAGCCATTTTTCGGCGCGTGTCATAGCCACATAAAGTAGCCGCATTCGCTCCTGTTCCTGAGCATCAGCAAGGCCAGCCTTCAACGCGGTCACGCTTTCGGAGGCATTCTCGGCATTGGGTTTCCAGATCATGTGGTCATTTGCAGGATAAAGGTTCGCGCGAATGTCGTTCTTCTTTTTCGCGGTGTCTGGCAGGAACACGATCGGGCTTTCCAACCCTTTGGCGCCATGCACCGTCATGACCCGAATGCGGTCGCCCTGACTGTCCATCTGGCGTTTTACCTCAAGATCGTCACTCGCCATCGCAGCAAGAAAACCAGTCAAGCTGGGCACGCCGTTGGATTCATAAACCAGCGCCTGCGACAGCAGCGCATCGATTCCGTCTTCGGCCTCGACACCCAGACGCGCAAGCAGTTTGCGGCGACCATCGTGACGGGTCAAAATCCGCTCGATCAGGTCGTAGGGACGTAGAAAATCGGCCTGTTTGCGCAAATCGCGCAAGATCGCTTTCGTCGACTCGTGTCCATCTGCATCACGTAGGGCGGGCCACAAAAACCCCTTTTCGGGGCGGTGGTGCGCGAGGGTGAACAGGTCTTGCTCGCTCCATCCGAACAAGGGCGATTTGAGCGTGGCTGCAAGCGATAGGTCATCCTCGGGCAGCGCAAGGAATGACAGGAGAGCGGCAAGATCGCGCACCGCCAGTTCGGCCCCGACGCGTAAACGGTCAGCACCCGCGATCTGCAAATCAGCCGCCTTGCAGGCACGAATGATCTCGGAGAAAAGCCCCGATTTACGCCCGCGCACAAGGATTAGAACATCGCCTTCGGTGATCTTGCGATGGTCGTAAACGCCGGTATTCCCAACCTCAACAGGAAGGGTTTCATGTGCGATCATATGTTTGATCTGAGCAGCGACCTGATTGGCCATAACGACGATTTCGTTGGTTGCACTTGGCGTATCGACAGGCTCGAACCATGCGCGCGGCTCTTCCTCCTCGGGTTTTTCGATGACGGGCCAGAGGTCAACGCGACCAGGCATATCTTCCTTGAAGGCGAGGTGGCTGCTCTCGGTCTCCATGCCCATCGTGCGCGCGCCACTGAACGTTTCGTCAACAACACGCAAAACAGCAGGGGACGATCGGAACGAATAATTCAACGAGCGATCCGCAAGGTGGCGATCCACATTCGCAAGTGCCTCGCCAAAGTGGTGGCGCATCTCGTCAAAGGCCTCGGGCGCGGCCCCTTGGAAAGAATAAATCGATTGCTTGCGGTCACCGACGACAAAAATCGTACGCTCTTTATCGGGGTTCGCACCTACGCCAGCCGTGAATTCGTGAGTAAGCTGTCGGATCACCGCCCATTGGCTCGGGCTTGTGTCTTGGGCTTCGTCAACAAGGACGTGATCAATCCCGCCATCAAGACGGAACAGCACCCACTGCGCGACCTTTTCGTCAGTCAAAAGCGCCTTTGCCTTGCCGATCAGGTCATCAAAATCAAGCATGCCCAGCGACAGTTTGCGCGCCTCGTAGGCTGGCAAAAAGATGTCTGCAAAATCATATAACGCAGCCGTGCGATCGTAGGCGAAAAGGGCAAGGCGATCTTGGCGATGGGTCTCAACCGCCTCCATGATCGGGGCAAGATTCTCGATCAGTTCGGGGTTTGCCTCGCGGGTCGCCTTGGTCGGAAAAGTGGTGAACTTGGCGGTGAAGGGCGCTTTTGAACCTGCGCCAAGCAGAAACACATTTTCCAGCTTTGCGACATCCGAAAGGGTGGGTTTACGCGTCAGGTCAAGCTCGCTTAGTTTGGCTGCTGCCTTAACGTCCGAAGTAGACCCTTTGCGCAGGGCTGCGATCAAAGCGGTCAAAACCTCAACCGCGCCATCCATAAAGATGGTGTTCAAAATGGTCTCGCGGGTCATCCCATTCGCAAGGTCAAGTGTGTCGCGTAGCGCCGCATCAGTCGGGCGCGGTAAAAGGGTGTCGCGCTTGCCCGCGATCTCTTGCGTAAACTCCGCAAGGTCGGCGCCCGTGAAGTGGGACAAGAGGCGCTCGACGGCCTCGCGGCCCTCGCCAGTGACCATATCATCAACGACCTCGGCGCGCAGGTCGGTGGCGATGCCGTCTTCCATTTCGCGAAACTGGGGGCTGATCCCTGCTTCGAGCGGGAACCGGCGCAAGACACCTGCGCAAAACGAGTGGATCGTCTGGATTTTCAGCCCGCCAGGGGTTTCAATCGCGCGGGCGAAAAGTTGGCGGGCATTGCGCAAACGATTGGCGTCAATCTCGCCCTGTGAGCCCAGTTCGATCAGGTCGCGGCGCAAGTCGTCGTCACCCATCATTGCCCACGCGCCAAGCCGCTTGAACAGGCGGTTCTGCATCTCGGCTGCGGCGGCCTTGGTGTAGGTGAGGCAAAGGATGTTTTGCGGCTCGACGTTATCAAACAAGAGGCGGGCAACGCGGTCGGTCAAAACGCGGGTCTTCCCTGAGCCAGCGTTCGCAGATAGCCAAGTTGAAGCGCGCGGGTCGGCGGCGTCAACCTGACGTTGGGTTGCATCATTGCGGATCATGTCAAATCCTCCGGAATGGCGTCTTGGCTGGTATCCCATTCGCCAAATCGCGCCAGATGGTCAAAGTAGCTGATGTCGCTGCGCGAGAACATCGCCATGCGCGCGCTGTAGCCTCGAGATTTGTCGTTATAAGCTGTCAGTAGCTTTGCAAAATCAGCCCAGACTGTCATTGCTGGATGATCTTCCAGCGGGGCGGCGGCGTCTTTCATATCAGTGTTCACCGCAACGAAGGTGGCGCCAATAACGGGGTGCGCACCGACCTTTTCAAATGCGCCCAGTTCAACCATCGCAGCCTCAAGCAAGAGCTGTTTGTCAAATGCGGCCTGCACCTTGCCATTGGGAACCTGCCCCGTCTTGTAGTCGTAGATATATGCGGCGCCGCCTTGGGTAAGGTCAATGCGGTCGGCCTTGCAAGTGAGTTGCACGCCCGTCTGCATAACAGGGATACGACCCTCTTCCTCGACCCTGCTTTCGCTGGCCAACTTCTGCCGCGAGGTCTCTCCCTTGAGATAGGTATCGGCAACGCGATCCATCCGCGAGAGCCACTGTGCGCGGATCGTGGGCCAAGGGCAATCACGGGTGAAAATTTCGTTGGAAATCGCCATCAAGGTGTCGCGGGCATCCGGGTCGGTCGCGCGATGTTCGTCTTTGATAAACCGCTCGAGGATTTCGTGCACGATCATCCCGCGCAAGGGGGCATCAACGCGCGGGATAAGCGGGTCGAGTTCCTTAAGGCGAAGCACCTTTTGCGCGTAAATCGCATAGGGATCACGGATCAGGGTTTTGACTTGCGTCACCGAAATGCTCTTGGGGCGGGCCGCAACAGGGGGCTGGGGTGAGGGGCGCTTTGCGGGCGGCGTTGGCTGCTGGGGGGCAGAAAGGACAGCCGCCTGCGCGAGCCACGCTTCACCGTCCGCACGCATGCGCGCAAGGGCGCAAACCCCGTTTTGATCAGGCAATCCACCAAGCAGATTGGTCAGGCGGTTGACCCAGCGCGATGGCACAGTTTCGGCGTCGGCAGTACGTTTTGCGCGGCTGATCCACACCTCCTTGCCCGCCACGGCCTGTTGATAATCATGGGCCGACAGACCAATCCGCCGCTCAGGCAGCAGAAGCCCCGCCGCCTTGCGCATCTGGCGATTTAGCCAAGGATCAGGGGTTGCGGCCTCGGGCCAGACCCCTTCGTTCATGCCACCAAGGATCACAAGATCAGCGCCCTGAACGCGGGCTTCCAATGTGCCCCAAATCAGGATGTCGGGATGTGCGCCGTCTGGGTTGCGCACCGTGCCTTCCGAGAGCACCGCGCCAAAGAGGTCGGCGTATTCACGGGTCGTCAGGTCGCCGCAGGCATCGGCATTGGCGCGCAAGTTATCGCAAATCCGCAGCGCCTCGCGCCCTGCTGCCTCTTTCCAAAGACCGCCAGAGCCGCGGGTATTTGGTCCGCCTGACAAACGCTCTGCGAGGGAAATATGCGCGCTTAGATGCGCGGCAAGGTCTTGTTCGCAGGGGTCCGAAAGCCCGCTTACCAATTCACCGATCCACTGCGCCCACGCCAGCCGCGAACCATCTGCGCCCATCGTGTCACGCGCCCATGCGGTCAATGTGTCATAAGTTGGAAATGGCGGCCCCTTGCGGCGCAATCGTAACTCGAGCTCGCGGGCAAAACGCAGGTGCGGGCCTCTGACGTCAGTTTCTGAATTACAAAGCGGGTGCTTGAGCAATGTCAAAAGGCTCTCGCCCGTCACCGGCTTTCCAAACAAATCCGCAACATGGCGCAACAAGCGACCAGGTGGAGAGAGGGCAAGCGGCGTGCCCGCACTGTCGTCGGGCTGAATATCCCAGCGGTCAAGGGCCGCCGTCACTTGGCGGGTTAGCATGCGGTCAGGCGAAATGAGCGCGGCGGTGATCCCGTCTTGCGCCGCAACCCGCAGACGGAGCGCAATGGCCTCGGCTTCGGCGCGCGGTGACGGGGCTTCGACCAATGTGATCCCCGCCGTTGCGGCAGCAAGGTCGCCCAGCTTTGGACCATCCCTCAGCCATTGATCCGTGACAGGGGCAGGGCGCAAGGAAAGCGAAACAAGTGCGTTGCGCGCGGCATGTGGCGGGGGCGCTTGATCCCACACGCGCACATCATCAGGTTCAAGCGCAAGCAGGTTCATCAATTTGCGGAACCGATACTGCGGGTGATCCTCCGACACCAGATCGTCGTTCATGCTGCCCCAAACATCTACGGGCAAATCAAAGTCGAATCCGGGAAGAACGACAGCGCCCTGCGGCAGCGAAGCGACGGCTTGCATCAACAATGATGTCGCGCCGCGTGACCCTGTTGAGCCTGCGATTATGATCGGATGCGCAGGCGGATTTGCCACCCAATCAAGCGCGCGCTGCATAATCACGCGCCGCAACCGAAGATCTTTGTCAGGGGCGGCGTTATCGTGAAAGAACGGGGTCACGATATTGAGAAACCGCAAGGCGCGATCCCAATGGCCCGACTCGTCGGACACATCCAGCGCCTGAAAGGCGGCAGGATCGACACCCTCTCCGTGCATTTCCTCCATCAAAGATGCAAGGCTGTCTGATAAGTCATAAAGGGCGGCGCGGGGGGCAAGGCTCGGGTCTTGGGTTAGCAAAGCACCGACAAACTTTGACAACTCCAATCGACGCCTCAGCGGTGAAACAGAGGGTGGGCCCGCATCGACAAGCGGATCGTTCGCAAGGTCGGTTATCAGGCGCACGCGCGGCAAAAGGCGCGCTGGACCTGCGTCAAAGACCTCTCTGATGCGCCGCTGCATACGGCTGGTGTTGACATAAATCTCGACGCGAGCCCATTGCGCGGGAGAGAATTGCGCACCCCGTTCCTGAAGGCCAGCGACCAGCGAGGTGGCAAAATCCGCGCCGACTGGCATGCCAAAGATGCGCGGCTTTTCACTGTGTTCAAACATCATCTTGCCCCAACATGTCTTCGGCAAGTGCGATGCTTTCGGGTTGTCCGACATCGCACCAATGGCCGCTATATGTGACACCATATAACCCGTCACGCGCGGCAATTCTGTCCCACAAAACATTCATCGAAAAAGCCGTTTCAGCGATCTGGGAAAGGTCGTCGGTGCGCACAATCTGAAGGCCTGTATAAATCTCGCCCGCGCCCCGCGTCATACGGCCTTGATCGTCGATGATGAAATCGCCGTTTCCCTTGTGGCCAATGGCCCGCTGCTTGGGGATGGTCAAAAGCAATGCTTCCATATGCGGCTCCCATGCGGACAATAGGGTCGTGACAGGATTGCCGCCCTGCCAGACCGCGTCAGTATTCAGGGTGCAGACAGGTGATTGGCCAAGCAGACCAAGCGCGTGCCGCAGACCACCGCCCGTCTCAAGAAGCTGGTCGCTCTCGTCAGAAAACAGGATGTCACGACCGCGCAAATGCCCGCGCAACATGTCACCCTTGTAGTGGGTGTTCACGACAATCGGGCCAATCTGCGCTGGGTCAACGAGGTCGAGCGCATGATCAATCAAGGCACGACCTGCCACCTTAACAAGGGGTTTGGGTTGATCACGGGTCAAGGCGCCCATGCGCGTGCCCAAGCCAGCCGCGAACAAAAGAATGGGCGTTTTTGTCATACTGCACCTAGGCGTTGAAGGGTTTTGGCGTCTGGTGGCGGCAAGGCGGCGTCAACCACCTGCTTCAGGTTTACCAGAGCGGGGTGCGCAAGGTCGCGGCTCAAGTGCCCCCAAACGCGCGGCAAAAGCGCGAGATATTTCAGCTTGCCATCCTGTTTCGCCAAACGCGCAAAGATACCAAGGATACGCAAGTTGCGCTGGGCGGAAACGCAGGCGAGATGGGCCGACATTGACCGATGATCTGCTCCGGTCGCCGTGCAAAACTGTGTGATCGCTTGGGTGGCAACCGACGGGACAACATCACGGCGTGCATCGCGCAACAGCGACATCAGATCATAGCCAGCAGGCGCATAACACGCGTCTTGAAAATCCAGTAATCCGACCCGTTGCGTGCCACCTAGATCGGGCCGCCAGATCAGGTTCTCGGCATGAAAATCACGCAGGGCAAGGTGAGGAGTCGGATCAACCAATTGAGAATAAGCCCCCTGCATGGCGTGGGTCAAATCACTCAGCGCTGCGGGGGTCGCCGCATAGTGGATTGCCACAAGATCAATCATCTCTGCGGCAACAGGTGGTGTAATCGTCGAAAGAGGCAACGACCAAGGCTGCAGATGCAGCGCGACAAGAATGTCAGTTGCCGCCCCGTATAAGGTGGCCTCCTCATCCGGATTGTCCCGCAAGTGCGCCGCAAAATCCGTTGGTCCGAGATCGCCAATAACCATCAGTCCCAGCGCGGTATCGTGATGGTGGATTGCTGGCGCGGCGAGGCCGATACCTGTCAGGGCGGTCGCAATATCTGCAAAGCGCGTTGTTGCGCCTGTGCCATTTGGGGGGTCATCCATCAGGATTGCGGGTGGATGCCCTTGCATCGAGAGACGCCAATAACGGCGCGCAGAAGCGTCACCTGCAATCGGCTTGCGCGCCCAATTTGCCCATTGCGTGTCTTGGAGGGCGGCGCTGATGACGGCGTCACGCATCTGGCAACACCGCGGCAAATCGACTTTGCATTTCGGGGTTCAGGGTCATTTCTAAATGATGTGCGTCAGCGCCCACCGAAAAGGCGAGCAAGGCAGCGTCACTTGGTTGATCATCGCCCAAACGATCAGGCCATTCGATCAGGCAAATCGCAGATGTGAACGCTTCTTCTAGACCCAGCTCAAGCGCCTCGTCGGGATGCGTCAGGCGATATAGGTCGCAGTGCCAGATGTCGCCGTTCGGATCATCATATGTCTGAACAAGGGTGAATGTGGGCGAGGGCACATCTTCGGCGCGGCCCAGTCGTGCGCGAATAAGGGCACGCGAGAACGCAGTTTTCCCCGCCCCGATTGACCCCTCAAGCAGAAAGCAATCGCCAATCCGCAGCAATGGCGCGAGCGCTTGTGCGAGGGCGGCAGTCGCATCCTCGGACGAGAGCGAGAGTGAATAGGTCTTTGTGGCCATGCCCGTAAGATATTGCTTAGGGCAGCACCTGCAAGGCAATTCAACCCTTCGCAGAAATGAGCGATTGATCCCCCTGATCAAGGCTTTGCAAACTCGGCTTGGGTGGCTTGCCAAAATAGAACCTGATCATCGTCATTCCGCCTGTAATCGGGCTGGCGATACAGGTAATCTGGCGCCCGTCATCCAGCAATGCGGTGTCCGTCCAAGGCTGTCGCATACCCATCTGGGTCGTGAATTCCCGCAGGTTTGTCCAGATCCGTGTCGGGGTGCAGCGTGATTGCCACTTGCGCAGTTCGATCGGAAGATCATGGCGTGTTATGCCTTGCTCAAGGTCGGTATCCCAAAGGGCGCAATATGCGTCATTCGCCAAAACAAGGTTGCCACTATTTGAAAAGACAACGATCGCATCATCTAGCGAATCCAGCACCGCCTGACTTGTCTCGATCTCGGAGCGGAAGCGGCGGGTCAGCGACACCTCGGCGCTGATATCCTCAAACAGCAATGCAAACGCGCCGTCAGGGTGCGGGCGACCCGTGACACGAAAGGTCTGACCATCTGGCAAGTTCCAGTTTTCCGAGTAAGTGCCGTCTTTTGCAGCTTTTTCCAAGGCAGTGAACTGTTCGCGCCAAGAGGTATAATCTTTGGGTTCTGGCAAAATGCGGTGCTCGCGCAGGCGATCAAGAAGCGCGTCAATGCTTGGGCGACCAGAGAGAAACTCGAATTGCAAGTTCGTCATATCAAGGAGCGCAGGGTTAAACGTGGCCAATTGGCGACGACGATCAAAGATGGCCAATCCGGTGGAAAGCTGCGCAAAGGTCTGGCTCAAGGTCTGCACGAAATTGCGTTGATCAATCTCGGCGCGCACGACCGTGTCGGCATTGACGGCAATGAACTGTGTCCCAGTTTCGCTCGTGATGGATGTGACGTCGAACCACTGCGCTAGACTTGACCCCGATAGGGTTACACTACTGCGGGTCGTCGATTTACCAATCTTGCCAGAATTGCCCAAGTCCATGAAAAGCGGCCCCGAAGGTAACTTTGTCGCGCTATCTTCGGGATTGATCCGCGCGTCGCAGATCGCAAGATAGGCATCATTTGCCCAGGTTAACTGCCCGCTTTTGTCGGTGCGCCACATCAGTTGCGGCGCATTTTTCGTAATCTCGCGCAAGTCGTTCAGCTCTGCGTTCTCAAGGGCGCTGTGGAACATGCCAAGCTGACCAATCGCACGCGCGCCGCTCCCCACAACACTGACCCTGATCCGCTTGCCGATGGGCGTGATCTCCAGCCAGACTTCCTCGTTTCGATTGGGGTTGATCGTCTGCATGGTCGTTACACCATCATCAAGCACACTACCCAATGTGGGAAAAAAGGTTTCCAGACTGGCGATAACCGCATCCCTGTCCGAGCCAGCGTCGCCGCGGCGCGCCAGAATTTCTGCGCCCCCCGCCGTGCAGTCAAGCAACCGGTCCTCTTCGATGAGGAACGTGATCTGGCTTTCTGGCGGGTCGGCGGGGTGGTGGTGTGATTTTCGGCCCTGCATTGCGTGGCGCGCGGCCCATAGCAGCGCTGCCGTTGACGTTGCGGTTAAGGATACCGCGGCAAGGTCCATTAGTCCCAATAGCATAAACGTGTCCGTTCCAAAGCGCCCCAAGCCTGAAACTGACTCATTTTAGTTAAATTCGAGTTAAGGAAATATTAGTCTGCCGGGATATTCTGGTTTTCACCAAGCGGGGTGCTTTGCGGTTGCGAGATTTTAGACAGCGGCCAAATCACATCAATAATAGCGCCATTTGCGGGGCTAGCTTGCTTGGGGGCATTTCGGAAAACGATGCGCGCGCCAGACCGCTCTAACAGCGTTTTAGCGATAAACAGGCCAAGGCCCATTCCCGAATAACCAGGCCGTCTGATCGCGTCGTCACCAACGCGCCGCCGCCGCACAAACGGGTCTCCAATCCGCCCGATCACAGACGCAGGAAAGCCGGACCCGTCATCGGCTACGCGCACGCGGATCTCGGATTGCGACCAGCTTACGGTGATTTCGACGGTGGTCTCAGCGAAATCAACCGCATTCTGGATCAGGTTCCGCAGCCCGTGAATGATCTCGGGGCGGCGCAAAACCATAGGGTGTTTCTGCCCGTCCAGATCTTCACTACCGACCTCGAATAGCACGACCTTGCCACGATCAATATGAGGCTCGGCTGCCTCGCGCACCAAGGCCTCTATCGGGGTTTGGCGGATGTGGAGATCGTCCTTTCCCGCCGCGCCCATAGACTGCAAAATCTCGCGGCAACGCGCGGCTTGGGCATGAATTAAGTCAACATCATCAAGGAGATCGGCATCGCCTGCGACCTCTGTGCGCAACTCTCCACTCACCAGCATGATCGTCGCGAGCGGCGTTCCGAGTTCATGCGCAGTCGCGGCCACTACGCCACCCAGATCCGTTAGCTTTTGTTCGCGGGCAAGCGCCAGTTGGGTGGCCAGCAAGGCCTCTCCCATATTGTGCATTTCGTTGGTCACTTGGCGGGCATAAACCGCGAGAAAGATTACCCCGACAACAATCGCCAGCCAGAACCCGAATTGAAACAGAACCGGCAGTTCGAGCAGTCCGCCAAGTTCGGTTTGGATATTCAAATTGAATCGGCTGACCAGCGTTGTCAGAGCGATCGCGACACCACCCAAGACCACCGTGCTTGAGAGGTGCAACACCGTTGCAGCGATGGTGACGGGCGCGAGGATCAGCATTGCAAAAGGGTTATTTAGCCCGCCCGTCAAAAAGATCAGCAGGCTTAGCTGCGTGATGTCAAAGGCGAGCATCCCGAACGCTTCCCGCTCCATCAGCCGCTTGTTTTCAGGGTAAACAGCTTGGAAAACGAGGTTAACAATGATGGAGGCGCCAATGGTCATCGCGGCAAGCCCAGAGGCGAGTTGCAGCGAAAAAACCTGCGTGGCGACGATCAGCGCGATTGATTGCCCGATGATCGCGAACCAGCGCAATGCAACGAGTGTCCGCAAGCGTACCCAATCGCTACGTTGCCGCTCGTGAAATGTATCTGGATCGGTGTCAGTCATGTTGGACCTCTGGTCTATCGCGCGCTACACCATTGTTATGCGCTGCGCTATGGATCATCAATGCAGCGCAATATGAGGGAACGACATGTCAAAATTCATAGCGATCAGCGCGACGATTGCAGCAGTGGCCCTTGTTGGCGGCACATATGCGATCACAAAGCTAAAGACCCCGACGATGGCGCAATGCGGCGCAACGGCGGTGGCTGGTGAAGTCATCGGCGGACCACTTGAACTGATTGATAAAACAGGGAAAACGGTCACCGATACCGACTTTGTGACAGAGCCGACGCTGATCTATTTCGGGTATACATTTTGCCCTGATGTTTGCCCGCTTGATATGGCGCGCAATGCGGCGGCGGTTGATATTCTGGCGGAGCGCGGGGTTGATGCAACGCCTGTGTTTATTACCATTGACCCTGCGCGCGATACCCCTGAAATCGTTGGGGAATACGCTGACAACTTCCACGAAAAGATGATTGGCCTGACGGGAAGCGCGGCGCAGGTTGATGCGGCATCCAAGACATATCGCACGCTTTATTCAAAACAGGGCGACGATCCCGAGTATTATTTGATGCAACATTCGACCTTTACCTACCTTGTTTTGCCACAAACGGGGTTCGTCGAATTCTTTAGGCAAGTTGACAGTCCCGAAGAAGTCGCTGATCGTGTGGCTTGTTTTGCTGCGGCATCGTGACAAGTTGACGCGCGACAGGTGGGCGCTACGTGCTTAACCGAACCTCAAGGAAGGCGACGAGACGTGGAAAATGAACCGCTCAACCTAGGCGACGACGCTACTTTGCTACTTGTAGATGACGACGAGGCGTTTTTGAAACGCCTTGCTAAAGCCATGGAAAAACGCGGATTTTCAGTTGAAACAGCCGATTGTGTCGCTGCGGGAAAGGCGATCGCGACGGCCCGCCCGCCCGCATATGCAGTGGTTGATTTGCGCCTTGGGGATGGCAACGGGTTGGATGTTGTCGAGACATTGCGCGCGCGCAGACCCGAGAGCCGCATCGTTGTTTTGACAGGTTATGGCGCGATTGCGACGGCGGTGGCTGCGGTGAAAATCGGCGCGACTGATTACCTCGCCAAGCCTGCGGATGCCAATGATGTGGTGAATGCACTGCTGGCGCGCGAGGGCGAATTGCCGCCGCCGCCAGAAAACCCGATGAGTGCGGATCGTGTGCGTTGGGAGCATATCCAGCGGGTCTACGAGATGTGCGATCGCAACGTGTCCGAGACCGCAAGACGCCTCAATATGCACCGCCGCACCTTGCAGCGCATTTTGGCGAAGCGTAGCCCGAAATAGGGGTGTGATTTACGTGCACAGAGCGTGCACCGCACGTGCACCGAATTTTCAGAAATCAAACCGCTTGCGGATACGGTCAACGGGCGTGCCGTCGCGCAACGGAACTTGCGCCAGCACATCGTAATCGGCAAACCCGAGCCCACCGTAGTATTTCAACCCACCAACATTATCGGCCCGAATGGTCGCGTCGATTGTTTTCACGCCCGCCTCTTTTGCGGCAAATCGGGTGGCGGCAAACAGCTTTTGACCGACCCCCATCTTGGCGCGATCAAGCGCGACGAAAGTTGCGATAATGGCCCAGCCCTCGCGGTCGGTGTCTGTCCCTAAAAATTGAAAACCGGAAAGCCGTCCGTTTGAAATGGCGACATGACACGCGATCAGGCGCGGTGGAGCGATATAATGTGAACGCATCGTTTCAACGTCGAGCGGTGTTTGATGGGCGGTTGTGCCACCTGCCGCGATCACCGCGTTGAGGAGTTTGACCATTTGCGCGGCGTCAGCGGAAACGGCAGGGCGGACCCGTGTGTTGATTGTAATCATAGTTTGCCCATCAGTTCATAGTGTTTGGCGGTAAAATCATTGCGGACCTCGACAGGTGGCCGCAGCCTGATTTGCAGGCTTTCTGCCATGTTAGGGTCGATTTTTCCAAAGAACCTGTCTGCCTCCGCAGCGGTGAACCCCGCGATTTGCACAGCCTCCAGCCACGCGGATATTTTGTCGGCGGCTTTGATCTGTTTCTTGGTCGCGGCGGGAATCTGCGCGGGCAAGCCAAAGCGGATGTGGATCGCGGCGGTTAGCCTGTCGTCGAGTGCGCCGTAACCCGGACCAACGGCCGCCTTTACGGGGCTGATCATATCACCGATGACGTATTCAGGGGCGTCATGCAAAAGCGCGGCAAGCTGCCACTTGACCGGCGCATTCGGGTTCTGCGTCAGAAATATTTCAGACACTAACAAGGAGTGTTCGGCCACAGAATAGGCATAATCCCCGATTGTCTGCCCATTCCAACGCGCCACAAACGCAAGCCCGTGCGCAATATCTTCGACCTCGATATCCATCGGGGTCGGGTCCAGCAAGTCGAGCCTGCGCCCCGAGAGCATCCGTTGCCAAGCGCGTGGTTGTGCCATGTTTTGTCCATTACCTTGTCGCAGTGCCTTGCCAGTGCTAGATGGTCCATCGAATAGATGACAGACAGGATGGCCCAAATGGCAACCGACTACATTGTAAAAGATATCGCACTCGCAGGCTTTGGCCGCAAGGAACTCGACATTGCCGAAACCGAAATGCCGGGCCTGATGGCGCTGCGTGCGGAATTTGGCGAGAGCAAGCCGCTTGCTGGTGCGCGGATTGTCGGGTCATTGCACATGACGATCCAGACTGCGGTCTTGATTGAAACGCTCGTTGCGTTGGGCGCTGATGTGCGCTGGGCATCGTGCAACATTTTCTCGACCCAAGACCACGCGGCAGCGGCGATTGCGGAATCCGGTGTGCCGGTATTTGCGATCAAGGGCCAAAGCCTGACCGAGCATTGGGACTACTTGGACAAATCGTTTATGTTCCCCGAGGGTGCGAACCTGATTTTGGATGACGGTGGTGATGCCACGCTTTACATCTTGCTGGGCGCACGCATGGAAGCGGGCGAGGATGTGCTTTCGGTTCCCCAGTCCGAGGAAGAGGAAGCGATCAAGGTTCAGATCCAGAAGCGGATTGCCGAGACCCCAGGTTGGTTTGCAAAGACAAAGGCCGCGATTTTGGGTGTCTCTGAAGAGACAACGACTGGCGTTCACCGCTTGTATGATCTGCATAAGAACGGCCAGCTGCCGTTCCCTGCGATCAACGTGAATGACAGTGTGACCAAGTCGAAGTTTGACAACAAGTATGGCTGTAAAGAGAGCCTTGTTGACGGTATCCGCCGCGCGACCGACACGATGATGGCGGGTAAAGTTGCTGTTGTTTGCGGCTACGGCGATGTTGGCAAAGGGTCGGCTGCATCCTTGCGTGGCGCTGGTGCGCGCGTGAAGGTGACGGAGGTTGATCCGATCTGCGCATTGCAGGCCGCGATGGACGGTTTTGAGGTTGTCACGCTGGAAGATGCAGTTGGTTCGGCTGATATTTTCATCACCACAACTGGCAACAAGGATGTCATTCGCATCGAGCATATGCGCGAGATGAAGGATATGGCGATCGTTGGGAACATCGGTCACTTTGACAACGAAATTCAGGTGGCGAACCTGCGCAACCACAAGTGGACCAACATCAAAGATCAGGTTGATATGATCGAGATGCCATCTGGCGCGCGTTTGATCTTGCTGTCTGAGGGTCGTTTGCTCAACCTTGGCAATGCCACTGGCCACCCGAGTTTTGTGATGTCGGCCTCGTTTACGAACCAGGTTCTTGCGCAGATTGAATTGTGGACGAAAGGTGATGAATATCAGCCCGGCGTTTATATTCTGCCCAAGCATCTGGATGAAAAGGTGGCCCGTTTGCACCTTGCGCGGATCGGCGTGAAGCTCTCGACGTTGAACAAAGAGCAGGCTGATTACATTGGCGTGACCGTCGACGGCCCGTTCAAGCCCGAGCATTATCGTTACTAAGCCGTGGCCGACGAGAAGAAACCAAAGAAGCGCGTCAGCCTTGCTGGCGTGCTTTTGCGTTTGGGGTTTGCGGCGATTTTCTGGGCGCTGATCTGGGTCGGGGTGGATGCCGACCGTGCGATCCCTGCGGGTTGGAACCCGCTTGCGCCATTGCGGGTCAGCGATCCAGTGACCCCGTTTACCCAGTGGCGGTTGCGCCAAGCCCTTGCGGACCCGCAAACCTGTATCGCGACATTGGCCGAGGCTGGCCGCTTTGATGTGATGGACGATTTCGAGGCATCCCCGCAGTGCCATATTCGAGGCCGCGTTGATCTGGCGGGCGTGGGTCGTGCGCGCATTCGACCCCTTGAGACCCGTTGTGCAATTGCCCTGCGCATGGCGATGTGGGAGCAACATAGTTTGCAGCCAGCAGCGGCGGATTTGGGCACGACCCTTAGCGGGATAGATCACATCGGCAGCTATAACTGCCGTGAAATCCGCACGACATCTGGCGGCACGGGGCGGATGAGCAGCCATGCCACTGCGGATGCGATTGATATCTCGGGGTTTCGGTTTGCTGACGGGTCGGATGTCCGTTTGATCCGCGATTGGGATGCGGATGACGGCAAGGCCGCGTTTCTTAGGGCTGCGCGCGACGGTGCGTGTGACTGGTTCCGTCAAACCCTTTCACCGGACTATAATGCGCTACATGCGGACCATTTTCATTTGCAATCACGCGGTTGGGGTACTTGTCGTTGACCTTGCGTCAGGTTTTGCATTGCAAATATTTCCCCCTAATTTTTCTTTACCAAACGCCAGTAATCGCACTAGGCTTCGCGCAAGCGCTTTCCATGAGGGGTCGCGCACTCACGCGCCATTTTGGCAAATTAAAACTGACGGGGAATTTTTTATGGGTAAGAGAGACGAGTGGATCGCGAAATACGCTGAAGATCTGAAGACAAAGTGCAACATGACGCCAGATATGGATCTGTTGACGAAGGTCACGATTGGCTGTGGCCCGGCGATTTACAACAAAGACGCGCAGACAGTTGCTGGCGGTCAGGCTTCCGAGCTTGAGACCGTGAAGAACAACTTCCTCATCAAGAAGCTTGGCCTCGCAGATGGTCCAGAATTGATGGAAGCCATCGACAAGGTTATTGAAATCTATGGTAAATCCGAGCGCAACAAATACCGCGCTGTCGTTTACTACATGCTTGCAAAGCATTTCGGCAAAGAATCCGTTTACGGCTAAGCCCGAAACCAGTGATTTGAAACGCGCGTCCCGACTGTGGGGCGCGCGTTTTGCGTTTAAAAGAGAGCGAGCACCGCGCCGATCACAGCGCATCCGAAGACGGCATAGCCGCTATCAATCAGCGTGAGCTTGAATGGCCGCATCCCGTAGGCGTTGTTAATCATGATCCAAGGGCTGATGAAAAACAGGCCGATTCCGAGGCCAGAGACCAATCCCTTGCCGACCCCATCGATGCCGGAAAGCGCGAAAACGTGCCGCATCATGCCAGCGACGAGGATCATTGCGATAAATGCCATGACGTAGGGAAGTGGCGAGTCCCCCTCTGGTCGTCCGTTTTCGTCGGTTTTGATGCCAACAGCCGCGACCCACGGTTTCGCGAGTGCCATATACCACGCCGCCCCAAAGGCGAATCCAGCGATAGCTGCGACGATAACTGATAGAAATCCCATGTTAGACCCTTTTTGTTGTGTTCAACGTGGGGCTAACTATGACGGGTGCGGCGCAATGTCGCTAGGGTTTTGTTGCCCCAAGTGCGCAGACGATTTCCCATTCTTCATCGGTAACGGGTTGCACGGACAGGCGTGAACTCTTTACCAGCGCCATGTTTTCCAGCCGTGGATCAGCCTTGATTTGGGCCAAGCTGACGGGTTTGACGAAGGGTCGCACGGCCTTGATATCGACGCAGTCCCATCGGTCATCATCGGTGGTGCTGTCTTGATGTGCTGCGGCGCAAACCTCGATGATCCCTACGATTTCAAGGCCTGTGCGCGAGTGGTAAAAGAACCCCCGATCACCGACCTTCATCGCCCGCATGTTGTTGCGCGCTTGGTAATTTCGCACGCCGTCCCATTGTTCGCCAGCGTCCCCTTTGGCGACCTGTGCATCCCAGCCCCAGACATCCGGTTCTGATTTAAACAGCCATTTTGCCATTAGCCGATGACCTTTTTCCAAGCTTGCAGCGTGACGGACTGGAACAGGCCCGCCTTATTGTAGGGATCATTGTCGGCCCAGTTTTGTGCTGCCTTCATGTCTTCGACCTCGAGGATGATCAGGCTGCCGCACATGCCGCCATCGTCGTTCAGAAACGGCCCAGCCATTTCGACCACACCCGTTTGCGCGATATAGGCCAAATGTGCGTCCCGATTGTCGAGCCGCGTTTGCAGGGCGCCGTCTTTGTCTTTTGTGATCAGGGCTACGCGCATCTTATTCTTCCTTGAGGGGGCGAGAGAGCAGCGCATTGAGTGCCTGCTTCGCGGTGAGTTTTTCTTCGGTCAAATCTGCCACGGCGGCGCAGATCGGCAAGTCGATTTTGCGCGCTTGGCTCAGTTTTCGCACGGCGAGCGCGGTTGCCGCACCCTCGACGGTGGTTGCGGCATCAAATGTTTCACCGCGCCCCAAGGCCAACCCATACCGATAGTTTCGCGATTGGTCGGAGGTGCAGGTGAGCGCGAGGTCGCCAAAGCCAGATAGCCCGCTAAGTGTTTCGGGATTTGCGCCGAGGTCTGCGGCTAGTCGCTGCATCTCGGCAAAGCCGCGCGTGATGAGGGCGGCGCGTGCGCTTTCGCCAAATCCTGCGCCCATGCAGACCCCACAGGCGATGGCCATGACGTTCTTGAGTGCGCCTCCGAGTTCGGCCCCGATCGTGTCGGATGTCCGGTAAAGGCGCAGTGTTAGTGTCGATAATTCCGCTTGTAGCGTTTCGCTTTGCGCCGCGTCGTCGCACGCAAGCGTCAGGGCGGTTGGCAACCCACGCGCGATATCTGCGGCAAAGCTTGGTCCTGTTAGAATGGCTGCTGTTGCACTGGGCACGCAGTCGCGGATTGTGCTGACAGGCCCTGTCATGGTGGTCAGATCAATCCCCTTGCAGCAGGCAACGAGCGCCTTGCCTGACAACCGATTAACGTGCTCTTGCAGGAAGCCGCGCAGCGTTTGCGCAGGTGTTGCCAGTAAGATGATGTCCGCGGCGAAGAGGTCATCGAGCGCATTTGTCGGCGCGAGGGTGTCGGGGAGCGTAACCCCCTGAAGCCGTGGGTTTTGTCGGCTGGTTTGCATCGTTTGAGCGGCATCAGGATTGCGCGCCCAAAGTGTAATTTCCTTGCCATCGAGCGCAAGCGCCACACCGAGCGCCGTTCCGAAGGCGCCGCCACCTGCAATCGCGATCTTCATGCCTTCGCTCCCTTTTTGCCCGACCCCAGCATTGGTGCGGAGGTTTGGTCGAGTGGCCACCTTGGCCGTGCTGAAAGTGTCATGTCATCTTGGTCGCCAGCGTCAAATCGCGCAAGTCCTGCGTAAGCGATCATTGCCCCGTTGTCGGTGCAGAGCGCCAAGGGCGGGGCGACAAATTCAGTGTCTAACGTTGCGCAAAGTGCCTGTAATTGTTGCCTGATCTGGCTATTGGCGGCAACGCCCCCCGCGACCGCGAAGGTGCGTGTTGTCGGGTCGAGTGCGAAATACGCTTGTAAGGCGCGCCGTGACTTTTCGGTGAGGATGTCAGCGACGGCGGTTTGGAAGCCTGCGCTTAGGTCGGCCTGATCCTGCAACGTCAGTCCGCCATTTTCTGCAATCACCGCGTCGCGTGCGCGGATCATCGCGGTTTTCAGCCCCGAGAAGGACATGTCGCAGCCTGCTTGGTTTAGCAGGGGCCGCGGTAGCTTGAACCGTTTCGGGTCGCCAGCTTCTGCGGCTTTCTGGACATTCGGGCCGCCCGGCTGTGGGAGCCCGAGAATGCGTGCGGTTTTGTCAAAGGCCTCGCCCGGCGCATCGTCGATTGTGCCGCCGATCCGCGTGTAGTCGTCGTGGCTTTTCACCAGTAGAAATTGGCAGTGCCCGCCAGAGACCAGCAACATCAGATAGGGAAATGTGACCTGATCGGTGAGCCGTGGCGTCAGCGCGTGCCCTGCCAAGTGGTTCACGCCGATGAGCGGTAGCCCCGTTGCCGCGCAGATCCCTTTTGCGAGCATGACCCCCGAAACGACCCCGCCAATTAGCCCCGGCCCAGCGGTGACGGCGACACCGTCGAGGTCAGCAAGTGTAACATTGGCCTTTGTTAGAGCCTGTTTTACGCTAATATCGAGCTTCTCGACATGCGCACGGGCGGCAATTTCGGGCACAACCCCGCCGAAGTTTTCATGCAAGTCGTTTTGCCCGTGAACGATGGACGAAAGCACCTCGGGCACGCCATTGGTTTGGCGCACGATGGCGGCGGCTGTATCATCGCAGCTGCTTTCGATCCCGAGGATGGTGAGCGTTTTGGTCATAATCGTTCCGGTTGCGTCTGGTTGCTTCGCAGGTAACACTCTGACCCTGCGCAAACAATGGTTCAACAATGAAGCCTGTCCTGATTAACACACGCCCCGCCCCTGATGGTGCACGCTTTGCCGCGCTTGTCCGTGCGCAGGTTGATGTCGCGGTTGTTGCCTCTCCCGTACTTGAGATTGTGCCGCTCGATGCCGTGTGCCCTCAGGTGACGCCGATTTTCACCTCGACAAATGGTGTGGCGCAGGCGGCGCGATTGGGGTTGAGTGGTGGCCCTGCCTGGTGCGTTGGTGATCGCACGGCAGAGGTGGCGCGCGAGATCGGGTTTGAGGCAATCTCGGCGCATGGAACCGTTGAAGACCTTCTGCGTTTGATCCTTGCGCGTGACCAATCCGGTCCGCTTGTCCATGTGCGTGGAAAAGAGGCGCGTGGTGATCTTGGCCCGCGGTTAAGGGCGGCGGGTCGTGATTGCGCTGACGTCATCGCCTATGAGCAGCGCCCCTTAGCGGTGTCGCAGGTGGCACGCGCGCATATTGAAGGGGCAGAGCTGGTCATTATTCCCCTGTTTTCGCCCCGTAGCGCCGCACTATTGTGCAGCGATGTGGTGATTGGCCCAAATGCCATTGTTCTTGCGATGAGCAATGCTGTTGCAAAGGAGGTCGCAGGAGCGCCCGTGCAGGTCATTGATGCACCGACCGGGGACGCGATGCTGGCGGCGACAATCGTGCAGTGCCTCAGGTTGTCGCGGGCCTGACTGGTCGCTTGAGGGTCACTCAAGGGCCGTATACGATAGATAAATGCCCAACAGTGTTGGGGTGGCGTGATGAAAGGGTTTTAACGTGGCAAAACAACCGGCCAAGGGTCGAAAGACACCTGCAAAACGAAGCACCGCGAAGCCGCGTGCAACCAAGGCAGCAGAGAAGGTGACTGAGGCGGAAGTCGTTGTGGACGAGGTCGCATCCGAGGCGCAACCAGCCGAAGCGCCAGCCGTCGAAGAGCAGGTCACCGAGGTCGAAGCCCCACAGGAACTTACGCCAGAGCCAGAGACCCCAAAGGTCGAAAAACCCGCTCAACCCCCAGTGTTAGAGCCGAAACAAGGTGGCTCTGCGATGCCTGCTGTGTTCGGTGGCTTGCTGGCTGGCGCGATCGGGTTTGGTGCGGCGTATTTTGTTTTGCCTCAAGGTGATCCGACCCTTGCTGCAAAGGTTTCATCGCAATCATCAGAGATTTCGGGGCTGCGCGATCAGGTTGCTGCAATCCCCGCGCCTGACCTGAGTGGGTTAGAGACCGCGCAGGCGGATACGACTGCTGCATTGACTGGTTTGGGAGATCGAATCACGGCGCTAGAGGATCGTTTAGATGACCTGAGCAGCCGCGCTGGTGAGGCGGGGTCGGTGTCTGCCGCTGCTTACGAACAGGAATTGGACGCATTGCGCGCCGAGATGGAAGAGCTACGCGGCACGGCTGTTGCCGAGCTTGGCGCGGCGCGGGATGCGGCGGCCTCGATTGAAGCCAATGCGGAAGCGGCAGCGCGCGCTGCTGCGGGTCGCGCGGCGTTGGCCCGCATTTCCGGTGGCCTTGAGACGGGTGCTCCGCTTGGTGAGGCGCTTGATGATCTGGCGGAGGCTATCCAGTCGGATGCGCCTGCCGAATTGACCGCGGTTCGCGATGGCGCGCCAACATTGGCGTCCTTGCAGGCGGCGTTCCCCGAGGTGGCCCGTGCTGCCTTGGCCACGGCGCGCCGCGAGGGTGCGTCTGGAGAGCCAGAGGGCGGATTTACCGCGTTCTTGCGCAACCAGCTTGATGTCCGGTCTGTTGCGCCAAAAGAGGGCGACGGGGCTGACGCCGTTTTGTCGCGCGCCGAGGCGTCCCTGCGTGAGGGCCGTTTGACAGATACACTTGCCGAGCTAGGCGCGCTACCCGAGGTAGCCCGCGCAGAGTTGACCGAGTGGCAGGCGATGGCCGAGGCCCGCGCGGATGCGTTGGCTGCTGCCGCGACCTTGTCCACAACCCTTAACGATAACTGAAGGCGCCGCTGATGATACTTTCTTTGATTAAGATCCTACTGTTCGTTGTTGTCGTCACTGCGCTTACTTTCGGGGCGACCCAGTTGATGGACGTCTCGGGCGGTGCGACGATTGCCATTGCTGGCTTAGAGATCACCCTATCGCCGCTCCAACTTGCCTTTGGCTTTGTTGCGCTGATCGTTCTGGTCTGGCTTTCTCTGAAGCTTTTGAAGTTTCTGGTTGCTGCGTTCAAGTTCTTGAATGGCGACGAAACCGCGATTTCCCGCTACTTTGATCGTAATCGCGAGAAGAAGGGTTACGAGGCATTGGCCGAGGGCATGATGGCGCTTGCGTCTGGCGAGGGCCACCTTGCGATGACAAAGGCCCAGCGCGCCGACAAGTTGCTTAAGCAGCCCCGATTGACGAACCTGTTGACCGCCCAAGCCGCAGAGATGACGGGCGACACCCAAAAGGCGGAAGCTGCATACAAAACCCTGCTTGAAGATGACAAGACCCGCTTTGTTGGTGTCCGTGGCATCATGAAGCAAAAGCTGGCTGCGGGTGATACAGATACCGCGTTGAAGCTGGCCGAAAAGGCGTTTGCCCTGAAGCCCAAGCACGCAGAAACCCAAGATGTGTTGCTAAAGCTGCAAGCTGATAAGTCCGACTGGACAGGCGCACGTGCCACGCTTGGTGCGAAGTTGAAGGCGGGCCATTTGCCGCGTGACGTGCACAAGCGCCGCGATGCTGTTCTTGCGCTGTCGGAGGCAAAGGAAATTCTGGACGACGGCAAGTCGATTGAGGCCCGTGAGGCCGCGATCGAGGCCAACCGCCTTTCGCCTGATTTGATCCCTGCCGCTGTGATGGCTGCGCGCGGTTACATTGAGGCAGGCAATGCCCGCTATGCGACCCGCGTTTTAACAAAGACATGGGCCGCGACCCCGCATCCTGATCTTGCTGCGGCTTTCGCAGAGATCGTCCCCGATGAAACCCCCGCCGCCCGTTTGAAGCGGTTTAAGGCGTTGGTGAAGCAAGCGCCTGATCATCCCGAGACCAAGATGCTATTGGCCGAGTTGCATATTGCGGCTGAGGATTTTCCAGCGGCCAAGCGTGCGCTGGGCGATTTGATCGACGTTGATCCATCGTCGCGTAGCCTGACGTTGATGGCGGCAACCGAGCGTGGCCAAGGTGCGGACGACATTGTTGTGCGTGGCTGGCTGGCCCGTGCGCTGACCGCGCCGCGTGGCCCACAGTGGGTTTGCGATACTTGTGGTCACATTCACCCGGCTTGGGCCCCGACTTGCGATAACTGTAAGTCGTTTGACACGTTGGCGTGGAAAACACCGCCTGCTGGCGAGGTCGCGATGCCGTCTGGCGTTGAAATGCTGCCTTTGATTGTCGGTCAGATTGCCGACACGTCAGATGAGGCGGAAGTGACTGATGCCGAAGTCGTTGACGCAGAAGTTGTCGCGCCGAACGACGACAAATAGACAGGCACTATATCGGATTTAGAGGGGCGTTGAGAGGCGTCCCTTTTTCATTTGTATTTGGTGATTAGGATCGCTTCGCCAGGTTTGGCGGTATAGCGGGCGGCGGGTCCAAATCCGTCAAGGTCTTGGTCCAGTTGCGGGAACAGGTCCAGAATTTCCTGCCGCGCCTCTTGTGCCATTGCCCCTAAGCCGACCCGCCCCGGATGGAAGCTTTCGGATGCGATCCCTTCCGCCATGACGATCTGGTGATCATCAAACAGGATGTGGATATAGTCGACTGTTCCGCCTGTTTGCGGCCTGATGGAGTGGTCGTTAATCAGGTGCTTTGCGGCCACAAGAACCTCGTCGGTTCCGCAGACCATTTCGCAACGCCAGTCAGACAAGAGCATCCTGTGTTGCGGTGACACTTGCATGTCGTTGCTATTCCCAAGCGCCCCGCGCGCGATGTTGATCGGCGCGTTTTTCCCGCATGCAGGCACGGTTGTTTGCCCGATCCAGCGGAGTGGTTGCATACCTGCATCGAGCGTAAAGACCATGTCACCGACTGAAAGATCTTCGATCAGTTGCATCCCCTTGTTGGTGATCAGCCGCGTCCCGCGCGTAAAGCAGGTCACTGATTCAACATCGCGGAATTTGGTAAATTCGCCTGTCTCGTTCCCGAGGTCGTCGAGGTAGATAATCCGCCCCATCCCTGTCATCGGGTCGTCGTTGTGCCATTGCACGCGGTGCGGTCCGTCAACGGTGATCCTGTCGAATCCTTCACCGCCGCGCACCATGCGCACGTCTGCCCCGTTGGTAAGGTGAACGGTATCGTCCCCTGCGCGCAGGTTGATCGCATCAACGCCCGCATGTGCGCCCACGGTGACAGTGTCGTCGCCGCTCCCCATGTCAATCGCGCCCGCGATAGTCGCCTGCCCAGAGAGCGTGACGGTATCGTCGCCCGCTCCCATAAACAGGTTTTCGTCCAGTTGCGCCGTGCCTGAAAGGGTCGCTGTATCATCGCCCCCGTTCATCTTTACGGTCTGGCCAACGCGTCCGCTACTCATGTTGAACTGATCGTCGCCGCGCCCTGTTTTGATCACCCCGTCAACGATAGAGCCGCCAAGGATGTTGACGGTATCAGCCCCCGCGTGGCTGTTCATTGCCCCGCTCACGTGCTGCGATATGAGGTCAAAGGTGTCATCACCCCAAGCCCCGTCAGGCGCGTCTGCATCCGATAGCGTCCGTGTTTCGGCCACGAACGGATCGTCCTGCATCACGTCGATATCGGTGTTGCGCACGATGATGTCGCTAAGCGTGCTGGATTGCACCTGCGCGATGATGTCGCTCCCGAGGCTCTCATCGAGGTCGCCAAAGGTTTCGTCGGCCCCGCGTGTGCGCACGAACTGCTCGCTGACGATGAGGGTAAATGTCGGCCCGAACTGGGTCCCTTCGATCGCGTCTTCGGCCAATCCGCCAACCCAGAGTTCGACGTCATGCACCGTGGGGTAAACGGACGCGAGTTGCGCTTGCAGGTCTGGATCATCGGTGATGATCGAAAAGTCAGTCGGGTCGATTGTGTCGGGGTCAATGTCCCCGATCAGGGCGGCGCGTGTGTCAACGTAGCTTTGCAAGCCGAGGTCTTGTCCGCGCAGCAAATTTAGCCCAACAAGGCTAAACCCCGTCATTCCGTCAGGTGTCGAGAGGAAGAAATTAAGGTCGTCGATGACCTGTGTGTCGACCTCTTGTGCGAGGCTGCCCGCCTGTCCGCGCAGGATGCCGTCGATGTCATCTTCGCGGATCGCATCGGGATTGAAGAACGCCTCTTGGATCGAGAGATTGCCCCCGTCCGCGACCGTTCCGTCATCGTTTATCCGGTCAATGCTGCTCGATACCATCGTGTGTCCGAACCGAAAACCCGCGGTCGCGAACTCGACCGAGATATGCCCGTTCAGCGTGGGATCGAACCCTGTGTCTTCGCCAACGGCATCACCGACCAGATGCGGCAGCCACTCGTTGTAGGTGATCTGCTGCACCTCGAATTCGACGATTTGCCGTGCCCCTTGGAACAGTTGCTCGTCGCTCCAGTCGGGGTGGTCTTGGGCCAGTTGTTCGGCCCAGTAATTGTGCTCTCGCATCATCAGCGTATGCACCGAAGACAGCGCCGGATTTTCGTTGGCCCGAATATCACCTGCGAGGAACACGGGGTTTTCGGAGGTCAGATCACCCGCCATAAAGCTGTCGGGGTCCGCGTTGGGCATCAGGTCGTTGCCTGTTGCGCCGTTCTCCTGACTGCGAAGCTGCCCGCCCTCAAAACTGCGCAGGTCTGCGGTGCGTGCGTCGCTGCTCCCGTAGATCTGGCTCGCGTCGATCTGCCATGAGATTTCGTTCATCGGCATGCGCGGGCTGTCGACCCCTGTGCCCTCGGCGTAATCGGCCCGACCAAGCGGCGCGACAAGCCCTTCGGCGGTGATCACCTCGCTATGCCCCTCGGCGGTGAGTGTCAGGTCGTGATCGGTGAATTGCCCCCAAGCCACGAACAGGTTGCTTAACCCTGCGCTATTGGCGACGATCCCGTCTTGATCAAAAAGTTCGGATGAAACCGTGACCGGATCCACGCCCCCCGCAGGCGCACCGATCCCGTCGGCGTAGTCCGCATCGGTTAGCCGGATCATCGGATCAGGGTCAGGCAGGAAGGGCATTGAGGTCACCATTTAAACAATTAGCCCTGCCATTATGCCATGCGCGGACCCACCTGCAAAGGAGTCTAAATGTCTAATTATAAAGGATTATATCAACTGCGAGAACAGTCTGGGCGGCAAGGCGCGGATTGCTGTGAATTTGGAAACACGCCAATTGGCGGCGCAACCTTTTAGGTTGTATTTTGTATCCAATCGCACCAGTGTCGCCTAAACCGACTTTGTAGCGGAGCGCCGATGCCTTTTACCGATGACCCTCGACAGTTTCTGACCGCCCTTTTCAAGGCCGCGGTCGCCCAAGCCGACCCGATGAAAGTGCTTGCCGATCACTTGCCTCAAAAGCCCGAAGGACGCCTGTTTGTGATTGGCGCGGGCAAGGCGTCTGCGCGGATGGCGGAGGCGCTTGAGGTTCACTACGGTCCTTGCGATGGCTATATCATCACCCGCTACGGGTATGCCCGTGAGTGTCGCGGTATCGAGATTGTCGAGGCCGCCCATCCCGTTCCGGATGCTGCTGGTGAGGCCGCGACCCGCGAGATGCTTGCGCGCCTAGAGGCGCTTGCTCTTGGCCCCAATGATACTGTCATTGCCCTTGTTTCGGGGGGAGGGTCGTCGCTTTTGTGCGCCCCTGTTGCGGGCATCTCGCTGGCGGACAAGCAGGCGTTGAACGCGGCATTGCTGGCATCGGGCGCACCGATTTCGCAGATGAACGCCGTGCGCAAGCATTTGTCGGCTATCAAGGGTGGCAAGCTCGCGGTTGCCTGTGCGCCAGCGCGTCTTTTTACGTTGATGATCTCGGATGTCCCGGGTGATGATCCGTCGATGATTGCTTCGGGTCCAACGGTGGGTGATGCAACAACGCCGCAAGATGCGATCCGCATATTGAAGGACTGGAACATTGATGTTCCTGCGCATGTCCTTGCGGCGTTGGGTCGATCTGCGCCAGTCTTGCCGACTGATCCGCGTCTGGCGCAGGCTGTCACCAAGATTATCGCGGCGCCCTCACAGTCATTGGAGGCAGCGGCGGCGCTGGCGGTCGCGTGTGATGTCAGGATCCTTGGTGATGACCTAGAGGGCGAGGCCCGCGAATTGGCGGTGCTTCATGCCGGGATGGCGCGTGAACTGGCGGGGTCTGTCACCCGTCCGACGCTGCTGTTGTCGGGGGGCGAGTGCACTGTGACGCGCCGTGGTGACGGGCGCGGGGGGCCGAATGCGGAGTATGTTCTGGCTGCGGTCGATGCGCTGGCAGGTCATGGTCAAATCCATGTGCTTGCGGGTGACACGGACGGTGTTGACGGCATCGAGGAGGTCGCGGGCGCATATGGTGGCCCGCGCAGTTTGGAGACTGCAAAGGCGCAGGGTGTATCGGTGCAAGCGGCGCTGGATACCAATGACGCCCACGGCTTTTTCGCGTCGATTGGCGGTCAGATTGTGACGGGGCCAACCCTCACGAATGTGAACGATTTTCGCGCCGTTCTGATTTTGCCTGCCTGACTATTCCGCCGTGGCGTTAAAGACGAAGAGCGCCTGATCGTTGATGGTGTAGCCGTTGATCAATTGCGCGGCGTGATCACCTGTCAGCCATCCCTCAAGTTGCAGGGCAAGATCGTGGCGCACATCACTATGGCGCGCAGGATTTACGGGCAGATAGGCGTATTGATTGAACAACAGCGGGTCGCCCGCAAACAGAAGCGCAAGCCCGTCCTTGTTGCCGAAATTGAGCCAGCTCGCCCGATCCGAAAGGATATAGGCATTCATGCCTGAAGCGGTGTTCAGTGCCGCGCCCATGCCAGCGCCGACGGCATTATACCACGCGCCAAAGGTCTGGGGGTCGAGGCTCGCGGCGGTCCATAGCTTTAGCTCGGCCTTATGCGTGCCGCTCTCGTCGCCACGGCTCACGAAGGGCGATTGCGCTGCGGCGATCTGGCTAAGTGCGCGGGGTGCGGTTGCTGCTGATGCGATGTTTGCGGGGTCGGGCGCGGGACCGATCAGCACAAAATCGTTATACATGATTTCGCGCCGATGCGTTCCGAAACCATTTGCGACAAAGGCCTCTTCGGCGGGTTTGGAGTGCACGAGAACCGCGTCAACATCGCCCGCCTCGCCAAGCCGCAAGGCCTGCCCTGTCCCGACGACAAGAAGCTGCACGTCGATATCAATGTCGGCTTTGATTGCGGGCAGGAGCACATCGGCCAGCCCTGCATTTTCGAACGAGGTCGTCACGGCCATCTTCATGGTTTCGGCCTGTGCAGCTGCCCCCAAGAGGGCGAGCGAAATAGCGAATAGGTTGCGGATCATGTGACGATGTCTCCTCTTAGGAATGCGGCGAGTTCTGGTGTTTGGGGCTGCGTCAGAACCTGCGCCGTCCCTTGTTCATGGATACGCCCAGCAATCATGAAAATCACCTGATCGGCAAGCCGTTTCGCCTGTCCCATATCGTGTGTCGCCATAATAATGCGCGTGCCCTGCGCCGCGGCCTGATTGAGGAGCGTTTCGATTTCGCGGGTGGCGTGCCCGTCGAGGTTCGCGCATGGCTCGTCCAGAAACAGCACCTCGGGTTTGCGGATCAGCGCCCGCGCGATTGCCAGCTTTTGCTGTTCCCCGCCCGAGAGCCGTGGCGCGGCTGTATTGCGCAGTTCCGCAAGCCCGATCTTGGTGAGCCAGTCGTGGCAGGCCGCCGCGATTTCGTGTTTGTCTGTGCCGATGATCTGCATCGGATAGGCCAGATTTTCGACGACGGTTCGCCGCAGCAGGATGGGTTGCTGAAAGACGTAAGCGTGTTTTGCGGGGTCGGGGTTGGCCCATGTGATTGATCCCTCACTTAGCCGTTCAATGCCGTGCATGGCTCGCAGCAGAGAGGTTTTACCAGACCCGTTCGGCCCGACAATCATCGCGGGGCCGCCGCTATCAAGCGAGAGGTCAAGCGGCCCGAGCACGGTTTTGCCCCGCCTGCGCAGGCTGACGTTCTGGAGTGTGAGGGGGAAGAGTGACATTACCAGCGTCCCTCCCGTTCGGTTTTGGAAAGCCAGTGGATCGTGATGTTCACCGCGATTGCCAGCCCGATCAGAACGAACCCTAGCCCGAGCGCGAGTGCAAAATCCCCTTTCCCGGTTTCAAGTGCGATGGCGGTGGTCAGCACCCGTGTCGCGTGGTCGATGTTGCCTCCAACGATCATGATCGCCCCAACCTCGCCGATGGCCCGCCCGAACCCTGCGAGCGAGGCGGTCAAAAGGTTGCGCCGCCCGTCCCAGATCAGCGTTTTGATCCGCTGCCATTTGCTTGTGTTCAGCGAGATGAGCAGGTCGTGATATTGCGCCCAAAGTTCGCGCATTGCCTGATGGGATATCGAGGCAATGACGGGTGCGATGATGATCACTTGCGCGATGATCATGGCTGTTGGTGTGAAGAGCAGCCCCAAAACCCCGAACGGCCCTGACCGCGACAGCAGGATATAGACGACCAGCCCGACAACCACTGGCGGCAGTCCCATAAGTGCGTTGATCAGCGAGATTGCGAAGCGCCTGAACCGGAACCGTTGCACGGCGAGGAACGTCCCGAGCGGGATCGCGATTGCGGAAGCGATGACGAGTGCGGTGAGGCTGACGCGCAGCGAGCGCAGGCTGATCTCCCAAAGCTCGGCATCGAAAGTGACGACAAGCCAGAAAGCAGCGTTTAGCCCTTCGAGGATATCGTTCATCGGGTCGCCGCACCTTACGTCTCTGGATTACGTGCCGACTATCCACTTTGACCTGTGAAAGGACAAGCGCGTTTACGACGTTATGCAGCGCGGGTTCGGCATAGGCGCTATGGTGCGCGCCTATGCCTGATTTGTTTATGCGATGTTGAACCGATCGAGGTTCATCACCTTTGTCCAGGCGGCCGCAAAGTCGCGTGCGAACTTCTCGGATGCATCGTCAGCGGCGTAGACTTCGGCGAGTGCGCGCAAGATCGAGTTGGACCCGAACACAAGGTCAACGGATGTTGCCGACCATTTCGCGGCGCCCGTGGCGCGATCTTTGCCCTCGTAGCTGTTCTTGGAGGTTGCTGACCAAACGGTCCCCATATCCAAGAGATTCGCGAAGTAATCGTTGCTAAGCGTGTCCGTCTTGTTGGTGAACACGCCGTTGTCAGACCCATCTGTGTTCGCGCCAAGCACCCGCATACCGCCGACAAGCACGGTCATTTCCGGACCTGTGAGCGTCAGGAGTTGCGCCTTGTCTACGAGCATTTCCGCAGGCGTCGCGCGCACGGATTTGCCGTGGAAGTTGCGGAAGCCGTCAGACTTTGGCTCGAGCCATGCGTAGGATTCCACGTCTGTTTGTGCTTGGCTGGCGTCAGTGCGCCCGCCTGTGAACGGCACAGCGACAGTGTGGCCTGCGTTCTTGGCGGCTTGTTCAACCGCGGCGGAACCGCCCAGCACGATCAGGTCAGCGATGGACACTTTGTCTGCGCCAAAGTCGGCTTGGATGCCTTCGATGGTTTTCAAAGTTGCTGCGAGTTCGGCGGGATTGTTGACCTCCCAGTCTTTTGCAGGGGACAGGCGGATGCGTGCGCCGTTTGCGCCGCCCCGTTTGTCGGACCCACGGAAGGAGGCCGCAGAGGCCCAAGCCGTTTTGACCAAGGTTGCGATTGGGAGCGCGTCCAGCAGCTTGCCCTTGAGCGTCGCGAGGTCTGCGTCGCTTAGTGGTGCGGCTGTCGGCGCTGGCACTGGATCTTGCCAAAGCTCTGCTTGTGCTGGCACGAGTTTGCCGAGGCCAAGCTCGTATGGACCCATGTCGCGGTGCGTGAGTTTATACCATGCCTTTGAAAACGCTTCTGCGAACTCTGCGGGGTTTTCGTGGAACCGCTTGGAGATTTTGGCGTAAGCGGGGTCTTCGCGCAGGGCGAGGTCGGCTGTTGTCATCATGGGTGCATGTGAGCGCGATGGGTCATGCGCGTCTGGCACTGTGCCTTCGCCGCCGATGGCTGTCCACTGGTGGGCGCCTGCGGGGCTTTTGGTGAGCTCCCATTCAAAACCGAACAGCGTGTCGAAAAAGCTGTTGTCCCATGTGGTTGGCGTTTTTGTCCAAGCGCCTTCGACCCCTGACGAGATCGTGTCTACGCCGTGCCCCGTGCCCATGGTGTTTGTCCAGCCGAGCCCTTGGTTTTCGAGTGCTGCGCCTTCTGGCTCTGCGCCGACGAATTGACCCGGATCACCAGCGCCATGCGCCTTGCCAAAGGTGTGCCCACCCGCAACGAGCGCCACGGTTTCTTCGTCGTTCATTGCCATGCGCATGAAGGTGTCGCGGATGTCATGCGCCGAAAGCTTGGGGTCGGGGTTGCCGTTTGGCCCCTCAGGGTTCACGTAGATCAGGCCCATTTGCACCGCGCCAAGTTCGCCGATCATCTCGCGATCGCCCTCGTAGCGTTCATCGTCGAGCCATTCGGTTTCCGGACCCCAGTTGATGTCTTCTTCTGGTTCCCAGATGTCGACGCGCCCGCCTGCAAAGCCGTGGGTTTCAAAGCCCATCGATTCGAGGGCCACGTTGCCCGTCAGGATCAAAAGATCGGCCCAAGAGAGCTTGCGGCCATATTTTGCTTTGATCGGCCAGATCAGGCGGCGTGCCTTGTCGAGGCTGACGTTGTCAGGCCAAGAGTTGAGCGGCGCGAAGCGCTGGCTGCCAGATGTCGCGCCACCGCGCCCGTCGCCAACCCGATACGTGCCAGCGGAGTGCCATGCCATGCGCACAAAGAACGGACCGTAGTGGCCGTAGTCTGCGGGCCACCAATCCTGGCTGTCGGTCATGAGCGCGCGCAGGTCTGCGATGACCGCATCCAGATCAAGCGTTTTGAATTCTTCTGCGTAATCAAAGTCGTCGCCCATCGGGTTCGACTGCGCCGTGTTCTGGTGCAAAACCTTGAGGTTCAACTGCTCTGGCCACCAATGCTGGTTCGCGGTAGCCCCTTTTGCAGAGTGAGTGTGACCCATTACAGGGCATTTACCAACGCCGTTGCCGTCCATTTTGATCTCCAGTTCATGTTAATTTTGCCTGATGCTAGCCCAGCCAATTGATTAGTTTAAGTTGTATTTTCTGATTGTAACGATAAGTAGTTCTTATGGCCGATTTCACGTTAAGACAGTTGCGCTATTTTGAAGCATTGGCCCGCCATCTGCATTTTGGACTGGCGGCGGATACTTGTTCGATCTCGCAACCCGCGCTGTCAATGCAGATCAAAGAGCTAGAAGATACACTTGGAACTGCCCTGTTCGAGCGCAGTGCCCGTCAGGTCAGACTGACCTCTTTTGGGATCGAGTTTGGCGCCCGTGCCCGCGAGATTTTGCGCTCTGTTGATGATCTCAATGACCTTGCCCGTGCCTCTGCGGGGCATCATGCGGGGCGGCTCCGTTTGGGGGTTATCCCGACGATTGCCCCTTACCTGTTGCCGACATTGATCAAGAATATGCAGGATAGCTTTGCTGATCTGGATCTCAATATCCGCGAAACCCTCACCCCTCGTTTGATCCAAGAGCTGTCGGATGGCCGCATTGATGCCGCGATTGTTGCGCTGCCGATACACGAACCGTCCTTTGCCGAAGTTCCGATTTTCGACGAAGACTTCGTGCTGATCCGTGCGCTGTCGGAGGTGGGCAAGCCTGTTCCCAACGCTGATGCCTTGCAGGACATGCGCCTTTTGCTGCTGGAAGAGGGCCACTGTTTTCGGGATCAGGCGCTGGCCTATTGCACAATGCGGTCCGCCCGTCCGTGGGATGGGCTTGATGGGAGCTCGCTTTCGACGCTGGTGCAGATGGTTGGCGCGGGGATGGGTGTGACGCTTTTGCCTGAAATGGCGATTGGTGTGGAAACCCGCGCCGCCGCTGTCGAGGTTGTCCGCTTTGCAGGTGTGCCCCCATCGCGCAAAATCGGGATGATCTGGCGCAAGACGAACCCGCTTGCTGTGCAGTTTGGCGAGATCGCTGCCGTGGTGAAAGCCTCTGCGGATCAGATGCGCGCATTGCCCTGAGCCAGTCATCGATCCGGAATGATCCCCCCGATGAACGCAACTAACCCCACGAGTGTCGCATTTGTGCTTTAGAAATCGCGGTGGATCGTCCAACATGGCGCTAAGTTTTATGCAAAGGATGACGTCAAATGGCGCTTGATGATCGCAAAGGTGTTTGGAAGTCTGGCAAAGGCAAGGGTCGCCACACGACCAAGGGCCGTCAGTTGGATGATACGGCTCATGCCGAGGTTAAGGCCTTGTTGGGCGCGGGCCCCTACCAGCGTGATTTGCTGATCGAGTATTTGCACCTGATCCAAGATCAATACGGTTGTTTGTCAGCCGCCCATTTGCGCGCGGTTGCAGAAGAGCTACGCGTTGGTCAGGCCGAGGTTTACGAGGTTGCTACATTTTACGCCCATTTTGATGTCGTGAAAGAGGGCGAGCCAAAGCCCCCTGCGTTGACGATCCGCGTTTGCGATAGTCTTTCGTGCGAGCTTGCGGGTGCGCAGGCGTTGCAAGAGGCGCTTGAGGATGGGCTGGATGCCAATGAGGTCCGCGTTTTGCGCGCCCCTTGTATGGGTCGTTGCGATACTGCTCCTGTTCTCGAGATTGGCCATGCGCATATTGATCACGCCTCTGTCGAAAAGGTCGAGGCCGCGATTGCGGGCGGGCATACCCATGCCGCTATTCCCGACTATGAGGGCTATGACGCCTATGTCACCAATGGCGGTTACGCCGAGCTGAAGGCGTTGCGCGAGAATGGTGACTGGGAAGCGGTGCAAGCCACCATCAAGGAAAGCGGTTTGCGCGGTCTTGGCGGGGCTGGTTTCCCGTCTGGCACAAAGTGGGGTTTTGTGCGCGCCAATGCAGGAACCCGCTATCTGGCCGTCAATGGTGACGAGGGCGAACCGGGCACGTTCAAGGATCGCTACTATCTGGAACGCACGCCGCATCTGTTCCTTGAGGGGATGCTGATCGCCGCGTGGGCGGTCGAGGCCGAGAAGGCGTTTATCTATATGCGCGACGAGTATCCTGCGGTGCTTCATATTCTGGCCGTCGAGATCGCGAAGCTGGAAGAGGCGGGTGTTGTCCCTGCGGGCTACATTGATCTGCGCCGTGGTGCGGGCGCCTATATCTGCGGCGAAGAATCCGCGATGATCGAAAGCATCGAGGGCAAACGCGGTATCCCCCGTCACCGTCCACCGTTTGTCGCGCAGGTCGGCGTGTTTGGGAAGCCAACGCTCGTGCACAATGTCGAAACCCTGCTTTGGGTTGCTAAGGTCGTGCGCGAGGGGCCAGCCTGTCTTAGCAGTGTCGAAAAGAATGGCCGCAAGGGTTTGCGCAGCTATTCCGTTTCGGGTCGCGTCAAGAATGCGGGGGTTTACCTTCTGCCTGCTGGCTCCACGATCACCGACATCATCGCGGCCTGTGGTGGCATGGCGGATGGCGAGGTGTTTAAAGCCTATCAACCCGGTGGCCCGTCGTCTGGATTGTTGCCTGCAAGCATGGCCGATATCCCGCTCGATTTCGATACGTTGCAGCCGCATGGCACGTTTATTGGCTCTGCCGCTGTTGTGGTCCTGTCGGAGCGCGATAGCGCCCGCGAGGCCGCGCTCAACATGCTGCGGTTCTTTGAGGATGAAAGCTGTGGCCAGTGCACCCCGTGCCGCGTTGGTTGCGAAAAGGCGGTCAAGCTGATGCAGGCCGACACGTGGGATCAGGACCTGCTGACCGACCTGACAACGGCTATGGTCGACGCCTCAATTTGCGGCCTTGGCCAAGCCGCCCCGAACCCGATCAAGATGGTTATGACCCACTTCAAGGATGAAATCTGATGGCTAAAATTACATTCACGCTTGATGGGAAATCGGTTGAAGCCGAGCAGGGGATGACGATCTGGGAGGTTGCGAATGGTCGCGGTCTGATCATTCCGCATTTGTGTCACAAGCCCGAGCCGGGCTATCGCTCTGACGGCAATTGTCGCGCTTGTATGGTCGCTATCGAGGGCGAGCGTGTTTTGGCGGCGTCATGTATTCGCGAACCGTCCGAAGGCATGGTTGTCACCACCGATCAGCCGCGTGAAACGCAGGCCCGTCGCATGGTCATGGAGATGCTTGTGGCTGACCAGCCCGAGCAGGACGTGGCCCACGACAAGTCTTCCCATCTTTGGGATATGGCCGCTGCGCAGGGCGTAAGCGAGAGCCGTTTTCCGACGATGGATGCGGAGCATATTCCACTGCTTGATAGTTCTCATGTAGCGATGTCGGTCAATCTTGATGCCTGTATTCAATGCGGGCTGTGCGTGCGCGCCTGTCGCGAAGTGCAGGTCAACGATGTGATCGGCATGGCGGGTCGTGGTCACCAGGCTTATCCCGTTTTCGACATGGGCGACCCGATGGGCGATAGCTCTTGTGTGGCGTGCGGTGAATGCGTGCAGGCCTGCCCAACAGGGGCATTGATGCCTGCGACCGTGACGGATGAAAATCAGGTCGGTGACAGTGCCGATTTTGATCGGGAAGTCGAAAGCGTCTGTCCGTTCTGCGGTGTCGGTTGCCAGATTTCGCTGAAGGTGAAGGACAACAAGGTCAAGTTTGTCGAGGGCATCAACGGCCCCGCGAACGAAGGTCGTTTGTGCGTAAAGGGTCGTTTCGGGTTTGACTATATCCACCACGATCACCGCCTGACAAAGCCGTTGATCCGCCGCGATGATGCCCCCGCAAAGGGGCTGAATGTGCATCCCGATAACTGGCAGGAATTTTTCCGCGAGGCATCATGGGACGAGGCGCTTGATTTCGCAGCGAAGGGTCTGTCTGATCTCAAGGCCGAGAAGGGTGGCGCGTCTGTTGCTGGCTTTGGGTCTGCCAAGTGCACCAACGAGGAAGCCTATCTGTTCCAGAAGATGATCCGCCAAGGGTTTGGTCACAACAACGTCGACCACTGCACGCGGCTTTGTCATGCCTCTTCGGTGGCGGCATTGATGGAGAACGTCGGATCGGGCGCGGTTACTGCGACCTTTAACGAGATCGAAAACGCGGATGTGGCGATTGTTATCGGCGCGAACCCTGTCGAGAACCATCCCGTTGCCGCGACCTATTTCAAGCAGTTCGCCAAGCGTGGCGGCAAGCTGATCGTCATGGATCCGCGCGGCGTTGGATTGCGCAAATTCGCCTCCCATATGCTTCAGTTCCGTCCGGGTGCGGATGTGTCAATGCTGAATGCGATCTGTCATGTGATTGTCGAAGAGGGTCTGTACGACGAAACCTATATTTCGAAATACACCGAGAACTGGGAGGCGGAGAAGGCCCATTTGGCCAACTTTACCCCCGAGAAGATGTCAAAGATTTGCGGCATCGAACCCGAGGTTCTACGTGATGTGGCCCGCACGTTTGCAGGCGCAAAGGCAGGCATGATTTTCTGGGGCATGGGCGTGTCCCAGCATATCCACGGCACGGATAATTCGCGCTGCCTGATCTCGCTTGCGTTGATGACGGGGCAGGTTGGTCGCTCTGGCGCTGGCCTGCATCCGTTGCGCGGTCAGAACAATGTGCAGGGTGCATCTGATGCGGGTCTGATCCCGATGTTCCTGCCTGACATGCAGACCGTTACCGATGACGGCGTGCGCTCGCGGTTTGCCGATGTTTGGGCAAAGTCGATTGCGGCTGATGCGGTGAACGAGCCGCTTTTGGCCCAAAAGGGTTTGACCGTCACCGAGATCATGGATGCGGTGCATGATGGCGATATTCACGGCATGTATATCTTGGGCGAGAACCCTGCGATGTCGGACCCTGATGTTGAACATGCGCGTGATGCCTTGGCCAAGTTACGCCACCTTGTTGTGCAAGATATCTTTATCACCGAAACGGCAAACTATGCTGACGTGATCCTGCCTGCTTCTGCATTTGCAGAAAAGTCGGGCACGGTGACGAACACGAACCGTCAGGTCCAGATGGGCCGCCCTGCGGTTTCCCCTCCGGGTGAAGCGCGTGAGGATTGGTGGATCGAGGTCGAACTTGCCAAGCGTCTAGGCCTTGGCTGGACCTACACCCATCCGCGCGAGGTCTTTGCGGAGATGGGTCTGTTGATGAAGTCGTTTGGTAACATCACGTGGGATCGCCTTGAGGCGGAAAATGCGGTGACTTATCCGTCGCTTTCGCCCACGGACCCGGGTCAGCCCATTATGTTTGCAGACGGGTTCCCACGTGCGGATGGTCGCGCCAAGTTTACCCCTGCGGATGTGATCGCCCCTGATGAGGCCCCTGATGCCGATTACCCGATGATTTTGACGACGGGTCGTCAGCTCGAGCATTGGCACACGGGGTCGATGACCCGCCGTTCAAAGGTTCTGGACGGTCTGGAACCCGAGGCCATCTGTTCGCTGCATCCATCGACATTGCGCAAGCTCGGGGTTGCTGCGGGTGGCATGTTGCGCCTGACCACGCGGCGCGGGTCGATTGTGGTGATGGCCCGCGAAGATCGCGCGGTTGCCCCTGATATGGTGTTCCTGCCGTTTGCTTATGTCGAAGCGGCGGCGAATATTCTGACCAACCCTGCGGTCGATCCTTACGGGAAAATCCCTGAATTCAAGTTTTCGGCTGTGCGCGTCGAGAAGGCCGAGGATCAGGTCGCAGCAGAGTAAACCAGTCGGTGCGCGCGGTTTTGAGTGTGCGCACCGCATCTTTCTCCGATTGGCAAGAAATGGCTGTGCGACGCTTTGACGTGGGGTGCGCACTGGTGTGATGTGGTTGTGTGCCCTAACTTAGCCGCGACTAAAGGATAAACCACATGCTGAAACATCTTCTTGCAATCACGGCTTTTGCCGTACCGACCTTGGCGCTGGCACATGATTTCACTGTTGGCGAGATCGTCATCGCGCACCCTGTTGCAAAGCCGACGATCGCCTCTGCGATGACTGGCGCTGGCTATTTCATGATCACCAACAACGGCGCGGAGGATGATACGCTATTGAGCGTCGAGGCCGATTTCCCGCGTGTGATGATGCATGACACCGCGATGGAAGACGGTGTGGCGACGATGTTTCACTTGGAAGGCGGCGTTGTTATTCCGTCTGGTGGGAGCGTCACATTTGCCCCCGGAGGCAAACACGTGATGTTTATGGGTCTCAAGGGTGACCCCTTTGAGATTGGTGAGGAAATTCCAGCGACGTTAACGTTTGAAAAGGCTGGAACTGTTGAAATCAACTTTGCTGTCGAGGATATCGCGGCAATGGACCATAGTTAAATCACCCCTAGAATTCGCGGTGATTTAGCCTAAATAGCGATCAGAGCGGGGGTAGTCCCCGCGATCGTATTGATCAAAAGGACGATGAAAATGAGAACACTTTCTCTCGTAGCGATTATGACCAGCCTTGTTGCACCTGTATCAGCCTACGCTGAGGGCGATGTTGCCGCTGGTGAAGAGCAATTCAACCGTCAGTGTGTGTCTTGCCACGTTATCCGCGATGCGGACGGCGAAGTGCTTGCGGGCCGTAGCGCCAAAGTTGGCCCGAACCTTTATGGCCTTCCGGGCATGACGTTGGGCACGGTTGAAGGCGTGCGCTATGGCGACAGCCTTGTTGCGGCTGGTGAAGCTGGCGCGATTTGGGACGAGGAAACATTTGTTGCCTATGTTCAAAACCCGACCGATTGGTTGCGCGAAACCCTTGATGATCGCCGCGCGCGCAGCAAGATGGCCTATCAGGTGCGTGACGAGCAGCAAGCCCGCGACATGTATGCCTTTATCGCGAGCTTTACAGAGTAATTCAGGCTCGCCTGTTTTGAAGGGCCGTTTGCAGATGCAGGCGGCCCTTTCTCTTTGCCTGCAACGTCCCCCCTTGATCCGCCTGCAATTCGGTGAAACATTTGGGGATGGAAAATATCATCAAATCTTGGGCTGAAGTCGCCCCCCGCCTAGTTGCTGTTGCCGCTGGCCGTAGCGCCGCCGATGTTGTTGTGCGCGGTGGCAAGCTTGTGAATGTGCAAAGTCGCGAAATTCTCGACGGTTGGGAGGTTGCGATTGCTGATGGTCGCTTTGCTTATGTTGGTCCCGATGCGACCCATTGCATTGGTCCCGACACCGAGGTGATCGAGGCCGCGGGGCGATATATGATCCCGGGACTGTGTGACGGGCATATGCACATCGAGAGTGGTATGCTGACCCCTGCCGAGTTTGCCGCCGCTGTGATCCCGCATGGCACAACGACGATGTTCACCGACCCCCACGAGATTGCCAATGTTCTGGGGCTTGCGGGTGTGCGCATGATGCACGACGAGGCGCTGATGCAGCCTGTCAATATCTATACGCAGATGCCCTCTTGCGCACCTTCTGCTCCGGGGTTGGAGACAACCGGCTTTGAGATTTCAGCCGAGGACGTTGCCGAGGCAATGGCGTGGCCCGGTATCATTGGGCTTGGTGAAATGATGAATTTCCCCGGTGTTGTGAACGGTGATCCGCAGATGCTTGCCGAGATGGCGGCGACGATGAACGCGGGCAAGACGGTGGGCGGCCACTATGCCAGCCCTGACAAGGGCAACGCGTTTTCGGCCTATGTCGCGGGGGGTGCGGCTGACGATCACGAGGGCACTGCCGAAGCCGATGCGATTGCCCGCGTCCGATTGGGTATGAAGTCGATGATGCGCCTTGGCTCTGCTTGGTATGACGTCGAGAGCCAGATTACCGCGATTACCGAAAAGGGACTGGACCCGCGCAATTTCATTTTGTGCACGGATGATTGCCACTCGGGCACGTTGGTCAATGACGGGCATATGAACCGTGTTGTGCGCCATGCGATTGACTGTGGCTGTGATCCGCTGGTTGCCTTGCAAATGGCGACGATTAACACGGCGACCCACTTTGGTCTCGAGCGCGAATTGGGTTCGATTGCGCCGGGCCGTCGTGCCGATCTGATCCTGACCTCTGATATCAGGACATTGCCGATAGAGCATGTGATTGCGCGCGGCAAAACGGTTGCCAGAGATGGCAAGATCACGGTTGAATGCCCGCATTATGACTGGCCCGAGAGCGCCCGCAAAACAGTGAATATGGGCAAGGTTCTGGGTGACGCCGACTTTGAGATCAAAGCCCCAGAGGGCAAGAACGCTGTTACAGCCAAGGTGATTGGTGTGGTCGAGAACCAAGCCCCCACGGAGGCGTTAACGGCTGACCTGCCTGTGACGGACGGGATCGTTGAGGGGGCGGGTGGCGTATGCCAGATCGCGCTAGTCGAGCGGCATCGCGCGACCGGTGACGTGGTTAACGGTTTTGTTTCCGGTTTTGGTTATACAGGCGACATGGCGATTGCATCGACCGTGGCTCACGATAGTCATCACATGATTGTTGTCGGGACCAGCCGCGCCGACATGGCGCTTGCCGCAAACCGGTTGGGCGAGGTTGGTGGTGGCGTGACCGTTTGGCAAAACGGCAAAGAACTGTCGTTGGTGAAGCTGCCTATCGCGGGCTTAATGTCGGATAGCCCCGCTGCGGAGGTTGCGGCGACTGCCGACGAAATGGTTGCGGCTATGGCTGCCTGTGGTTGCACGCTGAACAACGCCTATATGCAGCACTCGCTTTTGGCGCTTGTTGTCATACCCGCGTTACGTATTTCTGATCTGGGCTTGGTCGATGTGACCAAATTCGAGATCACCGAGCTATTTGAGGACACTGAATGAGCACCATTATCCGGACACCCGATGTGCCCGCGCACGAAGAATTCACCGACCCCAAGGCGGCTGTTAAGCGCCTTCAGGAGCTATATGTCACGGCCGCCACGTTCCTGAGCGGCAGTTTTAGCGAGGCGATCACGAAGGGTCAGCCAGATGCACGCATCCGTGCGTTTTATCCCGAGATCCGCTTTACGACGACTAGTTACGCCAAGACCGATAGCCGTCTTTCATTTGGACACGTCGCCGAGCCTGGCCATTACGCGACGACGGTAACGCGCCCCGATTTGTTCGAGCACTATCTGGTGCAGCAGATCGGTCTGTTGATTACAAACCACGGTGTGCCTGTGTCGATTGGCGTTTCCGACACAGAGATGCCCGTGCATTTCGCGGTGGCCAATGATGCCTCTGTGACAGTGCCCCAAGATGGCAGTTTGGAATTTAACCTGCGCGACAGTTTTGATGTGCCAGACCTTGCCACGACCCATGATAGCATCGTGAATGGTAACGGGTTTCAATACCCTGACGGCGCGCATCCGCTTGCCCCGTTTACGGCCCAACGCATTGACTATTCACTGGCCCGCCTGTCGCATTATACCGCGACTTCCGCCGAGCATTTTCAGAACCACATTTTGTTCACGAACTACCAGTTCTATGTCGAGGAGTTCGAGGCCTACGCCCGTCAGATGCTTGCTGACCCCAAGAGCGGTTACACAAGCTTTGTCGGGACAGGCAACATCGAGATCACGGATGCAACCGCCCCGCTGCCTGTGCCTGCGAAGTTGCCGCAAATGCCGACCTACCATTTGAAGCGCGAGGGGGGCGGTGGCATTACGCTGGTCAATATCGGGGTGGGGCCGTCGAACGCCAAAACAGCGACAGACCACATCGCGGTGCTGCGCCCGCATGCGTGGTTGATGGTTGGCCATTGCGCAGGTTTGCGAAACTCCCAACGGCTTGGTGATTTTGTTCTGGCTCACGCCTATCTGCGCGAGGATCACGTGCTTGATGACGACTTGCCGGTTTGGGTTCCGATCCCTGCGTTGGCGGAAATCCAGATTGCGCTGGAAACGGCTGTCGCAAATGTCACTGAACTCGAAGGGTTCGAATTGAAGCGGATCATGCGCACGGGCACGGTGGCAACGATTGATAATCGCAACTGGGAACTGCGCGAGCATTCTGGACCTGTTCAGCGGTTATCGCAATCGCGCGCCATTGCCCTTGATATGGAAAGTGCGACAATCGCGGCCAACGGTTTTCGGTTTCGCGTGCCCTATGGCACATTGCTTTGCGTGAGCGACAAGCCGCTCCACGGCGAGCTGAAATTGCCAGGAATGGCGTCTGATTTCTATAAAACACAGGTCGCAAGCCATCTGCGGATCGGAATACAGGCGATGGAAATCCTGCGCGAAATGCCGCTGGAACGCATCCACAGCCGTAAGTTGAGGAGTTTCGAAGAGACTGCCTTCTTGTAACACCCAGAAAACGCATAAAAATGCGTATTTTATGAGAAAACGCTACACTAATTGTTGTAGAGCCACACCAGATACAGTTAACTGTGCGCACATGAGGCCCTATAATTCGGGCGAAAAGATGGAGACCAGAAAATGGCAAAACCAATGACAAAAGCACAACTCGTTGCAGCACTTGCTGACGAAATGGGCGCAGACAAAAAAGCTGCAGGCGCGGCGCTTGACGCGGTATGTGGTCTGATCACACGCGAAGTATCTGGCGGCGGTGCTGTCACTCTTCCAGGTGTTGGCAAAATCTATTGCCGCGAGCGTCCAGAGCGCATGGTGCGTAACCCTGCCACTGGCGAACAGATCAAGAAAGACGCTGACAAGGTTGTCAAAATGACAATCGCCAAGGCGCTTAAGGATTCCGTGAACGACTAAGTCGCTTCACATCCCGATACGAAAGGGCTGCCCGTCTTGGGTGGCCCTTTTTCGTTTTGAAGTGCTTTGTCGATTGCGTGCAGGTTCAGTTTGGGCAAGTCTCGCGCCATGGATATCAAAGCAATCCTCATGGGCCTCGCGTTTGCCGCGATGTGGTCGTCGGCCTTCACCTCGGCGCGTATCATTGTCGAGTTCGCGCCGCCCCTGACCGCGCTTGCCTGTCGCTTTCTTGTGTCGGGGGTCATCGGTGTCATGATCGCAAAGGCGCTGGGCCAAACGATGCAATTATCCCGCCGCCAATGGATCGGCGTGCTGGTGTTTGGTGTCTGCCAAAACGCGCTTTACCTTGGGTTAAACTTTGTTGCGATGCAGACAGTCGAGGCCTCTTTGGCGGCGATTATTGCGTCCACGATGCCGTTGCTGGTGGGTCTCGCGGGATGGTTGTTTATGGGTCAACGGATGCGCCCCTTGGGCACGGCGGGCCTTGTCGCAGGGATCATCGGTGTGACGCTCATTATGGGCGCGCGGCTGGATGGGGGCGTCGATGTTTACGGGCTGACGTTGCTTGTGATCGGTGTTGTGTCGCTGACGATTGCGACCCTTGCGGTGCTCGGCGCGAGTTCGGGCGGTAACGTCTTGATGATTGTCGGCTTGCAGATGTTGGTCGGCAGTGCCTTGCTTTGGGGTCCTGCGCTTGCGTTCGAGACATTTGATGTGACGTGGAACTGGCAGCTCATTGTCGCGTTTATCTATACCACGCTTGTGCCCGGGCTGCTTGCGACTTGGGTTTGGTTCCTGCTTGTCGGGCGCATCGGTGCGGTAAAGGCCTCGACGTTTCACTTCCTCAATCCGTTCCTTGGGGTCGCGATTGCTGCTGTGCTGCTGGGTGAAAAGCTTGGCGCGATGGACCTGATTGGCGTCGTCATTATCGCAGGGGGTATTCTAGCGGTCCAGTTATCGAAGCAGCCCGTCACCAACCACTAGCGGGCACATCGAGTTCGCTCGCCAGTTGATCAAGGAAATCGCGCAGCACATTTGCCCGATCCTCGGCAAGCATGCGCCCCGAAGTCGTCTGCATCGTTGCGGGAAGCCCGAGCAGCTTGATCCGAAAGTGATCCACTGCATAGGCCTTGTCGTCGAGGGGTCGGTCTTTGCCAAAGGGGTCGAGCCCGTGGAACAGCGCGCGGCCCATTGCGCCTGTGGTCGCAAAGCAACGTGCAATCCCAATCGCGCCAAGAGCCTCGATCCGGTCCGCGTCTTGCAGGATTTTCGCCTCAAGCGTTTGGGGTGCTATATTTGCGGAAAAACTATGCGCCGTGATGGCGTGGCATGCCTGTGCGATCTGGTCGGACGTGAGTCCGAATGATGAGAGTATAGGCGCAGCCGCCTTTGCCGAAAGGGTAGAAGCCTGCGCCCGATCGGGGTGATCTTTTGGCAATGTCACGAGGTCATGAAAGTAGCAGGCGGCCAGAAGAACGGTCATGTCGCAGGCCGCTTCGCCAGTGGCGATAACCTGCGCGTTGGCCCAGACGCGGTCGGTATGTGCCACGTCATGTGCGGCGTCACCTTTGGTTGCGAGGGTAAGGTGCGCGCGTAAAGCGCCCCGCAGGGTCACCCTATTTTACCGCGCACGCCACCCGTTTGGCCGCGATCCAGCAGTAGGTGGTCAAGGATAACACAAGCCATCATTGCCTCGCCTACGGGCACGGCGCGGATGCCGACACAGGGGTCGTGGCGCCCCTTGGTGACAACTTCCATAGGTGATCCATCCATGCGGATTGATTTGCGCGGCGAAAGGATCGACGATGTCGGTTTAACGGCGAACCGCACAACTACGTCCTGTCCGGTGCTGATCCCACCCAGAATGCCGCCAGCATGGTTGGAGGAATAGACTGGCTGCCCGTCATTCCCCATGAAGATTTCGTCGGCATTTTCGCGCCCTGTCAGTGCTGCCGCGTTCATGCCTTCGCCAATTTCGACGCCTTTTACGGCGTTGATAGACATCATTGCGGCGGCAAGATCAGTGTCTAACTTGCTATAAACGGGTGCGCCGATACCAGCGGGCACGCCGCGCGCTACTACCTCGATGATCGCGCCAACAGAGTTGTGGTCGTCCTTGCGCAGCCACGCCAGATAGTCGTTCCATTCGGCGGCCGCGTCAGCGTCAGGGCAAAAGAAGTCATTGCGGTCGATCTCGTCCCAATCAACCTTGGCGCGGTCAATCTGCTTGGCGCCCATCTGGGTCATGTAGCCCTTGATTTGCACGTTGGGAGCGATTGCGGCAATTGCCTCACGTGCAACGCCGCCCGCCGCGACACGCGCGGCGGTTTCACGGGCAGACGAGCGTCCGCCACCGCGATAGTCGCGCACGCCGTATTTCTGGTGATAGGTGATATCGGCGTGGCCGGGCCGGAAGGTATTGGCGATATCGCCGTAATCCTTGGACCGCTGATCGGTGTTGCGGATCATCAGCTGGATCGGCGTGCCAGTGGTGACGCCTTCGAATACACCTGACAGAATTTCGACCTCGTCGGCCTCTTGCCGTTGCGTTGTGTTCTTGTTCAGGCCCGGGCGTCGCTTGTTGAGCCATTGCTGGATCATGCTGGCGTCAATGGGCACGTTTGGCGGGCAACCGTCGATTGTTGCACCAAGCGCAGGCCCGTGGCTTTCGCCCCAAGTGGTGAACCGAAATAGATGGCCAAATGTGTTCATCGACATGGGACGTGCTCCTTTGCACACTCCGATAAGGCAAACGCGCGGTTTGGAAAAGCCCCAGTGACTTGACAGTGGTTCGATTTGTGGCCGAACTACCCGCAAAAGGGGAGCGCGCATGCTGAGTAAGAGTGATCTGGTCGAACTTACGGCGTTTCGTCGTGATCTGCATCGCCGCCCTGAAATATCAGGCGAAGAGGCGGAAACTGCACAAACGATTGTCGCGGCTCTGCGTGATTTGAACCCCACCGAGGTCCTGACAGATATTGGCGGCCATGGGGTTGCTGCGATTTTTGACAGCGGTGTGGATGGACCAACTGTGCTATTTCGTGCCGAGCTTGATGCCTTGCCGATCCCCGAGGAGACAGGGGTTGCATGGGCTTCAGAGATTGCGGGTAAGGGGCATCTTTGTGGCCATGACGGACATATGACGATGCTTCTTGCGCTGGGCAGACTGGTTGCGCGCAACCCCGTTGCCAGCGGGCGGATCGTTTTGATGTTCCAGCCTGCCGAAGAGGATGGCAGTGGCGCGCGGGCCGTGGTTGCGGACCCAGCGTTTGCAAAACTCGCGCCTGACTGGGCGTTTGCAATTCACAATGAGCCCGGCCGTGCATTCGGGCATGTGTCCACCCGTGCGGGGTTGATCAATTGCGCCAGTCAGGGGCTGGCCATTCAGCTTACCGGAAAAACGGCACATGCGGCGGAGCCTGAAGCGGGCCGCTCTCCTGCGCTTGCAATGGCGGCGCTGATCCCTGCGCTGGGGCAGTTGGGGACGGGTGGCGCGCTTGATGAAAGCTTTCGGCTGGTCACGATTACCCATGCGGTTTTGGGCGAACCTACCTTTGGCATCGCCCCTGCGCTTGCCACGATCTATGCAACGATCAGAGCGGCGGATGATAGCGCGATGGACGAGATGGTGCAGTCTGCGCGCAGGCTTGCCACAAATGCCGCCGACCAGTCAGGGCTTGCTGTGTCATTCGCGGATCACGATGTGTTTGCGGCCTCGATCAATGACGCGACGGCGGCCAAGGTCGCCCAAGATGCCATGACCACAATTGGCGTTTCCCATAGTGAAGCGGGTCTTCCGATGCGTGCCTCTGAGGATTTTGGCGTGTTTGGCTGGGGCGCAAAGGCGGCGATGCTTTGCCTTGGTCCAGGCGAAGATTATGCGGCATTGCACAACCCCGACTACGATTTCCCCGATGATTTGATCCCGATTGGTGCGGCCATATTCGAGCGGATTGCGCGCGACTTGTTGGGGTAGCGCTGAGCCAAGCCACTTGCCTTTGCATTCTATCCATCCTACCAAAGCGATACCTCGGGGGGCCAATCTGGCTGAGATGCGCAAGCGGACCCGTTGAACCTGAACCGGTTAAGACCGGCGGAGGGAAGGTCTAGCAATCACGCTGTCCCCCAATCCGCTCGTCGCATTTGGAGGATATGATGCAAAAACCACTTATTCTGACAGCTGCTGCGGCTTTCGCTATGGCAAGCCCTGCCTTGGCTGAAACACCCGTGCTGACTGTCCTGACTTACGACAGCTTTACGAGCGACTGGGGCCCTGGTCCTGTTGTTGAGGCCGCATTTGAAGAGACCTGCGCCTGTGATCTCCAGTTTGTTGGCGCTGGTGATGGTGCGGCCCTGCTTGCACGCTTGCAGCTTGAAGGTCCGCGCACAGACGCCGATATCGTGCTGGGTCTTGATACCAACCTGACGGCCGCAGCGCGTGACACCGGCCTGTTTGCGCCGCATGGCGTGACGGCCGATCTTGCCTTGCCGATCGCTTGGGATGACACAGAATTCTTGCCGTTTGACTGGGGCTATTTCGCATTTGTCGGCAATGCGGGCGCTGATGCCCCGACCTCGCTGCGCGCCCTTGCGGACAGCGACATCAAGATCGTGATCCAAGACCCCCGTTCGTCTACCCCCGGCCTTGGCCTGTTGATGTGGGTGCAGGCGGCGTATGGCGAGGACGCGCCCGCGCTTTGGGCTGATCTGGCGGACAATATTGTCACGGTCACCCCTGGTTGGTCAGAGGCATATGGCCTGTTTCTTGAGGGCGAGGCTGATGCGGTTTTGTCTTACACAACTTCGCCTGCCTATCACCTGATCGCGGAAGAAGATGACAGTAAAGTTGCTTGGGCGTTTGATGAGGGTCACTACCTTCAGGTTGAGGTTGCAGGTAAGGTTGCGGCGACAGATACGCCCGAATTGGCCGACACGTTCATGGCATTTATGGCGTCCGAGCCGTTCCAATCCGTGATCGCGACGACAAACTGGATGTATCCTGCGGTGACGCCTGCGGCGGGTCTGCCTGCGGGTTTCGAGACATTGATAACCCCGCAAAAGGCGCTGTTGCTCTCTCCTGAGGATGCGTTGTCAATCCGCCCGACTGCGCTTGAAGCATGGCGCTCCGCGCTGTCGCAATAAACCCCCGCTGGCCCGGCGGCATTGTCGCCGGGCTGGTGTTGGCGCTGACGCTTGGCACGCTTTGCGCTGTTGGCTTGCGCGCGGATTTCCTCGCGGGCCTTGGGGTGGCAGATTGGGCGGCAGTGCGGTTCACGGTGCTTCAGGCGCTTGTGTCCGCGCTTGTCAGTTGCCTGCTTGCGATCCCTGTGGCGCGTGCGCTTGCGCGGCGGCAGTTTCGGGGGCGTTCGGCGATAATTACGCTGTTGGGCGCGCCCTTTTTGCTGCCCGTAATCGTCGCGGTGCTGGGCCTGCTATCGGTGTTCGGGCGCAATGGAATTGTGAACAACGCGCTAAGTGCTGTTGGGCTACCCGAAGTGTCGATCTACGGGTTTCACGGTGTCGTGTTGGCCCATGTTTTCTTTAATATGCCGCTGGTGACGCGGTTCATTTTGCAAGGCTGGCTGGCGATACCGTCAGAGCGGTTTCGCCTCGCGGCGTCACTGGGCGCACCCGTGGGGAGGTTGCTTGAGTGGCCAATGCTGCGCAGTGTCCTTCCCAGCGCGTTCCTCGTTGTCTTTCTGATATGCCTTACGAGCTTTGCGGTTGCGCTGACATTGGGAGGCGGCCCCAAGGCGACGACTGTAGAGTTGGCTATCTATCAGGCCTTGCGGTTCGATTTTGATCTTGGTCGTGCGGCGCTACTGGCGTTGCTTCAGTTTGGGATCTGCGCCATTGCGGCGATCTTTGCGTGGAGCGCTACCCAGCGCGATGAAGGTGGCGCAGGGTTAGATCGAGCGGTGCAACGCTGGGATGGTGGTGTGAAGCGGGATGCTATTATCATCGTCTTGGCCGCGCTATTTCTGTTGCTGCCGCTTGGCATGATTGTTGTGCGCGGTGTTGCGGGCATCCCTGAACTTACCGTTGATATTTGGCGCGCCGCCTTGCGTTCGATCCTTGTTGCGGTCAGTTCTGCGGTGCTTTGCACGGGGTTTGCGCTGGCGCTTGCGCTGCGGGGCGGGCGGCTTGCGTCGGTGGTTGGCGTGCTCCCGTTGGCGGCGTCGTCGCTGGTTGTGGGCACAGGATTGTTCCTGATTGTCTATCCATTTGTAAACCCCGCCCGGCTTGCGCTTCCAATCACGATGTTGGTCAATGCGGTTTTGGCTTTGCCGTTTGTGTTACGGTCCATCGGCCCTGCGGTGGCAAAGGTCGAAGCCGATTTCGGGCGGCTCGGCACAAGTCTCGGGTTATCGTCGCGGGTGTGGACGTGGCGGATCGTGCTACCGCGCTTGCGTCAACCGCTTGGCTTTGGCGCGGGGCTGGCGGCGGCGCTATCGATGGGCGACCTCGGGGTGATCGCATTGTTCGCGGGCGATGCGCAAGAGACCCTGCCTTTGGCGATGTATCGTTTGATGGGCGCTTACCGCATGGAGGCGGCAGCGGCGGCGGCGCTTTTGTTGGTTGCCGTGTCATTCTCGCTATTCTGGTTCTTTGATCGAGGGGGGCAAATTGGTGCTCAAGATAAATAATCTGTCGCTTGTGCAGGGCGATTTTAGCCTGCGGGCCGATATCGTCTGCGATGCGGGGGTCACAGCGGTTATGGGACCGTCTGGTGCGGGAAAGTCGACATTGCTGGCAGCAATCGCGGGGTTCATCGCGCCGACTGGCGGTCAAATGGCGTTTGCGGGACGGGAATTTACCGACCTGACCCCCGCCGAACGCCCCGTCAGCATGCTATTTCAGGACAACAATCTGTTCCCACATCTGACGATTGCCGAGAATGTTGGTTTGGGGCTGCGCGGTGAATTGCGGCTGTCAGGGCAGGAGAAAGAGGCCGTCGCGCAGGCTATCGTCGATGTCGGGCTTGAGGGGTTGGCGGCGCGCAAGCCTGCTGCCTTGTCGGGCGGGCAGCAATCGCGGGCGGCGCTAGCGCGGGTGCTCTTGGCGGGGCGTCCGATTGTTCTGCTGGATGAGCCATTTGCCGCACTTGGACCGCGCCTCAAGGATGAGATGCTTGATCTTGTGCGCGAGCGGTTGATCCCGAAGGGGCAGATTGTGCTGATGGTGAGCCATGATCCGAACGATGTGAAGCGTATCGCCGATCAGGTTTGTCTGGTCGCCGAGGGGCGTGTGAGTGCGGCAAAACCAACAGACGAAATATTCGAAAACCCGCCAGATGCCTTGCGTGCCTATCTTGGTGACATGGGTTAAAACCCATCCTACGCAGCTACGAAAAAGGCCCGCCAAATTGGCGGGCCTTTCTAATGCTAACAGCGCTCTTGCTTAGTCTTCTTTGTGCTTGTGTGGCGCCCACAAACGCTTGTTTGTGAGATACAAAAGCACGGACAGCAGCGACAGGAAGATCACGCCAGTCAGGCCGGCCTGCTTGCGCGCCATCATCTTTGGCTCGGCTGTCCACATCAGGAATGCGGCAACATCTTCTGCTTCGTGGTGCAGGCTGTTGGAGTGACCGTCGTCGAAATCAACATCTTCGCCGTAAAGCGGTTGACCCATCGCGATCCAGGACCCTGGCACAGTGTGGTGGCCATGGTCATCCTTGCACTCTTCAGGGAAGCCACCAGCGGCGAATGCCGAGTTGTAGCTGCCTTCAAAGTCTTCGGGTGCGCATTCAGGTGCTTCTTCGTAACCGACCATCAAGGACGCAATGTATTCAGCGCCCCCCATGCCCTTAAAGAGCTGGTTCAGACCCAAGCCGTATGGGCCGTGAAAACCTGCGCGCGACTTTGCCATCAGTGACAGGTCAGGTGCGCCCGCAGCCGTGTTCGCAGGGAACTTGTCTGCTGGTGTGGCTGGGCGGTAGTCGCCTTCGCCATCATTCAGTGCGGGATCGAAAATCTCGATTGCTTCTGCGTAGGCACGCATCTGGTCCTCGGGCAGCGCAGGGCCACCTTCGTCGTGAAGCGTGCGGAATGCCACCTGCTCAAGGCCGTGACAGCCAGCGCAGACGTTTGTGTAGATTTTCAAACCGCGTTGCAGTTGGTTTTGGTCGTAGGCGCCGAACGGCCCTTCGAACGAGAAGTCGAAGTCTTCGATATGCACTTCGGATTCAGCGGCTGCGGCGCTGGCTGTTACGGCCAGAACTGCAGCGAGGGTGAGTTTGCGGAACATCATCATTGTCCTTTCTCTCACTCGGCCGACTTAGCGGAAGAACCGCCAGCCTGAGGACCGTAGTGCGCGTTGAAATCATCTTCGATTGTTGCTGGTGGTGTCAGCGGCTTCTCGATCACACCCAAGAGCGGCAGGATAACGAGGAAGTAAGCGAACCAGTAAGTTGCACCAAGCAGGGAGATGTATGGGTAGATACCATCAGTCGGCATCGCACCAACCCACATCAAAACAACGAAGTCGATTGCCAGCAGGGCGAACCACCACTTGAACATCGGGCGGAAGCGACCGGAGCGAACCGAGGATGTGTCCAGCCAAGGAGCCAGAGCCATAACGAAGATCGCGCCGAACATGGCCAACACACCAAAGAACTTAGCGTCGATGATGCCGAAGCTGAAGAAGTTGACGATCTGAACGACCCAAACATCCGCAGTAAAGGCGCGCAGGATGGCGTAGAACGGCAGGTAATACCACTCTGGTACAATGTGCGATGGCGTCGCCAGCGGGTTCGCAGGGATGTAGTTGTCAGGGTGGCCAAGGTAGTTTGGCATGAAGCCGACAACTGCCATGAACACAGTCAGAATAACCGCAAGAGCAAACAGGTCTTTGATGACAAAGTAGGGCCAGAATGGAAGCGTATCTTTCTTGGCTTCTTCCTTGCTGCCGCGACGCACTTCAACACCAGTCGGGTTGTTGTTGCCAGTGTGGTGGAACGCCCAGATGTGAACAATCACAAGGCCGGCAATCACGAATGGCAGCAGGTAGTGCAACGAGAAGAAGCGGTTCAGCGCAGGTTGACCAACAGCGCCAGCACCAAGCAGGAACGTCTGAAGGCTATCCCCGACAAACGGGATCGCGCCGAACAGTCCGGTGATAACAGCCGTGCCGTGGAACGACATTTGACCCCAAGGCAAAACGTAGCCCATGAAGCCCGCGCCCATCATCATCAGGTAGATAAGCATGCCGATGATCCATGTGATCTCGCGCGGTGCTTTATACGACCCGTAGTAAAGGCCACGGAACATGTGGATATAGACAGCAAAGAAGAACAAGGAAGCCCCGTTCGCGTGGAAGTAACGGATCATGTGGCCGCCATTCACGTCACGCATGATGTGCTCAACAGAGTTGAATGCCATATCGACGTGCGGCGTGTAGTGCATCACAAGCACGATGCCTGTCGCGATTTGCAGGACCAGCGTGAAGGTCAGGACAATGCCCCAGATCCACATCCAGTTCAGGTTCTTGGGCGTTGGGGCCGTCAGCGTTGCGTGAAGCAAGCCGATGATCGGAAGACGCGCTTCGACACCTTTGGTGAAGTTCGACTTCGGCTCATAGTGGTCGTGGGGAATGCCAGACATATTCTGCTCTCCTTAACCGAGTTGAATTGTTGTTTCGTCCACGAAGGACGCGACAGGAACGAGAAGGTTGCGCGGTGCTGGACCTTTGCGGATACGACCGGATGTGTCGTAGTGCGACCCGTGACACGGGCAGAACCAACCGCCAAAGTCGCCAGCTTCACCCAAAGGCACACAGCCAAGGTGGGTGCAAATACCCATCTGAACCAACCATACGCCGTCCTCGGACAATGCGCGGTTTTCGTCGGCAGCATCTGCGCCAGCAACGGCGTTTTCATTCTCGGCGCCTTGATCGGGCAGGTCGGAAATTTCAACCGCACGCGCGGCAGCGATTTCGTCTTCTGTGCGCGAGCGAATGAACACGGGCTTACCCTGCCACAGCACAGTCAGCTGCGTGCCTGGGTCAATCGCGCTGATATCGACACGAATTGAGGCCAACGCGAGAACGTCAGCGGAAGGATTCATTTGGTTTACGAGGGGCCAGACAGCCGCACCTGTAACTACTGCGCCCGCACCTGCGGTTGCATAGTAGATAAAGTCGCGGCGTGTACCCTGATGGTCGTCTGCATGTGACACGAGGTGCATCTCCGATGTTTGGGGCCCGTCGACCCGCACGAAAAAATCAAATAATGGTTACCCATTACCCATTCTGGCGGTGTTTAGCCACCAAAAGCCCTTCCGTCCAGCGGACAATAAGGCGCAGGTGTGATAAGACTACACCCATGAAGGAAAAGGACAAACAGAAGATGAACGGAAGTTGCCACTGCGGGGCGGTAAAATTCACATATTTCGGCCAACCAGAGCGACTAGTTGTCTGCAACTGTAGTATTTGTCGCCGCTTGGGCCCGCTTTGGGCGCATGGTCCTGAGGGCAAGATCGTCGTTGATGCTGCCCCGGACGCAACAATTGCATATGTCTGGGGCGACAAGAGTTTAGCGTTCAACACATGCAAAACATGCGGTTGCACGACCCATTGGAAGGGGGTTGGCCCCAGCACACCACAAAATATGGCGCTGAACATGCGGCTTTGTGATCCTGACGACATCGCGGATATTCCCGTGCGCCGCTTTGACGGGGCCGACACTTGGGCGTTTCTGGATTAGGCGATCACATGGGTTAAAACCCATCCTACAGCTTGGTGGCTTCCATACTGTCGCGCGCCTCGAATGCCGCGTGCCATGTTGCAAGTGCCGCATTCGCGGTACGCCAACCACGATCACCGTGGCGGAAATCAATGTAGGACAATGCACATGCCACGCCGATCTGCGCCATGTCGAGTGGTCCGGCGAGATGGCTCATCCAGCGGTCATTGATCACCGAGATAGCGCGATTCGCTTTGCTCCATTGTGCCTCGACCCATTCGTCCGACTGTTTTTCGGCGGGGCGCAAGCGGGCCTCGTAGGTCATTGCCACCGCAGCCTCCATGAGCCCGTCAGCAAGCGCCTCGAGCGTGAGCACCTCCCAGATCCGCGACTGCGGGTAAAGCCCTGCGCCAGCGTGATCGTCAAGGTAGCGGGTGATGACCCGACTATCGAAAAGTGTCGGCCCTTCCCCCCTAATGAGGGACGGGATTTTGCCAAGCGGGTTCGCGGCGATGGCTGCCGCGTCAGATGCCAACGGCGTCGTGCTAACCTCGATCTCTTGCACCGCGTCCAAAAGATCAGCTTCACGCAACAGTACACGCACCTTGCGCACAAACGGAGAGGTCGGGGACATGATCAGTTTCATCTGCTGGTTCCTTTTGCTTGGGTGCTAGAACAAGACGCCATCTTGTCCGTCTTGCCAAGGGTCATACTTTGTCATGACCGCTGCAAAGGCGTCTGACGCAAGAAATGCCCCTAGCCAGCGATGCAGGTTTTGCCAGTCTTGCGCGTCAAACCACGCCCGATCCGTGTTTGCGAATTGCCGCACAAACGGAAGGATGGCCATGTCGGCGAGCGACTGCGTGCCATAAAGCCAGTCTTGGCCTGTGAGCATCTTGTCGAGATCCCACAGAAACGCCCCACCTTCAGCCTGTGCTGTGTCGCGTGTGCCTTCGCCGTGGCGGATATGGTATTTGTAGCGATCAAGCGCGGATTTGAACGGGCCGTCTGCCTGATCAATCAGCGCATTCCCTGCGGCGGGCATCGCAAGCCAGCCTTGCGGATCGCTTTGCCCTAAGGCCCAGCGCATGACGTCAATGCTTTCGGCGATAACACCGGAGCCTGTGTCCACAACGGGCACTGTCCCTTTTTCAGACGTTGCCAGAAACGCGGCTGGTTTGTCGCGCAGCAGGATTTCGCGCAAGCGGACTTGCACGCCGCTGGCCTTGATCGCGAGCCGCGCCCGCATGGCATAGGGGCAGCGCCGAAATGACCAGAGGATAGGTGTGTGTTGCATGATGTGGCGCCTTGGGCAGGAGTATTCAGGACAAAGCGAGGAGTTGTGTCTCGCGCACGCTTGCGATTTTGGTTGTCACAATCTGGCTTTCGATCTGGTCCGTGTCAAAGCAGACTTCTGTGAACTGCTCGGTTCGCCCCATCCGTGGGTTCTCCATCAGGACATTGTGGGTCTTGCCGATTTGCGCTTGCAGGTGGGCTTTGACTCGCAGGTCACCCGCCGCGCGCAGTTTTGCCGCACGTTCCTTGATGAGTCCGCCATGAACGGCGGGCATCTTGGCGGCGGGTGTGCCTGTGCGTGCGGAGTAGGGGAACACGTGCAGCCACGTCAGGTGGCAGTCGTCCACAAGCGCCAGCGCGTTGGCAAACATCGCGTCTGTCTCGGTCGGGAAGCCCGCAATAATATCGGCCCCGTAGGTCATGTCGGGGCGCAGTTTGCGCGCCTCTTCGCAGAACCTGATCGCGTCATCGCGCAAGTGCCGCCGCTTCATGCGCTTGAGGATCATGTCGTCCCCGTGCTGCAATGACAAATGCAGATGCGGCATGAGCCGCTTCTCGGTTCCGATGGCGCACATCAGGTTTTCGTCCACCTCGATGCTGTCAATCGAGCTAATGCGCAAGCGGGGCAGATCAGGGACCAGCTTGAGAATACGCATGACCAGATCACCAAGCTTGGGCGTGGCAGGCAAATCGGCGCCCCATGACGTAAGATCAACGCCCGTCAGGACAACCTCGTTGTAGCCCTTGTCTACCAACCGCTTGATCTGATCGACGACAACACCTGCTGGCACGGACCGCGAATTGCCGCGCCCGTAGGGAATGATGCAAAACGTGCAACGGTGATCGCAGCCGTTCTGAACCTGCACATAGGCCCGCGAGCGCGTGCCAAATCCGTCGATAAGGTGGCCCGCAGTTTCAGTCACCGACATGATGTCGTCGACCTGCACGGCCTCGGTTTTGCCAATCAGGTCAGGGGCGAGGTTGACCCAAGTCTGCGGCTGCATCTTTTCCGTGTTGCCAATGACAACATTGACCTCGGGCATTTCGGAAAATGTCGCAGGCTCGGTTTGTGCGGCGCACCCTGTCACGATGATCTGCGCACCGGGGTTGGACCGACGGTGTTTGCGGATATCTTGTTTGGCCTTGCGCACGGCCTCTGCGGTGACGGCACATGTGTTGACGATGATTGCGTTTTCAACGCCTGCGGCCCCAGCCAGCTCTTTCATCGCTTCGGTCTCGTAGGCGTTCAGCCGACAGCCGTGGTTGGAAAATACTGGCGCGCTCATAGCTTCCACATCCCGTCAAAGACATGGGCGGTTGCGCCAGTCATCCAAACACCGTCCGCCCGCCAGTCGATCAGCAATGTGCCGCCGTCCAGATCAATGCGCACTGTGCGACCTGTCAGGCCACGGCGCGCGGCAGCGACCGCAGTAGCGCAAGACGAGGAACCAGACGCAAGCGTGACCCCAACGCCGCGCTCCCAGACGCGCATGCGCAGGTGATCAGGCCCGACCAGCGCGGCAAATTGCACGTTCGTGCGTTCTGGATAAAGCGGATGATGTTCGATTTCGGCGCCGCGCCCGACGAGGTCAACCGCATCGGCATCTTCAACGAAAAAGGTGCAATGGGGATTTCCCATACCTGTGGCGACTGGCTCACCTGTGATTGGAAGCGAAAGAGTGTCTACCTCATGGGCAAGCGGGATTTCATGCCAGTCGAGTTGCGGTTGGCCCATGTTGACCGAAACAAGCCCGTCGCCTGCATCAACAGCCAAGAGCGTGCCGCGATCGGTCGTGATTGTCAGGGCGTCCTTGCCGCCTTCGTCCATCAAATACCGCGCCACACAGCGGGTAGCATTGCCGCAGGCCGCGGATTGTGATCCGTCAGCATTCCAAAACGTCAGGTGCACATCTGCATTTGCGTGGTCAGACAGAACCGCAAGCTGGTCAAAGCCGACCCCGCAGTGACGGTCGGCCATTGCAATGGCGACTTTCGAATCGACCAAGGGCGCGATTCCGCGTTCATCCACAACAACAAAGTCATTGCCGAGGCCGTGCATCTTCATAAATGGCAGAAATGGGTGTGTTTTTTGGGTCATAGAGGCGCATATAGACCCTCACCGAAAATGAATCCAGTAGCAGACGCATTTGTGGGTTGACCGCAGCGCTAGGCTTTTCTAGATAGCCGCCTAGTGGGCCGGTAGCTCAGTTGGTAGAGCAACTGACTTTTAATCAGTAGGTCTCGGGTTCGGATCCCGACCGGCTCACCACTTTCCTCGCTTAGTGATGACATATCGTTTGTCCCTGCAACCTTATCGGTTCCGGCGATATCGCGACTTTGCGGTACTCCCTCAACAGTATATTTTCGCGCGTTTGATCAAGGGTCATCGCGTTGAAGCGGTGCGCGAGCCAAGTGATAACGTGAATGAGCAGGCGGGAACATTGGCCTAATTTAGGGAGCCAAGCCGATCTCGCCAAAATACCTAGCTGAGCACGATAATTGCGGTATGGTGCTGATCAGTGACCGTTTTAACTGTGGGCAGAGCACAATTTACCGCTGGCCCCCCGGCGAAAGGCTTTTTGCATGAAGGTTGTTGTTATGGGTGCGGGCGTCATCGGCGTCACCACCGCGTATTATCTTGCCAAGCAGGGCGCCGAGGTTGTGGTTATTGACCGCCAGACCGGGCCGGGTCTTGAGACAAGCTACGCCAACGCGGGCCAGCTGAGTTACGGCATGACATCTCCTTGGGCCGCACCGGGCATTCCGATGAAGGCCGTCAAATGGATGTTTATGAAGCGCCGACCGCTGATGATCTGGCCGTTGATGAGCCCGACCATGTGGAAGTGGTGCGCGCAAATGGTTGGCAATTGCAACGAGGACGCCTATCGCATCAACAAAGGACGCATGGTGCGCGTATCCAGCTATTCGCGTGATGTGATGCCCGATTTGATCGCTGACACCGGCATTGAATATGACGGACGGCAGCAAGGCACATTGCAACTGTTCCGCACCGCTAAACAAATGAAGGCGTCCAAGGCGGATCAGGACATTCTGGCCGCATATGGCAGTCCCTACGAGGTGCTTGGCCGCGATGCCTGTATCGCAATCGAGCCTGCGCTGGGCGAAGTGCGCAACAAGTTTGTCGGTGGATTGCGCCTGACTGCTGACCGCACGGGCGACTGTCGTATGTTCACGATCGCGCTAACCGAAAAATGCGTCGAATTGGGTGTGGAGTTCCAATACGGGCAGTCGATCAAATCAATCGCGATTGAGGATGGCAAGATTGCCGGCGTCAACACGGAAATCGCGGGCCGGATTACAGGTGATGCCTATGTCTGCGCCATGGGGAGCTATGCCACGGGCGTGCTAAACCCTATCGGGATCAAGCTGCCGGTTTATCCAGTAAAAGGGTATTCAGTTACGCTGCCCGTGACCGATGACGCCTATGCGCCGCAATCCACGATCATGGACGAGACCCACAAGGTGGCGATCACCCGTCTTGGGGATCGGATCCGCGTGGCGGGGCAGGCCGAGATTGCGGGGTATTCCAACCGGCTTGGCCCTCATGCAACAGACACGGTCAAACACGTGATCAACGACTTGTTCCCAAAGGGCGGCGATATTTCCAAGGCCGAGGGTTGGACGGGTCTGCGCCCGATGACGCCAGACGGCACGCCTGTGCTGGGCGCGACAAAATATGAAAACCTGTTTCTGAACACGGGGCACGGCACGCTCGGGTGGACGATGGCCTGTGGTTCTGGCCGCGCCGTTGCGGATGTTGTCATGGGCAAGATACCTGAAATTTCAATGGATGGGCTGAGCGCTGAACGATACACGACCTGATCAAAGGTTGCGCGCTGCGTGAAGCAGCATTCTCTATGGAGTCGTATTCTTCGGGAAGATTCCGCAACCGATTATGCTGCTCGGAGCGCTTATCATCGTGGCCAGATCCGAGCCGAGGGCCGCTGCCAAAGCATCATGCAACGACAGGTCGGTTTTTATGGCTCGTTCTTGAATGTCGGGAGTATGTCCCTCTATCGCGAGTTCCCGAAGGGTTTCATGATCCCGCCGTAGATCAAGCAGCGCGTCAGCACTATTCGTGGCGATAATTTTCCGCGCGAACCAAAAAATAGTGTTCCTTGCGGCCTCGATCCGGGACCGTGAACAAACTGGGCGCCCTTTTTGTGTCTGCCCTAGAGCCCGCAATCCAATCAGACCATCGACGGAAGCCAAAGCGAAACGGCGGGCATATCAGTCACCAAAAGCAAAGCACCCAAGATCGCAATGCAGAAGGGCCAAATCGATTTGAGCGCTTCTTCGATCTTGATTTTCCCGACGGCGTAGCCAACGAAAAGACAGGTTCCGACAGGTGGAATGCATAGCCCCGCGCCGAGGGTCATCAGCAAATAATGATCGGGTTATCCGAAATCGTCACCAGTGCCTCACTCAGGCGTGCGGGAACCTGATAAAGTGCGAGGAGATAGGCAAACGAACTCGCGAATGCGATGAGGATCATCACCATCGAAGCCGTGCACCGTGCTGGCAATCGCGCTTTTATAGGAGTGCCATGTCAGGCTCCGGTAGAAGAATGCGGTCAGCAAGATCGCATAAATCGCGCCGGTTTCTGTTGCGGTGGTTGGTTAGGCCGCTGACGGGCCAAAACTGCTTGATGTTGGCCCGAGAATAAAACCGGGCCAACACCAATGTTCACTTTTGATTGCTGTGATGGGTAACAAGCACTCTCTTGGAAAGTCCTGCGAACTTGACCTATCGCTGGTAGATCACAGGGAACCAATCTTCGCGCAAAACCTGACCGGGCTTCATGTCATGGCCGGGAAACGGAGGGGATGTCGGCCCGGCGCGTTCGACATAGCGGGCATCGTCACCAACCAGTCGCAGAGAGAAGGCACGCCTGCGAGTCTCGGTTGTGTTGCCGCGTGCGCCGTGCAGCGTGCCGTAGTTAAATGCAACCGCATCGCCCGGCTCCATTTCCCACTCCATCACGTCCATGCCCTCTGCATCGGGGTCAGGGACGGGCATGTATTCGTCTTCGTTGGGGTAAAAGTTGGTTTCTGACAACCAGCGGGTCGGCAACACCGGCTTTTCCCAAGCATGGCTGCCCGCGACACAGCGCAGGCTCGCGCCCTTCACAGGGTCCATCGGGGACCAGAAGCTGACGTTCTGTATGCCGTCTACAAAGTAGTAAGGGCCATCCTGATGCCACGGGGTTGGCTTGGATGTGCCTGGTTCTTTGACAAGCACGTGATCGTGGAACACTTGCACCTTGTTGGAGCTCATCAAGTCAGCCGCGACCTCTGCGGCAGGTGAGTTGCGGATCACATCTTCGAACTCCGAAATGCGGGTCCAGTTGCAGTAATCGTCAAAGAAGCGCCCGCCTTCGCCCTCTTTCAGGTTCTCGGCGGCATATGGGCCAGGCTCTGCCATGTTGCGCGCGATCCCTGCGCGCAGGGTCTCAACATGGTCTTTGAACAGCCCTTTGATAAGAACGACACCGTCGCGCTGGAAGGTATCAATTTGATCTTGGGTGACGAGTGAATGCATGGGTAAATCCTTCTGTTTCCGTGACGCTATTGTGTTTAATTATTAGTTTCCAATAATGTTTGAGAATATTAGTATTAGCTTCATGCTATATAACACACTGCGCCAATATGAATATATCGTCGGTATTGCCGATGCGGGTAGTCTGACAGGGGCCGCCGCAAAGCTGAACGTGTCGCAGCCATCCTTGTCTGTCGCCGTTACGCGGATCGAGGAGCGGCTGAAAAGCCCGATCTTTGTGCGCGGCAAGGGGGCGGCAATCCAGATTACCCCGTTCGGGCACAACATCATCGCCCAAGCCCGCAGGCTTCTCGATCTCGCTGCCAACCTTGAGGAGGATCAGGGGAACGCGCGGCCCTTTGTGCTTGGTTGCTTTGAGGACATCGCGCCGTGGTATCTTGCGCCCGCGCTGGATCAGCTCAACTCCCTATTCCCCGAGGCCACCTTTCAGGGGCGTGAGGCTCGGTTTTCCGATCTTGCGCGTGACCTTGCAGAGGGGCGCATGGATTGCGCAATCTCATATGACGTCGGCTTTGAAGATGGTTTCATGCGGCGCAAGATCAGGGAAATCGCCCCCGTCGCCTTTGTCGCGACGCATCATCCATTAGCGTCCAAGGCCAGTGTCGAACTTGCGGAACTGGTGGAACATCCGATGATCCTCTTTAGCGAGGACTTGTCCGAAGGGTTTATGCGCCGCGTCTTCGAGCGGGTGAAACTGACACCCACAGTGGCGCAGCGTGTCGCTTCCCTTGAAATGATGCGCTCGCTTGCGGCGCACAACATCGGCGTTGGGATCAGCTACTCCTGTCCTCCGGGTAATATGAGTTATGACGGCAAAGCGTTGGTCACGATCCCGATTTCGACACCAGAAGCCTTAGCTGAGATCAATCTCATCTGGTCAGGATTACGTAAATGCGATGCCCCCTTCGAGGCGATCCTTGATGCGCTTGCCTGACCAACTATAGCGGCCAGACCCACAGTATCGCGGGCATGCCAACCGCGAGCACAAGCAATTCTAGTGGCAACCCTATCCGCCAATAATCGCCAAACCGATATCCACCCGGTCCAAGGATGATCGTGTTGTTCTTATGCCCGATGGGCGTCAGGAATGCGCAGGATGCGGCGATTGCCACGGTCATCAGCCATGTATCGGGATTGGTTGCGGTGGCAGTTGCCAGCCCAAGCGCGATTGGCGCCGCGATCAACGTAGTCGCAACATTGTTTAGAAAATCCGAAAGCGTCATGGTCACGACCATCAGCGCGAAAAGGGAAACCCACGTGGGGTAGCTGCTTGTCGCGCTCAGGATCTGGGTTGCAATCAACTCGGCGCCGCCCAAGCGCTCAAATGCCTCAGCCAGCGGGATCAGGCTCGCAAGTAGCACGATGACCTTCCATTCCACGGAAGCATAGACCTCGCGGCCCGACACAAGCCCGACACCGACAAAAGCGATGACCGCTGCTGCAAGCGATACGGGCAATGAGCTAAATCCGAGCACAGCTGCGCCAATCGCCGCAAGAAATATCCCGATCGAGAGCCCTGCTTTTGATCGCTGCACCACTTGGGTCTCACGTCCATCAAGCGGCAACACCCCAAGCCAAGTCGCGGCCTGCGTGACCTTATCCGGTGACCCCAGAAGCAAGAGCACATCGCCCGGCTTGATCGTGAGCAAGCGGACGCGGTCCGTAAACTGCGTGCCGCTGCGCGATACCCCAAGCAAGGTAACAGAGTGCTGGTATAACAATTGCAGGCTGCGCGCCGTGCGCCCGTCGATCCGCGATCCCTCAGGCACAATCGCCTCTGTCAGAGTTAGCCCGCCAGAGGTGATTTTGCCTGTGTGTTTTTCAGAGCCGGAAAACTCAAGAGCACCTTGCCCCATAAACGCTTCGATAGATTTCGGCTCGCCTTCGACCACCAGAAAATCACCAGCTCGGATATCTTGACGCGCGGAGAATCCCGCCAGCCGCTTGCCTCGGCGCACCAATCCCAGAATGTGAACGTCATGCTCGTCGGCGGCGGGGTAAAGTGCGCTGACGGTTGTGCCGTCCTCAAGGCTGTCGTCACCCACACGCAGCTCGGCAATATAGCGCCCTTTCTCAAGGGCCTCTTCCTGCCCGCGTGCGCCGTTTCGATCGGGCAATAGCCGCCAGCCAAACAGCGACACGAATGCAATGCCTGCCAGTGCAATGATCAAGCCGACGGGGGTAAAGTCGAACATGCCAAATGGCGCACCAAGCGCATCTTGGCGGTATTCGGAAATGACGATGTTTGGTGGTGTCCCGATCAGCGTAATCATCCCGCCAAGGATCGTTGCGAACGAAAGCGGCATCAGGGTCTTGCTCGCTGCCCGCTTTGCCTTGCTGGCGGTATCAACATCAAGGGGCATCAGAATGGCGAGCGCGGCCACATTGTTAATCACCGCCGAAAGGCCCGCGCCCACAACGGCCATAACGGCAATATGAAGCGGCAGCGGGCGATCTGCATCAAGCAGGCGCATCGCGAGTTTCTCGATCGCGCCAGACCCGACAAGCCCGCGCGAGATAATCAACACCAGCGCGATGATTGCGACAGCAGAATGGCCAAACCCCGAGAACACTTCCGCCTTTGGAACCAACCCAAGCAGCGACGCCAGTATCAGCCCGCCAAATGCGACCAGATCATACCTGATCCGCCCCCAGACAAGCAGCACAAAAAGCGTCACAAATATCGCTAGAATTAACGTCTGGTCAGTTGGCATCATTACTCGTTTCTTGCGCAGATTAGGTCAGACAGCTATGCGCCATACTTGGTTAAGCTATCAGAAACGCGATGCTTGCCTAGGCCTTGACGCAGATGCATCACGTTATGATGATGACCGCTTGGTTGCGGGCGCGGCCAGTTACGCCGTGGCAGGTTTGACAGGGCACGAGATTGCCCTTACGACTAGACGTCTGGGGTCCGCAAGAACCCCGTGAGGCGCCAGCCTGATCTTGTCTCCTTCCAGTTTACCCCATTTTGGAGGCTATCAAATGGCGTCGTTTAACGAAATCTCAATCGCAACTTTGGCACGTTTGGTGGGCACGCCCGACTGTCCCACCCTACTTGACCTGCGCATTGATCAGGACTTTGCGGATGATCCCCACCTTGTTCCGGGTGCATATCGCTACCCGTTCATGAATGTCTCTGATTTGGTCGATGACCTTAGGGGAAAACCGGTCATCGTCTATTGCCAAAAGGGTTTGAAGATCAGCCAAGGCGCAGCCGCCATTTTGCGGACCCACGGGATTCAAGCAGATAGCCTTGAGGGAGGTCAATTCGCATGGCGCGATGCGGGGCATCCGATGGTGTTGGCGCGCAATCTACCACCCCTTGATAGCGCTGGGCGCACGGTTTGGGTCACGCGACACCGCCCGAAAATTGACCGCATAGCATGCCCGTGGCTGATACGGCGGTTCATCGATCCAAAGGCACAGTTCCTCTTTGTTGCGCCGTCACAGGTGACCAATGTCGCGGAGCGGTTCAATGCAACGCCATTTGATATTGAAGACGTCTTCTGGACCCATCGCGGCGACAGATGCACGTTTGATACGATGATTGCCGCGTTCGGGATCGAGAACGAGGCGTTGGCGCGGCTCGCCAAGATCGTGCGCGCCGCAGATACCAACAATCACGGGCTTGCCCCCGAGGCGGCAGGGCTGCTTGCGGTATCGCTTGGCCTGTCACGCATGCACCGAGATGACCTTGCCCAACTTGATGCAGCGATGCCAGTTTACGACGCACTTTATCGTTGGGCGCGTGATGCAACCAAAGAGGGGCACGACTGGCCTGCTGCTGCGGTGAAGGGAAAGCTATGACAGGCACACAGACGCCATCGCTCGCTGACGCAACCCGCGTTTGGTTGAAAATCGGGGTCCTGTCGTTTGGCGGACCAGCCGCACAAATCGCCTTGATGCATAAAGAAGTGGTCGAGGATCGGCCTTGGCTCTCGGAACGTCAGTTTCTGAATGCGCTGAGTTTTTGCATGCTGCTGCCCGGACCTGAGGCAATGCAACTGGCGACCTACGCGGGATGGCGACTGCATGGGACAATCGGCGGGCTCGTTGCGGGGCTTTTGTTCGTCATCCCGGGTGCGGCTGTTATCATGCTGCTTGCCGCAATCTATAGCGCCTTTGGCAACATGCCGCTCGTTGAATCGCTCTTTTACGGGATCAAGGCTGCTGTGCTGGTTATCGTCGTCGAGGCACTCTTGCGGATCGCGAAAAAGGCGCTCTCGCAGAAACGGCATTGGCTGATTGCGGGGCTGACCTTTGTCGGGATTTTCTTTTTCTCCGTGCCATACCCGCTGATCGTTTTCTGCGCTGGCTTGGTGGGGTGGCTTTGGAGCGATCTTTCGGCTGACCTAGAGCCTATCGATATGGGCCACGTCAGCGCCCGCAAGACGCTCGCCACGATCACGACTTGGCTGGCGATCTGGCTGTTGCCATTGCTCGCGCTGACTTGGCTCGGTGCGCCTGACATTCTGACCGACGTCGGCGCATTCTTTTCCACATTGGCGGTTGTCACCTTTGGCGGGGCTTACGCCGTCTTGGCCTATATGGCGCAGGACGTGGTTGTGCAGTTCGGTTGGCTCACGGCAAGTGAAATGATCGATGCCCTCGGGCTAGCGGAAACCACGCCCGGGCCGCTGATCCTCGTGACGCAATTCGTCGGTTTTCTCGCAGGGTTCAAGGAGGGCGGCCTTCTGCTCGGGATCGGGGCGGCCCTTGTCGCACTTTGGGTAACCTTCGCACCGTGTTTTCTCTGGATCTTTGCGGGTGCGCCTTACATCGAATGGATTTCAAACCAGCCTCGGCTGAAAGGGGCGCTCACCGCGATCACGGCGGCTGTTGTCGGGGTCATTTTGAACCTGTCCATCTGGTTCGCCTTGCATGTTCTGTTTGGCACAGTGGAGCAGCAACAGTTGGGGCCTGTGACCCTATGGCGGCCTGCGTTCGCGACGATCGAATGGCTTGCTGTCGGGCTTTTCGCACTCAGCGCATATCTGGCGTTCGGGCGGCATTGGGGGATCCCGAGTATACTATTGGTATCATCAATTCTCGGGGGTGCGCTTGGGCTGATGGTGTAAGCCATCGGGTGATTGCGACCATCTGACTGTCGATTTCTTATCTTTTAATCGGTTTTTCATAAATTGGCCGCACAAGGGGGGTTCACAGGCCAAAGGGTCGTCCAGAGTTAGGTGTCATGGAAACCGATCCGAACCAAGCCGCGAACTTCCGCATGATGGTGGAAATGTTGGACCGCAATATCTTGCAGTCGACGTTTGACATGCCGATGGCAGAGGTCATTGGCTGGGATGCGATCAGCGGAAATATTGTCGCCATGAACTCGGTTGCTTTGACGACTAGAAAGCTGACTTTGCGGCAGGGCATGCGATGCACCATAAGCGATCTGATCCCCGAACTCTCGGTTGCTCGGTTAGCACGGTTTATCGACACTGTGCGCCGCCGACCGACTGGCGAAGTGATATTTCGCATTATGCTGGCCCGTCCAAACGGCCCGCCGCGCCTCCATCGAATCGTGATGCGTTACATTTACGAGCCAAAGCCTACGATTGTCGTCATGGTGCAAAATATTACGCGCTATCTCGAGGCGCGGGTTGCAGCAAGCAACGCTGAGGCGATCTTATCCACCGCGATCGAGTCTCTGCCAGATGGTTTTGTTCTATACGATGCGCAGGATCGCCTCGTGATCTGCAACAACAGGTATCGCGATATATATCGCAAAAGTGCGGCAGCGATGCGCAAGGGCACAACCTTTGAGGACATCTTGCAATACGGTCTGGACCGTGGCGAATACGCAGAGGCCATTGGGCGTGAAAAGCAGTGGCTCAAGGAACGACTTGCCGCGCATCGGTCAGCAGAGGTTACAGTCGAGCAACGCCTGACGAGCGGACAATGGCTTCGGATCGTTGAACGGCAAACGGCCGATGGCGGGCGGGTTGGGCTGCGCATCGACATTACCGAACACAAGGACAATGAGGCGGCCTTGGAGCGATTTGCGCGCACGGACCACCTCACTGGGTTGCTTAATCGACGCGGCTTGACGGATCGGCTCAATACCTTGGCAGGCGAATTGCATGCCGACGAACGTATTGCCGTGCTGCATATCGACCTTGATAAATTCAAATCGATCAATGACGGGCAAGGCCACGATGCAGGCGACTTTGTTTTAACCCACGTGGCCAATGTGCTGTGCGAAAGCGTCGAAGATACCGCAAATGTCGCGCGGGTTGGCGGCGATGAATTCATTGTTCTCATCAGATCGACGGGCGAAAAGGATGCCTCGCTTGCGACCAGCCGCAAAATCATTACGCAGCTCTCGCAGCCCGTTTCATATCAGGATCGCATCTGCAACTTTGGCGCCTGCATCGGCATCGCATACTATGGCAAAGATAGTGAAGCCGAGATTGATTCCGCGCTAACAGGTGCCGACATCGCCCTCAACGAGGCGAAGCAGGCGGGCAGGGGGCAATGCCGTGTCTTTGAGGTTGCGATGCGGGATGGAGCCGTAAAACTCATTCAAATGGCCCAAGAGATACGCTTGGGCATCGAGGCAGGAGAATTCGAGCCGTTTTTCCAGCCACAGGTCAACACAGTTACGGGCGAGATTGTCGGATTTGAGGCGCTGATCAGGTGGCGGCATCCAACGCGCGGGCTTGTGCCAGCGTTTGATTTTTTGCCTGCCGCCGAAAAGGCGGGATTGATGGATGCTCTCGACGATGTGGTGATGGATAAATCCTGCGCGGCTGCGGCGGCCGTTGCCTCATGGGGATTGGACCGTGCGAGCATCAGCATCAATATGTCCATGCCGCAACTGCAAGACCCCGACATCTTAAAGCGGCTGGAAAAGTATATGAGCCGCCACAATGTCTGTCCCGCCAATATGCGGATCGAGTTGCTCGAATCCACACTGCTTGACGAGAGATCCGAAATCATTGTCCAAAATGTGCACCGCTTGATCGACAATGGCTTCCTTGTTGAGCTCGACGATTTTGGCACGGGGCACGCGGCAATTGCCACGCTACGCAAATTTGCAGTGTCGCGGATCAAGATAGATAGAAGTCTCGTCCAGCACATTGATACCGACGATGAACTGAAAGTTATAACTGGCGCAATCATCGGGCTGGCATCGCGACTCGGCATCAATGTTTTGGCAGAAGGGGTTGAAACAGCAGGTGAACAACGGGCGCTGCAAGACTTGCGTTGCGCTACCGCACAGGGCTATTTGCATGCGCGGCCAATGCCGCTAGATGCGTTAAAATCCTGGGTAAGTGCCCATCAGGCCATCAAGGACAGCGCAAAGTGTCGCCATGCGAAAGCGTAGGGCTTAGCTCGATAATCTGCGGTTCGTCTGTGGCGTCCTCGCTATTGCGGGCGGCTACAATCTGCGCGGCCTTGATCCCGATTTCACGACGACATGCATCCATTGTCGCAAGGCGGCGCGGCAAGCCTTCGAGCAATTCAACACCATTGAAACCAGCGAGCCCGATCGTGCCGGGAACATCGACGTTTTGTTCCTGCAAATACAACAAGCCACCAGCGCCGATCATGTCATTCGAATAATAGAGAAAATCCAGATCTGGCGTGCGCTTTAGCATCGCGGCTGTCATCTCACGCCCCTTTGCAAGCGCAGAGCCGCCAGAGTAGAATTCCTGATCTGCGATCTCAATGCCTGCTTTGGCCAGCGTGCGCGTGAACCCTTCGAACCGCTTACGAGCGCGATGATCAAGTGGCATTTTTGTGCCCATAAACCCGATACGGCGATAGCCAGCTTCAATGATCGCCTCGGCCATTTTGCGGCCAGCACGGCGATGCGAAATCCCCACAGCGCTATCAACGGGCTGCCCGTCAACGTCCATGATTTCTACAACTGGAATGTCCGCTTGTCGCAACATGGCGCGCGATGCTTCCGAGTGCTCCAAGCCTGCGATAATTACCCCGGACGGACGCCACGACAGCATCTCGAACAATACCTTCTCTTCCTTTTCAGGCAGGTAGTCAGTCACGCCCACAACGGGCTGCAATCCGGTGTCCTCAAGCGTTTCGGATATGCCAGACAAGACTTCGGGAAACACCATATTTCCCAGCGATGGGATGATTACGGCCACGAGATTAACGCGTTGCGAGGCCAAAGCGCCAGCGATCTTGTTGGGAACATAGCCCAGCCGTTTCGCAGCCTCGCGCACCTTTTGGCGAGTGGTATCGGATACGTCACCCTTGTTTCGCAAAACACGGCTGACAGTCATTTCGCTTACACCAGATGCTTCTGAAACATCACGCAGCGTAAGGGCACGCTTCTTTGGAGGTATCAATTTAAACTTCCTACACTTTTTGGCCTCTCCAAAACCTATAACGCTAGCCAGACATTGTCCAAGGGGAAGACGCAAGCGGGCGTTGACCAGCCCCAAAAACGAGGGCATGCAGTGCACGGCGGCCCCGTGGCTCAACTGGATAGAGCAGCCCCCTCCTAAGGGGCAGGTTGATGAGTTCGAATCTCTCCGGGGTCACCATTAATAGCTTGAAAACGCAGAATTAATTCCTGCGTTTTCTTGCTTATTGCACCAACAGTATTTCCCAAATAAGCTAGCACAGTATTAGCACGGTTTTTTGACGTCAATAAAATCAATGATTTAACCAACGTCGAATCCTGTGCTTAGCACGGATTTAGCACAGGGTTTCGTGTGCTTCACAAAACGGCACGAATGTTGGGAGCAGTTTGGCAATGGATTTTGGGGAGGAAGAATACCCGTACACCGTGTTTCAACGCTATGACAATGGCATGTATGCTATGCGTTTTACATTGCGGGGCCATAAGCAAATTCGGATTGGATTGGGAACGCGTGACCGTTCCAAAGCTTATCGTCTTGCCGAACGCAAATACATGGAGGCTGAAATCCGAGCCGAAGAAGGTCTGCTGCTAGGTGTTGCCAGCTTTGATAAGCTCGCTGCTGAATACTTGTCCAAACTCGAAAACGATGCAGGTGACGATCCACAAAAGCTAAAGGCATACCGCTATGCCAAAGGTGTTGTGGATCGCTACCTTGTTCCATTCTTTGGGCGCAAGAATATAAGTGCAATCCAATACAAGGACTTGGTTGAATATACAGCATGGCGCAAAACTTACTGGACCACTGGTGATGGCAAAAATCTTCGTTGGCTTAGGTTTGAGCGCGGACATAAGAATTTAAAGCGCAAGGCCCCAAATACAGAAGCCACAGCAAGCACGATGCGCAGAGAAACATCCATTGTACGTGGCGTGTTTAAACAGGGCGTAGAGAAAGGGTTTTTGAAGGCATCCGACATCCCAAAGCAGGACGTGGGTAGGGTGCAGCACAAGAAACGCCCTTCGTTCACAAAAGAGCAGTACAACCACCTACTTGATGTCAGTCAATCCCGCATCATGGAGGTGTCAGATCGACCCAAATTCTTGTTTGAACGATACATGCTGCATAACTTTATCGTCATAGCTGCTGAAACGGGCATGCGTACGATGGAAATGTTCAATCTCAACTGGGGTCATATCGAAGGATTTGAAGAAGCAATCAAGAAACCTGTGGTAGAACAGGAAATCAGTATCTTTGCACATGGCAAGGGTCGGTTGCCTCAAAGGTTTATCCCACGCAAAACTGCAATCAGTGGATTTGAAGGTGTTTATCGTGCTTTTCAGCGTCAGTTCGGCAAGATGCCACAGAAAACTGATCCCGTGTTCTGTAACTACAAAGGTGAACGGATCACCACGTTCAACAACAGTTTGAAGACCCTGCTAAAAGCCGCTGATCTTGAGAAAGATGCCTTTGGCAACAACTACACATCCTATTGTTTTCGCCATTCCTATGCCACTTGGTCCTTACAGCGCGACCCACCAATCGACATTTACACACTTGCTACAAATATGCGCACATCGGTGGAAATGATTGAACGGTGGTACTCGGATGTGATCCCAGCAGATCAAGCAAGAAGGTTGCGTGGAGATAGTGAGTGGGAGTAGGTCAAGTGCAACTTGGTTGGCTTTCAACCCTCATCCTCCTGCAAAACCGTCCCCAACTTTAGCAGCAAGTTTAGTTGCCGATCATCCATATCGGAGATCAACGAATTCACCTGCATAAGCAGTCGTTGCCGTGCGTCGGTTACATCAACATCTTCAACATCGAAGAAATCCCGCATGGGCAACCCAAGCACGTTCGCAATATCCACGAGTGTCGAGAAATTGGGCGCAGTTTTACCTCGTTCGATGTTGGAAATCGTTTCGAACGCCTTGTCGATGGCTTCCGCCAACTGCGGTTGGGTTAGACCCTTTTGGGTTCTTGCAGCTTTCACGCGCAACCCGATGTTTCGTTTCAGTTGATCACTCATATATCGGTTTATAAAGACGAGTAAAGTTCTTGCCCATGAAGTGATGTTTCGTTACTTACGGAGAATAACGGAATTATAAGCCGATATTCTGCGTAAGACATGATGTTTTACGCCCAGTAACGCTCACCCTTTTGTTGGAGGAACATATGAAATTAGTTGCTTTGGTTGCCCTGTTTGGATCTTTTGGTGTCACATTGATGGCTGATACCGCCGAACAAACTTCCCCTTGTGTGGATGTCGTAGAAGAAGCCAAAAGTCCTGATCCTGCGCTTAGTCCAGATGGATTTGGTCAAGCGGTTGGCGAACGTGGTGATACTAATGCGGATACCGAAGAAGGTGACCCATATACGGGTGATCCCGCTTATGGGGATTGTGACGGACGCTAAGATTTTGCTTTGTGCCGTTGACAAACATCCCTGTGACACCAACTACACATTGCAATAACTGAAGGCTTCAAACTGACGTGCAGCTTGGAGCCTTCTTTTTTGATTTTCCAACTTGGTTGAGTGACCTTACGATAATCAGTGACGAAGTAGCTGTGGGTCTGGGAGCTGCGCAGCTAAATTGTCAATTTGGATTGAAGCGCGGTCCGCAGCAGAAATGTATAACTCGAATTTGGCCACCTCAACGCAATGTGGCTCAGGCATGGTCGCATTCAGTTTGTTGAAAAGCTGCCCACCTGTTCGTGCCGCGTATGAAATTTTCTTGTCCTCTTCCGATACATGAAAACCCGATCCAAGTAGTGGCCCATTCCGAAACCTGTGGCTCCGCCAATGATTTCTCGCCAGTTCTGACTTCGTTTGAAGTACTGCTAGACTTCGCTCAACGCGAGTTTTGCTTTCCTGACTTTTTAGACGAAGAGCAACTAACTCCTGATTTCTTGCAGCGTCGAACGCGGTTTTCATCGACCTTCGATCTACATACCAGCAAGCAACTCCAACCGTTGCAACGATGGCGGTATATAATTCAATTGGGTTTTCGGAAACTATGTTCCAAAATGATCCTAGCATCTAAAACTTCTTTATATCCGTATAGTTTAACTGACTGACACTATATGTGGTGCAGACGATCTGTAGTTTCAACCACTACCCAAATTGGTTTTGCATGAATGCCGAGGGGTGACACACTTTATCTATCAGGACCTAGGCGATGAGAACGCGCAGCGCGATGCTGACGAATGGTGATACTCAACTTGGTTGGCCAGTTACCGTTTCGACGACACACCCAATATCCAACTGCACGGAAACCTGTTCAACTATTCCTTCGAGTTCTTCATATGCGTGGTTTAGGTTCATCGCATATGGCTTCCCAAAATGCGGATTGCCAAGGAACGTAGCGAGGATGGTCTTCGTTACGTTTAGCAACGTTTGCAGCACTGCACGTGATGGCTTTCTGTTACGGGCAATCATGCTGGAATAGTAACTTGGTGCTTGTCCCAGAATTCTGCGGGAAAACGCACGTTGCGAGATCACCAAGTTGTTGCGTCGATAGCAGTAGAAGGTGTCTTGTAGCAGTTGGGTTTGGTTGATCTCGCTGTATCGCATTTTGTGGCTCCATCGTTGTAATAGGCAGCTGCTAATGCGCTGCACATGTATTTATGCGCTTTGCTCCATCCATCAGAAAATTGCCCTGCATGAGCTTTTTATTGGTGCCTGCTCAAGGACTGCTTGGATAAATAGAAACGTTGCACAAGGTGCAGCACACATAGAGGGACTTGGACTTAAAACGGGGGCGGGACAAAGACCGTCACTATGAGACACCCTTAGTCGATTGGAACGTAGCTGCGTTGGGCCCTGTAGCGAGGATATCCCAGCAATTGGACTGCCAAGCACTTGATGTGCAAAAGGGTCACCGTCGTCGGAATTCGTGCAGGGTTTTTATGACGAGAAATCTGATCATGGGTGAGTTGGAAATTGCTTGGCCCATGATGCTTGTTGATGTCGTTCCATATGCATGGGCAAGCAGCTGGATCAAATAGCGATCCTAACCGTATATGGATGACGGGAATGAGGGCGGAGTACGGGATACCGTCGCCCAAGCAGAAGTGCACATTCCTTATGGAAAAAGCGATACACTCGACTGAATATCAATTTGTCATCTCCCTCCTGCATTGATTGTTGTTGATCAATGGGGGGGGAGAAAAAGCTCTCATCTGACTGAGTATCGTGCTTCGCTTTCAGCTTCGCCTAAGTCGCCAGTTAGATAACCGCTGAAATCACTGGTTAGGGATTAACCGAACTGGATTGATGTCGAAGACGTTAAATCGAAGTGAAGCGCCAGAAGAGCAAGGCGATGATAGGCAGTGAACAGAAGATTTTGCAGGTATGTGCGCTAGCAGATACCAATGTGGTGCTGTTCAAAGGAACTGGCATTGCTCTTGTTGGCGTTCTTCGTTTTGCGTGGATCGCGCATTTATATCAGCACCACTCACCTATCACATATTACACAGAACATGATAAGTGGGCCTAACTCCTTGGTTTTCTTGGCAATCAGAAAGTGGTCGTAGAACTTGCTGAAAGGACTTATCACTAAAAGCAATCAAGGCGTTGTTTTTATTATGTTTTGGAGGCCTCAATGAAGCAAGCACGGGTTTTGACACAGACAGAGATCAAACGGGTTCTGGTTTATTGTAACGGCACCAGGTACGCGCAGCGCAATAGACTAGCAGTGTTGCTTTCTCACTATGCGGGTCTGCGTGTCGGTGAAATCGCAACATTAACTTGGGAGCAGTTGCTGGATGTGAATGGTTCGATCCGAAGTCAGTTCTATCTGGCTGCTGCTGACACAAAATCAAATGAAGCACGGCTCGTTCATGTAAATACAAAGTTGATGGCGGAACTGGTGGCTGCAACCAAACTCACCCAAGCAGCTGCTGGTCCAATAATCCGATCACAACGGGGTGGGCATTTTTCGGCAAATTCATTGGCGCAGGTGTTTGCACGGATTTATGCAGGTGTGGGCTTCAAAGATGCATCATCACATTCTGGTCGCCGCTGGTTCATAACGGAACTGGCCAAAAAAGGTGTAACCAGCAAGACCATCATGGAACTGGCGGGACATAAGCAGTTGGGCACCACACAACGTTATATCGAAGTCACAGACCAGATGAAGGCCGAGGCAGTGCAGTTGCTGTAGCTGAACCTTGAGAGGTCCGTTCCCAAGTGCTTCCGTCACCAATCCCTTTCCCAACACAGTGTTTGCTAACATTGGGTTGCGAGAAACAAGCGCGACCAATGTTTCGTCTTCATCAGTTTCTTATGGTTCTGCATTGAAGCCAAATTCGGCTGTGGTACATATATTTGTGCACCAGGTTCAACCATAGGGAGAGATAAGCATGAAAGTGAAGATCAAAGATTTCAAAGTCGAAATGGGTGTAAAAACAAACGGCGTCGAGTTTGAGGTTCGAGACCCCGATGGAAACCTCCGCGGCGATTGCTATGTGACTAAGACGGGCTTGATATGGTGCCAAGGGAAAACAACCCGAAAGAATGGTGTCAAGATGTCTTGGGATGAGTTCATCTCACAGATGCAAGCTCAGGGTTCCTGACCAACACAGTTCCAAAGCTTGGTCATTCCAGTGGTCTAGCTAAGGTATGGCTCCCAATGATCGATGTCATCAACCAAGTTGAAAAATTGGAAATTCCCCAACTTGGTTGATGACCAACATCCGTTGCAGACGCAACGAGACATGGATCAGAAAACCCACGTCATTAAGACCGCAAAGTTTACATGCCCCGTAACCTAAGTTTAACTGCGATGGTGCAGCTGCTGTAAAGTGCGACCAACTTAATGTTTGGGATTGGATTCTTCTTAAACCTGCTGAAGTTAGATTTTTCTTTTCCAAAAATCTGGAGGAATGGTTGTCGACATTGCATCTAGCAGTTGTTTTTCCAATGTCGCGCCGGTGATGCCTGCAAGAAATTCAAGCCGAACCTTCCCATCGAAGTGCCATGCGTCAAAATCCCCATAGTGAGCAAAAATCTCAATGTCAGCGTCATGCGCATCTATTCCCGTGTCTGGATCAAACGTTCGTGAAACGCTCCAAAAATTCATCCATCTTTCGCAGGGATCACGGTCATAAACTGACAATGCTCCATTCTCTAATTGGGCAAAGTGAGGTATAGTGTTCACCAAGCATATGAAGTCACCCCATAGATGGCACTCGGTCCACTTTCCGTGTTTGCAGCTCGTGATTAGATCATCAAAAATCTGCTTGTGGTCTCTAAAAAATGGGGCGGGAATGTTCAAATATTCTGTCATGTGATATTCCTTTCAATTGACAAAGGTTCGTTGTCTGCCGCTGAGAACTCAGCGGCAGCATTTGTGTGATTTGACGAAATTGTGTGGTGCTAGATTGCCAGTTGATCGATGGCGAAAATGCGGGTTCGCATATCATTTCCAGCTGCTGCCAATACACTCAGCACTTTCGCATCATGTATCGATTTGCCACGACTTTTCAGAAATGCTTGTGCCGCAGGTAGCAAACAACTTGACGGAGGGCATTGAACGTCCAGCACGAGCAATCTGCTACGCATGGCTGCACTGATTGCTGACAGTTTATTGGTGGTCAAAACCAACCCACAATGATGGGAGTGAACATTCCAAAACGCTTGCAAGCTGTTTAAAGTTGACAACGGTATCTGATCAAATTCGTTGATGACGATAAACGGGACCGCAACACTTCCAAGCAATGCGTTCAAAGTGTTTTCGATCTCAGTAAAACTCGTCAACAACTTGCCCTCAAACACATAAGGCACTTGGAAAAGTGGGTTTGCGTGTTGATTGCGCTGTTCCGCCAACACTTTGGCAGCTGCTGATTTTCCTGTACCGGGTGGACCGACTAAGACGACACCACTGTCAAGTTTTCCTGTGGCAATATTTGTGAATTGGCTGGCAACCAACTGATCTGCAAAATGCAGATCAGCCGATGTTTGAGGGCGACAAAATTCTTCAAAGTTCATTTTAGTCGGCTCCTTGCGTGTCAGAATTTGCGTCATGCACTGCATCATGGACATCATGCAGGGTCTGTTTCACATCATCCAAAATTTTCTGGGAATTTTGTTCTGCGGAATACAAACGTCCTGCTTCACTGAGCACAGTATTTACGACGCTTTTCTTGTTGCAGCCGAAGACAACTTCAAAGGTGCCGCCAGAAGCAGGACGAACCAGTGCAACAGCGAACTCATTTTCGGCTTCTGGATGTGGCTCCAAATCTTGATGGCGCTCATCAATGGCAAACAGAGCATCGATGCTGCTACAGAATTCGGCACCCTGCTCCGCTAATTTGGCGGCGCTTGGCGTAGTTGCACCTTTGCTTTTACGGATGTTTTCGATCCCATTTTGGGATGTGATCCAGTTTTTAAGCTTTGTGGGTTCAATGTTTTGTCGATCCGCTTCATTGAAAACGGAAGCGAAGGCAAAGACGCGGTTTCCACACTCCCCAAAAATAAGTCTCGCAATTTTTGCTGCCAATGATGTTTTGCTATTATATGGGATTTCGAGCGCATCAAGCTGTTGGTTCAGTGCCCTAATTAGTGGGCGGGTTCCCTTAACTTGCATGAAAAGATGAAAGGCTTTCGCAAGCAAATCGTAAAGCGCATCATTGCTTTTCTTATAAAGTGTCTTCTCCCAAGTTTCGCGCTCGTTGATAAGAAGAGCCGTTGTGGAGGCCACTTGGCCACTGCTGAGGATATTTTCCATTTCTAGTTCCTTCTTCGGCCTCGCCGATGTTGAGTTAAAGTGCGGCGGTGGTGCTGCACCTCATGTCGTTGCTGACAAGAAGAAACTAGCTGTTGGGTATGTTAAGCAAAACAAAGTCCAAAAGTTTGTTTTTTTGACTTATCATTTTTGCTGTAATCATTCATAACTTAATGATGAAAAATGTTGATTTCCAAAAATTTGAAGCCTTGAACCGCAAAATTTCGCTATTTTACCGCTTCCTACAGGTTAGCCCAACGTACCGAATGGCTTACGAACACGTTTACCAAGATGCTGCTTTGCCAGACTGCCATGACTATGTCCGTTTGCTTAAATCCGCTGAGCGGTTTGGCGATGTTTGGGGCTTGAGCTTTGAACAGTGGTGGTTCCAACACGGCCAGTACTGGCTAGATTTCATCAATCATATCCAGCCCAAAGTGGCTGCGCGATACTACGGTTTGTCTCTGCCATCGGCAGAGGAGATGGATGAACACCACTGGCGCACATTGGGTTCCTTTAATGAGCAGCTTCAAAGCTACCAACACGATGAATTTCTACCAAATGGTAGCCCTGACACAGTAATTATGGCCATTCCAGTCAACGGTGATGCTGAAGTGATCGAAGAACACATGGTCGAACTCCTCCGTAACGAACTGCAAAAACTGCCTGAAACCATCCGCCGTAGGTCAAGGATCAAGTTTCAGAAAAACAAGGTGCGCAGGCTCTCGCTGGAAAAGTTTCTTTACGCTGTCTACACTCGTGCGCTGTATTTTGATGACCTGAAACTTCATCAGTTGGGAGCGAAGATTGACAAGGAATATCCTCAAACCAAGCGCAAAGACGAAAGTGACAGTGATGAGCCACCTGAACGGATCAATGGGATTAAGGCTAGTGAATTGTTGCGCAAAGCGTTGTTCGTTTCCGAATGGGCCGCATTGAGCGAATTCCCAGTTACGACCAAGCACGACAGGGTCAGGAATGAAAAAGCTAAGATGGTGGCGGATGACGCAACAGGAAAACCTCGGCTTCAACTAATAGAAGGGCCCTATGACTTGTCCTTCGATTGGCGATTTATCAAGAACCAAATAAGAGCGGGAAATATCGAGCCTCAGCTGTAGAATAGCCCACGAACCATGACTTCGGCGTCTTATTGGTTCTTTGCATGTTACCTTGCACCACTGTGTTTGCGAACATTGGGGTTCAAGGTGCTATCGGCACCACGGCCCTTGTTGACTGTTATGAGCCAGCAAAATGCCACATGTGCACTCGCTCTTTGGTTGACATGGCATTATTCGAACCTTGCATGCATCAATCGGAGATCATGCAATGACACATCTTTCAAAGCTCTCACTTTCATCGGCATCTCGCAAACAACCAGTAACCCCCGTTGCAAGGAAACGGCTCAACCTGATCCGCAAGCTGGACCTGCAAATTCTTGCCGCCGAAGCTGAACTCAAAGACGAGGAATTTCTCGAAGATATTCGCAAGTGGGTCCGTGGTGAAGACGGAGAGAAAGAACAAATCACCGAGCAACGCGCTGTGCGCAAGTGGTGGTGGCAACACCATACTGGGGCATGGATGGTTACGCTGCGGGATGGCTCAAAAGAACTCCCACTGCTGGAAGACAAGCACTCCGCCGAAGTTGGTGAGATCGCCAACTTGGTTGATACCCTGCAGCTGCTACGTTCCGCTGTAATTGCTGGTGAGCTTGATGATCAGCTTGCACAGATGATCAAAGCCAAGCCAAAGAAGGCCACAGGCAAACAGGGCAAAGCTCAAACGGCATGAAAATCGAACTTTCCATTGACGGCGGCCCACATGAGTTTGAACACCTGCTGCGAGCATTGCTTCTAAAGCAGATCACCGACAGTGACATCATCAAGGCCAAGCAGCGTGAGGAGCATTGGAAAAAGATCGAAGGCAATACGCGGGTTTCTCAGTTGTTCGTTGAAGCACATGAACGCAGCAAAAGAAAAGAGTTGGCTGGTTAAGTGAGCGTTTCTCAGTAAAGTTGACCTGTATGGGCTGCGTTCATCGAGTGCAGCCCATATTTTTCAATAGCTGACTAAGGGTGATTGCGCCGTGAAAAAATACATATCTCAAAGGCATTCTTCAAAATACATGACAGTTGATGGCGACCCACGTGAACGCGCAAAAACCGCTTTCGAACACGATCTTAATACCGTCGAACTTGGGCAAGGTACTACGTCTCGCATCGATTTCTATGGTGATGCTTGGTATGAAGCTGTCCGAACCACGGATAGGCTAGAAGGCTTACGGAAAACAGTCACCGTTCGGGGTTGGTACATCTCAACTCTACCAAACTTTGAAGATCGCGGTAATCGCCCTGATTTTGTTTTCGAAATTAACGGGCAAAGCATGAACGAAGATAATCACAGTCGCCCATGGCATTGGCAGTTTTGGGTCAACAAAGACACGCTCAACCAACACACCAAGCTCAACAGTGCTGTGGTGAAGGCAAAATTGCACGGTTAGGTGATACCACTAGTTATTTTTAAAGCCTATATTCTTGGGCAAGCTTATGAAAAATATGCAATTTTCTGAGTTATAGCAAAGCCAGTTTTATCTCACTAATCGTGGGGCTGAGCTTATGTTGCTACACATGAGCAATTTGATCCTAAGCGTTGTACGTAGTCGAAAATTGCTGCATAATCCAACGAGCTCGATCAGCGCATTCAGTCTATGTTTCGCTGCACGACAGTGCAATTTTTGACTGATACGGAGTTAGACAGATGGCTGAGGATCAGCAAAAATTCAGAAGTGACACCTCTGAGGCAGCTGAACTCTACCGTAGATACTCAAGATTAGAGCAAGGCATCTTTGTCCGAGAGCAGTCAACTCTTACAACTTATAGTTCACCTGTGAATTTCATAGAGGCTATGCAACGGCCGAGGCATCGATGGTTTCCATATAAAGAGGGATTTTCACCATCTTTTGTTAATGATTTCCTTCCCACGGCTTCATCGGCAAAGGGTGGGGTTGTGTTTGATCCATTTTCTGGATCGGGGACGACTTCTATAGTCGCAGGAGAACGTGGATTGGATGGGCTGGGCTTTGATGTTAGCCCTCTAACCAATTTTGTGGCCACTGTAAAAGCTACCACGATGAACGCCAAAGAATTGCGTTCTTTTAGAAAGCATATAGCCGAATTTAGTGGTTCTCCCTTGATTGCCGTAGCGGCACAACCTGACAATGAAACTGTAAAGCGATATTTTGAAGATGATGTTCTAAACTCGCTGTTGAGGGCCAAAGCATTTTTCAAAGAAATTGACTGCAGCAAGACAGCGCCCCTTTTTAAACTCGCTTTTCTAACCGCGATAGAACCTTTCTCGACACACAGAAAAGCGGGGAATGGTGTGAAGAGAAAAACTAACTATGCATGGCCATCCGCACATAAAGATAGCGTTTTGGCTCTTAAAGAATTTCTAGTTAAACAGCTTGAAATGTTTGCTTCAGATATTGAACAAACCACTGATTTCAGAAGTCCTATATTTAGGCAAAGGTCTTGTTTAGGGGAGGCTTTGAGTGATGAAGTTGAAGATGTAAGTGCGGTACTTACGTCACCGCCGTATGCAAACTGTTTTGACTACAGCAAGATTTATATGTCCGAACTTTGGTTAGGTGATTTTTTCGCCTCCAAATCTGATCAGAATGACTTTAGACAGGCTTCTCTCCGGTCTCATGTTCATGCTACTTGGAAAGAACGATATCAGAAAGCAGGGTCGCCTGTGGTGGATGAAGTTATTCGCCCGTATATTGAAGGCCAGAGCTTATGGTCCCCAAAGATTGGGAGTATGCTCTCCGGCTATTTTGCTGACCTTGGAAATCTACTAAACAATCTCAAACCACGGTTGCGTCAGAATGCTAGAATGGGTTTCGTAGTTGGAAATTCCTTCTATGGAGGTATTCCCGTGGCTACAGACTTGCTTTTGGCTGATCTTGGAAGAAGCCAAGGATATTTGGTGGAGGAAGTGCGTGTGTACCGAGGTGTAATCCCGTCATCCCAACAATATCGTAAGCTGGGAGACAACCGAAAATACATGCGTGAGAGTATGGTCATACTACGGAGGCCTTGATGGAAACGATAAAGTCTTTCCAAAAGTTACAATGGGGTTCCGAAGTCCAGCTTCCGAATAGCCGAGCGTTGATGAACTCACCACATTTTGTTGGTGGGCGGTATCCATGCAGAAGCGTTGCATTTGTACCCCGCATAATCCTACAGGATTTTTCAGAAACCGTAGAGCATTTGAACGTGCTTGATCCGTTTATGGGGTCTGGAACGACAGGTATTGAGGCTGTGCACTATGCAAATTCTGTTCATGGAGTGGAAATCGATCCCTATGCGCGTCTGATCGCTTCTGTTGCAACACGTCAATACTCATATGATGAAATTGAAGCGTTGAAAGAACTTGTACTAGAGGTGGGTGCAAACACAACAGAGCAGAGGCCAAACAGCGATTTACACCCACAATTGAAGAATATCCAGTATTGGTTCAGCGACGAAAATTTTGTAGATTTACTCAAATTGAAATCTACAATTTTCAAAGTGACCGACGAGGGAAGTCTTCGAGATTTTTTGTTGACTGCTTTCGGCGATATAATCCGTGCTTGCTCGAAAGCTGAACGACAGTCGCTTAAGCCCTATATCTCAAAGAAGTATCTGAAGAAGCCAAAGCCAGTTTTGGAAGAGTTTTTGCGAATTGCGCCGAAATACATTCAAGCTGTGGTGCCAAATACAATTCAGAAATCTAAGGGGATAACCTGGGAAGGATCTGATGCAACCAGCTTTGACGTTTCGGTACCAATAGATCTCGCAATTACGTCACCGCCGTACATCAATGCAATAGATTACACTCGGTGCATAAAACTTGAAAGTGCTTGGATTGGAACCGCCGATAATGCCACAATAAGCGCTGTTCGAAATGCACAGCTCGGCGAAAGCGTTCGTCGCCACCGAACAATAGATGACAAACTGCTCACCTCAATTGCGATAAAGTATTTCGGTGAACTTGAATCCGTAGATAATGCAAGATTCAAAACGGCCTTGGCTTTCTTTGAGGATATGAAGTGCAATCTAAGGTCAGTTTTCCATGCACTGAAGCCCGGTGGTGCCTACTATATTATCATAGGAAATAGCACAATTCGTGGCATTGATGTGCCTACGCATCAGGCAATCGCAGAGATTGCTGTTGAACTGGGGTATAAGTGGGACAAATACTTTCGATATCGGATCAAGAACCACCGGACGTCAATTCCGCGCGGCGACCGAGGCGGTAAAATAGAATTTGAACACGTACTTGGATTAGTTAAGCCCTTGTAATCCGTTCCATTTCTAGTCGCGACATGGCATCATTCAGAATGATTCTATGATGCGGGGCGGTAATGGCGACGAACTCTCAGTTCCTGTTCTTTTATGTTGATGAACTTATCAAGCACCATTGGGTAAATTGGCTTGAAGGTCCACTGGCTGTGATTCCGCAGGAAGAACATCGAGGTGTGCGGGGCTTTCAACAAGTCATCGGCGACACTGGGGCTGGACCTCGCACTAGGGCCGGTGAAGCATACCAACTTGGAATTCTCTCTGGCCGTATTGTTCGCCCTCAAGTGAAAGGGGCCTCATTTCCCTCTGGTTGGCAACAGGTGCTTGAGGGTGATGTTCCATCGACAAAACTCGGCTTTTATTCCTATGTGATCGGTAAAGCACTGAGGGAGAACCAAGAAGACCCGAACCTTGGAAGAGCGTTAGATTGCTTAGCAAGTATTCTGGTCCTGCATATCGGTTTTCGGGTGGAGGACAGGTGGTTCAATACTGCACTGGTATTTCAATTCGCCCATAATCAAATGGCTCAGACTTTAAATCGTGAGCTAACTAGCGATGAGCTTAGGTTTTTATCCGCAGCTGTCATAAACACGCTAGATAGCGATGAAAATAGCCTATTGTTGCAGGCTTATGCCACAGACCAGCAAATTGAAAAACTTCGCTTTGACCTAACTGATGGCCAAACAGTTTACTTCAAATTGGCCGAGTTTGCCAAAATTGTCGCAGACAACGACATTGGAGTTAATGATTTTAAAAGAACAAAGGCAGCACTTTTTTGGGCAAATCCAGACCGAGGTATTTTTTCTCGTGCAGTAAGATCACAAGGACGACATATGATCAACGAACTGATGAGAGTAGATCAAAGTCTTATTCGAATGGGGAAGGGCAATTTACTCGACGAAGTGTTCAACTCAATCCACGCTAACGTTGAAAATTTAGGGATTTTTCAGTTAGCAGATACTAGCTTCACAGACTTTCCTGACCTCTTAAGTGCATGGCAGGATTTGGATGCTGAATTGTTTGATGCTACCAACAAAGCCGCAGAAGCTGTCGAGCTAAGCACAGCACCGCCCATCTGGCGTGCATCCCAAAAAGAAATACGCGGGACAACCTTGCGTAGGGAGGCTAATAGCACAACGAGTATTGATACCGAAAGAGCTGTGGTAGCCTCTCAGAAGGCCGATACTTCTTCTGCATCGTCACCCCCATTGATAGCAACTGGAGCTTCAACCAAAAAAGTTCCAAAACAAGAATTGCAATTCCCAAATTTGGATGTTCTGCGAAGCTTTGTTGAAAACGAATTTGATCAAATTGCAGAAGACCCACCGACTTCAAGCGCACCAGCGGCAAAGTCCGTTGAGCGGAGAAAAGTAAGGGCTACGAAGACAGACTTTGCAGCGAAAGAAGCAAGAAATCGACAGCTAGGTGAGGCTGGGGAGTTATTCGTGCTTCGATATGAAATTCATAAACTCACCACTGCTGGTGAAAATGAACTAGCGAAGCGTGTGGCGTGGGTATCCAAAGAGTACGGAGATGGATTTGGATACGATATTCGATCATTTGACCTTGATGGAAGTGAAATATTTCTTGAGGTAAAAACGACTACAGGTGGAAGGGCGACACCCTTTTTTGTGTCAACGAATGAAGTCTATGTTTCGGAAGAAAAGGGCACTTCATATCGTTTGGTTCGCGTGTTTGATTTTCTTAAAAAACCTCGCTTCTTTACTTTGTCGGGCAGTTTGTCAAACTCTGTTAAACTTGAAGCTACTTCATATCGTGCTCGTGTTTGAATATGGTGCTTGTGCAAGTGTGAAATCTACCAAGCCTTTGGATTTGCTTTGAAAAAGCGGGATTTCCTGTGCGCCATTAATCTCGACAGATAAATTAGCACAAGCTTAGCACGAAAAATCTAAGTTACTGATTTAAATAATATAAATAAATCCATTAACTCCCTCCTAAGGGGCAGGTTACTGGTTCGAATCCAGTCGGGGTCACCAGATTTCAGCGAGCTTGCCTATTTTGCCTG
>CAKZNT010000039.1 GCA_937132065.1 uncultured Loktanella sp.
TGGTAGGCCCGGCAGGACTTGAACCCGCAACCAAAGCGTTATGAGCGCTCTGCTCTAACCAGTTGAGCTACAGGCCCCCATAAGGGCGAGGGATAGCAGTCGTGCGGGCGTGGTCAAGACCCAGAATGCTGTGCAACCGGCTGCGCGGCGGGCTGCGCACCCAGCATTTGCGTCAGGAGCGCGATCATTTCGATCTCGCGTGCGGTTGTGACTGTTGGATCGCCGTCCAGATCGGCAAGTGCGCGGATTTCTTCCATTGGTGTCATTTGGGTTTGAAAAGACATGCCTGCGGGCACGGGAATCCATGGGCCGTCCTCAAAGGCGATGCTATCTGCAAGCCCGATTGAGGGCAGGGCTGCGATGGTCAGGGCGATTAAAGTGCGCATTGTTTTTCTCCGTCTTTCTTGTTGTGACAACTAAGACCTAGCCAAAGAGTTCAAATTTTCTGTGTATGGGTTGTGCATTTATTGTGCACGGGTTGTGCTGACCGTTGCGCGGCTGGGTTCATTGCGGTATCGGCATTGCAACTTTCGCGGCAAGGGATGAATGCGATGACCAAAGACGGGCTGACTTACGCTGATGCGGGTGTCGATATTGATGCGGGCAATACGCTTGTGGAACGGATCAAACCTGCGGCCAAGCGCACGGCGCGCTCTGGTGTGATGGCAGGGCTTGGCGGCTTTGGCGCGCTGTTTGATCTTAAGGGTGCTGGCTATAACGACCCGATTTTGGTCGCTGCAACCGATGGTGTCGGCACGAAGCTGCGGATCGCGATTGACACTGGAAACGTCGATACAATCGGCATTGATCTGGTCGCAATGTGCGTCAACGACCTTGTCTGTCAAGGCGCTGAGCCATTGTTTTTCCTCGACTATTTCGCAACTGGTAAACTCGAGCTTGACGAGGCGACCCGCATTATCAACGGGATCGCCAAAGGGTGCGAGCTATCTGGTTGCGCTTTGATCGGTGGTGAAACGGCGGAAATGCCGGGCATGTATCACAAGGGTGACTTTGATCTCGCAGGCTTTGCGGTTGGCGCGATGGAGCGGGGCGAAGATTTGCCCGCAGGTGTGGTTGCGGGCGACGTTCTGCTCGGGCTGGCATCTGACGGTGTGCACTCCAACGGCTATTCGCTTGTGCGCCGCATCGTCGAGGTGTCTGGCCTTGCATGGAGCGACAAAGCCCCCTTTGCAGAAGATAGCCTTGGCGCGGCCCTTTTGGCCCCGACCAAACTCTACGTGAAATCCGCACTCGCTGCCATTAACGCAGGCGGCGTTCACGCCTTGGCGCATATCACTGGTGGTGGTTTGACCGAGAACCTGCCGCGTGTTCTGCCAGAAGGGCTTGGTGCGCAGATCGACCTCAACGCATGGGAATTACCACCTGTTTTCAAGTGGTTGTCTGATGTAGGTGGCATGGCCGAAGCCGAGATGCTCAAGACGTTCAACGCGGGCGTTGGCATGGTTCTTGCGGTGAGCGCGACCGAAGCCGAGGCGCTTAAGGCCGTGCTGCAAGACGCGGGCGAAACGGTTTATACGCTTGGAACGGTGACGCAAAGCGAGGGCGTTGCATACACTGGTTCACTCGTTTGAAAAAGCGGGTCGCGATCCTGATTTCGGGGGGCGGGTCCAATATGGTCTCGCTCGCCCAAGACATGACCGCCGACCACCCTTGTGAACCTGTGCTTGTGGTGTCCAACATCCCAGATGCGGGCGGCTTGCCAAAGGCCGCAGCGATGGGCATCGCGACCGCGACCCTTGACCACAAAGCATTCGGGAAAGACCGCCTTGCGTTCGAGGCCGCGCTGCACGACATCCTGACAGAAGCAAAGCCGGATATCGTTTGTCTGGCAGGGTTTATGCGGATTTTATCGCGCGACTTTACCCAGCAATGGGCGGGCAAGATGCTCAATATCCACCCTTCGTTATTGCCAAAGTATCGAGGACTTCACACGCACCAGCGCGCGCTGGATGCGGGCGATAGTGTGCATGGTTGCACCGTGCACGAGGTGACGGCCGAGCTTGATGGCGGGCCGATTTTGGGGCAGGCGCAAGTCACTATCGCGCAAGGTGACACCGCCGACAGTTTGGCCGCTAAGGTGCTGCCGCTGGAACATGCGCTTTATCCTGCGGTGCTACGCCGGTTTGCCATTGGTGATCGTGCGCCGGTTTTGCTAGGTATGTAGTTCTTTCATTTATGCGGTTGATCGCCTATGTCTTGGCGATAATCGAGAAATAAGTCCACAAAACGCGGAATATCTATGAAAACGATCACAACGACTGACGCGCTTGCCGCGTTTTGCACCCAAGCGGCCAAGCGGCCTTATGTGACTGTAGATACCGAGTTTTTGCGAGAAAGAACCTACTATTCCAAACTGTGCCTGATCCAACTGGCCTATCAGGATGATGCAGGGGAAGACGCCTGCCTGGTTGATCCCTTGGTTGAGGGATTGTCGCTTGCGCCGCTTTACGATCTGTTTGCGGATCAAGGTGTGGTGAAGGTATTTCACGCGGCGCGTCAGGATCTCGAAATCTTCTTTGTTGATGAGGGCATCATCCCGACGCCGTTGTTTGACACGCAAGTTGCGGCGATGGTCTGTGGCTTTGGCGAGCAAGTCGGCTACGAGACCCTTGTGCGCAAAATTTGCAAATCCGACTTGGATAAGTCATCGCGGTTTACCGATTGGTCACGCCGTCCGTTGACCGAGGCACAGGCGAAATACGCCGTGGGCGATGTGACGTTCTTGCGCGATATCTACGAGCATTTGTCGGCGCGGCTGGACAAATCGGGCCGCAAGAAATGGGTGGCCGAAGAGATGGCCGTTCTAAACGATCCCGCGACCTATCGCGCCGATCCTGATGAGGCATGGCGCCGCGTGAAAACACGCACCAATTCTGGCCGCTTTCTGGGTATTTTGCGGGAGTTGGCCCGTTTCCGCGAGGCCTATGCACAGGAACGCAATGTGCCGCGCAGCCGTGTTTTCAAGGATGATGCGCTTGTCGAGATTGCCTCGACGAAGCCGCAAAACGAGCAGGACCTGAGCCGCTCGCGGCTGCTTTTGCGTGAAGCCCGCCGTGGCGATATTGCGCAGGGTATTCTTGCAGGTGTGAAGGCTGGCTTGGCCCTGCCGAACGACGCGCTGCCTGTGCCAAATACAAGCCGCGCCAAGTTGCAGGTCAATCCGGCATTGGCCGATATGTTGCGGGTCTTGCTCAAGGCGATTTCGGACAATGAGGACGTTGCGTCCAAGCTGATCGCGTCATCTGCCGATCTGGATGCACTTGCGGCGGGCGAACGCGATGTTGCGGCCTTGCGCGGCTGGCGCAAAGAGGTGTTTGGTGCAGAAGCACTTCGCCTTTGTGACGGGAAGGTCGGCCTTGCGGTGAACGGTCAAAAGGTCGTTACGGTCGCTCTTTAACGCGAGGCGCTACGGGCGTTTGTTGCGCCCTGCACGCGGATCGTGCGCACATTTGCAAGTTCGGCAAAGGACATAAAGCGGGCGACGGTCACCTGGCGCGAATATGCGCTGTTCACACCGTTAAACCCTGCTGCTGCTTCGATTTTAAATGCCAGCGTCAGCGTGCCACGCTCGTTTGAAACGGGCACAAGTTGGGCGTTGAACTGGCCTTGCGTGCTTGCGGTTCCTGTGGCGCGGATCAGCGCGCCATCGGGTGTCTTTTCGATAACCAGTGAATTGATCTGGCTGATTGCGCCACGGGTGTCGACAACCTGCGTGCTGCGCGTGGCTGGCACGAGGGGGCGCCGTTCGCTTGCGGGTGCAAGCGCAGTTGCTTGCGAGCTACCAAACCAGTTCAGCGGATTGAAGCGCGATTCCGAAACGCGGGCACATCCCGTGACTGTCAAAGTTGCACAAAGCAAAAGGGGCAGGGTCGCGCGCATCGGGGTGGCCTTTCGACATTTCATTTCCCACTTGGGTAACGGATTGGCGCGGCGTTGAAAAGCACCCTCTGGACCTGCGCCCTGTTCCATCCTAAATCAGAACCACCAAGCAGGAGAATTGCGATGGCCAGCGCCGCCTTTGAAGAGATTGCCGACGATTTCGAATTTTTGGACGATTGGGAAGACCGCTATCGCCATGTCATTGAAATGGGCAAGGCGATGGACCCGCTTGAAGAGGCGTTTCAGGTGCCCGCCACAAAAGTTGATGGCTGCGCCTCGCAGGTCTGGATGGTTCCGCAAGTCGTTGACGGTGTATTCTCGTTTCGCGGTGACAGTGATGCCATGATCGTGCGCGGTCTGATCGCGGTGATTGCCGCCCTTTATAATGGCCTCACTGTGGCCGAGGTGCAGGCCGTTGATGCGCACAAAGAACTGGCGCGTCTGGGGCTTAATGAACATTTGTCGGCGCAGCGATCCAATGGCGTGCGCGCGATGATTGAACGGGTCCGCCTGACGGCAGTCTAAAGCGATTTAAGCGCGACCTCGAGGTCGCCGTACCCCGTGAACCGATGCTCGAAGGAAAGCCCAAGGCGCGCGGCGCAGTCTTGTGCTTTTGCGAGTAAGGCCGGATCGTGCGTCTGTGCCTGATAGACCAGCTTTGTGTAATTGCCGAAATACATGTCCCGTAATTCCGGGTGTTTCGCGAGGCCTAAAGGCTCCCAGACAAAGGCATCAAACTGGCGGGCCAAGAAGTCGGTCAGGTAGAAAGCCGTCATCTCGTCGCGCGCTTCAAAGGCATCGTTACCTTCAAAAAACGAATAACAATGCGGCCCTTTGATCATCTCGATGCCCAGTTCCTTGCACTTTTCGAACAATTGTCCGCCTGTGCCGCAATCGGCGTAGACCACAAATATCTGATCGTATTGCGCTTGGTGTTTGTTATATGCGGCTTCGATCGCGGGGATAATCCGTTCGGGGTGATTGTGCAAAATAGCTGGCAGGCATTGCAGGTCCATATGAGCAAACCCGTTGGCCGCCTTGATCGCAAGGATCTCGTGGGCGAGCGCACCGCAAGCCAAAAGCAGGATGCGCCCTTGACCTGTCGCAGCTAGGCCCGTGTCGGTGAGGGATTGATCGTCGATCATCGCCGCAGGCTCCAAAGCCGAACGCCGGCAGCAACGACAAGCGCAACAACAATTGCGGATGCGCCGAAACCTGCAAATGCGGCAACGGTCACACCTGCGGCGGCAAGGACGAATAGCCAGATTATGAGTAGGTTTGCGATTGGCATCATGTGGCTCCTTTGTTCCAAGATGGGGCGGGGGGCCACAAAAGAAAAGACCCCGCAGCGACGCTGCGAGGCCCAAATACGTTCAACTGCTTGCTGGCTTAGGCAGATGCGCCTTGGTTGTGCTTGCGTGCCATGAAGGTTTTCGCAGTTTCAACAGCCACGGCGGCATCGCGGCAGTAGGCGTCAGCACCGATTGCCTTGCCGAACTCTTCGTTCAGGGGCGCACCGCCAACAAGCACGATGTAGTCTTCGCGCATGCCTTTCTCGACAAGCGTATCAATGACCACTTTCATGTAGGGCATTGTTGTCGTCAAAAGCGCGGACATGCCAAGGATATCGGGACCTTCGGTGTCGATCGCCTCAAGGTATGATTCGACGGCGTTGTTGATGCCAAGATCAACGACCTCAAAGCCCGCGCCTTCCATCATCATCCCAACAAGGTTCTTGCCGATGTCGTGGATGTCACCCTTTACGGTGCCGATCACCATTTTGCCGACACGTGGTGCGCCTGTTTCGGCCAAAAGCGGCTTGAGGATCGCCATGCCACCCTTCATTGCGTTCGCGGCCAAAAGAACTTCTGGCACAAAGAGAATACCGTCGCGGAAATCGGCGCCAACGATGGTCATGCCACCAACGAGCGCCTTGGTCAGCACATCATATGGAGCCCATTTGCGTTCGATCAGGATGTTCACACCCTCTTCGATTTCCTCTTTCATGCCATCGTAAAGATCGTCGAACATCTGGGCGACAAGATCGTCGTCATTGAGTTCGGAAAGGATGATTTCGTCTTCGTCGGACATGTGGAAAACCTCCATTGTGCATATGTTTGCACGTTTCTTTTAACTGTAATGCGCTGGAAAGGAATACGCGACACAACTATTCGCGACATTTGTTCTATCGGGACCGACGAAGGCTTGCGTATGTTCGCTTTTTGTTCCATGTTTTGGGAATGACAACACTGTTTGATCCCACCCGCGCACGACTTAAGGGCCGTGCGGCGCAGTCAAATCCTGCGGTGCGCTTTGACCGGTTTGTCGCAGAATCGGTTGATGATGGTTGGGGCAGGGACGACGAACTGCCGCTTGTGCGCACCAAGGTGAGTATCGAAACCCCGAGAAGCGTTATTAGTCGCAACACCTCTCCTGATCTGTCGTTTGACCGCTCGATCAATCCTTACCGCGGTTGCGAGCACGGCTGTATCTATTGTTATGCCCGCCCGTCACATGCGTTCTTGGGCTTGTCGGCAGGGCTTGATTTTGAAACCAACCTGATTGCCCGCCCCGATGCGCCTGCCTTGCTGGAACAGGAGCTGCGAAACCCGCGTTATGTGCCTGCAATGATTGGCATTGGCACGAACACCGATCCCTATCAGCCGATCGAGAAAGAGCATGAAATCATGCGCGGGATTTTGCAGGTCTTGGCCCGCTTCAACCATCCTGTCGGGATTGTCACCAAGGGCACGATGATCGAACGCGATATAGATATCCTTGCGCCGATGGCCGCCAAGGGGCTTGTCCGGGTCGGTATTTCGATCACGACGCTTGATAACAAGACGTCGCGCGCGATGGAGCCACGCGTGCCGCTACCTGCCACACGTTTACGCACGATACGGCGATTGACCGATGCGGGCATTCCTGTGCGTGTGATGGTGTCACCAGTTGTGCCTGCGCTGACCGATCACGAGCTCGAGGCCATTTTGACCGCAGCAAAGGCGGCGGGGGCTGTTGCGGCCTCGTCTACGGTTTTGCGATTGCCGCGCGAGGTGTCGGGCTTGTTTCAGGATTGGCTCGCAGAAAGCTTCCCAGATCGCGCGGCGCGGATCATGGCGCGCGTGCGCGAGTTACATGGCGGCAGGGATTATGACCCCGACTTTGGCACGCGGATGACGGGGCAGGGAAAATGGGCAGACTTGATGCGCCAGCGCGTGTCGCTTACGACCCGCAAGCTGGGTCTGGACCGCAGATTGCCTGCACTGCGGTCCGACCTGTTTGAAGTCCCCCCGCAAGCAGGGGATCAGCTCAGTTTGTTTTAAGTGCGCGGCGCGCGGCGGCCACGGCGCGGAGATGCGGTCGGGCCTGCACCGTCTGTGCCGTCTGACTCTGACGAGAAATCACCCATTGCGGCCGCAATCTCGGAGAGCGTTGGTTTCGCTGACTTTTCACTGCCCTCGAGTGCGGCGCGCATGGCCTTGAGGTGTTCGGGCATCGTTCCGCAGCAGCCGCCAATGATCGTCGCGCCCGCGTTGCGTGCCATAACGGCGTATTCGCCCATGAGGTCTGGCGTGCCGTCATAGTGGATATGGCCATCGTGATATTTCGGAATGCCTGCGTTGCCTTTTGCGATCAACAGCGCCGCTGGATCGGCCTCGGACATGCCGAGGATCGTGCGCAACAGATCAGAGGCGCCAACGCCGCAGTTTGCGCCGTATCCAATGGGTTGATGTGCCAGCTTGCCGACTGCCTTTGACATGTCTTTTGAGGTCAGGCCCATCATTGTGCGCCCTGCGGTGTCAAAGCTCATTGTGCCGCACCAATCCATGCCAGCCAGTGCAAAGGCTTCGGCTGCGGCTGCGAATTCTTCGGGGGCAGAAATCGTTTCGACCCACAATACATCCGCGCCACCAGCCTTGAGCCCTTCGGCCTGCTCGTGAAACATCTCGACTGCGATCTCGTGAGTGAGGCTGCCCATCGGCGCCATGATGTCACCCGTTGGACCGACAGAACCTGCGACAATAACGGGGCGGCCCGCCTTGTCGGCAACCTCGCGCGCAAGTGCTGCGCCCGTTTTGTTCAATTCATGGACCTGATCAATTGCATTGTGCAATTTGAGGCGCGAGGCATTGCCGCCAAATGTGTTGGTTAGAAAGATATCGGAGCCCGAATCTACTGCCCCTTGATACAACTTCCGGATGTTATCGGGCTGCTGCACATTCCACATCTCGGGAGCTTCACCAGCCTCCAGCCCCATGTTGAACAGGTTCGTGCCTGTCGCGCCGTCGGCCATCAGCCAGTCGCGGGTTTCCAGAAGTTTACGCAAGGCATTGGTCATGTGGGGCGTCCTTTTATCGGGTTTGCTGCTTTTTACATGGCCTGATCCAGCCTGCAACGAAAATGCAAAAGGCGCACCGTGACAGGCGCGCCCTTAAATCGTGTCGCTGCCTGCGGCTTAAACTTCGCCGAGCAGCTGGCTTTTGGCTTCGGCAAGGCAATTTGCCATTTGGGTGCGGATCGTTGCTTCGTCGGCTTTGCCTGCTAGATCGCCCGAAACCTTGCGGTAAACGTCTTCGTGGCCTGCTTCTTCGAAGTCGGATTTCACAACTTCGGCTGCGTAGGCCGTTGCGTCGTCGCCTGTTTTGCCGAGCAGTTCAGCAACCCAAAGCCCGAGCAACTTGTTGCCGCGTGCTTCTGCCTTGAATTGCATTTCTGCGTCATGGGCAAACTTGGTTTCAAATGCGTTTTCGCGGTCGTTGAACGTGCTCATCATAAAGTCCCTGTGCAATTGCGTTGATATACATAAGATATGGCTGTCCTTTGACTTGCTCGCAAGGGGTGGTTGTCGTAAGAGGCCCATATGACGCGCCCCATGGCGGGGCCCGCGCAGTCGCGAGGTTATCACATGGCACGCCGCAAGTTGGTCTATGAAGGTAAAGCTAAGATCCTGTATGAGGGTCCGGAGCCGGGCACTTTGGTGCAGTATTTCAAGGATGACGCGACCGCGTTCAACGCCGAAAAGAAGGCGGTGATCGACGGAAAGGGCGTGTTGAACAACCGCCTGAGCGAGTTTTTCATGACTGGTCTTGCTGCGATCGGCATTCCGACCCACTTTATCCGTCGGCTGAATATGCGCGAGCAGTTGATCCGTCAGGTCGAAATTGTGCCGCTGGAAGTTATCGTGCGCAACTTTGCTGCGGGATCAATGGCAAAACGCCTTGGCATGGAAGAGGGCACTGCATTGCCGCGCCCGATCGTCGAGTTCTCGTATAAAGATGACGCGCTAGGTGATCCGCTGGTTCCCGAAGAATACGTTATTGCCTTTGGTTGGGCGTCACAGCAGGACATGGACGATATCGTCAGTCTTGCGCTACGGGTGAATGACTGGATGTCGGGTGTGATGTTTGGTGTCGGGATCAAGCTTGTTGATTTCAAAATCGAGGTTGGCCGCGTTTACGAAAACGATTTCTCCCGCCTCATTCTCGCTGACGAGATTAGCCCTGATAGCTGTCGCTTGTGGGACATCGAAACGGGTCAAAAGCTCGACAAGGACGTGTTCCGCCGCGACCTTGGTAACCTGACGGATGCTTACACAGAAGTGGCAAAGCGTCTTGGCGTATTGCCGTCGAATGTGACCCATACTCCTACCAAGCCAACTCTGATTAACTGAAGGAAATCAATACGATGAAAGCCCGCGTTCATGTGATGTTGAAAAACGGTGTTTTGGATCCGCAAGGTGCTGCTGTGCAGCATGCCTTGGGGTCGCTCGGCTTTGATGGCGTCGAAGGTGTGCGTCAGGGCAAGGTGATCGAACTTGATCTTGCAGACGGCACGTCAGAAGCCACAATCGGCGAGATGTGTGAAAAGCTGCTCGCGAACACAGTGATCGAAAGCTACAAGATAGAGGTGCTTTGATGCGCGCCGCAGTTATCGTATTTCCGGGGTCAAACTGTGACCGTGACATGGCCGTTGCCCTCAGGGCGGCAGGCGCGGATGTGCAAATGGTCTGGCACAAAGATGCGGCTTTGCCCGATAAACTTGACCTCGTCGCGATCCCTGGCGGGTTCTCGTTTGGTGATTATCTGCGCTGCGGTGCGATTGCTGCACAATCTCCGATTTGTAAGGCCGTAGTCGGTCATGTTGAGCGCGGTGGCTATGCGTTAGGTGTATGCAACGGGTTTCAGGTGCTGACGGAAACGGGCCTTTTGCCGGGTGCATTGATGCGCAACGCGGGTCTCAAGTTTATCTGCAAGGCTGTTGGCCTGACGGTTGCCACCTCCGACAGCGCATTTACCGAAGGGTATAATGCGGGCGATGTGTTGCAGTTTCCTGTGGCCCATCACGATGGCAATTACACAACGGATCCCGAAACCCTCGCGCGTTTGCAGGGCGAGGACCGCGTGGCATTCACCTATGAATCCGCGCTAAACGGCTCGCTTGCGGACATCGCGGGTGTTTTGTCTGAAAATCGTCGTGTTTTAGGCATGATGCCGCACCCGGAACGGGCCGTCGATATGGGCCACGGTGGCACAGACGGGCAGGCGCTTTTCCGCGGATTGCTGGGGCAATTGACCCAAGCCTGAGCGGCAACGCTTGTGGGACGGCTTGGCAGGGCATAAACTGGGCCAATGAAAATGCCTGCTGCCCGCTCCAAACGCCGTGAACAAAATAGATGGTTTCTTCGGATTGCCGTCTTGTCTGTCTGCGCCTTGGCCGTTGTCGTGATCTACCTCAGCAACCAGTTTTTGACGGCGCGTTACACGGAGTCGACCCGCAATCGCTCTGAGGTCCGCCTGACACTATACGTCGCCAACCTGATGAGCGAGTTGCAGCGCAATTCCATTGTGCCCCAACTCCTTGCCCGCGATCCACAGTTGATTTCCGCCCTTGATAATCGGGATTATTCTCTTACGACCGCGCGCCTTTTGTCGTTTGTCGATGAAATTGGCGCGGCCTCTTTGATGCTTCTTGATAAAGAAGGGCGCACGGTTGCCGCAACCGATCGCAATCGCATTGGCCAGCAAAACAACAGTTCTCCTTACTTTGTGAATGCGCAGCGCAGCAATGCAACCGTATTTACAACGGCGACCCTTGGGACGGGCGGGTTTTCGTTCATCTATTCGCGCCGTGTCGAGGTGGGTGGCGCGACCGCTGGTGTGCTGGCCGTCGAGGTCGATTTGCAAAAGCTTGAGCGCGGCTGGGCTGGGGTCTCTGATGCGGTTTTTGTCGCCGATAGCGAGGGCACAATTGTGATGTCCACCGAACCGCGTTGGCGCGGTATGGATGAGGCGGCGGCCCTTAATGTGCAATCGGCCCCCTCTGCTATCGAGCGTGCCGTGCGCGCAACCCAGGACTGGACCGCGCTCTCGGTGGATGCCTATTTGCGCGGCGAGGCCGTTTTGCGCCGCGAGGCCCG
>CAKZNT010000040.1 GCA_937132065.1 uncultured Loktanella sp.
TTTTCCGAGGGAAGGATCACCGATCGGGCAGGCGATCTGGTCGATTGTGGTGACGCTATGCCCGAGTGCCCCTAGCCGTGATTTGAATCGCGCCCATTTGGTTGCTGATCCGATCAGGCCGATGCTACGGAACGCGCCAGCGAGAAGCGTGTGGCAGATCGCGAGGTCTATATCGTGGGCATGGGTCAAGATCAGGTGTTCGGCGTTTGCAGGCGCGTGGCGTGCAGCCAGAGCGGGGTCGCTTGCGGGGAGGGCGGTCACGTTATCGGCGACATTTGCGGGAAAGCTGTCGGGCCGTGCGTCCACCCATGTGATTGCTACGTCGGGCAGGGGCGCGAGCACATTGACGAGGGCTTGCCCCACGTGGCCTGCGCCGTAAATCCAGATGTTGCGTGTGCTGATTTCGCTGGCGGGGGCGTTGCGCGTGTAGCCCAGTTGCACCGAGCCGCCGCAGCATTGCCCGAGATTTGGCCCCAGCGGGATGGTCTGGCTGTCGCTTTCTTTGCCTGTGGCCAGCATGTTTCGCGCATGCGCCATTGCCGCCCATTCGAGCGCGCCGCCGCCGATGGTTCCGTCGATGTGATCCGCAAAGACCCGCATTTGCGTGCCAGCGTCACGTGGGGCGGACCCTGCGGTGCGTGTCACCTTGATGGTGATCCAGCTCACGCGCTGCGCACCTTTTTGACGGCGGCCAGCACCCGCTCGGCAGTTGCGGGGGCGTCAAGGGACGGGTAGCTCTGCCCGCATGCCGCAACTGCATCCGAAAGCGCCAAGAGCGCGGAAATGCCGTGCATAAAGGGTGGTTCGCCCACGGCCTTGGACCGGTAGACGGTATTGGCGGGGTTGGGTTCGCCCCAAAGTGCCACGTTGAATATGGCGGGCCTGTCGGAGCAGGCGGGGATTTTATAGGTGGCGGGCGCATGGGTGCGCAGCCGTCCTTTTTCATCCCAAACCAGTTCTTCGGTGGTGAGCCAGCCAGCCCCTTGCACGTAGCCCCCTTCGATTTGTCCGATGTCCAGATCGGGGTTCAGGGAGGCGCCTGCGTCATGCAGGATGTCGCAGCGCAAAATGCGGTTTTCGCCTGTGAGCGTGTCGATGACGACTTCGGTGAGGGCGGCCCCTTGCGCAAAGTAGAAGAACGGTTGCCCTTGTCCTTTGATCCGGTCCCACGCGAGGTCGGGCGTTTTGTAAAAGCCCGCAGCCGAGAGGCTGATGCGGTTGGTATAGGCGAGCATGGCCGCTTGCGCGAAGGTCAGGGTCGTGTTGCCAGTGCTGACGTTGCCATCTGCAAAGGTCACATCCTTGGCCGCGCCTCCGTGAATTTCGGCCACGCACTCAGCGATCCGCCCGATGATCGTGTCACAAGCGTTTTGCACCGCCATGCCGTTGAGATCGGTCCCGGAGGACGCGGCGGTGGCAGAGGTGTTGGGCACTTTGGCCGTATCGGTGGCGGTGATCTTGATCTTGTCCATCGGGACGCCGAACCGCGCCGCCGCGACTTGCGCGACTTTCTGGAACAGCCCTTGCCCCATCTCTGTGCCGCCGTGGTTGAGGTGGATAGAGCCGTCTTGATAGACGTGCACCAATGCCCCCGCCTGATTGAGGTGGGTCAGTGTGAACGAGATGCCGAATTTGACGGGCGAGAAGCCTAACCCCTTTTTGAGGATCGGGTTTTGCGCGTTCCAAGTGTCGATTGCCGCCCGCCGCGCCGCGTAATCAGCGGATTTCAACAGCGCCTCGGTCATCTCTTGCAAGATGAAATCATTGACCTTCATGCCGTAAGGCGTGGTGTTGGTGTCGTCGGCCTTTGACATATGCGCGTAGTAGTTCGCTTGCCGCACTTTCACAGGATCAAGCCCGAGATGCGCGGCGATATGGTCCATCACCCGTTCGATCCCAAGCACCCCTTGCGGCCCGCCAAAGCCCCGATAGGCGGTGGCGCTTTGCGTGTTGGTCTTGAGACGATGCGAGGTGATCCGCGTGTGGTCGAGCAGGTAGGCGTTGTCGGCGTGCAGCATGGCGCGGTCGGCTACGGGGATCGTCAGATCGAGCGCCCAGCCCGCCCGCGTCAGTTGTGTAAAGTCCACTCCTGCGAGTTTGCCGTTATCATCAAAGCCCACGTCATAATCAATGCGGAAGTCGTGCCGCTTGCCTGTGATCATCATGTCGTCGTCGCGGTCATAGCGCATTTTGCAAGGCTTGCCCGTGGCGCGCGCCGCAATGGCGCAGCCAACGGCGAGCGCGTTGCCTTGGCTTTCTTTGCCGCCGAAACCGCCGCCCATGCGCCGCACTTCGACCCGCACCGCATGCATATGTGTGCCGATGGCCTCTGCGACCTTGTGCTGGATCTCGGTAGGGTGCTGCGTGGAGGAATGCACGACCATGTCGCCCCCCTCTTGGGGCAGCGCAAGCGCGGCTTGCCCTTCGAGGTAGAAGTGCTCTTGCCCGCCCATTTCGATGCTGCCTTGCAGCCTGTTTTTCGCGCCCGAGAGCGCGCTATCGACATCGCCTTTTGACCAGACCCGTGGCCCGTCTTCAAAGCGGCTGTCTGCCTGCATTGCGGCGTCGATCGTCAGGATCGGTGTGCGTTCGTTGATCTCGATGTCGCCCATCCGCGCCGCCTTGCGTGCCGCAAGGTGACTGGTGGCAACGACCATAAAGAGCGGCTGCCCGAGGTAGTGCACCTCGCCAGTCGAGAGCAGCGGTTCATCGTGTGCCGAGGGCGAAACATCGTTGTCAAAGGGCAGGTCGTCAGCGGTGAAGACCATCACCACACCGTCAGCCGCGCGCACGCGGTCAAGGTTCATGGCCGTGATCGTGCCCGCCGCAACTTCGCTGGTCCCGAAGGCAAGGTGAAGTGTGCCTGTTGGCGTTGGAATGTCGTCGATGTAGCGCGCTGTCCCTTGGACTTGCAGGGGTGCGGCGTCATGGGGCAGGGATTTATGCGCGCTCATGGCTGCACCTCCAGAACGGATACGGCTTGGCCGTTGATGTCGGCAAAATAGCGTAGGGCCATGTTTTGCGCGGCTTGCAACCTGTAGTCGGCGCTGGCGCGCATGTCGGTCATTGGCGCGTAGTCTTGCGCGAATGCGGGCAGGGCGGCGGTAATTGTCGCTTCGCTCCAAGGTTGCCCGATCAATGCGGCCTCGACGGCCTTTGCCCTTGCGGGAGTGCCAGCCATACCGCCAAAGGCGATGATGGCCGATTGCACGATGCCGTCCTTAACGATCACGTTGAATGCGCCGCACACGGCAGAGATATCTTGATCAAACCGCTTGGAGAGTTTGTAGACCCGCATGGCGGGGGCGGCCTTGGGGATTGTGACCCCAGTGACCAACTCGCCCTTGGCGCGGTCCTGTTTGCCATAGGCGATAAAGAAGTCTTGTAGCGGTATGCTGCGTGTTGCATCGCCGTGGCGCAAATGCAGCGTGGCCCCAAGCGCGATGAGCGCGGGCGGGTTGTCGCCAATGGGTGAGCCGTTGGCGATATTGCCGCCGATTGTTGCGGCGCTGCGCACCTGTTCGGAGCCGTAGCGGCGCACCATTTCCGCATAGGACGGGTGGATCGGCTTGAGCGCGTTATGCACGTCAACCATCGTCACGCCCGCACCAAAGGTGATTTCGTCGGCTGTCTCGGTGATCTGTTGCAGGTCGATGCAGCGGTTCAGGAACACGACATCTTTGAGGTCGCGCAACTGCTTGGTCACCCAAAGCCCGACATCCGTGGCCCCTGCGATCACGGTCGCATCGGGGTTGGCGGCATACCATGCGGCGAGTTGATCAAGTGTTTCGGGCGCAAAGGGCGCGGGTGCTTGCGGTGCTTTGTCTTCGGTCATCCAGACGGGCACGGGCATGTCTTCGGCGGCTTTTGCGGCGCGAATGATCGGGGCATAACCCGTGCAGCGGCAAAGGTTGCCTGCCAGCATATCATCGTGATCGCTACGCCCGTTTGCGTGCCCTGCCGCCATCGACGAGATGAAACCCGGCGTGCAGAAACCGCATTGCGATCCGTGGTGGCTCATCATTGTTTGTTGCACGGGGTGCAGCGCGCCATCGGGGCCAGAGACCCCCTCGACGGTGCGCACGGCCTTGCCGTGAAGCTGCGGCATAAACAGGATGCATGCGTTGAGCGCCCGTTTGCTATTCTGATCGGTGACGATGACGGAACATGCGCCGCAGTCGCCTTCGTTACATCCCTCTTTTGTGCCTGTCAGCCCGCGTTCGTTACGCAACCAGTCAAGTAGCGTCTGCGTGGGCGATGTTTCCACCTCCACGGTTTCCCCGTTGAGAAGAAACGATACATTCATAAGATTAGACCTGCCGCGGTACATATGGGTCATGGACGATGGCACATGTCGATGCGGCGTAGACACATGCGTCCGATCAGTTTCATGAGCAAACCCCAGCGCCCCCCGTTTTGGCAAGCATTTTTTTGCCGATTGGGTCATGTAATCTTGTCAGGACTGTGCGAAGGTCGCGAGATAAAGAGCAAAAGGATAAAGCTATGCAGCGGAAAACACTGGTTATATTTGCACTGATCGGATTGGCGGCCTGTGTGCAGGCTGGCGCTAATATTTCTTTTGGCAATGACGCGGGTCCCTATGCGAATGACGGCGAATGTGACGATCCCCGTTTTACGGGCGGGGCGATGGCGGCGAGTTTGAACGTCGATAACATCAAGAATGACGCCACGGATTGTCGCGAATTATTCGCCGCCAGCCGTATTCGCGTGCAGCGCACAGCCGCCCAGTTCACCCCGCAGCAATGTGGCGCGGTCAACTTTGGCAACAACAGCGCCAGCTATGCAAATGACGGCGAGTGTGATGATCCCCGCTTTACTGGTCCGGGTGTGGACGAGATCATGTTGTCAAGCGATCTGGGGACCGATGCCAATGATTGCCGCGCCTTGTGTCAGGCGGGTGAGGTCTGGCTGAAGTAACGCCTAAAGCGTTTTCGCCAGCGCCTCCATCTGGTCGGCGGCCGTGCCCCAGCCCGTGTAGAACCCCATCTCTTCATGAGCGGCGGCGGCTTTGGCGTCGATGTGGCGCGCGGTCACGGTATAGGTGCACCCCGTGTCGGTCGCCGTCATGGTGATTTCGGCGGTGAATGCAAAGCCGCCCGCGCTAAAGTCATTGGGCTGGAAGGTCGCCCGCATCATGTTGGTGAAAGCAAACCGCTTGTTTGGCTCTGCGATCAGGACAGTGCCTTCGCCGACCATCGGTTCATCCATTCCGGGAATATGCATGGTGCTGTCAAACCGCCCGCCCGTGAAGGGTTCGATCACCGCGTCGGTGACCCGCACGGGCGCAGGCGCAAACCATTGTTCCAGCAGGGCCGGCTCTGTCCAACACCGGTAGATGCTATTTGCAGAGGCCGCGATCTGGCGGGTGAAGCTAAGGGTTGTTTCAGTCATTTAATGTCTCCAGCGAGAGGGCCAATTGGTCAAGTTGATCGAGCCTGCGTTCCCAGATGACGCGCTGCCATTCCATCCACCCTTGCACTTCGAGCATCGGGGCGGGGTCGATGTGACAGGTCCGCACGCGCCCTTGCTTTTCCGACCGCACAAGCCCGCAGGTTTCCAAGACGCCCAAGTGCCGCATGAAGGTGGGCAGGGCGATGGCGTGCGGCGCGGCGAGCGCGCTGACGGTGGCGGGCCCATGCGAGAGCTGTTCGACAACGGCGCGCCGTGTCGGGTCAGAGAGGGCAGAAAAGACGGCGTTAAGATGTGGGCTCATGGGTGTAGTTGGCAGGGATTCGGGGGGCGAAGTCAAGATACTTAGCTGCATCGCTAACAAATGAGCGCTTTCCCCCCAGCGCCGCGCCACATAAGCTGGCACCATGACAAATCCCCGATTCATCCATCTGCGCGTTCACACTGAATATTCCCTGTTGCAAGGGGCGGTCCATGCCAAAAAGCTGCCTGAAATAGCGGCGAGCATGAAGATGCCTGCGGTGGCGGTGACCGATACCAACAATATGTTCTGCGCCTTGGAGTTTTCGGAAGGCGCGGCGAAGGCCGGTGTGCAGCCGATCATCGGCTGCCAGATCGACGTGGGCTATATCGCGCAGGAGACGGGCAAGCGCCCCGAAGACCCTGCATCGGTGGTTTTGCTTGCCCAGACCGAAGCGGGTTATCTGAACCTGATGAAGCTCAACTCTTGTGTCTATCTGCACCAGGACGGGCAGGTTCCCCAGTGCACGCTTGCCGATCTGGAGCAGTATAGTGAGGGTCTGATCTGCCTGACGGGCGGGCCTGACGGCCCTATCGGACGCCTGTTGCGCAATGGCCAACGCCCTGCTGCCGAGGCGCTCATGGATCGCTTTGCCGCGGCCTATCCCGACCGCTTGTATGTTGAATTACAGCGCCACCCTGATGGTGTTGGTCTGCCCGAGGCCGAGGCCTTGTCAGAGCGCGGGTTTCTGGAAATGGCCTATGCCAAGGGGCTGCCGATTGTTGCGACCAATGACGTCTATTTCCCGAAAATATCGTTATACGAGGCCCATGACGCGCTAATGTGCATCGCGGACGGCGCATATGTGGATCAACAAGAGCCGCGCCGCCGTCTGACCCCGCAGCATTTCTTTAAGACGCCCGAAGAGATGATCACGCTTTTCGCGGACCTGCCCGAGGCGATTGATAACACCATCGAGATCGCCAAGCGTTGTGCGTTTAAAGTGTATAAGCGCGACCCGATCTTGCCGAAATTTGCCGACGACGAGATCGTTGAATTGCGCAGGCAGGCGAATGAGGGATTGCAGGCCCGTCTGGCGGTTATTCCCCATGCGGTCAGCCTTGAGGATTATCAGGCGCGCCTCGATTTCGAACTGGGGATCATCGAGGGCATGGGCTTTCCCGGTTACTTTTTGATCGTTGCGGATTTTATCAAATACGCCAAGGAAAATAAGATCCCTGTCGGTCCGGGCCGTGGGTCGGGTGCGGGTAGTCTGGTGGCCTATGCCCTGTTGATTACCGACCTTGACCCGCTGCGCTATTCACTGCTGTTCGAGCGGTTCTTGAACCCAGAGCGTGTGTCGATGCCCGACTTCGACATCGACTTTTGCATGGATCGCCGTGAAGAGGTGATCCGCTATGTGCAAGACAAATACGGGCGCGACAAGGTGGGGCAGATCATCACGTTTGGTGCGCTGCTGAGTAAAGCCGCTGTCCGCGATGTGGGCCGTGTTTTGCAGATGCCTTACGGGCAGGTGGATCGCCTGTCCAAGATGATCCCTGTCGAGGGGGTTAAGCCCGTGTCGATCGAAAAGGCGCTGGCGGACGAGCCGCGACTTCGCGAGGAGGCCAAGAACGAGGAAATCGTTGATCGCCTGCTGACCTATGCCCAACAGGTTGAGGGGCTGCTGCGCAATGCCTCGACCCACGCGGCGGGTGTTGTGATCGGTGATCGTTCGCTTGATGAGCTGGTTCCGCTTTATCAAGATCCGCGCTCTGACATGCCCGCGACCCAGTTCAACATGAAATGGGTAGAGCAGGCGGGGCTGGTCAAATTCGACTTTTTGGGTCTCAAGACCCTGACGGTTATTCAGAACGCGGTTGATCTGGTGGTGAAGTCAGGCAGGCCGCTCCACGAAGATGCGCAAGGAAACGCACTTTTTGAGCCCCCTGAGGGGCTATTGAACGATATTGGCACAATTCCTTTGGATGATGAGCCGTCTTATAAGCTCTATGCGAGCGCCAAGACGGTGGCGGTGTTTCAGGTGGAATCCAGCGGCATGATGGATGCCCTCAAGCGGATGAAGCCAACCTGTATCGAGGATATTGTGGCGCTTGTGGCGCTTTATCGTCCGGGTCCGATGGAGAATATTCCGACCTATTGCGAGGTCAAGAACGGGGTCAAAGAGATCACTTCGGTGCATCCCTCGATTGATCATCTGCTGGCCGAGACGCAAGGGATTATCGTTTACCAAGAGCAGGTTATGCAGATCGCTCAGGTGATGGCGGGCTATAGCCTTGGCGGCGCGGACCTGCTGCGCCGTGCGATGGGTAAAAAGATCGCCGAGGAAATGGCGAAAGAACGGCCCAAGTTCGAGAAGGGCGCCATGGAGAATGGCGTTGATAAAAAGAAGGCCTCGGAGGTTTTTGACCTTCTGGAGAAGTTCGCGAACTACGGCTTTAACAAATCGCACGCGGCCGCCTATGCGGTGGTCAGTTACCAGACCGCGTGGCTCAAGGCGAACCATCCTGTCGAGTTTATGGCCGGCGTGATGAACTGCGATATTCATCTGACCGACAAGCTGGCGGTGTATTTCCAAGAGGTCAAAAAGGGGCTTGGGATTGCCTATACGCCCCCTTGCATCAATCGCTCGATGGCGACGTTTGATGTGAAGGATCAGAAGCTGGTATATGCGCTGGGCGCGTTGAAGAACGTGGGCGTCGAGGCGATGAAGTTGATTGTCGAGGGGCGCGGCGAAGATCAATTTGTCACACTTTTTGACTTCGCAAGGCGCGTTGATATCAAGAGAGTGGGCAAAAGACCCCTTGAGATGCTGGCGCGGGCAGGGGCGTTTGACGTGCTTGATCCCAATCGGCGTCGCGTGATGATGAGCCTTGATGCGCTGGTCGGATATTCGGCCGCAATCCACGATCAAAAGACATCCAATCAGGTGTCATTGTTTGGTGATGCTGGCGAAGATTTGCCCGAGCCGCGCCTTGCGGGCGGTGACGACTGGTTGCCTGCTGAACGCTTGGCCGAAGAATTTAAGGCTATCGGGTTTTATCTGTCGGGGCATCCGCTTGACGACTATATGGCGGCGTTGAAGCGCAAGGGCGTTTTGACCTTGGATGAGGTGATCGCCAAGGCCGAGCGCGGATCGTGTGTTGTGAAGATGGCAGGCACGGTTTCGGGCCGCCAAGAGCGTAAATCGGCGCGAGGCAATCGCTTTGCCTTTGCGCAACTGTCTGATCCAACGGGGCAATACGAGGTGACGCTGTTCTCGGACACGCTTGAAGCTGCGCGCGACCATCTGGAGACAGGCAGTCAGGTAGTGATCTCTTGTGAGGCCACGATGGAGGCCGATGTTCTCAAGCTGTTGGGCCGTTCGGTGTCTGCGATTGATACGGCGGTCGCGGATGCTGGCAGTGCGGGCTTGCGCGTCTATCTGGAAACACCCGATGCGATCGGGTCGGTCGCGACGATCTTGGAAGGTGCGATGCGCGACAAGGTGCGTGGTGGCCGTGGTCCTGTGTATTTCTGCCTGATGGATCCCGCTTTGCCGGGCGAAGTGGAGATTGATCTTGGTCAGGAGTTCCCCGTCAATCCGCAGATCAAGGGCGCGCTGCGGTCCTTGAATGGTGTCATGGAAGTCGAAGAGGTGTGATCGGCGGAAACTGGCAGTCTGTCCTTTTGGATGAGTGGACGGCGTGAATGCGAGCCGCTACACCGTTTGCATGAGAACCCGATCCAATATGTTTGTCATGGCCGCAATTGCCGTGACCCTGACCGCCTGTAGCGCCAAAGCCCCTGCAACCCTAGAGCGGTTGTCGGAGGTTTCTGTTGCCGAAGGTGTGGCCCCTGTCGCGGCTGCCGCGCCTGTAAAACAAGGGTTTTTCGCCCGTATGATGGGCCGCGCTGCGCCAAGTGACACCGATGAGATCGCCGCGCAGATTATCGCGGAACTATCCCCTGAGGACGAAGCGGCTGACCCTGAGGTCGTGGTCACAGAGGTGGCAGCGCAAGCCCCCGCAACACCTGCGCCCGCCCGCGCGGGGCTATTCGGTCGCTTACTCGGTGGCACAAGTAAGGCCGCGGCGGCGCCTGCCCCAACTGGCCCCGATGCCCAGCAAGTGTCGATGGGCACAACGCTGCCGTTTGGGGTGATCGCGACGAATTGCGAGGTCCGTGGCCGTGATCTGGGCACAAAGGTCGATGCGAATGCGGGCTATACGCTTTATGATACATTCCCGAATTCGACGGCTTTGCGCACCCATTACATCACAGGGTTCAAAGACCGTTGCGCCCGCCAGTTTACTGCCGCAACGTCCCTGATGGGCGATATCGGCACGCATGAGGTCGTGCGCTATCTGCCCTCGAACGCCAAGATGGATTATTCTGTCACCGATAGCGCCTATGAGGCGATCAAGTCGTCCTATTGTCGTGTCGGACACGGGCAGCCGTGTGGTGCAAAGCTGGACCGGCTAGCGAAAACCACGTCGTTTATTACGGCTTACGAGCGGTTCGGCAGCAATCCGTCATGGTCCAATATTCTGGTTCACGATGGCGGCGTTGTGGCGATGGGCCCCGCGTCGCGCTAACCTACCAATGTGGCGGTCGTTGATCCGCGAGCGGGATTGAGCCACCTGCATCCATCTCGCGCCCTGCTTCGCGTTCCATGAGCATGGCCACCCTGCGCGTTGCGATGTCGATCTCTTTTTGCTGGGCGGTCACGATATCGGACAGGTCTTCGACCATCCGTGTCAAATGCGCGATTTTTTCTTCGAGATGTGTGTTGTCTGTCATGGCGCTGTCATAGCACGCCCGTATTGCTGCGCGAAAGCCCCGAAACATAGCGTTGCCCCAATGGGCGCGGGCGTGTAGACGCGGGCGCATACGGTAGATATTTACGCGAGGCGATCATGGCCAAGGACAAGAAACAACCCCGCCCGAAGGCACAAACGCCCAAGGGATTTCAGGACTATTTTGGAGCGCAGGTCGAGGCCCGCACCGAAATGTTGCGCAAGATTGCGGGTGTTTATCATCGTTATGGCTTTGATGCCTTGGAGACGTCGGCGGTGGAAACTGTTGAGGCCTTGGGCAAGTTTTTGCCCGATGTGGACCGCCCGAACGAGGGTGTGTTTGCGTGGGAAGAGGACAAGGACTGGCTGGCGCTTCGCTATGATCTGACGGCGCCGCTTGCGCGTGCCTATGCCCAGCACCGCAATGATTTGCCCAACCCTTATCGCCGCTATGCGATGGGGCCGGTCTGGCGCAATGAAAAGCCGGGGCCGGGTCGTTTTCGCCAGTTCTATCAGTGTGATGCCGATACTGTTGGCACCTCATCCGTTGCGGCGGATGCCGAGATCTGCGCGATGCTGGCGGATACGCTTGAGGTCGTGGGCATTCCGCGCGGCGACTATGTTGTGCGCGTCAACAACCGCAAGGTTTTGAACGGTGTGATGGAGGTTGCGGGCCTGTCGGGTGACGACAAAGAGGCCGAGCGCGGCATCGTTTTGCGCGCGATTGACAAGCTGGACCGCCTTGGCGAGGACGGCGTGCGCGCCTTGATCGGTGAGGGCCGCAAGGATGCGAGCGGTGATTTCACCAAGGGCGCGGGGCTTGGTGACGCCGAGGCCGATGTTGTCATGGGCTTTATGAATGCAAAGCGTGATACGGGGGCACAAACGGTGGCCCGTTTGCGTGAACTGGTTGCTGGCTCTGCGATTGGGGCTGAGGGCGTTGACGAGTTGGAGACGATTGCGAGCCTGCTGGATGCGGGTGGCTACGGCGCGGATCGTATCGAGATCGACCCGAGCGTTGTGCGTGGCCTTGGCTATTATACTGGTCCCGTTTTCGAGGCCGAACTGACGTTTGAGGTGCTTGATGACAAGGGCCGTGCCCGCAACTTTGGCTCTGTCGCGGGGGGTGGTCGTTATGACGATCTCGTCAAGCGGTTCACGGGGCAGGAAGTGCCTGCCACGGGTGTCTCGATTGGTGTTGATCGCCTGTTGGCCGCGCTTGATGCCAAGGGTCGTTTGGACAGATCGGCGTCTGGCCCCGTTGTTGTGACCGTCATGGATCGTGACCAAATGGCGTATTATCAAGGGCTTGTCGCGGAGTTGCGCAATGCGGGCATCCGCGCAGAAGTCTATCTGGGCAACCCCAAGAACTTTGGCAACCAGCTCAAGTATGCCGACAAGCGTAACAGCCCGATTGCTGTGATTGTGGGCGGCGACGAGATGGCGGCGGGCAAGGTGCAGATCAAGGATCTGATTTTGGGCGCGAAGATTGCCGAAAACGCGACCCTCGAAGAGTGGAAGGATCGCCCGTCCCAATACGAAGTGCCGCGCGCTGATCTGGTGGCGAAGGTGCGTGAGATACTGGACGGACAAGCCTAATGAACGCCGCGATCAAGGATGAAGCGCAGCGCCTGACGCAGGCCTTTGTTGCGGCTGGCGCATTGCCCGTCGAGACCGACATTTTGCTGCCCGCAGATACCCTGCTGGACCTCTACGGCGAGGATATTCGCAGTCGCGCATATGTCACGGCGGACCCGTTGCATGGCGAGATGATGCTGCGCCCCGACTTTACGTTGCCAGTGGTGCAAATGCATATGGTGAGCCGCGCGGACCCTGCGCGCTATACCTATGCTGGTCCCGTTTTTCGCAAACAGGACTACGACGAGACCCGTGCCAACGAGTTTATGCAGGTCGGTTTCGAGGTCTTTGACGGCAGGAACCCCGCCGCCGCTGATGCGGATGTTTTCGCGGCGATTGCGGGCGCGCTTGGCGGGCTTGATGTGCGCGCGGCCACGGGTGATCTGGGGATTTTGATGGCGGCGGTGCGCGGGCTGCGCACGTCTGATGCGCGCAAGGCCGCGCTGGTCCGTCATATCTGGCGCCCGCGCCGTTTTCGTGCGTTGCTTGATCGCTATGGCGCCCGCAGCCAACCGCCGCAAAGCCGCGTGGCCTTGCTGGCGAAGGATGATCCATTTGCAGGCGCGGGCACGGATATCGGGTTGCGCAGCCGCGCGGAGGTGCAGGCCCGCATTGATGTGCTGCGCGAAGATGCGGCCACGCCGCCGATCTCGTCGGAGGAACTTGGCCTGATTGATGCGCTTCTGGATGTTCGCGAGACATCGCCACATGCGTTGAGTGCGCTGCGCGACATTGCGGTGGATATGCCTGTGATCGGGACCGCCGTTGCGACGTTTTCCGCGCGCCTTGATGCCTTGGAAGCCCGTGGCGTTGATGTCGAAACCCTTGATTTTGAAGCGAGTTTCGGGCGCACGACCCTTGAATACTATGACGGCTTCGTCTTTGGCTTTTACGCCGCACAGCGCCCCGAATTGCCACCACTGGCAACGGGTGGACGTTATGACGCGCTGACGGCGGTGTTGGGGCAGGGGCGCGCAGTGCCCGCAATCGGCGGTGTTGTTCGCCCTGATCTGTGCCTCGCCGCGCAAGGAGAATTGTGATGCTCAAGCTGGGTGTGCCGTCCAAGGGGCGGTTGATGGAAAAGACGTTCTCATGGTTCGGTGACCGTGGTGTGACATTGCGCAAGGCTGGCTCGGAGCGCGAGTATGCGGGCGCGGTCGAGGGGATCGACGGGCTTGAGCTTGTCTTGCTGTCGGCGGGTGAAATCCCGCGCGAACTGGCCGCTGGCCGCATTCATCTGGGTGTCACGGGGTCCGATCTGGTGCGCGAGAAGCTGGCAAATTGGAACGCACGTGTGCACGAGATTGCCTTGATGGGCTTTGGCGGCGCGGATTTGATCATCGCGGTTCCGCATGCGTGGGTCGATGTAGATACGCTTGATGATCTGGATGCAGCGGCCGCGGCGTTTCGCGCCAAACACGGGTTCCGCCTGCGGATTGCGACGAAATATCACCGACTTGTGCGGGAATTTCTGCGCGAGGAGGGTGTGGCCGATTATCAGCTGGTTGATAGCCAGGGCGCGACCGAGGGTGTGGTCAAGAACGAGACCGCCGAGGCGATTGCCGATATCACATCAACGGGTGAAACCCTACGCGCGAACGGGCTGAAAATCTTGGAAGACGGGTTGATTCATGCCTCGCAAGCGACCCTGTTTCGGGGGCAGCGCGACCGTTGGAGCGATAAGCAGCGCGCGACATTGAAGGTGCTGGAAGCCAAGTTGGGCGTTTAACGCACCCCGATTGCAGCCAGTGCCTTTGACAGTTCTGGCGGCAGCGGATCCTCGGTTTGGGCTGAGCCCGACAGGTCTTCGGGCGCGTCTGCAACGGCCAAATAGCGCCACCCTTGGAACGCCCGTTTGGGTGTTGCGGCCACGCGGATCAGATCGGGATCACTAACGATTGCGCAGCGCCTGATCCCGTCTTGTCCGGTCCGCTCGTCAAGGCGGATGATCCTTTGCCGACATTGGATAACCCCCTTGATGACCCAGAAGATCGAGCCGCCATTGAGCACCTCGTCGCTCCGTTTGGGCCACATCCGTGTGACGTGTTGCGGATAGCCATCAGGCGTTTGCACCTGTTTCATGGCCTGCCAAGCGGCAAGCCCTGCAACGTCTTCTGTTCCGACAGAAAGTTTGAGAAGGTGAACTGTGGCCATGGAATCCTCGTCTGATCTATGCAAGGTAGATCGTTGTGGCTGGATATCAACGGCCAGATAATTTTTCAATATATATGTTAAAAATTCATTTACGCCACTACATCTAGTGGGTAGGTGAGGGGCAACAAAAGAGTCGCGGTTCACGCTACTTCCTGCGTTTCCGAATCTCTGTGGCCTCGCTATGATGCCACGTCTGCACATTTTATCTATAAAGAAGGCCTGCCAATGACCCGTTTTGCTGCCCCTATCGCCGAACAAATTTGGGATATGAAGTATCGTTTCAAGGCGGCCGATGGCACGCCGATTGACGGAACTGTGGAGCAGACATGGGAGCGGATTGCGGGTGCTTTGGCCGAGGCTGAGAATGATCCGAAGGCATGGGCGCCCAAGTTTTACGATGCCTTGGAGGACTTCAAGTATCTGCCCGCAGGCCGCATTACCGCAGGCGCGGGCACGGCCCGTCAGGTCACATTGTTCAACTGCTTTGTCATGGGCACAGTCCCCGACAGCATGGGCGGCATTTTTGACATGCTCAAGGAAGCCGCGCTAACGATGCAGCAGGGTGGCGGCATTGGCTATGATTTCTCGACCATTCGCCCCAAAGGCGCGTCTGTGTTAGGCGTGGCGGCGGATGCGTCTGGTCCGTTGTCGTTCATGGATGTCTGGGACGCGATGTGCCGCACGATCATGTCTGCGGGCTCGCGCCGTGGTGCGATGATGGCGACGATGCGCTGCGACCACCCCGATGTCGAAGATTTCATCACCGCAAAATCCGACCCGGCCCGCCTGCGCATGTTCAACATGTCCGTTCTGATCACTGATCCGTTTATGGAAGCGGTGAAGGCGGATAAGCCTTGGGATCTCGTCTTTAAGGGCGAAGTTTACCGCACGGTGCAGGCCCGCGATTTGTGGGATGCGATCATGACGGGCACGTATAATTACGCTGAACCCGGTGTGATTTTCATCGACCGTATCAACAAAGATAATAACCTCAATTACTGTGAAACGATTGCCGCAACGAACCCTTGCGGCGAGCAACCGTTGCCGCCTTATGGCGCTTGTTTGCTGGGGTCGATCAACATGGCGCGGCTTGTGGCCAACCCGTTTGACGCTGATGCCGGTCTGGATGTTCCTGCGATGCAGGACCTCGTCGCGACAGCGGTGCGCATGATGGATAACGTGGTTGATACGTCCTTGTTCCCGCTGCCTGCCCAACGCGCAGAGGCGCAAGCCAAGCGCCGGATCGGCCTTGGTGTCACGGGCTTGGCGGATGCGTTGTTGATGGTCGGGTTGCGCTATGGCTCTGAGGAGGCGGCGCGTCAGACCGATCAATGGATGCACGCGATCGCGCGCGCCGCATATCTGGCGTCGGTGGAACTTGCCAAGGAAAAGGGCGCGTTTCCGCTGTTTGATGCTGAGAAATATCTGGCGTCTGGCGCGATGCAGAACATGGACGCAGACGTTTGTGACGCGATCCGCAAGCACGGTATCCGCAACGCGCTGCTGACCTCCATCGCCCCGACGGGCACGATTTCGCTTTATGCTGGTAACGTGTCTTCGGGCATCGAGCCTGTGTTTGCCTATGCCTACACCCGCAAGGTTTTGCAAAAGGACGGGTCGCGCACCGAAGAAGAAGTCGTCGATTATGCGGTGCAGATGTGGCGTGATCTTAAGGGCGATGCGCCGCTTCCTGACTACTTTGTGAATGCACAAACGCTCGCGCCGCTAGAGCATGTGCGCATGCAGGCCGCCGCCCAGAAGTGGATCGACTCGAGTATTTCCAAGACGATCAACTGCCCCGAAGACATTAGCTTTGATGATTTCAAAGAGGTCTATATGGCCGCTTGGGATCAAGGCTGTAAGGGCTGCACGACCTATCGCCCCAACGATGTGACGGGGTCGGTTTTGTCAGTGTCCGAGGATAAGACCCCCGCCGAAGAGCCAGCGCAATTGATCGTGGACGAGGAAGGCGCGGAAGTGGTTTACATGACCGAGCCGCTTGACCGTCCGACCGAACTTGATGGCGCGACTTACAAATTGAAGTGGCCAGACTCCGAGCATGCGATTTACATCACGGTGAATGATGTGGTGATCGCAGGGCATCGTCGCCCGTTCGAGGTGTTTATCAACTCCAAGAACATGGAGCACTTTGCGTGGACGGTTGCCTTGACACGGATGATTTCTGCGGTGTTCCGCCGTGGCGGCGATGTGTCGTTTGTCGTCGAGGAACTCAAGGCCGTGTTTGACCCGCGCGGTGGCGCATGGATGCAGGGTAAATATGTGCCGTCAATTTTGGCCGCTATTGGTGGCGTTATCGAAAAGCACATGGTTGCCACGGGTTTCTTGGCAGGTGAGGGCATGGGCCTCAAATCCGACCCGCAAGCCGATGTTGTCGCGATTGGCGGCAAGCCAAAGGGCAAGGCCTGTTCCTCTTGCGGCGAATACGGATTGCGCATGGTCGAGGGCTGCATGACTTGCGGGTCGTGCGGTTACTCCAAATGCGGCTAAGGGCGTGAGTTTTGGTGTGTGTCAGTAACCCATAAGAATGCAAATTTGAGACCATAAGCGTGCAAATTGAAGTCAAGACCTGCATTTTTGCACAGTAGTAAAAACTTCTGAATTTATGGCGAGAGCAAGGCTCTCGCCATTTTTATGTTTAACTTACAGCGCCTTAGGGAATGCGGTTTCGATGTCTGACCTCGAGAATATTCTTCCATAGTCTACTCCTTTAGGAGAAAACGGAGCGATTTCGTGCATCGCTAAGATGCCAGACAGTTTTTGCCAACTGTGGCCCGTCTCTTTTGCCAGCGTCCTCAATGTGTAAAAATTCTGGTGGAAACGCCGAGCATCTGCAGTTGTGACGTATGACTGCATCGCGTTGGTCTTGGGGTTTTTCATCTGAGTAGCAGTGGTATGCCCATTGATAATTAGTCGATTCAAATAGGTCGGCTGCCTAATCCCCACCGTTTTCGCAAAAACTTCGAGCGTCATCGCGTTCGGTGCATCTTTATCTAACGCGGCGACAACTTCGTCATGGTAGACAAAGACTCCACCATATCCACCAAAGTCGCGGTGCTTACCGACACGGTGAATACGGCCATCACGGATTGCTTGGATGATTGTGCTTGGACGTTGCTTGAGTCTAAGAGCCGACTTGGCAATATGTTCCCAACCGTGTTGTGCCTGTCGGAGTTCTTCTGCTCCAATCAGAATACTTTCCAGAAACTCATGTCCGGTGCGAGGATCCCAAACGTTTTTAGTGTCGGCATTCACTAGTGCGGGTTCAAGGATGTGATCCTCAACGAGCAGGTTAAACTGTGACCGGGACATGTTGAGGTTTTCAGCAAAATTCTTTGCCGGTAATAACGTGACCAAGGATGCTAAAAGCGGTTCCGCTGCCTTTGCGTCGAACACTGTCCACTTGTCTGGTCGCGTGCCCGTGACAATGCCGGCACCCTCGAGCATTTTCCGTAAACGGCGTTGATCAATGCCATATTCTTTAGAGGCCGTGACAACGGAATGAAGTTGTCTCTCTGAAACGGGCTCGCCCAAAAGATCGTCTCCAATCCCGAGTGGCCATGACTTCAACATGTGTCGACGTAAAATATCTCGGAAAGGATCAAAGTCGGCAGCATCTTTATAGTCGCGAGAAAGCCGTTCGTAGAGAACAGGAAATATGGATTTTGGCCCCTGCTTTGCGTCAACCTCGAGGTCTATAAGGCGATCCAATTCGATTTGAATCGACTCTTCGCCGTCGTAGGCAACTTCAAATCCATACCTATACAAAACCCAATATCGGTCTTTTGCGACCGCGGAGGCTTGAATGCCTTTTCCATGACGCAAAAGTGAGCATCCTAGCATAAAGCAAAAGTTGGCTGTCGCGTGTAGTTTGTAACTGTCCAGCCAACTTGTTCCAGGCCCGTTCTGCAGCCGGTGATCTAACCATTTGTCAAAATCAGTTGGGTCGCGGAGCTCTTGATCAAAATTTCCTGAGAGGATTGATGGCGCAATTTTCTCCATCTGACTTGAGATGTCATATCGGTTATGGGGGTTGGAATCCCTCCAAAGCGTTACCAGTGGGTGATTGTGTTTCGAGCAAATAGCGACGTGCGGAACCATCCAATGCCCTCGAAGCGCCATTGACCAGTGTGGGCGTAGATCTAAGTCTACAGCATCTTCTTTTAAGCAAATTGGGCAACCGCGGACTATAGGATCACGGATGATTTTTGACGGAAAGAGTTCCCCACAAAACCTATGCTGTCTATTTGACAGCTTTTGTGGTGTTGATTTCAAAAGTGTTTCGACTGACGCGCCACCTAGCCATGCAAGAGCCTCAATTACCTTTGGATCGCCATCCAAAACTTTCTGAAAGCTAATATCTTGATCGAGGCCGAACTCAGAGATGGACACACCATTTCGCGAACTCAGCCGCGACATGTAGGAAAAAGCCGTTTCATGGTCCTTAGAAATAAGACCGAGTCTTAATGGGGTAGACTGAACCAACAGGGTCTCCTCGTTAGCTTTACGAATGGGATTGTAAATGGGTCAGAGTGTCGGAGGCCGCAGGTCATCGCCAGATATTGGTTGTTGATAAAAGCCGTATTCTGACGGTATTTGGTCAGCTATTCCCTAAGGCCATTCCCAGTTGTAATATTTCTCAAAGACCGTGTTGAGGTCGGAAGTAGCTGCTGGATTGACGACGTATTGTGAAAACCAATGTGAAGTTTTGGCAGGTTCATTTTCAATTGTATTCGCCACATAGGGATCGGAAACTAGCACCATTGGATTCAACTCATTGTAATCCGTGCTGATGGTTTTTAGCCAAGAAAGGCAAATCACATCTGCTCCCGACGCTAGGATATATGCCCTTGCCGCTTCAAAGGAGTTTCCTTGGGTGCAAAAGTCATCAACAAGCAAAACAGTTTTTCCTTTCTTCAGCGGCGGGTTTTTATAGCGATCACCTTTCTTAGTTTTCAGAGGAGTAGGATTGAGGTGAATGGTATCGATCTGGTTTTTTATGCCAACAGTTTGACCCGCAATTCGAGCGGTCTGAGATTTTTGCGCTGTTGTGTGCCGTATAAGAAGGTCTGGTATGAACTTTGCTTGCATACAGTCAGCAAAAACAGTGAGCGCTTCATTGACGCTTGGATCAACTGAATCTGTAGAATGGCCTGGATAAGAAGTTACGAAGGAAATTTCTTCGGCAAGGCCTGAGGCATAAACCGATGAGGCTAATAATCGCCCCCAAAAGGTGGCGTCTCCGCCTCCCGACTTGGCCGTATTCCTGGCATGGTAGGAGTAGCCATGCGCGTCCGTGTATCGAGCCGACATAGTCGAAAAGGGAGCCAGCGAAAACACTCGTAAGTTCTCACTTTCTAGCGCCCAGAACCATCCGTGAATTCCAATATAGAAACAATCAATGAATCTCGCGATGTCTTTCGGGCTATCGAATTTGAAGCCGTAATCATTTGCCTCGCCATGCCACAACGCATTTAGGAAGAGCAAGCCACTGTTCCGAGCCGTTCGCATGTCTGTCTCGGTGTTCCCAACATAAACAGCTTCATTCTTTTCCCAGCCAAGTTGGTCAAGCACATACTCCATTGCCGCTTTTTTGGGTTTGTAGGGCATCGGAGAAGAGTCCGCCATGAACCAGTCAAAATCACCAATATTTGTGGCAACAAATTCTTGAAATGGAATTTTGCCTCCGTCTTTCAAAGTCATCGTCCAGCTGTGGTTCCCAACAAAGACGGGTTTAAGGTCGTTTGCTATCATCCATTTAATGAGCTTCTCAAACTCTTTAAAAATTGTTGCGTCCATGGTGCCGCTTTTGACGACCACGTCACGCAGTGAAAAGATCACACCTTTTAACTGTGACAATTGAAAATCCTAAATGAGGTCAAGTTGGGTTTCGGGCAAAGGTAAAGGTGCAGACAATGCATTTAGCACAAATTCAAAAAATGAATTTTGATCACGAGGCACTGTGAATACTCCAGAATTAAAATGTGATTTGCTTGGTAGTAAAACGCGAGTTTCGGGCCAATCAACAGCCTTTAGGGCGGCGATTGGTCGACGGAGTTTTGAAGCAAAGTTGACGGTGTGAGCTGTGCCGCTTTTAGGTGACCACTCAATGGGAATTAGAACTTTCCCCAGTGCCGCTTGGAGCCTATTTCTGCGGACGAAGTTCTCGCCGCTATAGCTATCATTTGGCAGATACTCCGTCACGATTGCACCACCTTCGCTAACAATCCTGTCGGCTAGTCGACTTGATCCTTTGGGATATTCGGTCTGTATTCCTGTCCCCAGAACCGCAATTGTAGGAACCTTCATCCGAATCGAAAACTCGTGGACGGCTTGATCCATTCCTGTCGCCAAGCCACTGACTGTCGATGCTTTCCAATCGGCAAGATTCATCCCGACATACTGGCTCAACCATTCGCCGTCCGCCGAAGGTTTACGCGTTCCAACTGCGGTGATGGAGGGCCTACTTAATGCCGTGGCGTCCCCTCTAATAAAGAGCCAAGCGGGAGGTTCTTCTAGGCCCAAGAGGGCTTTAGGATAAATTGCAGAACCTAAGAAAGCAATCTGGGTCCCTTTACTCAAAAGATCGTCGTATAGACGATGGGATCTTTCCGATGCTTTGGAAGATGCGTCCTTCCAATCAATGTTCGATTCCCCAATTCTTGCACCGTGTTTTCGCAGCAGATTTGTGACTTCAGCGCCGTCATCCAAATCTAGAATGCTACTGAATGTTATATTTTGGCGTTTCAGACCAAAAAGCGTCCAATACCCGACCCCTTTCAGGCTCGCCAAGGCAAGCAATGCTAGGGCCTCTTTGTTGCTGTGGTCGGATGCAATTAAACTATTTTCCAACTCTTTAAGCTTCCCATCTAAACAAATTTCGTAGGTCTCCATGGCCCTCCAAGAAATTACGAGTATCAGGAAAAAGGCAATAAACGACGTTCAAAACAGTATCATGTAGTGCCATCTTAGTTTGAAGAATATGTAACAGCAATGAGATGAACTGCTTTGTCAAAATCTCGACATTCCAGGTAATGACCAGCATAACTGCTCCGCTTCATCGCGGGTGCCCAAAAAAAATTCACCACCAAGGCTTTCGAGCTTTGCTGCGGCGCGGGCTTTGAAAAGGTTTTCTACGTCTTCGGCGGCTTGTTTGCTTGGGAACGCTTGAGAGGTTAGGCGGATCTCCCATTTCCCTGGGACCGCCGGGGGGAAGCTTTGGTTCAGCTCGTCTCGTCGGCGCACCGGATCATTGGACACACCGATCTTCAACATAACCGACTTGTCGCCGAAGGCCTTTTTGCGACCCAGTAGAGAATGCCCATTGCCAGTATATTCTGCGAGATAAAGATAGGTATCGCCGTCTTCATAGATTGAGGTGCGTTCTCCTGCAGATCCTGGAAATGCGCGGGATGGTTTGAATACCTCAGCGAACGGTTGGACCTTAGTATCGGCTTCAGCGATGGGTGGCTCCCCGAAGACGCTGACCTCGCGCACCTTGATTTTAAGGGCCTGCACGATTTCATCCGTGTCAAGGTCGGTGCCATGGGTGGCGAGCGACTGACCCGCCTCGGGACGGTAGGAGTTGAAAGCGATACGGCTGATCATCACCTTTTCTTCAGCCCGCCATGCGCGGCGTATTGGGATGGCCTCGGACCATTGCCCCTCGTGTCCGGCATCGCGTTTGCGTGTCATACCTAATTCGGATGATTTCTCATGGTCGTGGATAGGGTTTGTATCGACCTGCACAAAACCCAGAACATAAGAGCGTTCGGCCTTAGCCGTTTCAGCGCTGACCGCGCCGTAAATCAGTATCAGATCACCATCGTTCAGCCGCGCAGCATAACGGTCGCGGGCGGAGCTTTTAGTCCAGCCAACATAGCCGTCTTCCTCGGGGCTGAATCCATAGAATGACCGTGTCCAGATTTGCGTGCCTTCCGGAAGGGCGCTCATGCGGCCACTTCTTCGCGAGTTGCTGGCTCCAACGCCTCGTGCAGAAGGGCTTCGAGGAGGCGGGTGCGGGTTGTGTTGGCGGTGGTCAAAGTGGCCTCCAGGCGGTCGCAGAGGGCCATGAGGGCGTCGACTTTGGCTACGATGCGGTGTTGTTCTGCAAGAGGCGGGAGCGGCACTGGCAAGCCATTCATTGCTTTGAGAGAAAGGTTCTTGATCGTAGCTCCCGTTGCTTGTTTGATGGCGTATTCAACATAGTAAGGTGTCTGGATTAGAATTCGAATGAACTGCATATCTACCAAGGGCGAAATTTCAAAATAGCAGGCACTCTTTCCAAGTAGAACGCGTTCACCGTTGTAGAAGGCATAGTTTGTCAGTGTGCCATTGATCGAAACGAGCAAAGTTCTTTCATTTAGAGGTTTCGCATGCTTCTCATACTCTTCCTGAGACACCAATTTGGTATTTGGAAGGATTGAAATTTGCCCATCGCGAAGATTAGTCCCATTGATGAAGTGAATATTTCCAGTGCTAATGTAATTTGGGGTGCCGTGAAGTCCGTCGCCGAGATTGTAGGATAGCTCGCGTAAAGCAGCGACTGACCAGCTAGCAGGTAACGAGAAAGGCAAGTCTTCCTTGTTGCAGGAAAACTTGGTCGAACGCTTCATTTCTTGCGGTTCAACGTCTTCTTTTTTCCGCTTTCGAACCTGAACCAACAACTGTTCACCCGAACCATCCGCCTCATCCTGCTCCACAAGCTTCCCCTGCACGGCGAGGTTTAGGATGGTTTGGCGGAGGGTTTTGATTTGGTCGGGGCGGAATGTGAGGGTGGGGAGGGTCTCGAGGGCGAAGCGGGCGTGGGCGGGGAAGTCCTCGGGTGTTGTGTCGGCGGCGGTCAGTCGGCCGAGGCTGGCGGCGGTGAGCTTGTTGCGCGTCTCTTCGCGGGTCTTGCGGGCCTCTTCCAGCCGATCACAGAGCGCCATGAGTTCATCGACCTTCGCCACTATCCGATGCTGCTCTGCGAGGGGTGGGAGAGGAAAAGCGGTTTCATTGATTTGTTTTGAACTTAAATTCGGGATCGCGCTACCCAATGAAATGCTCAGGTTTCGCGCTATCACAGTCTCGAAAAATATTCTTACAAACTTGATACTTGTTGAGAACGCCTCAATGCGCCCAACACGTTGGTTTAGAAGAAGTTGGTGGCCAGTGCGGTTGAAGGCTGTTTTTCCAGTAGTTGCTCCGGACATTGCGAGCAAAAGAGCATTCTCAGGTATCCAGACTTCCTGCGAAACAGAATTTGCGGTCTCATCCGTAACACATTTTGCTGACGAAAGTGAAACCTCGCCGTCAACTAAATTGCCAATGCGGATGACCGGAACGCCAGATGCCTTGAAGTCGGCGCTCTTGAAAGCAAAGCCATTCCAAAGTTTGATAATGTTGCCAAGCGGTTGCCAAATCCATCCGGACGGCAGCAAAAACTCCTGATCTAGAGCTGAAACATTTTCTAGGGAAATTGCTGTCGAAACACGTATACCTTGTAGACGCTCAGCTTTCTCAGCTTCAATTTTTTTCAAAAGCACCGATGCTGGTTCTTCGTCCGAGATCTGTGCTACCAGTTTCCCGCGCACTGCAAGATCTAGAACAAACCTTCGTAGCCGCACGATGGCATCTGGCGCATCGCTGATCTTCTCATAATGTTCCAAAAGACGGTCGGCGTTCATCGGGCCAGCGCCTCGGTCAGGATGGATTTCAACTCGGCGCGTAGGCTTTCGACGGAAGTCTCTGCCTTGGTTAGATCGTTCAGCAGGTCTTCTGGGTCGCCATGGTCATCTTCGACCACGTGGGGGTTTTTGATGTCGAGGTTAAAGCCACGCTCGCGGATCGTGTCGATTGACACCTTCCATGCTTGCTCGTTTTCCTCGCGGCCCTCGCGGCCCTCGCGGTCCACACCGCCCCACCATTCGGCGCAGTCATCCAGATGCTCCAGCTTGATTGGTCGCGTCATTGAGTAGGCCTTTTGCCCCTCTGGCACGCGGTGCTCCCAATACCAGACGTCTTGCGTTGGCGTGCCCTTTTCAAAGAACAGCAGGTTGGTGCCGATGGAGGCGTAGGGTTTGAATACCGAGTTGGGCATGCGCACGATGGTGTGCAGGTTACATTCCTTGAGGAGGTGTTCCTTAAGCCGCGTTTTGATGCCTTCGCCAAAGAGCGAGCCATCGGGGAGAACCACGGCTGCTCGGCCGTTATTCTTGAGCAGGCGAATGATGAGGGCGAGGAAGAGGTCAGCTGTTTCACGTGTCTTGAAAGCAGGGAAGTTGTTCTCGATCCCGTCCTCTTCCTTGCCACCAAACGGCGGGTTGGTGAGAATGATGTCGACGCGTTCATCCTTCGTCCAGCTGATTAGCGGACGGGCAAGGGTGTTGTCGTGCTTGACCCATGACGGCTCTTCGATGTTGTGGAGCAGCATGTTGGTTGTGCAGAGCATGTGGGGCAGCGGTTTCTTTTCCACCGCGCGGAGGGAGGCCTGCATGAGGGCCTCGTCCTCTGGCCGTTTGACGTAATTCTCGCGCATGTGGCGCATAGCGCAGGTCAGGAAGCCACCTGTGCCACAAGCGGGGTCCATCAGGATCTCGCCGGGGTGCGGGTCCATCTGCTTGACGATGAAGGCAGTGACGGCGCGGGGCGTGTAGTATTCGCCGGAGTTGCCTGCGTTCTGAAGGTCGTTGAGTAACTGCTCGTAAAGGTCGCCGAAGTGCTGACGTTCGGTCAGAGAGTTGAAGTCCACTTCGTTGATCTTGTTGATGACCTGACGCATAAGCGTGCCGGATTTCATGTAGTTGTAGGCGTCTTGGAAGACAGAGCGGACCACTTTGGCCCGAGGTGTCTTGCCTGGCAATTCCTTGAGCGTCGCGAAGAGGTCGTCGTTTACGAAGGTCAGTAAATCATCACCAGTGATGCCCTCAGGATCAGTGGCCCAATTCCGCCACTGAAGGTTCTCTGGGATTGGCGACGTATAGTCTTCGCTGTTGAATTCCATCGCTTCGTCTTGGTCGTCGATAATTTTGAGGAAGAACATCCAAACGAGTTGTGACAATCGCTGTGCGTCACCGTCGACGCCAACGTCTTTGCGCATGACGTCTTGGATGGATTTGACGAGGTTTCTCATAGACATGTTATTCAGTCTTTTCAATTAACAGGAGTTCACTCGGCTTTATACAAGTTTTGCCTTCGGAGGCGGTTTTGACTTCTCCGATGTATATTTCCTCTATCAAGAAGGGTTTCACCGGATTTTTCTTCGCGATGCTGTCGATCTTCTTCCAGCCATATTTGGTGTCATATGTAACTACAATCCAGTGATCGCTTGGCGAAGTGATCCGTAAGATTGCGCATTTCGACTTTGAATTTGGTAGGAAAAAATTTTCGAGCTCTTGGACGAAGGTTTTTAGCGTTCGGCGGTTCTTGTTTGCACGCCTTACCTGCAGGTGCGCCGATCCCGATTGTTTAATGCACTCCTCTACCAGGCGATGCATTTCGCCAAATGCTATGCCATTTCTGTTAAGCTCATCGAGAGGGATAATTGTTTCATCGCAACAAACATCGAAAAAGTATTCTGCACCAAGCAGTTTCGCCTTTTTACGGCACTCGAGGTAGCGGAAAGCATTTGCAATTGCATAAAAGCCGCAGAAAAAATCAAACGTCCCTTGTTGGCCAAACCTCATTGTGGTTATGCGCTTTCTTCATACAGAGCGTTCTGCAGATCATGAACGGCCCGCAAATAATCAGGCTTTTTCCCGAATGCGCGCATGAGTTCAATCGGTGTTCCCATATGGGAGAATGGATTGATTTGCAGGATGTTGGTGTCGTCGAGATCGAATACACCGTCGTCGGCATATTTTTCAAGGAGTGCTTCCAGAACTGCTCTGGCCTGAGCGCCATAGCGGTTGAATACGTCCCGCTTTTTGACGTTTTCGGCGCGTTCTTTCCGTGTCAGCGGCTTGGCATCGAACGCAACGTGGCAGACGAGGTCGAAAGGATCGAGGTCCTGTCCGAGTTCGGCGCCGATCATGTTTAAGTCCAGGCCTTCTTCGGCAAGTTCATCAAAAATGGCTTGCTTGCGTTCTTCAGCATTCCAGCGTTTCAGAAAGTCATCCAACGATGCGTAGCGTCGTGTGAGATGCTTGCGAGTGAAGTCTTTGAGGCTTTCAGTAACAAGCTTTCCGTCGGCATCTAGATATTCCACCCGTTCTTTGATGATCGTCGCGCCAATACCATCGACATAGATTTTACGAATTGGACCGGTGCCGTTTGTCCCGAGCACACACCCCGCATCGTCCTCATCGTTAGGGTTGATTAGGATTTCGATGTCTTCTGGTTCATTTGAACTGTCAGGTCCTTCTCCACCAGTGGTGGGAGCATCGTCGGCTTCATCCGGCGGAACCATAGGGCCATCACCCTTCGGTTCGTAAATCTGGACAGGGTCGCCATCAAAGTCGGGATCAGCGAAATGGCTTGTCGCGCCCCGGAAATCCATGAGTGTGAAATAGTATTTGCCAGTGTCGCCATGCACACGGGTGCCTCTGCCGACAATTTGTTTGAACTCTGTCATGGACCCGATCTGACGATCAAGAACGATTAGACGGCAAGTCTGAGCATCCACGCCAGTGCTGAGCAAGCGTGAGGTCGTAACAAGCACAGGATAGGCGGCTTCAGGGTCGATGAAATTCGCGAGTTCATTCACCCCATCTTTGTCGCCGCCTGTGATCCGCATGACATATCGAGTGTCCTTTGCGACCAAATCTTGATTTTCATTGATCAGAGCCTGTCGCATGCGCGCGGCATGTTCTTGATCGACGCAGAAGATTATCGACTTCTGCATCCGGTCGCCGCTCTCTTTCAGGAATTGGGTCACACGGCGTGCTACAAGCTTGGTGCGGTCATCAATAACGATGACGCGATCGAAATCCTTGGTGTTGTAGATGCGGTCGTCAACCTCCACTCCATCTCGATCGACCTGACCAGCCTCTGGCCTGTATCCTTCTACATCTCTATCAATATGACACTTTATCACCTTGTATGGAGCCAAAAATCCGTCGTCGATCCCTTCCCGTAAGGTGTAGGAGTAGACGGGTTCCCCAAAGTAATCGATGTTGGAGACGTATTCCGTTTCCTTCGGGGTCGCGGTGAGGCCGATGTGCGTCGCGCTTGAAAAATGATCGAGGATTTCTCGCCACGCGGAGTCCTCAGCTGCGCTACCGCGGTGGCACTCGTCGATGATGATCAAGTCAAAGAAGTCAGGCGACAACTCCTTGAATATCTTTTGGGATTCCTGTGGGCCGGTCAGGGCCTGATAAAGGCCCAGATAGATTTGGTATGCCGTATTGATGCGCCGTTTTTTGTCAACGGCCAAAGTAACTTTTTCCAGGCTGCCATCGGGGCGCTCAATGGTTTTGGCGTGCGACGATAACTTGGCCATATCTCCAATGAAGGGGCGGAAATCGTTGATCATTGTCTGGTCGATCAGGATGTTTCGATCTGCAAGAAAGAGAACGCGCTTCTTCGCGCCGGATTTCCAAAGGCGCCAGATGATTTGGAATGCGGTCATCGTCTTGCCGGTGCCTGTTGCCATAACAAGAAGCAAACGGTTTTGGCCTTTTGAAATTGCCTCCAAAGAAGCGTTGATCGCGTTCATCTGGTAATAGCGCGGCGTCTTTCCCTCTTCATAATACGGATAGAGGGCCTTCTCTGCTTGGGTATCTGATAAACCCTTCCATGCCTTGTATTTAGCAAGAAGGATCTCCGGTGAAGGAAAGTCATCAAGCCCAATCAGCGTTTCCATTTCGGCAGACTGACCTGTTCGGTCATGGAAAACGAACCCATCCCCGTTGGATGAAAACGCAAATGGAACACGAAGCATGTTAGCATAGGTCAACGCTTGCTGCATTCCGTCACCGACGCTGAGCTTGTTAACTTTTGCTTCAATGACGGCAATCGGGACGTTGGGTTTCAAATACAGAACGTAATCGGCACGCTTCTTCGGGCCGCGAGCAACCATTTTACCGCGGACAATAATGCGACCATCAGTCAGCGTCGTCTCTTCTGAAATCTGGGTCTTTAGATCCCAGCCTGCCGCGATCAATGCCGGCATAATGTATTTACTGCAAATGTCTCTTTCAGAGAGGAGGTGTCTTTTCATTCCCATCTTCCCATAAGTATTTGATCAGACTATCGGATTGGTGTCGGCTTACAAGCTTTGCGATGTTGAATTACATTCGAAATCGAATTTGGCCAAATAACCCAGTGTTGGCGGACGATAGCGATGCTGCATGATTTGGCACCAAATGAAGTGCATTTTTTGCAGCCTCGACACGAGAAATGGCCCATTGTGACAGGTAAAATGGGTTTGAGGCTGCACACTTTCCTTAACATCTATGTATATAAAACAATGCAGTTGCGCTCTCCCATTCGCTGGTTTGATATGTATTGCCATTCGCTGCACCACGCACGAATTCACACAATGCGGACAAAGCTGCTATTGATTTTGAAGTGTTCAATGACTGCTTTTGTTTTGCTGCATATTTGGCGAACGGCACCGATCGGAAAGTGGACTTAGGACCGATCCGTCGCTCATTCCGTTTTCAAAGCTGCTGGGGTCAGTTTCCTGACAGTCGGTTGAAGTCTTTCCAAGGCTATGTTCCCCGCCATAAACCCCTTCAAAATTCAAACTTTCTTGATCATTTCTAATTCCCAAGGTTCCAGAGGCCTTAATTTTCATTTACAAAACGCCTTGTCCGACATTTGCATTTAGAAAAAACTGCGCACGAATTGGTTCGCAAGCAGCCCCCTGCGCACGGGCGTTGCCGCCGATGCTACCTGTTTCAATCTTTGGCGGGATCAGGCCGCGGGTGTCTTGTGTCGCGACATAGCGGCGAACGCGGTTCACGAGGTCTTCGCGCAGGCTGGCGGGGAATGAGCCGTCAATCAGGATCGCCTCAAAATCAATGACCGAGCAGATTGAAAGGCTGGCTTTGGCCAGTTCCTGAGCGGTCTGCAATAACCATGGCTCTACATATCGACCTAATTTCGTCCAGCTTTCAGGGTCATCCCAAAGCTGGCGCGTGTCGATATCGACCTCGCGCAGTCGCGCCTCCAGCTGATGGATCGAGGCCATATCGACAAGTTGCATACTCTCACCGATGGGGCTGATGCTACGCAGGGAACCGAGTGCACCTGCGTTCCCCTGCCGTCCAATGTAGACGGAATTGTTCAGCACGATGCCGCCGCCGATGAAGGCCCCAATGTAGAAGTAGGCGTAGTCCTGAAATTCTTTGCCGCGCCCGTAAGTGTGTTCGGCCTGACAGGCGGCGGTTGCATCGTTCATTTGCACGACGGGCAGGTCGCTGAATTTGGCGATCTCGGCGGCCATATCCACGTCTCTCCATGACACAAAGGAATGAGGCGGGATATCCTTGGGCTCTTCCCAATTCCAAAGTTCAAACGGGGCCGCAACTCCGATACCACAAATGCGCGTTTTTTCGTCGCTTGATAGAGTGGCGCTCAGTTCTGCAAGACCGTCCGCTAGGAAATCGAGCACGGTTTGTGTGACGGGGTAGTCATAAGTGATCTGGAGCTGGCCCTTCGTGCCTCCCCGAAAATCCATCAGCATCAGATCGGCCGACCTGCGCCCAATCTTGATCCCAAAAGCAAAAGCACCGTTTGCCGCGAGCCGCATAGGAACCGAGGGTTTACCCACCTTGCCGCGCACAGGGTCACCACGCTCAATAAGCCCATCAGCTTCAAGCTGGCGCAAGATGCCGGAAACGGTTGGCGGGGAGAGGCCTGCAATCTTGGCAAGGTCACTTCCGGGGAGCGAATCGTGGCGCTGGATAAGCGAAAGTAGCAGGCGTTCGTTGTGATCCCTCACGCCCCTTTGGCTTAAACCAATGCTCAGTGCTCTAACTAATCCGTCATCCATTTTGCACACCTTATCTGTGCTTTCCTTAAGAAAACATACCAGAAGTGAATTAATAAAGAAAGTTAACTAATTAATTGACGCAGGGACAGAATCGCGCAATGTTACGCCCAGCAACTGCAACATGCAGAACGCTGGGAGATTGGGGCAGGCGCCCCACACAAATTGATTTCTGGGAGGAAACGATGAAGAAATTACTGGCTGGGTCCGCATTGGCCCTTATCGCATCCGTTGGTATGGCATCTGCCGCTGACCTGACTTGCTTGATCACCAAGAACAACACCAACCCGTTTTTCGTGAAAATGAAAGAAGGCGCCGAGGCTGCCGCAACCGCAGCTGGCATGGATTTCCAAGCTTACGCAGGTATCACTGACGGCGACGCTGCCCCACAGATCAACGCGATTGAAAACTGTGTGGCCTCTGGCGCCAAGGGTATCTTGATCACTCCGTCTAACGATTCTGTTGGTCCAGCTTTGATAGACGCCCGCGCTGCAGGCGTGTTGGTTATCGCGCTTGATACACCACTTGCCGATCCAGAAGCTCAAGACATGACATTCGCGACTGATAACTTTGAAGCAGGTTTGCTGATCGGTCAGTGGGCTGCGGCAACACTCGGCGACGAGGCTGCAAACGCGAAAATCGGCATGCTCGACATCAACAAAGACAACATCTCTGTGGACGTGGCACGCGACACGGGTTTCCTTGTTGGCTTCGGCATCGAAGTGCCTAACTTGGCCGTGATGGGGTCTGAAACTGATCCACGAGTCATCGGTCATGAGACCTCACAGGCATCCGTTGAGGGTGGCGTCACTGCGATGGAAAACCTGCTCGCAAAAGACCCTGACATCAACGTGGTCTACACAATCAACGAGCCTGCCGCTGAGGGTGCTTACCAAGCACTGCAAAACGCGGGTAAAGCTGAAGGCGTTCTTGTTGTTTCCGTCGACGGCGGCTGCCCTGGCATTGCAAGCGTCAAAGATGGCGTGATCGGCGCTACATCTCAGCAGTATCCACTCCTGATGGCGTCCAAAGGCATCGAGGCAATCGCGGCTTACGCGGCCGACGGCACAAAGCCATCGGCGTCTGACGGTCTGACGTTCTTCAACACAGGTGTGAACCTTGTGACCGACGCACCAGCAGATGGCGTGCCATCTATTGACAGCGACAAGGGCACTGAGCTCTGCTGGGGCTAAGCCTTTAGCACGCTAGAGTAGTGAAAGGGCGGCATTGCGATGTCGCCCTTTTTCTCACAATCGGACCGGACAAGTTTGGGGAAAACACAGATTATGACTGACCAGAAACCAGAAGCGCCCGCAGGCTCTGATTTTGAGGCAGGGCTTTCCGCCGCCGATAAATCCGTGGCCTCGTTTGCGCGCGATGATAAAACCATCGGCTATATTTTACGCGGCATTTTGCGCCGCAATCCAACAATCATTCCTGCGATGGTGCTGCTTGTCAGCGTCATCTGCTTTGGCATTATCGCCCCGAACTTTATGTCGCCGGGCGTGCTCTCGCTAGTGCTCAAGCAAGTCACAGTGACAGGTGTCGTCGCCATTGCGCAGACCCTGATCATCCTCACTGCAGGCATCGATCTGTCTGTGGGCGCGATTATGGTGCTATCTTCTATGATTATGGGGCGCTTAGCAGTCGATTTCGGGGTGCCGCCATTCTTTGCTGTGACTGTGTCGATGTTCTTTGGCGCGTTAATGGGCTGGCTGAACGGTTTCCTCGTGACTTACGTAAAGCTCCCACCGTTCATTGTTACCCTCGGGACCCTATCGGTCTTCACAGCGCTTCTTCTTTGGTATTCTGGCTCGCAATCAATTCGCGGTGCAGACATTCGCGAACTTGCGCCAAGTATTCTGTTCTTTGGCAATTCCCTGCGGTTCGGTGGCTTCGTGCTGACCTATGGAGGGATAGCTTTGATAGTTCTCGCAATCGTTGTTTGGTATCTACTAAATCAAACTGCATGGGGGCGGCATGTGCACGCCATCGGTGATGATCCGGACGCAGCTATGCTTTCTGGCATCAAAATCAACCGCACTTTGATCTCAGTCTACGCACTCGCGGGCCTCATCTGCGGCTTTGCGGGATGGGTCGCAGCGGGGCGCGTTGGCTCAATTTCACCAATCGGATTTACCGACATCAACCTCGCCAGCATCACCGCTGTTGTGATCGGCGGCACCTCGCTCTTTGGTGGCCGTGGGTCAATCCTAGGCTCTGTTTTAGGAGCTATGATCGTCGGTGTATTCAACACAGGTCTCTCGCTCGCAGGCGTTGACGACTACTGGCAAATGTTTGCAGCGGGCAACCTTGTTCTGATCGCTGTTGCCCTTGACCAATGGCTGCGGAGGGCCACGAAATGAGTGATATTCAACCAGTCATCCGTGCACGCGGTCTGATGAAACGCTATGGCACTGTAATCGCCATGGATGGGGCCGATTTTGACCTCTACCCTGGTGAGATTTGTGCAGTTATCGGCGATAACGGCGCGGGCAAGTCAACGCTGATCAAGGCGCTGTCTGGCGCGGTCACACCCGACCACGGCGAGGTTCTCGTCGACGGCAAACCTGTTCACTTCAAGTCGCCAGATGACGCGCGCCGCGAAGGGATCGAGACGGTTTACCAAAACCTCGCTTTGTCGCCAGCGTTGTCCATTGCTGACAACATGTTCTTGGGTCGGGAAATCCGCAAAGAGGGGATCATGGGCTCGGTCTTTCGCCAGATGGACCAACGCAAGATGCAAGACTTTGCACGCGATAAGCTGTCGGAACTTGGCCTGATGACGATCCAGAACATCAACCAAGCAGTTGAGACGCTCTCGGGCGGTCAGCGGCAAGGCGTGGCTGTGGCCCGCGCAGCAGCATTCGGGTCTAAGGTCATCATCCTAGACGAGCCAACCGCGGCGCTCGGCGTCAAAGAATCCCGCCGCGTGCTGGAGTTGATCCTCGACGTGCGCTCACGCGGTATTCCGATCATCCTGATCAGCCACAACATGCCGCATGTGTTCGAGGTCGCGGATCGCATCCATGTGCACCGTTTGGGCAAACGGCTCTGCGTCATCGATCCCAAGGACTATACGATGTCCGACGCGGTGGCCTTTATGACAGGGGCAAAAGAAGCGCCCGTTTAGATCTCGACTTCCCCTTTCCACGAGGCAAGCATGAAGCCTATCCATACCTTCAGTTTGCCTCGTGTCCAGACATTCCACTGTTTTACTCAAAGAACGCTACCACGTTCATTTTCTATGAAGGCGGGATAGCCGTCATTCGCTGCGAGACAGAAAACTGGCACTTTGGGCTCTCAACCGCCGTTCGCTGCATCTTGTTCCAATGTCTGGATTGCGGTCATCTAAGCATATTTCAAAAATTCAATATTCCCGCGGAGACCTTGTTAAGGTCACGTTCCAATTGTGACTGAAGCCGATTTATTCTGACAAGAGTATCTTGGCGCGTTTGAAATGCCTTTAAAAAGAGTTTTTGCCGTGCGGCAAATTTCTTGTTGTGTGCAACATTTTCTTTGGACTTGTTCTTAAAAACGAGAAGCGGCTCGGCAATTTCAAGCCGTTCGATGCTGCCAATGGAAAGGGACGGGCTTCGTATGTCGGTTGCCGTTTCTCTCCAGTATTTTTGAATTACCGGAGATTGCAGATACATGAACAGCATACGTGGATCGCAGGCTGGTCTTCCAATTTGGTCTGCTGATTTGGTGCGAGCCCGCAAAATCATTACGGATTGGCCCGCCCATACTTTTAGATCGCTTCCGTCATCGCCAAGTTTTGGAACGTAGTAGGCGACGCGACCAACAGGGCCGCGATGAGCAAGTAGAATATCTCCAGGGCTGAGTTCCTGCTCTTCAAGCTTGTCGGCTTTTGTAGTCATCACCAAAAGCTGTCGAGAGGTCTCTGCAATCTCTCCCAATTCGGTAATGTCGCCGGCACGCACTTCGGTTATTGGGAAATCCCCGTTGGAATCATGGCGGGTCGTTTTTGGGCGAATAACATCGAACAGGTCTGCCAACCGTGTTCTGACTGGCCTATGCAGGTTTTCAAATATCTTCTGAAGCTCATTGCCGGCTGTAGGACCGTTTCCGAGGTATTTGGATGGTAGTAGGACACCTTGAAGGTTTTCTATTTCGGCAGGACTAATTGTCTGGTTCGCCCCCCGAAGTTCCCTTGCTTCAAATTCAAACTGCTGCGGGAGACGGTTCGCACTTTTCATTATAACATTATCATAATGCTGGTCTGCGGCACCAAGCTCGACTGCAAAGCGGGTTATTTTTTTTAGATCATGAATCGCGGCGACACTCCGCATTCTGCCAGATTTCCGAAGAATTTTTCGCGTGTGTGCCCTGGACCGTTTTGGTGTTGTCAGGAAGTCATGAGAAACAAAAGCCAACGATGACGATGGCCGCGTTGCAAGGTAGGCCAGCATGACGCTTTCTAGATCAAATTTCTTATTGTCGACCGCGCGTGGAATTTTGGTTTTACGAATGCTGGGTTCGATTTCGTCGTCTTTTTTTTGATAACCAGACCAATCGTCAGAGGTAAAGACAGCAGGGGGGCAGGTAACCTCAAGGCCAGGTGCCGTGATAGTAGGTTCGTCGTCAACATCATCGTCAGTGTCTATGACTTCTGTTTCCCACGGCGTCCCAGTTTCAACGTGAATAGGTAATTCCAGAAAAAGTGCTGTAACCGCTACGAGAGATAAATCCGCCTCAATCCCCGCGTATACTACAGGAGCTGGCGCTCTGTCGCGCCGAGTAGGGCGGGAGACCGTGTTGGCATAGGTTAAACATGCCACAATTGCTGCAGGGAATGAGAAACGGATGACTTTGTATGGGCCGCAATATTTAAGAGTGTCCTCAATCAACTGAGTGTTAATCAATGCATTCTCGATATTCGCATTCGAAATTAGGCTGATCACGGCCTTCACGCGATCAGCCTGCTCAAAGCTCTCGATGAGGCTTGCGACATAAGTAAGGTCTAGCTCGCGGGAAATGGTTGGCGTCTGCGTTTTTATATTGAAGCGTGTTTCAACATCATTGAGCGCCTTTAAGTTTGTCTTCCCTGCGCGTTTTCGGATTGCATGCTGCAATAGTTGAGTAATGTCCTCAATCGTCGAAAAGTCGAAGGCAACGATTTTTTCGGCAAAACTCATACAGCGCTCCCCAGCGTTTAGCTTGATTAAGCAAAGACGCGAGTCTGCCTTAAATGTCAAAGTAGAACTGAAGGTCTAGAATAGCGTCCAACAGGAAGCTGTAAATTTCTTCGATTCTATCAGTGTCTGATAGAAGTTTTTTCAGCACAGCTACATCGCTAGAACCGCGGACACCTTCCTGCTATTGATTGGTTGTCACGTGAAAAGACGAAGCGAAAAGGTTGTATTTGTCAGATACACAACTTGCGAAAAACGAGAGGCTCAGAATCCTCGCAACATATTGATTTAGAAGGATGATTTGACTCGAATCGATATGTGTGAAAACGCTGAAAGCCTACCCAAAACACGTGGTTCTACTACTCATGTAGGGCCGCTCAACTAAAATGCCGAAAGGAGCGAGCAATGAAATAACAGGGCAAAGAAAAGGGCTTAACTGCGCTAACAGTCAAACCCTTTTGTGACTGGAAATCCAGCTACCACACATGAACTGATAGTTCATAGCAGCCTTCGAGGCAACGGATTTCCCTCAATATGAGCACGTCACGCATGAGTGACCGATCGCTGGTAACGCCAACGACCGGTCGCCTCTGCCTAGATGAAATGCAGTGCCGGTCGGCGAAATGACCGGAACCCCAATCATATTCTTGGCTCAAAATTCCCGCTCAAATTTTTCTGCGTGAATTAAGCCAAGCCCCCTCGTGAATTTCGATCAAGCGCCTGGAAGGCCACGATCCAAATTACATCGAATTCAGCTGGAAATTCCGATTTCCAGAATTGGAGAAGCTATGTCACTTGATGATATTGACGACGTCGAAACCCTCTATGGGATTAAGAAACTACCTCGCCAGTCTAAGATTGAGCTACGCGAAATTCATGGAGTTTTGCCAAGCCGCCACGACCGAAACCCAATTAGAACTAGCGCCACGTCACAAACCTCGACATTCGTATACAAAGTTGCGGCGACGGGCTTCAAAGAGGAAATCGGGCTTGTAGAGAGTCAGGCCGAGGTCGCTGTGGGCGAAGAGCTTTTGCTCTCACCAGAGACCTATGATGTTGAGTTCCAGCCACTTACATTCGACTACGAATATCCGAAAGGGCGCACAAAACCGCACACAATTGATATTCGGCTGACCACGATCTCTGGCCGGCGGGTGTTAGTTTTTGTTCGCTATGAGGAGAGCCTACTAAAGCCAAAAGTGTGGGATGAGATCGAAGCAATTCGGGCTGCTTACCCCCGAACAGAGGCAGATGATTTCATTGTCATCAATGCGAATGATTACACGCGTCCAAGGCGTGAAAACCTTCGCAGGATGCATCGATTGGTGATGTTTCAGCCGGACGATTTGGCCGACGAAATGGTTTTTGAAGCAGTTCAAGAACTGAAGACGCTGTGGCTAATGAAGGATCTTTGCAAGGCAATGAACCTTTCGAAAGCCCGCGTTTTCCAGTCCTGCCTTCGGTTGATCGCTAGAGGCCGACTTGGCGCCAACATGGACGCAGTCATTTGTCATCATTCACGGATCTGGAGGACCGAAACATGCTGAAACCAAAATACAACATCGCGCGTGGGATGGAGTTTTCTCATCCCAGTGCGGGGAAGCAGGTCGTTACTCAAAGCAAGAATGGTGCCTACCATGCGGTGAGCGTCGAGACTGGGCAAACCTCTGTTTTGACCTATCGAGAGATGATTTCGACGTTGAGCCGTCCTGGCACGTCTGCCGCTAACGGTCATAAGAGTTTTGCCGCTGGAAGTGCGCGTATTCGCGATGGTGGTTTGCACCATGAAGCGCAGCTTACGCCTAAAGTGCGTCAACAAAAGAGGTTTCTTGGCGCTGTAATGCGCGGGATCAAAGAGTTAGAAGATGGAGGACTTCGCATTTACGCGACGGGTCTCAACGACTTAGAAACGCGGAAAGAGATCGCTGCGATTGCGCGTCAGGAATATACCGAGCACCCTATTGCGGTAGTTATGCGAGGTGGTTCGATTTCGTTTTTGGCGGTGATGCCTGCTGGTCGAACACTCATGCAGAAATACGAACAATGGGTGGAATCTGGGTATGACGACATGGTTCTTCCCGACCACTCTCATTTTCGTGGCAATCGGACAAACCACGGAGTTTGCCAGCGTCTTTACGAGCTGATTTCGGAGGCCATTGAAAGTGTTTACCTCGATACGAGGAAACCAACGCCTGCAGCAGTTCTAAGAAAACATACCGACTTGGTCGTTGTTGAAAATGAATCTCGTCGACGCAACGATCTTAAAGAACTGAAAGCGGTCGCCCACAAAACCATTACGCGCCAAATCAAGAACCTAAATAAGACGGCCGTTGATATTGCGCGAGAGGGTGAGCGATGGGCTTTGAATAACCGAACAAGTGGGTCGACTGATTATCGATCGCTTATGATCGGTGAGGAGGTCGAAATTGACGAGTGCAAACTGTCATTGATTGTGGAGGCGCGGAGGAAAGGGATTTGGGACCGCTTAAGCCCCGAGCAGCAAGAGGCCCTCGAAGAAATTGATGAGATTATCAAAACCCGAATTTGGCTTGTCTTGATGCTTGATGTTGCAACTCGCAACCCACTTGGTTGGGCATTGACGGATACACCCTCTCATGAGGTAACTTTGGAAGTTATCAGAATGGCAACGCGTGATAAAACACGTGAAGCGCGTAAATACGGGTGTGAGTGCGAGCCGATGCCTGCTGTTGGTATCGGCTGTATGAAGGGCGATAACGGGACTGGTCTCCGAAATTCAGAAGTGAAATCGACTGCCAGCGGAATTCGAACGCAGACTGTTGATGCGCGCACCTATCGTGGCGTCGATAAGCCCTATGTCGAGCGGATTTTTGGCACGATCGAAAGTGTGCTGATCAGTATGCTTACCGGTTACACAGGGCGTCGTGCAGGGCAGGTGCCTGGATATGACCCAATCGCAAGTGGCGTCCTTGATGTCGAAGAGCTCTACGGGATCATCACGCGCTACTTGATCGACGTGTATCCCCAGGAGCGTCACTACGGTGTGACAATGATGGGCGCACGGCCAGCTAACATGGCAAGAGCAGTAAATGATGAATACGGGTGCATTCTTCCACCTGCCGATCATGACAGACGGATTCAGCTTGGGTGGTCGGATGAGGCCAAAGTCACAGATGATGGGGTCAAGTTTTTGAACCTGCCTTACAATTCGAAAGACCTTCAAGACGTCCGTGATGCGGTAAAAGGTAAAGTCACTGTCTTTGTCGATCCCGACAACATTGCCAGTGCCACGATTTTGGTGGTTGGGCGCCCGGAGCCGATCCTGGTTGAGTTGACTTGGACCGCGATGCGAGACTTGACGTTACACGAATTTTTGGACGTCGCACTTCAGGCCCGCAAGGAAGCACCCGAAGAAACGCGGCTGATCGAAAGTCATCTCGCTAAGGTCCGCGGTGATCTCGAAGCTGACATGACGCAAAAGATGCGTGAGCGAAAAGTGCCGCGAAGCTTTCACACGTGGCCTGAAGCGCTCAAAAAGGCTCAAGTTATTCGTAGGGGCATGCAGGATCTGCGCCAGTCGGAGCCAATGGCTGGGACAGTTCAGGCTGGACGTATCATGGACGCTGTGCGTGATGATTTGCCCGACCACGGCACCGCGCAGATCGAAGATCAGGCCAATGAGATCATCACGCCAGAAACGGCTAAGTTTGCGCCCCCCAAAAACACAGGAAAACTGTCATGAGTTTCATTCAAGAAAAAACGTTTGCCGTCACGAAAACCCTTCAGGGCGCCCACTATGCGTTTGAGAGGGCCAAAGAACTTCGCGCTGGCATGGAGTGGATGATTACGGATTACGCTGCCAAGGCGGCCAACGAGAGGCCGTTTGAGGCGCGCGGTCTAATTGTTACGGGACCATCACGCACCGGGAAGTCGGATGAAATCGCAAACATGCTGAGCGCTGTAAATGACGGTTCCACAATTATGCCAGACGGTCGCCCCGCAATGATCGAGAAGGTTACATTGAGTGGTTCCTTAAGCTTCAAGGAACTCGGCAAAAGGACCCTGAAAGATGCGCTTGGTTATGGCGTCAACGGTTCGGATAAATTGGCCAGCCGTTCAAACCAAGACGACGTATGGGACAAGGTCTTTTTTCAAGCGAAAGAGCAGGGGGTCATTGGTATCCATTTCGATGAATGCCAACACATCTTTTCGGGTAAAAGCGCTGCAGTCCGGCGGGTTGTTCTGGATAGTTTCAAGTCTTTGCTCAAGCGGACAGATTGGCCGTTGATGTTGATCTTGTCTGGGGTCGATGATTTGACCGCTTATGTATCTGAGGAAGAGCAACTTTCTTACCTTCTGCGACCGATCGAATTCGGTGAAATCCGATCATACAATCAGGCCGACCTGAGTGAGATCAATGACCTTTGCCACCTCTATGCCGGCAAAGTTGATATGATTTTTCCTAAGGATTTATGGACGGAAGACTTCTTCAAGCGATTGGCATTTAGTTCAGGAAATCGCTGGGGTCTATTGATTGAGCTTGTGATCAGCGCACTGAAAATCGCTCATGCAGCTGATGCCGATCATGTTGGCAGGTCAAGTTTTTGCAGGGCATTCACCGATCGAACCGCGTTCCCAATCGGACATTCTCCTTTTGTGACGGATGACTATGAAGCTGCGTTCGACACCCAAAAGATCTTGGATATGGTTCGGCGGAAAGAGGTCGCAGCGAAGGCCAAGGCGCAAAAGGCGAAATAAGTTTCGACACACCTCAATCTGTTTCGTTATTGAAGCCCGCGCATTGCGCGGGTTTTTTTATGTGGATAGACTGAATTTAACACTGAGGATTTGCATGCTTATGCGTTAAATTTGCATGGTTATGGAGGACTCGCCATTGGCGCGCGCTTTATTCCTTATTAATCAAGGGCTTACCAATGCTCCCTATTGATTCTATTGGGAAATTTGCACTCTTATGGGCTACTGACAGTGTGTGCGGGTGTCGGCGTTAACCGACAGCCCGCGCCATCATAACCCCTGCCCATGCTGCAAATCCGGTGAGCACCCCGCCCCAGATTGTGTCGACGGCGACCTGTTCAAACGACCAGTCCCGCAGGGTCGCGTAGTTGGTAAATTCGTAGGTTCCGTAGGCCATCAGGCCCAAGAGCACCCCACCGACGAGCGCCGCCATTGGATCGCCTGCGCGCAGGGCTGGCGCGGAAACGAAGTAGAGCACCCCGCCCACATAGCCGAGATAGAAGATCAGGGCAGGGACCACCCGAAACGGGTCGGCAAACAGGTGTGCGATGTGGCGGTCAAAGACCGGCTTGACCAGAAGTCGAAGCCCGATCGCATCCACCAGAAAGAAAATGACGGCTGTTGCGGCATAGAGGGTCAGGATCTTCATGCGCTTGCTCCTTTTGAAAGGGATTTGAAGGTGCGGACCCCTAGCAGGGCGATTCCGCCGAGTGCCAGTCCGGTGACGGGTAGGTTGAGTGGCGCGGCATTTGCGACGACGACCCCGACTAGCGCCCAGATCACAGCGGCGGGATAACCCCATTCGCGGGGCCGTGCCGCTTGGGTTACAAGGGCGACAATCAGCACCCCGATGAGGCACAAGATTGCGGCGGCCTGCGCCGACAGGATGCCGTAGCCCCCCAAGAGCACCCCGATGCCGACCCCTGTGGCCGCCGTGAGCCAGCCTGCGTAAAGCGCGACAGGGCGCGCCTGATAGGCGGGCGCACTTTTGCCGGCTTGCAAGAGCGCCCTGATCGCAGTGGCGGCCATGACGATGATCATCGCGGTCGCAAGGATTGGCGCCGCATTTGCCGCCGCCAGCCAGAAACATCCGATGACGAGGCTGACGAGAAGAGGTGTCCGCATCGCCCGCCAGTCAGGGTCGGTTGCCGCATTCAAAACCCCGTAACCCGCCCCGACGATCAACCAGACATAGATCAGCCCCCAGATAGAGAAGGCATAGCCTGCTGGCTGCACAGGTGGATTTTCGATTACGACTGGAAACTGCCCTTCGGTGAACCCGTTGAACCCAAGCGTAACGAAAGGCGACAAAGCGAATGCGATGGCGGCAACGAGGGTGGCGATAGCAAGTGATCTTGATGACATGATGCGTCCTTTGTTAACGGGTGAGACGCCGCGTGAGCGGCAGGGCTGCCCAATAGGGCAAGACGCTAAGCACCTTGAGCGCGTAAGTGAGGCGGCGCGGGAAATGCACCTCGAATGCCCCTGATGTCAGCCCTTTGATGATCGCATTGGCCGCCGTTTCTGGCGTGACCATCGCGGGCATGGTGAAATCGTTGCGCTGGGTCAGGCGGGTATCAACAAAGCCCGGCGAAATCAGCCGCACGTCGATGACGCCATTCAGTTCGGCGCGCAAGGATTCCGCCAAGCTGATGACGCCCGCCTTGGTGGCCGAGTAGATTTGCCCCTGTGGCAATCCGATGTAGCCCGCGACCGATCCGCAAAGGGCCAGTTGCCCGCCGCTGCGCAACACCGAAGGCGCGATTTGCGCGATGTGGAAACTGCCTGCGAGGTTCACGGTGATAATCTTGGTGGCGGTGTCTGGATCAAGGTCCATCACCTTGCCCGGATCGTAGAGCGCCGCCAGATGCACGATCCGGTCGACGGGGCCGATCTCGCCCAGTGTTTTTGCCGCTGCGGTGACGCTTGCGGGGTCGCTGACGTCAACGGGCAAGGCGACATGTTCGTGCCCGAGGTCGGCCACCATCGCATCTAGTTTGTCGGCTGATCGCGCAGACAAAACCAGCCGCGCGCCCCTATCCGCCCATGCCGCAGCAAGTGCCGCGCCGATCCCTTCGGTCGCCCCGATGATCCAGATTGTTTCACGGTTATGCATGGGCCAGTTCCACTTGCACAACGTCAGTTTGCCTAACGGCAAAAGAGGCCGCGCAAACGCTTAGGTAGTAGCGCCAGTTGCGCAAAAAGCCTTCGTCAAAGCCGAGCTTTTTGATCCGCTCCGCCTTTTCGTCAAGGCGGTCGTGCCACATCGCGCAGGTGCGTGAATAGTCCTGACCGAATGCGAAAGTGTCTGTCACAGCCAGCCCTGCGCGTTCCGCCTGTGCGCGGATCACGCCGTCCGACAGCAACATGCCACCCGGGAACGTATAGTGGCGGATATAGTCGGAGGTGCGGCGGTAAGTGTCGAAGTAGTCGTCCTCGACGGTGATCGCTTGCACCATTGCGCGTCCGCCCTCTGCGAGGCTTGATTTCAGGGTCGCGAAATAGGTCGGCCAATAGTCCTCGCCGACCGCTTCGATCATTTCGATCGACACGACGCTGTCGTATTTTCCTTCGCTCTTGCGGTAGTCTTGCAGGCGAATGTCGGCGCGCCCGTCAAGGCGTGCATCGGCGTAGCCTTTTTGGCTTGGCGAGATGGTGAGTCCCGTGACGCGGCGCCCTGTGTCGGCGGCCCGTTCTGCAAATCCGCCCCATCCGCAGCCGATTTCCAGCACGTTCTCTGCGCCCTCCAGCCGCTCAAGAATGCGGTCATATTTGCGGTGCTGCGCCGATTGCAGGTCTGTTTCGCCTTGCGCAAATAGCGCGGATGAATAGGTCATGCTCTCGTCGAGCCAGAGCTGGTAGAACTCGTTGCCTACATCATAATGCGCCCGAATATTGCGAGACGCACCGCGCTGCGAATTGGCGCGCATCAAGCGGTTCACGAACTTGAATTTCAGCCCGTTCCAGAACCCCGCATAGGCGTAGCCCTCGAATTGATCGAGGTTTTTCAGCGCGACTTCGGTCAGGTCTTGCAAAGATGGCGTATCCCAAAGCCCTGCAACATAGGTTTCCCCAAGCCCGATATCGCCGCGCGCCGCGATGGCGGTGATCACGGACCAGTCGTGGATTTGCATCTCGACGGCGGGGCTCCCTTGCCCGAAATCATGCACTTCTCCTTCCGGAGTGCGCAACCGCAGGCTCCCTGTTTTGAGCTGGGCGCAGGTCTCGAGAAAGTCGTGTTTCACGCGGTTCGTCAGAAAGAGCATTAAGTTACCTCTGTTTTAGGCGGTGTAGGGCGATTGCGGTATTTTGCGCCTTTGAGGCGCAGCCGAAGCGCCTGCCAGTAGATCAGGAAAAGCGTGCGTAACCCGCCAAGCGGGCGGCGCAGGCTGGCGCGCAAAAGGCTTGTGTTGGTCATGGGCGCGCGTGGTCCTGCAAGGTTCGCGATGACCCCCTGCGCGCCGTTTTGATGTGCGATCAGGATCGAGATTCGGTCAGGTGAAATGTCGAAAACAAACTCATAGCTGCCTTTCACGTCTTGGAACGGCGACACATGCAGCGACTTGGGCGTGGTGATCCGCGTCTCGCGGGTGATCGGCCCGTGGACGGGGGGCTGGCACAGATAGGAATGCCGATCCCCGAACGGCGTCGAGACTTCGGCAATCACGGCCAGCAGGTCGTCTTGGTCCATCGCAAGCCAGAAACTAACGGGTTTAAAAACCCGCCCGAGGAACCGCGGCTGGGTGAGCAGCTTGATTTGCAGTTTCGCGCAATCCAAACCACCGGAGGTGAAGACCTCACGCGCCCATTGCACGCCGCGCCCTTCGTTGAGAGGCCCACCATGATCACGGTCGTAAACCGCCGCGAGATTAAAGCGGTTGCGTGAGAACAGGCGCGGTGTGTTGGTCGCGTCAGGATCGATCAGCACATAGTCAACGCCGTAGCGAAACCGGTGCTTGATTTCGCCGCGCCGCGTGTGGGTTGTGAGGCCCACGATATGTTCCGCGTGACCGGTCATGCGATCTGGCGCTCCATCAGGCGGGCGATGCGCGCGGCACTGGCAAACCCGTCTTCGTGAAAACCGTGCCGTGTATAGGCGCCCGCAAACCAAGTATTGTTCAGCCCTTGCATGTCCGTCAACTGTTGCTGCGCTTTGATCGCGGGGGCGTCAAAGACAGGGTGGCGAAAGGTTTTCTGGTCATAGATCAGGTGATCTGGCACGGGCTGCGCAGGATTGAGGGACACAAACAGCGGATCATCATGCGAGATGTTTTGCAGCTTGTTCATCCAGTAGGTCACGCCGATTGCGGGCTCGGGCCGCGTGGTGTCGGCCTTGTAAACCCAGCTTGACCACACCGATTTGCGCTGGGGCATCTGGTTGACATCACTATGCAGGATCATCTGGTTGTCCTGAAACCGAATGGCCGACAACGCCGCCTTTTCCTGCGGTGTCGGCTGGGTGAGCAGGGCCAGTGCCTGATCCGAGTGACAAGCAAAGATCACCTGATCAAAGGTCGCATCCTCGCGCCCAGCCACGTGCACTGTGCTTTGCGTGCCAGAGCGGGAAACGCCAAGCACAGGCGTGTTCTTGTGCAGCGCAACGCCGCGCCCGCGCAGGTGATGCTCGAGCCGTTTCACATATTCAACACTGCCGCCGTCGACCGTCCACCATTGATGCTGACCCGAGGCGCCGAGCAGGGCGTGATTGCGAAAGAACTGCACCAAGGATTTCGCAGGGAACCCGCGGATTTGATCGGGGGGCGTAGACCAGATCGCGCCGCACAGAGGCATCAGATAGTAACGCTGGAACCAATCGCCCAAACGCAGGTCGGCCATAAGGTCGCCAATGGTCGCGGTGTCGTTGTCAGCCAGCGACTCTGCTTTGTTGTTGAAGCGCACGATGTCGCGGATCATCCGCAAAAATCCGGGCCGCAGCAGGTTTCGCTTTTGCGCAGTCAACGAATTCAGGTTGCGCAGGGCATATTCGATTTCGCCATTGTTGATAGACGCCCCGAAGCTCATGTCGCTTTTGGCGACAGGCACATCAAGTGTCTCGAACATGCGCGTCATGTGGGGATAGTTGGCATAGTTGAACACGATAAAGCCCGTATCAACAGGCTGGTCGCCGTTCTTGCCTGCAACAATCGTGCGCGCGTGCCCGCCAAGCGAGGGCGCGGCCTCGTAAAGGGTGACCCTGTGTTGCCCCTCAAGAAGATAGGCCGCAGCGAGCCCCGAAATACCGCCGCCAATAATGGCGATGCGCTGTGGGCTTTGGGGAAGGGTATCAAGAGACATAGGCACTCCGCGTGTTGTTTGGGGTGATTACGGGGCGGAAAGAAATTTGGATCATAAATGATCTAGGTTTATTCCCGCGCCGTATTGGGGGTATGATGATTGCATTAACTCCCAGCCGCTTTGCCGGCCCAATCCCGCCCTTGCGGGTGCAAAAGGACATCTTGTCGGTGACCCAATCATCCAACTCGTTTTCGCCACAAACGGTGTGGATGCTTGATGTGCGGGACAACCGTGATCGGGATGCTTTTGCTGCCATTTTCGACCATTTCGCGCCCCGCCTGAAAGGGTTTGTGATGCGCTCGGGGACAAGTGCGGCGCAGGCCGAAGAGATCGTGCAAGACGTCATGCTGACCGTTTGGCGCAAGTCCGACCAGTTTGATCCGGCCCGCGCGCAGGTCTCGGCGTGGATTTACCAGATTACTCGCAACCGCCAGATTGATGTGTTGCGCAAAGAAAATCGCCCGATCCCTGACGAGTTAACGATTGATCCAGAGGCGGCGCCTGATGCAAGTCAGGTGATTGCCGTCGAACAAGAGGCGGGCAAGCTCAAGCAGGCGATTGCGCGGCTCAAGCCCGATCAACGCCGCATCATCGAGCAGGCCTATTTGGGCGAGCTGACCCACCAAGAGATCAGCACCCGAACCGGTCTGCCCCTTGGCACGATCAAATCAAGAATTCGCCTCGGCCTCGAGAAACTCCGACACGACCTGAAGGACATGCACTAGATGACCGCGATTACCCATCATACACCCGACGCGCTGCTTGCGGCCTATGCGGCTGGCAATCTGGCCCGCCCCTATGCGTTGCTAGTCGCCGCGCATATTTCGATGTGTCTTGAGTGCCGCGCGGCTCTGGATGCGCATCATGTGGCGGGCGGCGTTGTGCTGGATGCAACTGACGCAGCCGAGATCAGCACCGACCTCAAGGCCGCAACGCTCGCCATGCTTGATACCCCATACGAGGCCAAGCCTGTGCAAGCCCGCTCTGGTATTTATCCCGGTGCGATCATGGCAGCCCTGAAGGGAAAGCCGCCCCGTTGGAAGCCGTTGGGGATGGGCGTGCGCCAGTGTATTCTGTCTGACAGTGCCGAAGGATCGGCGCGTTTGCTCTACATCCCAGCGGGTCGCGCCGTGCCTGATCATAGCCACAACGGGCTGGAGTTGACGCTTGTTCTACAGGGTAGTTTTAGCGACAGCACGGGCCGTTTCGGTGTGGGTGACCTTGAGGTTGCAGATCAGTCGCTTGAGCATACGCCGACCGCTGATCCGGGTGTGCCGTGTATCTGCATTGCGGCGACGGACGCGCCACTGCGCTTTAACGCCCGCATTCCACGCATTTTGCAGCCGTTCTTTCGCATCTAGGCCCAGTTTCGCAGCATTCGCGCGATGGCGATTAGCAAACATGCGCCCGTGGCCGCGATGATCGCTTGGACAACCCAACCGCCAAGTGTGGCGCCGATTGCGGCGAACACCAGCATGTTCAGGACGAGTGCGCCTGCGACACCAAGGATCACGTAGTGGAGCACGCCCGTGCCTGCGCGATCAAGCCGCGCGAGCGCCCAGCCTGTCGCGGCCCCCACAATCACCGAACCAATCCATCCCAATGTTATCATTTCTCAGCGCCTTATCGTTTGGCCACGCAGAAACCTGTGACACTTTTGTGGTGCACGCAGGCGTGGTGACCCGCTGCTTGTGCGATTGATATAATGGGGGCAGCTCTGCCAGCTGCGTGATATGACGTAGCAGCCGCATGTTTTCTGGAACGGCCTGTTTACGTCATTTCACATAGGCGCGCCGCGCGCGTTGGGGTAATGTGCACACCAGACCAGCAAAGGATTTGTCCCGTGGCCACTGATTGCAAACACTGTCCTCTGCGGCGCAAAGATCTGTTCGCCCCGATGACGGCTGAAGACGTCGCAAGTATGCAGCGCTTCAAGGTCGGTGAACTGGTCGTTGATGCGGGCACGCCGATCCTGATGGAAGGGTCAAACAGCCCGCAACTTTTCACCGCATTGCACGGGATGGGCCTGCGGTATCGCCACCTTGAGAACGGCGAGCGCCAAGTGATCAGCTTTGTCTTTCCGGGCGATTTTTTGGGCCTTCAGGCGGGCGTCATGGGCGAGATGGGCCATTCTGTCGAGGCGACGACAAAGATGACGCTCTGCGTTTTTGATCGCCGTGAACTGTGGACCTATATCAAGGCCGACCCCGAACGCGGGTTCGAGCTTGCTTGGCTTGCGGCTGTCGAAGAGCACTTTTTGGGTGAAACCCTGACCACTGTTGGCCAGCGCACGGCCATGCAAGCGGTCGCTTGGGCCTTGATCCGCATTTATCTGCGATTGGAGGCAAGCGGCTCTGACGGCGGCGGGCAATTCAGGTTCCCCTTCAAGCAACGTGACCTCGCGGATGCGCTTGGCCTGTCGCTTGTGCATACCAACAAGACCATCGCGCAACTCAAGTCCCGCCAGCTCATTGGCTGGGAGGGCGACCTTGTGCAGATCCCTGATCTGGAGGCCTTGGCCGAGGTGGGGCTTACGACGCTCAACCGCCCGAAAACCCGCCCGATCATGTGAACAGGTGCGCGGGCGCTAGCCGGATTTGCGCGGCGCGCGTGCGCCAAGGAAGTTGCCGAACACCGCAAGTGGCGCAACATTGTCGCTGATCACCTTGGTCACGACAAGGAATGGCACGGCCATCAATGCCCCTGGAACATTCCAGAGCCAGCTCCAGATGATGACTGTCAGGAACACCGAAACCGTGTTGAGCTCCAGCCTGCGCCCCAAGATAGCGGGTGTCAGAAACTGCCCTTCCAAGGTCGTGAAGAAAAAGTAGATCGCAGGGACCGTCAACCCAAGCGCAAGCGTGTCGAAGGCCAGCATCGCATAGGCCGCAATCGCGATTACGCCGATCATCGCCCCCACAAACGGCAGGAAGTTGAGCGCGAACGCAAGCACCCCCCAAAGCAGGGCATTCGGCAGTCCCAGCCAATAAAGCGACAGGCCAATGCAGATGCCCAGACCCGCATTGATGACGCTGATGGTCAGCAGATAGTGAGACAGTTGGCGTTCGACATCGCGCACCATTTTCACCGCCCGCTTTTTGTCAGCGAAATTCGGGATCGCATTCACCAGCTTGACGTAAAACAGGTCGCCAGACGCAAGGATGAACATCGCCAAGATCAGCCCGACCAGCCCGAGCGACAGGAAGCTCGCCACGCTGCCTGCGGCAAAGACCAGAAGGCTGGGCTGTTTGACTGAAACTGCGGGTGCGGCATTGCCACCCGAAGTGAGGTCTTCAACCTGATCGGATGCGTCTTGCACAGCTTCCAGTGAATCAAGGACAGTGCTCATCTTGTCGCGCAGGGCCGCGCTTACTTTGGGCGCAAGGTCGACGATTTCGGTGGCGGGGCCAGACAATGCGTAAACGCCCATCACGCTGGTCAATGTGATCCCGAGAATAATGACTGGGGCTGTGAATGGCGCGGGGAGTCCCGCCCGCGCAAGTGCGCGCACGATCGGGCTGAGCGTCAAGGCGACAAGCAACCCGATAACAATGGGCAACAACATGTCACGCGCGAAATAGACGGCGCCAAAGGCGAGAATGAGAAAGATCCCCAAGAGCAGGTTCTTGATCTTTTGGGTATCGTCCATCGGTGTCACCTGCATGTCATCAGCCTCGCAGGAATTGCGAACGCATGCGGGACAACGCGCGACTTGCGACTTGGTTCCGAATTGGAAATCGGTTTGCCTTTTTGGTTCCGCAGACCATATCTGAGGGGCGAGCCTGTTTAGAGACGCAAGACGATTTCTACCTGATTACCAAAAGGACGAACGCAGACATGGTCAATATTTTGATGGCTTCGCGCCGTGCAGTCGACAGGTTGGGCGTGCGTTTCGCAATTGTTCTTGCGGTTGCGTTGTTGCCACTGACGATCGTTTCTATTGTGCGATCTCAAAGCGTTATGAGCGAGGCGCGCGCGCAATCGGAGGCCTCGCTTGACGGAGAAACCCTTCGGGCGGTGGCCAGCGAACTTGCGCTGATCGAAGAGGCGAAAGGGGCGGCGGCGGCGTTATCTCAGGTGATGCCGCAACTGCTTTTGACACCTGCCGCATGTCAGGACGCAATGGAGCAGCTCGTTTTGCGACAGGCGTTTTCATTTGCAGGATTCTACGATCAGGACGGCAATGTGCCCTGTTCGAATGCCCCTGAGCCCTTCAACTTTGGCGTCAACGATAACCTGCGCGGGCAGATTCTTGACCCGCGCGCGACCGTGCTTGTGAACCGTGATGCGCCTGTTTCCAACGGGTCCGTCATCTATGCGTCAGCACCGGTTTACGCGCCGCAATCTGCGACCTTGTTAGGTTTTGTCGGGGTGTCTGTGCCCCATAGTGCGCTTGTGCCCAAGCGGCAGCGCCACACCAATGATGTGGCGTTTCTGACGCTGAACCGTGATGGTGAGGTGCTGACCTCGACGGGGCAATTTAACAACGCGCTGGACGTGCTGCCAGAGAATGTCGAGATCGCTGATTTTCTGGACCGCAAAGAGCCGTTTACCCGCATGGATCGCATGGGGATCATGCGCACATATGCGGTCATTCCGGTGTTGAACGACAGGATTTTTGCGCTGGGCACATGGCCAGAATCCCACATCCGCAATAGTGGGTTTTACCTCGATAATCCCGCCTTCTTTCCAGTGCTGATGTGGTTGGCCAGCCTCGCCGTGGCTTGGTTTGCCTCGCTTGTGTTGGTGACAGGGCATGTTGTGCGCCTGCGTGATTCCATGCGCCTGTTTGCCCAAAAGCGGCGGCGCGTTGAAATCGAAACCTTTGCCGCCGCGCCGCAAGAATTGCGCGAAGTTGCGCAGGCCCATATCGAAATGACCGACCAGTTGATGCGCGACGAGGCCACGCTCGAGGACAATGTGCGCCAAAAGGAAGTGTTGCTGCGCGAGGTTCACCATCGGGTGAAAAACAACCTGCAACTGATCGCTTCGATTATGAACATGCAAATGCGCCAATCCCGCTCGCCGGAGGTGAAACAGTTGATGCGTGGCCTGCACGACCGTGTGCTTAGCCTCGCGACCATTCACCGTGGCCTGTATCAAACGACCGGGGTTGCGGATGTGCGCATGGATGAACTGCTTGCCGATATTGTGCGACAGGTGGTGCGCATCGGGGCAACGGATGAAAAATCCGTCGACCTGAAGATGACGTTCGACGAATTGCACCTCAATCCCGACCAAGCGGTCCCGCTTTCGCTTATGGTGACAGAGGCGCTGACGAATGCGTTGAAGTATATCGGATCAAAGGACGATCACCCGCCCAAGTTGCGGGTGCGGCTCTGGGCGCATGAGGATGGCAGCGCGCAGGTGCGGATCATGAACTCGCTCCCCGCAGAAACCTTATCGCCCCGCGACGAAAATGCCTCCGGGCTGGGTAGCCAGCTTTTGGAGGCATTCAGCCAACAGCTATATGGTGAAATCGAGCGTAGCAATGACGGCGACTGGTTTATCATTAGTGTGAAGTTCGAGGTCGAAGACCTCTTGGCCAAGCCAGACTAGGCGGGCATGAAAAAGGGGCCAGTGGCGGTTGCCAGTGACCCCTTTTGCGGCTGTCGCGTCCCTTATACGGGGGGGCGGCCCCGCACGGCGCGCGCGATCATGGCGACCACGAACAACACAATAAACACCAAGAACAGGATTTTTGCGATCCCTGCTGATGCACCTGCGATGCCGCCAAAACCAAGTGCCGCCGCAATCAATGCGACCACTAGAAAAGTAAGAGCCCAACCTAGCATTTTAAATCTCCTTCATCGTCTTTTTTCAGTGTCGTTATGGTAAAAGAACGCTTTGAATTCGAATTGGTTCCATAGGATCTAGATGAGTTCTTCTGGCGCACCTGGCACGGCCAATGCCGCCGCTTTCGCAGGGGTCAGGTCATAGGGCATCACGAACCCTTGCCTGTTGGCGGGGCGTTGACTGGCGTTGAGTTTGGCCAGCTGCACCCAGCTGTCAAAGGCGGTATCAATCGCAAAATAGGACGGGTCCACGTGACTTGGCAGCCAGTGCTGGAATGCGGCATCGCGCAGGGTTTTGACCTGCGCGCAATCATTAATGACAACGCCGGTTTCCGTGTCCCATTTCAAACTCCGCCCGTTCAGGTTCGCAGAGCCGACAATTGCGCAAGTGTCGTCAAAAATCGATACCTTGGCGTGCACATAGACGATGGGCGCATCCGCAAGTGCGGCGCGTTCAATCTTGCTGTCGCCTTTGCCAATCGCGCGCGGCTGCACAGGGCTGACGATATAAAACCTGTCACCAAACACCTTGCGGACTTGCTTGATTGCGCGCGCTTGGAGGTATTCACCGTATCGGGCATCGAGGCTTAACTCGGTTTCAAACGCGATGACCTCGGGGGCGGCAGGCAAAAGCATCAAGACTGACAGTTTCGGGTTTTTACGCCCTGCCTCTGCGAGGGCCGCAGCAATGCGCCGATCCCGAAAATACTGTGTTTCAATGTAAATGAACGTGCGCGCGGCGCGTATCGCGGCAAGGTGGGCCTGCAACAATCCATCACTGACGGTCTCGGGGGCAAGCCCGAACAGCCTGTTGTGGCGCATGCGCGAAAGAGTGGTGCACAGGCGTGATCTAATCGCTGGCGGAGGTTGCTGGCCTGTCACCGTTGCGGGCAGGGTGCGCAGGAAGGCGGCACTGTCTTGGGCAAGGGCCGTGTCGCGCAAGATCAGCTGCACATCATGCCAAGTCTCTTGTGCCGGGCGGTTGTGGTCATGGTCATCATATCGGCGCGCGTTCAGGTCCAGCCCGCCGATATAGGTCGTTTCACCGTCAAAAATCGCCATTTTCTGATGCAAGGTGACAGGGTATATCTTGGGCAATGTCCAAGGCTTGAGCGTCACGGTCTCGTCGCGTTTCTCAAGCATTTCGCGCAGCGCAGGCAAGAACCGCAGTGTTGCATCCTGTTTGCTGTTATCGTTCAGATCACGTGCAATCGCGCGCAGTTTTTTGCGTGTTTGCGGCGCAAATAGCAGGCGGGCAAACAGGCCTCCTTGGGCAGGATGGCGCATGCAGGTCAGCGAAAATCTGGCTGCCCCTTCGTTTGTCATCTCGTTGAGCGCGAGCAATATGCGTGCCGCCTTCCAAGTATCCCTATGCAAGCCATAGCCCGCGATGGGATCAAAGTCCGACAATGTCATTGTGATGGTCACACCGCGATTGAGCGTGGCCACAATAAGATCGACCCAAGTGTCGCCAACCGCGCGCGCGGCTGTCGAGTGTAGCGGCGTCAGCGGGTCAAATATCCGAAAGCCAAGCGTGATATCGGCGCGGGCCTCTAAAAACAGGCCCTCGAACGCGGGATAGGCCTGTTTTGCGGTCACCAGAACCGTCATGTCCCCACACGTGGCGGGCGGCAATCGCGGTGACATGTCAGCTGCGGTTGACAGGCAAGTGGGCCGTCAACACGGCCATCGTGCCTTTGTCGGTCAGCTCCAGCGAGTCGTCCTCGTCTAAAGCGAGCAATTCAACAAGCCGCAGGCGCGCGCGGTTGACCCTGCTTTTCATCGTGCCTGTCGCAACACCGCACATTTCGGCGGCCTCGTGATAGGCAAACCCCGACGCGCCAACCAAGGTAAGCGCCTCGCGTTGCTCGTCCGGCAGCTGGTCAAAGGCCTCCAGAAAATCGTTCATCGCCATTTTGCCGTCATGCTCTGGCTTGACAGAAAGGGTCGCTGCGAAATGGCCGTCAGTGTCGGCAACCTCGCGCGATGACTTGCGGTGCACCGTATAATAGGTGTTACGCAAAATGGTGAATAACCATGCCCGCATGTTCGTGCCCTGCTCGAACGAGCCGATCGACTTCCATGCTTTCATAACGGTTTCTTGCACAAGATCATCTGCGGTGCTTGCATTGCGGCACAGGCTCAAGGCAAAGGCGCGCAACACACCGAGGTGCGTCACAAGTTCATCACGCGGATCAAGCGCGGGTTCAAATTCACTTTGGCTCATTCTGCTCATCTTGCCCCCTCAACTGTGCAAGTAGTGCCATTAGGTCGTCGGGCAATTGCTCGGTCGCTTTGTCGTCATAGGCGCGGCGTAAGTTTTCCTTGATCAGGTTTTCTTTGCGCGCTTCTGATGTGTCTCTGTTCATCATCGTACCTCTTGCCCATTTTAACTGTCAGACAGCCCCAGCAAATATTTTTTAAATTTTCACCTATTCATGGAACCAAACGCGCGACACAGGGTTTGGTTCCAAAGAAATGTGAAAAAGGACGAAAAAAATGTCATCAGACGCAACTCAAAAGCACCTGTCCCTTGTGGTGGCCGATCTTTTGCCATTTTTGCGCCGCTACGCCCGCGCGCTGACCGGATCGCAAAAAACGGGTGACCGTTATGCTGCGATGACCTTGGAGTCCTTGCTGGTGGATCGCACTATTTTTGACGAGGCCTCCAGCCCCAAGGTTGCATTGTTCGCAACCTTCCACCGGATTTGGGCCAGCCTTGGCGAGCCTGTTCAAAACGACGAAACGGGGCTCACTGAAAAGGCGATGTCCCATCTTGAGAACCTGACTGCAAACACCCGCGAGGCCTTGCTCTTGCACACCATCGAGGAATTTACGGTGAGTGAAGTTGCGCAGATCATGGATGTTGACGCCTCCGAGGTCGAGCATCTGCTTGCCATCGCGTTGGGCGAGATGGAAAAGTCGGTGACTGGCGATATTCTCGTCATCGAGGACGAGGCGATCATTGCCCTTCACATCAAGCAGGTCGTGACCGAGCTTGGCCATAACGTGACAGGTGTTGCGCGCAAACACACCGACGCCGTCAAGCTTGCGGCCAAAAAGCGGCCCGATCTCATTTTGTCTGACATCCAGCTTGCTGATGGCTCGTCTGGCGTTGATGCCGTCAATGATATCCTTGCAGAGCATGGCAATATTCCGGTGATCTTTATCACAGCCTTCCCCGAGCGCCTGCTCACCGGCGAGCGCCCCGAACCTGCGTTCCTGATCAGCAAGCCCTACACAGAAGAGCAGGTGCGCTCGGCTGTCAGTCAGGCAATGTTCTTTGCATCAAGCGCGGAGATTTCGGTCGCCTAGGGAACCATTACTTTACAACTGCGTTAACCCTGTGAATGAAGCAAATGAATGGAGACGCCCAATGGCACAATCTGCAAAAAACAATGTTTCCGACCTTGGTGGTGACGTGAATCAGCAAATGGCGGTCCTGCGCGACGATATCGCTAACCTGACGGCTGCTGTCGCTGAATATGGCAAGGCGCAAGGTTTGCACCTGAAGTCGGTCGCGACCGATAAGGCAAACGAAGCGGCGCAAGCTGGCACTGCAACAGCTGCGGCCGTCAAGGAAAAGGCTGAAGTGGCTTATTCCGACGCCGAAAATGCGGTGCGCACAAACCCGGCTGCGGCCGTGGGGATCGCTGCGGGCATCGGTTTCCTTGTGGGTATGATCGCGACACGCCGCTAATGTTTGGCGTTGAGAAAAAAGTAGCAGTCGCCGCCCGCAAGGCGGCGCTGTTTTCCGTTAGCGGATTGCTTGGGCTGGTTGGCGCGGCCTTCCTGACGGGCGCGGCTTGGCTGCTGTTGGTCGAACTGAAATCAGCGCTTTTCGCGGCGACCGTGATCGGCGGCGTTTACATGGGGTTGGCCCTTATCTTTGCGGCAATCGGGTCATCGTCCGCGCGCAAACCTGTGCAACAACACCCCGACGACCCGAACCCGAACGGGCTTTCGCCGCTACAGCTGGTGGTGGTGTCATTTCTGCAAGGTGTCGAGCAGGGCGCGCAGGCAAAGCGAAAGTCATAAACGCGCGCCGTTGACCGGTAGATAAACGGCATCAAAGACGCTTGGACAGTCAGACAATCTGTGGGACAAACCAGCGAGCCACTTGGCCACTGATATTCTTACAAAGGACCTGAACCATGATTGAACGCATCGAAACCGGAGCACGCTCCTCCAAAATCGTCAAACATAACGGCGTGGCGTATATTACGGGCCAAGTGGGCGAAGGTGCAACGATTCAGGAGCAGACAATTGAATGCCTCGCGCGCCTTGATGCGCTGCTGACCAAGGCGGGTTCGTCACGCGAAAAGATGTTGCGCGCGACAATCTGGCTGGCCGACATGAGCGACTTTAACGGCTTGAACGAAATCTGGAACGCATGGGTTCCCGAGGGTCACGCACCTGCACGGGCCTGCGGCGAGGCGAAACTTGCGCGCGCTGAACTCAAGGTCGAGATCATTGTCGACGCGGCTTACGACTAAGCCAAAGTAACGCAGGCCCGCACCGCTGGGCCTGCGATCTTGATCAGGACGCTTTGGAATAGACCGCGCCTGTATCGGCGTAGGCGTCATAGAACTGCGCAATCATCCGCAGCAATGGCCGCCCCTGAGGCGTGACCGTTAGCGCGTCTTTCGAGAGGGTGACGTAGCCTGCAAACTTGGCGGCAACGGCCTCGTGCAGCGGAATAAGTGTCGCTTCATCCGCCCCGAAGGTTTCGCGTAACTCCACAAGATCAATGGCGAATGTGCACATCAACATTTCAATGGCGCGTGAGCGCAACTGGTCGATCTCGGTCATCGCATGGCCACGAAACCCCGCCAGTTTGCCCGCCTCGATGCGCTGGATATAGGCGGCGGTCGCAGAGGCATTTTGCACGTAGCCCTGCGCAAACCGCGATATTGACGACGCGCCAATCCCGATCAGGGTCGGGCAGGTATCGGCGGTATAGCCTTGGAAGTTGCGGCGCAGCGATCCATCACCCGCCGCAATCGCCATGCTGTCATCTGGCTTGGCAAAGTGGTCGATGCCGATGGTCTGGAAGCCAGCTGCATTAAACTGGGCGGCGGCGCTTTCGGCCAAGGCGTATCGCGCGTGATCATCAGGCAGAACGGCCTCGTCGATCAGCTTTTGCCGCTTGGCCATATGGGGCACATGGGCGTAACCAAACAGGGCGATCCGATCAGGATCGAGCGTCAGCACCTTGCTGACCGTGTCGGTGATCTTGGCAAGGGTTTGATGCGGCAGCCCGTAAACCAAATCGGCGTTCAGCGAATTGATCCCGGCCTTGCGCAGCATCGCAACACAGGCGGCGGTGTCTTCAAACGGCTGGGCGCGGCCAATCGCGGCTTGCACGTCAGGCGAGAAATCCTGAATGCCGATGCTGGCGCGGTTCATCCCCTCGGCGGCCAGCGCGTCGATCTTGGCGGCGTCCACCATCGTCGGGTCGATCTCGACAGAGAACTCGAACACCTCAGCAGGGGGAATGACCGCCTTGATCGCTTGGGCAAGCTGGTGGATCATCTGCGGTGGTAAAATGGTTGGCGTGCCGCCCCCCCAATGCAAACGGCCCATGCGAATACCCTTTGGCAATGTCGCAGCGAGCTTGCGCAATTCTGTTTCAACGGTGTTCAGATAGCTTAGCACAGGGTGCAATGTGGACGTGCCTTGGGTGCGACAGGCGCAAAACCAGCAGAGCCGCTCGCAAAACGGGATATGCACATAAACCGACACAGGAACCGCAGGGTCCAACGCACCAATCCAGACGGATTGCGCCGTGTCATCAACCTCTTTCGAGAAAACGGGAGCGGTTGGATAACTCGTGTAACGAGGGACCCGCGCATCAAATAGCCCAAGGGGCGCAAGCTTTTCTATATGTTCCATACTGCGAGAAATAGGCGGGCAGGGCGCAGATCACTTTGCGCTAGATCAATCCTGCGCAAGAATTTGCATGTTGCCGATTAGTCGTTTCCCCTATGCGCAATAGCGCGGTAAACACTGCACAAGTGAACAACGGCGGAGCGCGAGATGAAATTGTTGAAAAGCCTGTTTCAGCCCAGCGAAAAACCGATGAACCTGTTTGTGTTCATTGCCCTGATCTGCCTTGGCAATCTGATCGTTTACCAAAAGCCTCTGTTGTCCTTTGCAATCTCGGTGTCGGATTTTCCAAGCACCCTCGGGCTTGTGCAGTTGCTATCGTTGCAGGTCCTAAACTTCTGTTTGCTGGCCACGCTGTTGTTGCTGATCGCGACGATCTCGCTTGTGGCGCTCAAGGTCATTAGCACCGTTCTGGCGCTCACAAATGCGGCTGCGCTCTACTTTATGCTGTCCTACCAGATGGTGATCGACAACACGATGGTGGCCAATATTCTGGCGACCGACGCGGGCGAGGCCTCGGGGCTATGGGACCCTGCAATTCTGCCTTATCTCATTCTGTTGGGCGTGGTCCCCAGCCTGCTGATCTGGAAAACCAAGCTGACCCGCCCGCGCTGGTTCTGGCGACTTGGGGCGGGCGTTGTCTCGCTTGCGGCGCTGATCGCGTTCCTGTTTGCGACCTCGTTCACGTGGCTTTGGTATGATCAACACGCAACCCGTTTGGGCAGTAAGATCCTGCCGTGGTCCTATATCGTGAACACCGCCCGCCACTTTAACCAAAAGGCGTTGCGCGATCGCGAGCAGGTTTTACTACCTGATGCGACCTTCATCGACGGATCACCAAAAGCCAAAGAGGTTGTTGTGCTTGTCATCGGAGAGTCCGCGCGCGCGCAGAACTTCTCGCTTTATGGTCACACGCAAGACACCAATGAATTCACCAAGGCAACCTCGCTTGTGGCGCTGCCGGTCGGGCAATCCTGCGCGACGAATACCATTTCCTCGACGGCCTGCATTCTGACCCATGAGGGGCGCGAGGCCTCGTCGCACACAAGCTTCGAGCCGCTCCCGAGTTATTTGACGCGCAATGGTATCGAGACCTTCTATCGCACCAATAATTCCGGCCCACCGCCCGTGATCACCACACATTTCGAGCGGGCAAAAGATATTGCTGCGGCCTGCACAGACACCAATTGTCCGGACGGCAACCTTGACGAGACTCTCAACTGGAACCTTGGCGCGATGCTGGCGCAATCGACGTCTGATCGCATGTTTGTCACGCTGCACCAAAAAGGGAGCCACGGCCCCGCTTATGCTGACCGCTATCCTGCCGACTTCACGCATTTCACGCCCGTTTGCGACAGCGTGCAGGTCTCAGAATGCACCCAACAGGCGCTCGACAATACCTACGACAATTCAATCCGCTACACTGATTTTCTGTTGGCCGACCTGATCGCGCAACTTGACGCGCTGCCAGATACAAATGCGGTGATGATCTATGTCTCTGATCATGGGCAATCACTTGGCGAGGGCGGCTATTACCTGCATGGCGCACCAACAAGCATCGCGCCCGCCGAGCAGCTGGATATCCCGTTTCTGGTCTGGATGTCGGACGGGTTTATGCAAGATCGCGGGCTGTCATACGCTGATATCATGCCTGCGCAAACCTACCCCCACGACCTGCCATTCCATAGCGTCATGGGGGCATTCGGGATGCGCAGCGAGATTTACAAACCCGCGTTCGATATCTTTCATCTAGCCGAGTAGTTCGGCCGTTTTGCGCTGATAGGCGCGGTGCGACAGGGGCAGCGTGCACAGATACAACAGGTCGATTGCGATCAACGCCTGCCATGTAAACGTCATCAGGCAAACAATCGCCACGACGGCCACAACGATGGCCACCGCGATATTCTTGCGCTTGATCGAACTATGCTTGATCGAGAATGTCGGGACCGTGCTCACGGCGAGCAGGCCGACACCGATAATATAGATTGCCCGCACAATCGGGAAATCTACCTTGTCCCAACCCGAAAGCTGCAAAAAGATCGGCAAGAGCGCGAGGCAGGCCAGCGCAGGCGCGGGCACACCCACGAAAAAGCCGGCGGGCTTCGCCTTTTCGGCCTCATCGTCCAGCGACAGGTTGAACCGCGCGAGGCGCAGCGCACAGCAGACGGCAAGGACCAGCGCGGCAAGCCAGCCAAGGTTGGCGTATTCAGTGCCAAGATACAGCGTATTATAAAGCAGCACCCCTGGAACGATGCCAAAGTTGAAAAAGTCGGCAAGCGTATCAAGTTCGGCGCCAAAGGGGCTGGCCGTATCAAGATAGCGGGCGAGCTTCCCGTCAGCGGCATCAAGGAAAACGGCAATCAGGATGAACAGCAACGCGGCCTCGACGCGCCCCTCAAGGCTCATGCGCAAAGACGTCATTCCCGCGCAAATCGCAAATACGGTCACCACGCTTGGTGCGATCTGGCTCAATCGAATGCGGCCGTTGTCAGTCATAGATGTTGTTCCTCGATAGGGGCAAGCCGCTGTGTAGCGGGGCTTGGGCTCAAATGATACCTGCAAAGCCCGCAAGCAGTGTTAACAGATAAATGCCATTGGCAAACAGCAAACACATTGTCGCAAGCGACCCGAGGTCTTTTGCATCACGGGCGAATTCCTCCCAATTGGGGGCAAGGTGATCAACGATACATTCAATCGCCGTATTGAGGGCTTCTACCGCGACAAGCAGAAAGAACAGGATCAGGAAAATACCGATTTGCGCGACACTGGCCCCGATCACACCCAGCAGGACTGCGCATATGACAAACACAAGCACGATATGGCGAAACGCGGTTTCCTGCCAAAGCCGCTTGAGCCCGCCAATCGAATAGGACGCTGCGGCGAAAAAATGGCGCAGGCCGGTGATGCGGTCGGGCTTGGGGCGGGGGGCGTTCTCGGTCATGTGGTGCGGCCTTTTGGGGTTTGGACGTTTGTGGTTCCTCCAAAACCGCCTTTTGGGATTGAAAGTCAAGCAATCTGCTCTTGACCTTCCAGCAACAGGAACCCCTAAGTGAAAGAGACCAAGCCACAAACGGACGCAGAAGATGACCCAAGACAGCACATATTCCTTTGGCGTGACCAAGCTCAATTGCGCGTCCTGCGTCGGGCGGGCCGAAAAGGCGCTCGGCGGCGTGGCAGGCGTGACGGCGGTTCACATCAACCTTGCATCCGAAACGGCGCAAGTCACAGGGGCATCCCTCAAAGCCGCTGATCTGGCGGAGGCACTTTCCACTGCGGGCTACCCTGCCGCCACGACGACCCATGTGCTTGATGTAGCAAACATGAGCTGCGCCTCTTGCGTTGGGCGGGTCGAGCGGGCCTTGCTGGCAACCGATGGCGTGATTGCTGCAAACATCAACCTTGCGACAGAAACCGCAACGATTGAGGTGCTCGGCACATCGCTAACCGCCCAGGCTCTCGCGCAGATCAGCTTCGATGCGGGCTACCCCGCAACCCCGCAGGCGGCAACGACCCAAGGCCCGAGCAAAGACGAGGCCAAACAGGCGCAGACAGCGTCCTTGCAGCAAATGACCTTGATTGCGGCCCTTCTTACGCTGCCTGTGTTTATCCTTGAAATGGGCGGTCACCTGATCCCCGCATTCCATCATTGGGTGCAGCAAACAATCGGTCTCACACTTAGTTGGGGCATCCAGTTTGTGCTGACAACTCTGGTGCTGGTCTGGCCGGGGCGTGCGTTTTTCGTGCAAGGCATTCCTGCGCTGATCAAGCGCGCGCCTGACATGAATTCACTTGTGGCTCTTGGGGCTGGCGCGGCGTGGATATTTTCGACAATCGCCCTTTTCCTGCCCGCCCTCCTGCCCGATGGCACACGCGCGGTCTATTTCGAGGCGGCTGCGCTGATCGTGACCCTGATCCTGTTGGGGCGCTTCCTAGAGGCGCGCGCAAAAGGGCAAACAGGCGCGGCGATCCGCAAGCTTGTCGGGTTGCGCCCAAGCACCGCAACCGTCGAGCGGGACGGCGATCTGCGCCAAATCGCGGCAAGCGAGATTATCCGCGGCGACATAATCCACCTGAAGCCCGGTGAAAAGATCGCCGTTGACGGGGTCGTCACCTCTGGCGTGTCATTTGTTGATGAAAGCATGATCACGGGCGAACCTGTGCCCGTCGAAAAAACAGTCGACGGCGCGGTTGTCGGCGGCACGATCAACGGAAACGGCACGCTGACAATGCGGGCCACGAAGGTCGGCGAAGACATGATGTTGTCGCAGATCATTCGGATGGTCGAAACCGCGCAAGGCGCAAAATTGCCCGTGCAAGACCTCGTGAACAAGATCACCTTGTGGTTCGTCCCTGCGGTGATGGCCGTGGCGCTTGTCACGGTTGCCGTGTGGCTCGCCATCGGCCCTGACCCTGCGCTTTCGTTTGCACTTGTTGCGGGGGTTTCGGTTTTGATCATCGCGTGCCCCTGCGCCATGGGGCTGGCCACGCCGACCTCGATCATGGTTGGCACGGGGCGGGCCGCCGAGCTGGGCGTGCTCTTTCGCCAAGGGGACGCGCTGCAATCGCTCCATGACGTCAAAACCATCGCCTTCGACAAAACGGGGACATTGACCGAAGGGCGCCCCGTGCTGACAGACCTGATAATCTCGCAGGGGTTTGATGCACGCGAAGTGCTGCGCGCCATAGCGACCGTCGAGGCAAAATCAGAGCACCCGATTGCGCAAGCCATCGTGCAGCGGGCAAGCGACGACGGAGTGGCCCTTGGCGAGATGCAAACCTTTCAGGCTGTCACAGGCTACGGCGTGCAGGCGCACGTTGACGGGCAAACCGTCCTGATCGGGGCCGACCGGTTCATGACCCGCGAAGGGGTCGATCTAGGCGCGGCCAAGTCCGTTGGTGGCGCCTTGGGCGAGAAGGGGAAGACCCCGCTATTCGCCGCAATCGACGGTGAACTTGCCGCTGTGATTGCCGTGTCCGACCCGATCAAACACGGGGCAAGGGACGCGATCCAAGCGCTGCACGACCTTGGCCTGACTGTCGCGATGATCACGGGCGATAATGCGGGAACGGCGCGCGCTATCGCGGCTGAGCTGGGGATCGACACCGTTGTGGCCGAAGTCCTGCCCGGCGGGAAGGTCGACGCCCTGACGCGCCTGCAACAAAACGGGCCGCTCGCCTTTGTCGGGGACGGGATCAACGATGCGCCTGCGCTCGCACATGCCGATGTCGGCATTGCCATAGGCACAGGCACAGATGTGGCAATCGAGGCAGCCTCTGTGGTGCTGATCTCGGGCGATATCGGCGGGGTCGTGAACGCGATCACCGTGAGCCAAAAGACAATGCAAAACATCAAGCAAAACCTGTTCTGGGCCTTTGGCTACAATGCCTTGCTGATCCCCGTTGCGGCAGGGGTGCTTTACCCGGTCTTCGGGATCATGCTGTCGCCGGCCCTCGGGGCGGGGGCAATGGCGCTGTCGAGCGTCTTTGTGCTGTCCAACGCGCTGCGGCTGCGCTGGATCGCGCCAAGCGGAGGCACACAATGAACATCGGTGAGGTCAGCAAGAAGGCGGGACTGCCTGCCAAAACCATCCGCTATTACGAAGATATCGGGCTGATCAAGCCAGCGCGCGACACCAACGGGTATCGGGCGTTTTCGGGGGCAGACGTGCATAAACTGGCGTTCTTGGGGCGGGCAAGGGCGCTCGGGTTTACGATCGAAGACTGCCGCAACCTCCTTGCGCTCTGGGAAGATCAGGGACGGGCAAGCGGAGACGTGCGCGCAATTGCAAAAGAGCATCTCGCCGAGATCGAAACCAAAATCGCGAACCTGCAAGGGATGCGCGATACACTGGCCAATCTGGTGAGCGCCTGCGCGGGGGATGACCGGCCCGATTGCCCGATCCTCAACGACCTGCAAAGCCCGCGCTGACGCCGCGCACTGTGGCGCATGGGCCATAGGCGCAAGGTGATGTATTTGTTTCCCTATGACGACTCGGGCAACTTCGTTAATTCGGAATGGCTCGGGGGGGCACTAAATTGGGAAATACTATGCGCCGATTCTTGGTCCTTGCCGTGACATCACTGACACTTGCCAGCCCTGCCTTTGCAGACGGGCGCGAGGCCATTGGGTCGGGGCGTCTGTTTAACAACGACCTTCTGGGCGATGGGAAAGACCGCTGGCACACGGGCTCGTATGTCTATTCGCATGTGCGCGGGCGCGAGGCCTACACGGGCAGCGAAGCCTTTGGCGACTTGATCGAATATCGCTTTCGTGCCGAGATTATTGCCCCCAAACGCAGCACGCCAGCACCCGGTGACCGGCCCTATGTGGGGGCGTTGTCGCTGGGCGCGCATACGCATTTTGACATGCAGGGCACACAACTAAGCCTTGGCGCTGATCTGATGGCGATCGGGCCGCAAACGGGGCTGTCGGATTTTCAACTCGCTTACCATGACGCCTTTGACATTCCGACACCGCCGCACGTCGATGATCAGCTAGGAAACGAGATTTTCCTGAACGGCGCGGCCGCAGCATCACGGACCTACCGCCTGTCCGACCGTCTTAGCTTGCGCCCATTCATCGAGGCGCAAGTGGGCGCAGAAGATCTGGTGCGGGTCGGGGGTGATGTGATCATCGGGACCGTGGCGCAAGACGACCTGCTGTTGCGGGATGTTGTAACTGGGCAACTCTATCGGGGGACCGAAACCGACGGGTTATCGGGGCTGTCCTATGTCTTTGGCGCCGATATTTCCTCCGTCTTCGGCAGCCGCTATTTGCCCGAAGATGCAGGGTATAGTGTGTCTGAAACGCGCACACGCGCTAGGGCTGGTGTGTTTTGGCAGATGGGGGACGATGTCTCGTTCTTCTATGGCGCGACCTACCTGTCCGAAGAGTTTGACGGTCAAACCGAAGGGCAGGTCGTCGGATCACTGAAGCTGAATTTCAACTTCTAAACAAAAAGTTAACGCACGGCGTTAATGTGGGTTGATCGAAACTTAGCATGCTTGCTAGGCTTGTCTCATAAAATCGCGCGACAAATGACGCGATTAAGTTGAGGCAGATAGCAGGCATGAAAACGGGCTTTACAGGCACGTTTGTCATCTCCTGGTCACAGACTGAAATCGACGGGCAACACACGGCGCCCGTGACCGATCTCGCTGTGGGAACCGCATGGTCTTGGACGGGCGAAGCGGTGCGTGTTGACGGACCAAGTGGCATCTTGCCGCTGGGGCTGGCAGCTGGAGAGGCAGACATTCGAAAGCGGGCGGGAATGACCGTGCGCAGACTTCTGACATCGGTGCAGATGGACACGCGCAAGCTGGATTCAGTTCCGCTGCAAGATCCGCTGTTTGATGACAGCTTTCGGGTTACCAATGGTTTCGAGACGTGGACGATCACACTGATTGATACCGGTGCAGGGCGCAAACCGCTATGCATGTTCCTTGATGAAATCCCGCCGCGCGGCGAACCTCTTTGGGTTGTCGATCATCACATCAAGGCAACCTTGCGCCAGCTTGAATGCAAAAAGCCGGGCGGCGTGATTTGCTTTACGCCTGGCACAATGATCATGACCCCGACGGGCGCAAAAGATGTGGCGAGCCTTGTCGAAGGGGACGTGGTGCAAACAGCCGATAACGGCAGTGCCGAAGTGCTATGGCTTGGCAATCGACGGGTGTCGGGCGCGCGGATGAAGGCGATCCCTTCACTCACGCCAGTGCGTTTGCGCGCCGGGGCTTTGGACAAAGACGTGCCCGATGCGGGGCTGCTTGTGTCGCCGGATCACCGGATGGTGCTGCGCGGCCCGAATGCGCGGGCGCTCTACAATTGCGACGAGGTGCTTGTCACCGCCCGCGATCTTGTCAATGACCACACGATCATCAGGGATTATGCGCTGCGTGAAGTGACCTACATCCACATGATGTTGCCACAGCATGAAATCGTTTTTGCCAACGGTGTGCCAACAGAGAGCTTTCACCCTGCAAGCGCCGAGCTTTCGGCAATGGACGAAATCGAAGAGGGGCGCATCTATGACAGGCTTCCCGACCTGCGGGGCAACATGGGCAACTACGGTGACTACGCGCGCCGCGTCTTGTCAGACAGCGAAGCCGCGATCCTGAACTACGCGTGATCGACAGGGCCGCCGCTGGCCTCCCACGTTGTGAACCCTTCGCGTAAATGCGCGCAGGGGAACCCCATGTCGTTGAGGCTGGCGACCGTCAGGGCCGACCGCCAGCCAGAGGCGCAATGAAACACAAATGTTTTGTCCTGCCCGAAGACCTCTTTGTAATAGGGACTGTCTGGATCAACCCAGAATTCAACCATGCCGCGCGGGCAATGAAAGCTGTCGGGAATGAACCCTGACCGCTGGCGCTCGCGCACATCGCGCAGGTCCACAAACACGACATCATCGCGACCAACCATTGCAATCGCATCCTTGGTTTCGACTTCTTCAATTCGGGCGCGGGCATTTGCGACCATCTGCGCGGCGGAAATCTTGAGCATGAGGTGACCTTTCGGGGGCTTGTTCATAACACTCTGGCGCGCGGACACAAAACGCGCAAGCCTTCGGCACACCATTGTATGCGAAAACACTTGCCCGAATGCGAGCGCCGCCGTAACCTGCCCCCGACTCGATGGGAGAACTGCTCGCGCAGTGCCGAAGGAGCAACCGCCCCGGAAACTCTCAGGCCCAAGGACCGTCGTGTCACATGAAGACTCTGGAGAGAGATGCGCATGCATCCGCCGAAGGGATAACGATCTCAGGCGACACGGACAGGGGGGGCATCGACGCGCTGGGGGCAATCCCGCGCCTTTTTGATGCCGAAGGGGACGATATGACCGAATTGCTGCAAACACCGCTCTATGATTTTCACGTCGAGAACGGAGCCAAAATGGTTCCATTCGCAGGCTACAGCATGCCTGTGCAATACGCCGCGGGCGTGATGAAAGAGCACATCCAGACACGCGAAAACGCTGGCCTGTTTGATGTCAGCCACATGGGGCAAGTCATTGTGCGCGGGCCAGATTATGCAGCGGCTGCCACTGCCCTCGAGGCGCTGATCCCCGTTGATATTCTGGACCTCGACGCCAACAGGCAGCGCTACGGGTTCTTCACCAACGATGCAGGCGGGATCACCGACGATCTGATGCTTGCCAATCGGGGCGACCACGTCTTTGTCGTGGTGAATGCGGCCTGCAAGGGCGCTGATATCGCCCATATGACCACGAATATGCCCGCAGGCGTGACCGTCACCGAAATCACCGACCGCGCGTTGCTGGCCCTACAGGGGCCACGCGCAGAAGAAGCCCTCGCAACGCTGAACCCATCTGTGCGCGACATGAGCTTTATGGATGTTGAAACCGTGACATTGAACGGGGCAGAGTGCTGGGTCTCGCGCTCTGGCTACACTGGCGAGGATGGCTACGAAATCTCTGTGGCAAACGATGCAGCAGTGGCGCTTGCACAGGCGCTTGTTGCGCATGAGGCGGTCGAACTGATCGGCCTTGGTGCACGCGACAGTCTGCGGCTGGAAGGCGGACTTTGCCTTTATGGGCATGACGTTGATGAAACCGTCACGCCGTCACAAGCGGCCCTGACTTGGGCGATCCAGAAGGTGCGGCGCACGGGTGGAGCACGCGCTGGCGGATTTCCCGGTGCAGAGGTCATTCTGGGCGAAATCGCTAACGGCGCACCGCGCAAACGGGTAGGTTTGCTTCCCGAAGGGCGCGCGCCGATGCGCGAAGGCGTCGCGCTGTTTGGCGACGAAACCGCGACCAGCCCGATTGGCAAAATTACCTCTGGCGGGTTTGGCCCGACTGTCGGTGCGCCCATTGCGATGGGCTATCTGCCAACGGGCTATGATGGCCCCGTCTTTGGTGAGTTGCGCGGCAAGCGTCTGCCGTTGACCCGCACCAAAATGCCATTCACACCTGCAAACTTCAAACGATAACAAAAGGACCCCTAAGCATGAAATTTACCGAAGAACACGAATGGCTCCGCGAAGAAGACGGCATGATCGTTGTTGGCATCACAGAGCACGCAGCAACACAACTCGGCGACATCGTTTTTGTTGAACTGCCAGATGTTGGCACGACAGTCACCAAAGACGAAGAAGTTGTTGTGATTGAATCCGTTAAGGCCGCGTCTGACATTCTGGCCCCGATCGACGGCGAAATCGTCGAAGTGAACGAAGCCCTCAACGATGCTCCTGCGACCGTCAACGACGACGCAATGGGCAATGGCTGGATGTTCAAAATCGCCGCGTCCGATCCGTCCCAGATGGACGAATATATGGACGAAGCCGCTTACAAAAAACTCGTCGAATAAGGAACTGCGCCAATGCCTTACGCACCTACATCTTATCTGCCCTACGACTTTGCGAACCGCCGCCACATCGGCCCGTCACCTGTGGAAATGGACGAGATGCTCAAGGTCATTGGCGCGTCTTCCCTGACGGCCCTGATCGACGATACGCTTCCTGCGAAAATCCGCCAGAAAGAGCCGCTCAACTTTGGTAAACCGAAATCAGAGCGCGAACTTTTGCACCACATGAAGCTGGTGGCCAAGAAGAACAAGCTTGTGACCTCCCTGATCGGGCAGGGCTATCACGGCACGGTTACACCGCCCGCGATCCAGCGCAACATCTTCGAGAACCCCGCTTGGTATACCGCCTATACGCCTTACCAACCCGAGATTTCCCAAGGTCGCCTTGAGGCGCTCTTGAACTTCCAGACGATGGTTTCCGACCTGACAGGTCTCGAGATTGCCAACGCGTCCCTGCTTGACGAGGCAACAGCCTGCGCCGAGGCCATGACAATGGCGCAACGCGTTTCAAAGTCGAAAGTGACCGCGTTCTTTGTTGACGAAAACTGCCACCCGCAGAACATCGCCGTAATGAAAACCCGTGCCGCGCCGCTTGGTATCGAAGTGATCGTTGGCGCGCCCGACGACATGGATGCATCGGCTGTCTTTGGCGCGATTTTCCAGTTTCCCGGAACCACGGGCCATCTGCGCGACTTCACCGACCAGATCGCTGCATTGCACGACAACAAGGCGATTGGCGTCATCACCGCGGACCCGTTGTCGCTGACGCTCTTCAAGGAGCCGGGCGCAATGGGCGCGGATATCGCCGTTGGCTCGACCCAGCGTTTCGGCGTGCCCGTCGGCTACGGCGGCCCGCACGCGGCCTATATGGCGACCAAGGCGAACCTTGCGCGCAACATGCCCGGTCGCATCGTGGGCGTGTCAATCGACAGCCACGGCAACAAGGCCTACCGCCTGTCGCTGCAAACCCGCGAGCAGCACATCCGCCGCGAGAAAGCGACCTCCAACGTCTGCACCGCGCAAGCGCTGCTGGCCGTCATGGCTGGCTTTTACGCGGTCTTCCACGGCCCCGAGGGGCTACGCGCGATTGCGCAGCGTATCCACCGCAAAACTGTGCGCTTGGTCGAGGGGCTCGAGGCTGGCGGCTATAAGATCGAGCAAGAGCACTTCTTTGATACCGTTACGGTCAATGTCGGTGACAAGCGTGACGCGATCATGGCGGCAGCGGTTGAAAACGGCGTAAACCTGCGCGCAGTTGATGCGGGCCGGATCGGGATCACCCTCGACGAGTTGACGCGACGCGATGTGACCGAAGCCGTCTGGCGCGCCTTTGGTATCGAAACCGAGGACGACGCCCATCAGGTCGAATACCGCCTGCCAGATGCGCTCATGCGCCAGAGCGATTACCTGACGCACCCCGTGTTCCACATGAACCGCGCCGAGACCGAGATGATGCGCTATATGCGTCGCTTGGCCGACCGTGATCTGGCGCTTGACCGTGCGATGATCCCGCTTGGGTCTTGCACGATGAAGCTCAATTCCGCTGCCGAAATGATGCCTGTCTCATGGCCCGAATTCGCGCTGATGCACCCGTTCTGCCCCGAGGATCAAGCGCTGGGCTACAAGGAAATGATCGACGATCTTTCTGCAAAGCTTTGCGATGTGACGGGCTATGACGCGATCTCCATGCAGCCGAACTCTGGCGCGCAGGGCGAATACGCAGGGCTGCTCAGCATCGCGTCCTATCACCGCGCACAGGGGCAGGGGCATCGCAACATCTGCCTCATTCCGATGTCCGCACACGGGACGAACCCCGCTTCGGCGCAGATGGTCGGCTGGAAGGTCGTCGTGATCAAATCGGCGGCCAATGGCGACATTGATCTTGAGGATTTCGCAGCCAAAGTCGAACAGCACAAAGACAACCTCGCCGCCTGCATGATCACCTATCCGTCCACGCACGGCGTGTTCGAGGAAACCGTGATCGACGTCTGCAAAATGACCCATGACGCGGGCGGTCAGGTCTATATCGACGGGGCGAACATGAACGCAATGGTCGGCCTGTCGCGTCCCGGTGATCTGGGCGGTGACGTCAGCCACTTGAACCTGCACAAAACCTTCTGCATTCCGCACGGCGGCGGTGGACCGGGCATGGGTCCAATCGGGGTGAAAACCCACCTGATCGACCACCTCCCGGGTGATCCAAACGGCGGCGTCGGGCCGGTTTCAGCCGCGCAATACGGCTCGCCAAGCTTGCTGCCGATCTCATGGGCCTATGTGCTGATGATGGGCGGCGAGGGGCTCACGCAAGCCACACGGGTCGCGATCCTGAACGCAAACTACATCGCCAAACGGCTCGAAGGGGCGTTCGACGTTCTCTACAAGGGGCCAACAGGGCGGGTGGCGCACGAGTGCATCATCGACACACGGCCCTTTGCCGATAGCGCACATGTCACCGTGGACGATATCGCCAAGCGCCTGATGGATGCGGGCTTCCATGCGCCAACGATGTCTTGGCCCGTTTCGGGGACGCTGATGGTTGAACCGACAGAGTCTGAAACCAAGGCCGAGCTTGACCGTTTCTGTGACGCCATGCTCGCGATCCGCGAAGAGATCCGCGCGATCGAAAACGGCGAGATGGATGAAACCAACAACGCGCTGAAAAATGCGCCGCACACCGTGGAAGACCTCGTGTCGGCATGGGATCGGCCCTATTCACGCGAAGAGGGTTGCTTCCCCAAAGGGGCATTCCGCGTGGACAAATACTGGCCGCCAGTGAACCGTGTCGACAACGTTTACGGGGATAGAAATCTGGTCTGTAGCTGCCCGCCGCTGTCAGATTACCTTGACGCAGCGGAATAATCGGGGTCGTAAATAGACCTTGAAAAGACGGTTGTGAACAACTCGCAAGATTGTTAGGCCCTACGGAGCGCAGGATTGTTGCTGATTTCAAATGATAATCAGTTGCAATCTTGCGCTCTTTTGCGCGTTACTGCGCGCACTCACAGGGAGATTAACAATGAATATGACAAAAATCGGTGCGGTATCCGCACTTGCGATCACACTTGGCGCGACATCTGCAATGGCAGACTGCGGCGAAGTTTCGATCACTGAAATGGACTGGGCATCGTCCGCCGTTGTGACATCGGTTGCAAACTTTTTGATGACACAAGGCTACGGCTGTGAGGTCACAATCGTGCCATCCTCCACCGTGCCTGCGCTGGCCTCTTTGGCGGAAACAGGCGAGCCTGATATCCTGACAGAAGTCTGGGCAAACTCGACACCGTCCTACGAGCCGCTTTTGACCGAAGGCAAACTTGTCGAATTGGGCAATGTCTTGTCTGACGGCGGTGTCGAAGGGTGGTGGATTCCACAATACCTCGCAGAATCCAACCCAGAGCTGACAACGCTTTCCGGCATCATGGCGAACCCTGCCGCAGTTGGTGGCCGGTTCCACGATTGTCCGTCAGGCTGGGCCTGCGACACGATCAACTTCAACAACTTCAAGGCAGCAGGCATGGAAGCCGCTGGCGTAGAGCGCTTCCAGCACGGATCGGGCGAAACGCTTGCGACGGCGATTGCGGCGGCTGCGGCTAATCAAGAACCATGGTTCGGCTACTACTGGGCGCCAACATCCGTCTTGGGCAAATACCCGATGGTCATGGTTGACATGGAAGCCGACTATAGCGCGGACGCACACACCTGTAACGGTGACGCGGAATGTGCCACGCCGACTTTGTCGCCATACCCGACGTCCAAGGTTGTGACGGCTGCGTCCCAAGCCTTTGTTGATCGTGAACCAGCGGTTGCTGACATGCTGTCCAAAATGTCGTTCACAAACGCACAAATGGGCGGTGTTCTTGCTTGGCAGGATGATAACTCTGCATCCTACGAGGAAGCAGCCGTTTACTTCTTGACCAACAACACCGACGTCTGGGGCGAGTGGCTCAATGACGACGCAAAAGCAAAGCTTGCAGCACTGTTGAAGTAAGCAAAATGACAACAAACAGCCCTCCGCCAATATACTGCGCGGGGGGCTGTTTTGTGCAATGGGGACGGATGAATGGCATTTTATGATGGGCTTTTTGACGCGCTTGGCCTGCGCGAATGGTGCGACCAAAGTGCAAGCACTGCACCGATGTCGATGGCGGATTTGCTCAAGGCGAACAACGCTGCCGCCGTGGACCCGAACGCAGAGGTCTTTCCGTTTCCCTCACTTGATAATCTCAACGACTCTTGTGCGCAGATTAGCCAGACACGCGATCTGACCGCAGGCATCGAAAGCGGTTTCTTGGGGGCAAAAGACGTGCTTAAGGTCGTGCTCGACCCGATCACCCAACCGCTGTCATGGGCGCTTGACGGGGCGCTTTACGCGTTTACCGAGACGCCGTGGTGGATCATCGTGCCGCTGCTTGTGTTCATTGCATGGTTCGTTTCTCGTTCTAAGCCGGTTACGATTTTCGTAGCGTTGTCTTTCCTCTTCCTCGGGGCGATTGATCACCTTGATGTGGCGATGCAAACGCTGTCGATCATCTTTGTTTGCACAGGGCTATCGGTGCTCTTTGGCGTGCCCATTGGCATCGCGATGTCCAAATCCGACAGGCTACAAAAGTCGCTCGTGCCTGTGCTTGACCTGCTGCAAACGCTGCCCACATTTGTCTATCTAATCCCGCTGATCTTCCTGTTCTCGGTGACCGAATCCAAGCTCTACGGCATCGCGATCATCCTTTACGCGATCGTGCCCGTGATCCGTTTGACCGATCTGGGCATTCGGCTTGTGGATCAGGACGTGCTCGAGGCCGCCGACGCTTATGGCATGAATAGCAAACAACGGCTGGCCAAGGTCGAATTGCCGCTTGCGCTCCCCAACATTATGGCAGGGATCAACCAGACCATCATGATGAGCCTCGCGATGGTTGTCATCGCATCGCTTGTTTCTGCGCCTGGACTTGGGGTGCTGGTGCTGCGCGGCATTCGCAACCTTGAACTGGGGGTCGGGATCGTCGCAGGTATCGGCATTGTGCTGCTGGCGGTGATCCTTGATCGCACGTCCAAGGCGGCGCTTGGTCGGGTCGATAAAGCCAACAAGAAACATTAAGGGAGGGCAGTGACATGACCGATACACCAAAAGTCCAACTTCGCGGCCTCTACAAAATCTTCGGGCCAAACGACAAGGATATGATGCAGCACGTCGCGGCAGGGATGGGAAAGCCCGAACTGCTCGAAGAGCATCGCCACGTGCTTGGCCTGCAAGATATCAACGTCGATATGATGGCGGGTGAAATCACGGTGGTGATGGGGCTGTCGGGGTCGGGTAAATCCACCCTGATCCGTCACCTCAACCGGCTGATTGAACCAACGGCGGGTGAAATCCTGCTCGACGGCGTCGATGTGATGCAGTTGTCCGAAGGCGACCTGCGCAAAATGCGGCAGGAGAAAATGTCGATGGTGTTCCAGAAGTTCGCGCTTTTGCCCCATCGCACCGTGTTGCAAAACGCGGCAATGGCGCTCGAGGTGCAAGGGATCGACCAAAAGGCACGCGAAGCGGAAGGCGCCAAATGGCTCGCACGCGTCGGGCTTGAGGGCTATGAAAACTACTACCCTTCCCAGCTTTCGGGCGGGATGCAGCAACGGGTCGGCATTGCCCGCGCCCTGACATCCAACTCCGACATTATGCTGATGGACGAGGCCTTCTCCGCACTCGATCCGCTTATTCGGACCGACATGCAAAACCTGCTGCTCGAACTGCAAAAAGAACTGCATAAAACCATCGTCTTTATTACGCATGATCTGGACGAGGCGCTTAAACTGGCTGATCACCTCGTGATCCTCAAGGACGGGGCCGTGGTGCAGCAAGGCGAGCCGCAGTCGATTCTGCTGAACCCTGCCGATCCCTATATCGAGGATTTTGTCAGCGATATTAACCGTGCGCGCGTGCTGCGGGTAAAATCCGTGATGGAACCGCTGCAAGATCCGACCATGCTCGACAAGCTGACAGGCAAGAAGTTTGAAGGCGATGTCGATATCCGTGACAACCTTGAATCATTAATTGCACGCTCGGAAGGCGACACGGCCTTGCATTATCGCGTAATGGATGGTGACGTGCCCGTAGGCGAACTTCACATGCGCGATCTGGTTAAGGCACTGGTCCCGCGGATATCATCAACGGCGTAAAATATGACCCAAGCACCCATGCAAGGCTCCTATGACGTCATCATCGTCGGCGGGGCCATGTATGGGTCGTCGGTCGCTTGGTGGCTCTCGGAAAATAAGGATTTCAACGGCAGTGTTCTCGTTGTCGAACGGGATCCGACCTATGAATTCACCTCCACCGCGCATACCAATTCCTGTATGCGTCAACAGTTCTCGGCGCCGATCAATATCAAGATCAGCCAGTTCGCCGCAGATTTCGTCAAGAATTTCCGCGCCTATATGGGCGGTGACGACCGCGTGCCCGAACTGGCGCTGCAATCTTACGGCTATATGTATCTGGCGGGCGACGAGACACGCGCCGCCGAACTGCGCGCGGCCCAAGCGGTGCAAACGGCCAACGGCGCAGGCACGCAACACATGACGCGCGCCGAAATTCAGGCGGCCTATCCGTTCTACAATCTCGAAGATATCGTTGCAGGCAATATCAACCTGATCGACGAAGGCTATTTTGATGGCGGCACATTGTTTGACTGGTGGAAACGATCCGCCCGCGAACGCGGCGTCGAATACATCCACAATAGTGTCACCGCGATGACCAAAAACGCAAACGGCACAAAGGTCGAAAGCGTCACCTTGGCATCGGGCGAGGTGATTTCTTGCGGCACTGTCGTTAACGCATCAGGGCCGCGCGCGGTGCTGACCAGCCGCATGGCAGGCATCGAAATCCCTGTCGAGCCACGCAAACGCTATACCTTCATCTTTGACGCCGAGGACAAGCTAGATCGCGACCTGCCGCTGACCATCGACCCGTCTGGCGTCCACATGCGTTCAGAAGGCACATATTACCTCGCGGGCTGCCCGCCTGATGAAGACCCCGCAGTAGACTACGACGACTTCACCCAAGACCACACGATCTGGGAAGAAAAAGTCTGGCCAGTCCTCGCCCACCGCGTTCCTGCATTTGAGCGGATCAAGCTGATCAATTCATGGGCGGGGCACTATGCCTATAATACCTTTGATCAAAACGCGATCATCGGGGCGCATACCGAAGTCGAGAACTTTATCTTTGCCAACGGGTTCTCGGGGCACGGGTTCCAGCAATCGCCGGCAATGGGGCGCGGGATCGCTGAATTGATCGCGACAGGCAGTTACCAAACGCTCGACCTTGCGCCATTCAGCTTTGCGCGGATCACAAGCGGCAGCAAATTCATCGAAAAAGCAGTCATCTAAGACCGAAGAAGGAAAACCAATGAAGAAACTCGTCCTGACAGGCGCAGCAGGGGCACTTGGCTCGAAGTTGCGCGCGCCGCTGGCCGCTATGTGCACTGATCTTGTCTCTACCGATCTTGCGGATACGCTCCCCGATCTCGGGGCAAACGAAACCTACGTGAAGGCGGATGTTTCCGACCTTGGCGCGATGGAAGAGCTGCTTAAGGGTGCGGATATGGTCATCCACTTTGGCGCCATTGCCGACGAGGCGCCGTGGGATGACATTCTGCAATCCAACATCATTGGCGCCTATAACGTCTGGGAAGCGGCCTATCGCAATGGCGTGAAGCGGGTGGTTTACGCCTCGTCCGTGCACGCCGTCGGGATGCACCCCAAGACCGACACTGTCGGCCTTGATGTGGCACACCGCCCCGATACCTATTACGGGCTATCCAAGTGCTTTGCCGAAGATCTGGCATCGCTCTACTGGGACAAGCGCGGGGTCGAGGCCGTGTGCATACGCATCTTCTCTGCCGCGCCGCCGACCAACGCGCGCGCGATTGGCACGTGGCTTTCCACTGACGATCTGATCCAGCTTGTGCAGCGGTCCGTCGATAGCCCCGTTGTCGGGAACACCACCGTCTATGGCATCTCTAACAATGACCGCGCCGTGGTCGACAACAGCAAAGCGGGGCACTTGGGCTACCGTCCCAAGGACAACGCAGAAGACTATGCCAAAGAGGTCTTTGCCAAATCCCCACCCGTCAACAACAAAGACCCGATGCATCTCTGCATTGGCGGTCCTTTCGCCTCGATTGACCTTGGCGAATCCGGCGTAGCCCAGATCAAAAAGATGAACACCTAAGCTTAAGCGGATTTCTTCTTGGCGGCGCGTGTGACCCACATGCCGCCAAGAATCAAAGCGACCCCGACGACGCGAGCAAACGGATTGCCCTGCACGCCCATCGCCACATCAATCAGCACCCCCGAAATCATCTGCCCCGCGATAATCAGCATCGCTGTTTGTGCAGCCCCAATACGCGCTATCGCCCAACTCCCCGCCGCGATGAACAAAAAGCCGATCGGCCCCCCAAGGTAAGCCCACCAAGGGGCGTCCAGTGGCGCACCCGAAAACAGGCCGCCCCCGAGCAGTGCAATCAGGCTGACAAACACCAACCCGACCGCGTGATTCCAAAACGACGATTCCATCGCATTCGTGGAGAGGGCCAAGCGGCCATTCAACTGGCGGCTCAACCCGATCAGAAGGCCCGCGACAACGGCCATTGCGATAACACCAATCATGGCGCACCCCCGAAAAAGATAAGGACAAGCGCGCCCGCTACGATCAACGCCAGCCCCGCATAGTCTCGCACCTGCGGCATCCGTTGGGGCAATCCGAACAGACCGCGCGCGTCAGCAAACAGGGAAAACACAATCTGCCCCGCTAGGCCCAACGCCAATGTGCCCGACAGGGCCAGCACAGAATTCATCGCCGCAGAGGTCGCAATCACCGTCAATCCGCCCGAAACGCCGCCCAGATAGGCCCATAGCGGCGCGCGCTTGGTGCTGGCGCGGGCAGGGCGCAACACAAGCAGGATCAGCAACGCCAGAACCGTGCCCGTCAAATGGGGAACCCAGCTTGAAAACAACAAGCTGCCATATTGGGCCAATGTGCCGTTTGTCAGCAACATCAGCGAGATCAATCCACCCGCAGCAAACGCGCCGAGAAAGTGGATGAAGCGGGGGGAGGTCATATCTGTCATAGGCACGGTTTGAGGGTATCGGCACGGCATTGCAACCCACCTGTTGACTCCGCGCCCAGCGCGCGTATAAGCCGCGAATTCATTGGTGTTGGTGGACCGCGCAAGCGGAACCCTGTCAGGCTTCGGCCAAAGGACAACGCCCTTCATGCCCCGCTCTTGGGGCGCACGACAACGAAGGAGATCAGCGTATGACTAAACGTACCGCTGCCAAATACAAAATTGACCGCCGTATGGGCGAAAACATCTGGGGCCGCGCTAAATCCCCTGTGAACCGCCGTGAATACGGCCCGGGCCAGCACGGTCAGCGCCGTAAAGGTAAACTGTCCGATTTCGGTCTTCAGTTGCGCGCCAAGCAGAAGCTCAAGGGCTACTACGGCGACCTGACCGAGAAGCAGTTCCGCCGCATCTACGGCGAAGCAGAGCGCGTAAAAGGCGATACAGGCGAGAACCTGATCGGCTTGCTCGAGCGCCGCTTGGACGCAGTTGTTTACCGCGCGAAATTCGTGCCAACTGTTTTTGCGGCTCGCCAGTTCGTAAACCACGGCCACGTCACAGTGAACGGCAAGAAGGTAAACATCCCTTCCTACCGCGTGAAAGAAGGCGACGTGATCGAAGTCCGTCAGAAGTCCAAGCAGTTGGAACTCGTTCTCGTGGCAACTCAATTGCCAGAGCGCGATGTGCCTGACTACATGGACGTTGATCACAACAAACTGACAGCGACATTCACACGCACACCAACACTCGGCGACGTTCCATACCCAGTTGCGATGGAACCGAACCTCGTGGTCGAATTCTACGCCAAGAACTAATCGGTTCTCGGCCATTCAATATGAAAGGGCTGCACCTCTGTGCGGCCCTTTTGCGTTTTGGGGCGATGGCTATCGCGCGACTTAGAAACATATAATCCTTCCAAAAACGAGCGTTTTTGGAAGGCAATTGAATGGCGGTTATGCGGACTTTTCTGCCGTTCGATATTGCTACGAGTAGTTCGAACTCGGCTAAAACTCATTGCCAAAGCGGAACATTACAAGTGATAGAATGAGCGAAAGCTGCAACGCATATTTGCACACTCTAAATCTTTTCTTAAGAGCTTGAGCGGCCTCTTCGCCTTGTTCAGATTTCACGTCTTTGAAAAATCTTCGTAGCACCTCATAAGCTACTGCGGTGAGAGCCAATGACGCAAGCCAAGTCCATGAAAGCTCGTCCATAACCGAACCCCCACTAGACCTCGGTAGAAATGTTCTAGCAACAATTTCAAAAAGAGGTTCGAAGATATCCCCTTTCGCCATATTTCTTAGATTTCCCGTTGTTCTAAATAGGTTTTATCAAAAATTCATTTCCAGCTTCGCTTCCACCCGAAGCCAATGACGTAGAGCGATCCAAGGTAAACCAAGATAACTACCGCTTCCAGAATAAAATCATCTAAACCAAATAGTTTCTTAAGCGGGAAACTTGCAAACAGTGCCAGACCAACAAGGCAACCGATGGAAATGCTTGAATTCCTAATTTTATGAATCACGATTGGAGCTAGGCCGGAGCTTATGAGGCCGAAAACAATGATCGCTGTGGAGTATTTCATCTTGGCCTTTCGACTTGGGTCTGTGGATGTGAGAATAAATTAGCAATCATCTGCAAAATGTCTAACCGATTTTAGTTCGTCCGCTTCGGGCTCCTTGCCGTCATTCGCGACCCTTCCAAAAACGACCGTTTTTGGAACACCCCTTAAAAAGCCTTCCCCTCAAACCGCCCGCGTCACAAGTGGCGCCTTTTGCATGCCGTCCGCATCAAAGTTCGTAGGGGCCAGCCACGCCTGAAACCCCGCCCTGATATCCTCCCAATCCTTGTCCAGCACCGAGAACCAAGCCGTGTCGCGATTGCGTCCCTTATAGATCGTGGCCTGCGGGAACATCCCGTCATAGGTGAACCCGAACCTTCGCGCCGCCTTCTTGGAAGGGCCATTCAGATTGTCGCATTTCCACTCGTAGCGTCGATACCCGAGGTCATCAAAAACATGGGCCATCATCAGATACATCGCCTCGGTCGCGGCCCGTGTCTTTTGAAGCAGGGGCGACATGGCGATAAAGCCGACCTCGATCACACCCACGGCAGGGTCGATCCGCAGATAGCTGGCAAAGCCCAAGGCGCGCCCGCTCGCGTTGTCGATGATCGCATGAAACAACGGGTCGGTGCTTGTCTGCGCCTGCGTTAGAAACTCACGCAAAGCCTCGTTTGTTTCAAACGGGCCATTGGGCATATAGGTCCACATTTGGCCGGTCTCATCCGCTTGGAACGCGGCAAACAGATCGTCGAGATGCAGGTCGCAATCCAGCGGCACAACCTGCGCCCATGTTCCCGTCAGCGCCACTTTGGGCGGGCGCGGGCGGCTGACCCAGCCTGCAACATCAGCGCCGATGGGCTGTCCGAATGCATTCAGTCGATTGGGCATCATGCGCTCCTTTGGTGGCAGTCGGGCTAGGTTTGTCTGGTTCAATCTTAGTGCACGTGCGGTGCACGTCCAGTGCACGGTTATCACACCCCCGTTTTTCCTCTTGGGTCACTGGTCAGGCAGATTGTGGCAGGGTAGAACATGCCAACCTCACGAGAAGTTTTTGACATGGCCAACAAGATCAAACCACAGCCCGGAATCATGAATATCGCCCTTTACCAAGGCGGTGCTTCCCATGTCGAGGGCGCAACGAATGTGTTAAAACTATCGTCCAACGAGAACCCGCTAGGCCCGTCCGATGCGGCAAAAGATGCCTTTAGTCGTGCCGTCCACAGCCTGCACCGTTACCCCAACACCGACCACGCAAGCCTACGCGCCGCCATTGGCGAGGTCTGGTCTGTTGATCCTGATCGCGTGATCTGCGGTGTTGGTTCTGACGAAATCATTCACTTTCTCTGCCAAGCTTATGTTGGCAAGAAAGACGAAGTTATCTTTACGGAACATGGGTTTGCGATGTATCGCATCTCGACCTTGGCCGCAGGCGGAACCCCCGTGGAGGTCAAGGAAAACGAGCGCGTGACCGATGTGGATGCGATCCTTGCGGCGTGCACGGCCAAAACGAAACTCGTGTTTATCGCCAATCCCAACAACCCTACGGGCACAATGATCGGTCAATCCGAGCTGGCGCGTTTGGCCGAAGGTTTGCCTGCACAAGCGATCCTCGTGCTTGATGGCGCATATGCGGAATATGTCGCGGGGTATGACGCAGGGCTCAAGCTGATCGAGGGGCGCGACAATGTTGTGATGACACGCACCTTCTCCAAAATCTACGGCTTAGGCGGTCTGCGCGTCGGTTGGGGCTACGGCCCGCAAGCGATTATCGACGTCCTCAACCGTATCCGCGGCCCGTTCAACATGTCCTCAGGCGCATTAACCGCCGCTGAAGCCGCCGTGCGCGATGTTGCTTATACTGCAAAGTGTCGCGACGATAATGCCCGCTGGCGCGAGTGGCTGGCAAAGGGTCTGGCTGAAATCGGCGTGCCCTCGGATACGTCGACTGCCAATTTCGTTCTCGCGCGTTTTGGGTCCGAGGACGAGGCGAATGCATGTGATGACCACTTGAAATCACAAGGAATTCTCGTGCGCCGTGTTGCGGGCTACAAGCTGCCAAACTGCTTGCGGATCACCGTTGGTGACGAGAGCGCTTGCCGCCGTGTCGTCCACGCGGTTGCACAATTCAAGGGGCTGCGCACGTGACACAAATCTATGACCGTGTGGCTCTCATCGGCCTTGGCCTCATTGCTTCGTCAATGGCGCATGCTATCAAACGCACAGGGCTGGCGCGCGAGGTCGTAGGCTATGCGCGCTCTGATGAAACCCGCCAGATTGCCCGCGACATTGGCCTGTGTGACCAGATATACGACACCGCTGTCGAGGCGGTAACGGGCGCGGATCTCGTCGTGCTCTGCGTGCCGGTTGGCGCGATGGAAACCGTGGCAATTGATATTGCCCCTGCGCTCAAGGCGGGCGCAACGGTGAGCGATGTCGGCTCCGTGAAACGCGCCGTCATTGACGCGGTGGCCAAGCATTTGCCCGAAGGCGCGCATTTTGTGCCTGCCCATCCGCTTGCTGGCACAGAGCATTCTGGCCCCAAGTCGGGATTTGCCGAGCTGTTCGACGGGCGCTGGTGCATTGTCGTCCCTGATATTTGTCAGGACGATCAGGCGATCGAAAATCTAGAGGCGCTATGGCGTGGGATGGGGTCACATGTTGATCGCATGGACGCAGACCACCACGATCTTGTGCTCGCGGTGACAAGCCACACACCTCACCTGATTGCCTATACGATGGTTGGTGTCGCGGATGATCTTGGCCGTGTGACTGACAGCGAAGTGATCAAATATTCAGCGGCGGGTTTTCGCGACTTTACCCGCATCGCGGCGTCTGACCCTACCATGTGGCGCGATGTGTTCTTAAACAACAAAGACGCGACGTTGGAAATTTTGGGGCGCTTCACTGAAGAGCTGTTTGCTTTGCAACGTGCGATCCGTACGGAAGACGGCGATATGTTGCATGACTACTTCACGCGCACACGCGCGATCCGTCGCGGAATTGTTGAAGCGGGGCAAGATACGGATGCTCCTGATTTTGGACGGGTGAAATCATGAAACATCTGCTTGTTGCGGTAGTTTTCGCGAGCCTTGCGATGCCTGTAGCAGCGATCGGTCTAGATACGAGCCTGCGGCCTTTAGCGCGCGGTGACGAGCCTGTTTCTATTCTTACACGTCCAAAATTGCGCCCAGTTGGTGCAGCGCTTGCGGCTGTTGAAGCTTTGAAACCTTCGCGCCCAAAGCTGCGTCCTGTGTCCGAGCAAGAAATTGCACTGGACGGTGCCACGATAATTTTAGCTTCTGCTGCTGTGGGTTTGCCACAATCACTTCATCCGACGACACGGCCAAAAGGACTGGCACAGAAGGTTATGTCGAAGCGCCGCAAAGCGAAGCGTGAGCTTGCCAAAGGCGCTGTTTGCGGTGATCCGGCGTTGCAAGGCGATGTGGTTGGCAATGTGCCGGGGCGTATTCGTGGATGCGGGGTCAAGAATGCGATCAAACTGCGTTCTGTCTCTGGTGTTGTATTGAGCCAATCGTCGACAATGGATTGTGGGACGGCCAAGGCTTTGAAGCGGTGGATCGAGAAGGGCGTTAAGCCTGCACTTGGCAATCGTGGTGGTGGTGTGAAATCGCTCCGCGTGGCCGCGCATTACGCCTGCCGCACGCGGAACAACAAAAAAGGTGCGAAAATATCCGAGCATGGCAAAGGCCGTGCGATTGATATTTCTGGGATCAAGTTGAAGAACGGTGAGGTGATTACGGTTTTGAAAGGTTGGCGTTCTGCGAAGAATGGGAAGGCTTTGAAACGTATGCACAAGGCGGCTTGTGGGCCCTTCGGGACAGTTTTGGGGCCGAATGCGGATCGTTATCACCAGGATCATTTCCATTTTGATACGGCGCGCTACCGTTCTGGAAC
>CAKZNT010000041.1 GCA_937132065.1 uncultured Loktanella sp.
ACGCGACGAAAATCGGCAGGGATCGACATGCGCCCCTTACCGTCCACCTTTTGGGTGTGTTCGCCTGTAAAACTCAGAACCACTTGTCCACTGGGCCTTTCCTAGCCGTCTTAATTTCGCGCTCCAAACCCTTGGTCTGGAAATGAAAACGGCGGATTGAGTTAGCTGCCACTACTCAATCCGCCGCCATCGTCCCGCTGTGCGGGTATGTCCAGCTGCGCGCGCCACCTGGGGGGATGTCTGCTCGCTCGCGCGCCGGATCTCTTGTTAAGGATAATGACGAGGCCTGTATGAAACCTGCTTATTGCCGTGGGGTTCTTTGTCGCCCCTTGTTGTCATGTTCTCGTCTTATCCTGTGCATCCTTAGTGACACCAGTTCACACGCCGATCAACACCTTTTTGGGATTTCATGGAACTACATGGTGTTTTCCACCGACTTATCCAACAACATCTGGTATTATCCACAGGCAATTTGTGGACAATGATGTGGAGTGACGCGGATTGATCACAAGATATTGTGTGATATTTGATAATTCAGGGAAGTGCCAGAAAATCCCAAAAAACTTATCCACAGGCAGTCCAGAATTGAGACATAACAAGAACATTGAGAATAGCAAGTCAGCGACCACCTAGAATCGGCCAGAATCAGCCCATTGATTCTATTTCAGACCAGAGATTCCAGAAATTCCCAGAGAGATCAGCTCGCGCCCGCGTCCAGCCACTTGAACATGACATGCGCCGCAACCAGCCCTTGATCAGGGTGGGCAAACGCGCGCGGGATCATCCCGACAGTCTCAAAGCCGAGCCGATGCCAAAGCCGCACAGCCCCGTCATTGCTCTCGAGGACAAGGTTGAACTGCATCGCGCGGTAACCCAAGGCCCGTGCCTGGGTCTGGCTTGCCGCGCACATCTGCGCCGCCAACCCCTGCCCGCGCGCCGCCGCACCGACGATATAGCCGCAGTTGCACACATGCGCGCCCCCGCCCTGCTGGTTCGTCTTTATATAGTATGTGCCGATGATGGCCCCGTCGCGCTCGACCACATAGGTCGCACGCGGCGTATGCATCCAATACGCAAGCGCTGCTCCCTGCGATATCTGCGGATCAATCGCATAGGTCGCGCCCTCTCGGAAAACAGGCCGCAACAAAGACCAGATCGCATCCGCGTCCTCGTCCGTTGCGAGCCTGATCCGCATTTAGGCCACGCCACCGTCAATCAGGCGCTTGGCAAGGGTCGTATAGGCGACCGCCATGATGCTATCGCCCGCCGCAATCGGCGTGCCCGCATCACCCGCAAGGCGTGTCTCCAGATCAATCGGCAAAGCACCAAGGAACGGAATGCCCATTTTCTTGGCCTCGTCGCGCACGCCCCCATGACCAAAGATATGGGCCTCGTGACCGCATTCAGGGCATGTATATGTCGACATGTTCTCAATCAGGCCCAGCACAGGGGTCTTGAGCGTATTGAACATATCAATCGCCTTGCGGGCATCCAGCAGCGCCACATCTTGCGGGGTCGAGACAACAATCGCCCCCGTCAGTTCGGTCTTTTGGCAGAGCGTCAGCTGGACATCACCCGTGCCCGGCGGCAAATCAACGATCAGAACATCCAGTTCGCCCCATTCAACTTGGCCAAGCATCTGCTGCAACGCGCCCATCAACATCGGGCCACGCCAGACAATCGCCTTGTCAGGGTCCATCATCAGGCCGATCGACATCATGGTGACGCCGTGGGCCTTGAGCGGAATGATCGTCTTGCCATCAGGGGAGGCAGGGCGTTTGCTGACACCCATCATGCGCGGCTGGCTCGGGCCATAGATATCGGCATCAAGCAGACCGACGCGGCGGCCCTCACGGGCCAGAGCCACGGCAAGGTTGGATGAAACAGTGGACTTGCCCACACCACCCTTGCCAGAGCCGACCGCCAAAATGCGCTGCACACCGCTTGGGCGGGTTGCGCCCTCTTGCGGCTTGGGATGGCCACCGATTTTCAAGCTGGGGGCGGCTGGTGCTTTTGGCGCGGGGCCGTGGGCCGTGAGCACAACCGAAACAGACGTCACATCAGCAAGCGCCTTTACGGCGGCTTCGGCAGCTTGGCGTTGTGGCTCCATCTTGGCGGCAATTGCTGCGTCAGGGGCTTCGATCACAAAACGGACCGCGCCACCGTCAACACCTAGCGCGCGCACCATATCACGACTGACCAGCGTGCCGCCGTCAGGCAACTCAAGGCGGGCAAGTGCGGCCAATACATCTTCACGGGTGACAGCCATTATCGTCTCTCCAGTTCGCATTACGCTTAATTATGTCGCACCATGTCGCAGGAAGGGGCAGATGTGCAAGGCGACATTCTGGCCCGCATATTTACGTAACATTTACATGACGTTAGGTCAGGGCCACCCATGCAAATGCTGCATAGCAGCATTGCCGAACTAGGGAGTTGTGCATCTGCAGCAAAGGGACCAGTTATAGGTCAACGAAACGGAATACGCCGCTTCGTAACGAAGATAGCAAAAGAGAAGAACATGGCTTTTATCACTGACACACGCACCGGCGGTATCACACTGACACAACGCATTGCGGCCCTGCGCGAGAATTTCGTAGCAGCACGCGCCCAGCGTAAAATCTACACGAAAACAGTTTCCGAGCTGGACGCATTGTCCAACCGCGACCTAGCTGATCTTGGCATCAACCGCTCCATGATCAAAGCAATCGCAATCGAAGCTGCATACGGCAAGTAATAACGGATTGGATGCGCCAGCTCCTCCCTGAAAAGGCGCATCTAACACGGTCCATGCACGCCAGCCTCCCCTGTGCCGCGTGGATCAAATGGAACGGCGGCGACACCCACCTCCTCCCGGGTGTCGCCGCCACCACCAAACCGAATTCGGTCCTGCCACCTCCTCCCGGCAGTCCCGAACATACCGTGACCCATAGCGCCCACCTCCTCCCGGGCAAAACGGTCACGAGGAAGCGCCCCGCCTCTTCTCCTCCCGAGATGCGTGTAGGGCGCTGAAAATAGAGAACGGTCATGCCCACCTCCTCCCGGGCATGGCCGTTTTTTTATGCGCGCGTTTCGACGGAATCCCGACCTGTGGCCGTATTAAGTAGGCAACACCAAAGGACGTGGAACAATGCAAAGCATCCCTTACATCTTTATCACCATCGCGGGTGGCCTCTGCTTGGCGGCCTTTTTGACTTCGCAAACACTGGTTGGCGTCTATTAAGCGCGTAGATCCTTGGGCGACCCCATCACCATATAACTGGTGATCGCGCGCACAAACGGCACAGTGCCAAGCGTATCGGTATGAAACGCCTTATATGCAGGCAAATCCGCCACCTCGACGCGCAGCATATATTCAAATGTGCCGGCAACATTGTGGCATTCCACCACCTCGCTTGCCGCCAGCATTGCGCGCTCGAATCCCATTTGGGCGGCCTTGGTATGCTCGGCCAAGCCGACGGCGACGTAGACAACATAGGCGCGGCCCGTTTGGGCGGGGTCAAGGCGGGCGCGATATCCCTTGATGACGCCTGTGCGCTCCAACTCCTGCACGCGGCGCAGGCAGGCAGATGGCGACAATCCGACAGCCTCCGCAAGCATCAGGTTACTGATACGGCCATCGCGCGACAGAGTGCGCAATATCCTGTCATTTATTAGGTCAATATCCGTCATTAATTGCAACAATAGGTCAATTTCGCACAACTTGGCAATTACATTGCGGGAAATCGCAACTATAGTTGCGCGATGACATCTACATTGATCTTCGGCCTCATCGGCTTTGCATTCGCGTCCTCGATCACGCCGGGACCAAACAACCTGATGCTGATGGCATCGGGGGCCAATTACGGATTGCGGCGCACCCTGCCCCATATGCTTGGCGTCAGTATCGGGCACGCGTTCATGGTCTTCATGATTGGCGTTGTCCTCTTGCAGGTTTTCGAGGCCTTTCCGGTCCTCAATACAATCCTGAAAGTTGCAGGCTCGCTCTATATGCTGTGGCTGGCGTGGAAAATCGCGAACGCCGTGCCGCCCGAAGCACGTCAAGTCGAAGGGAAGCCATTCACATTCCTGCAAGCGGCGGCCTTCCAGTGGGTCAATCCCAAGGCATGGATCATGGGAATCACCGCGATTAGCGTTTACGCGCCCCAAAATTTCGGCGTGTTATTTGGCGCGGCCATGGTCGCGATTATCTTTTGCGCCGTGAACTTCCCCTCTGTGACCATTTGGGCGTGGATGGGCGTGCAAGTGCGGCGCTGGCTTGGCACGGCCAAGCGGCTGCGCGTTTTCAACATAACAATGGCAGTGCTGCTCGTCGGCTCGCTCTATCCGATGCTAATTCACTGATGAGGCGCAGGCCTGCAACCCTTGAGCCTCAAAACCGCCTGACATGGCTATCATGAATTGACCGTTCTTGCATGCTGCGACAATCGTTAAACGGCACTATCAGGGTGACCAGGAAATCGGGCGTGTGAAGTTCACCACCGCTAAATCAAAATGGCACGTCATCTGCATCCGCTGCCGCCACAACAAACCGTGCAACCACATGTTTCGTGCCAGCCTTGTCAAACTCGATGACCAGCTTGTCGCCCTCGATCCCCATCAATTCGCCATAGCCAAACTTTTGGTGAAACACGCGATCCCCTTGCGTAAACGCACTCACCGCGGTCGCATCAATGACACTGCTCTTGGCCTGCCCGGGTTGCGAAACGCCACGTTGCTGACTGCGGCTTTGCAATCGGCGCCACCCCGGTGAATTATAAACATCCGCCGAAGACGCTTTGTCATGCAAGTTCGATCCATAGGCCTCCTGCATCGCAGGCGATGCATTTGCCGCCATCCCCGCCGCGCCGTAGCCACCACCATACAAGCCAGGCGGGGTTAGCACCTCGACATGCGCCTCGGGCAATTCGTCGATAAAGCGGGACGGCAACGCAGATTGCCACTGACCATAAACACGCCGGTTTGCCGCAAATGAAATCGTGCAAATCGCCTCTGCACGCGTAATTCCCACATAAGCGAGGCGGCGCTCTTCCTCGAGCCCCTTAAGCCCACTTTCGTCCATTGACCGCTGGCTTGGGAACAACCCATCTTCCCATCCGGGCAAAAACACCGCAGGAAACTCCAACCCCTTGGCCGCATGAAGCGTCATAACCGACACTTTCTCACCCTGCTCCTCGGTCTCATTGTCCATGATCAGGCTGACATGTTCCAAAAACCCTTGCAAATTCTCGAAATTCTCCAACGCCTTGACCAATTCCTTCAGGTTCTCCAGCCGTCCAGGTGCCTCGGGTGTTTTATCGTTCTGCCAGAATCCGGTGTAGCCACTCTCGTCCAAAATCATTTCAGCCAACTCGACATGCGTATCAGCCTCAGCCATGACCTGACGATGCCAGCGATCCAAACCCTGCACCAAAATGGTCAGCTCTTTCAGCCCCTTACCGCCCAGCAACTTCCCTTCGCAAACCAAACGCGCCCCCTCGATCAGGTTCACACCGTTTTCGCGGGCCGTGCGCTGGATCGTCTGTACAGCCTTGTCACCAAGGCCACGCTTGGGGGTATTCACAACGCGCTCGAACGCGAGATCATCATCCTGCGACACGGCTAACCTGAAATAGGCCATCGCATCACGAATTTCGAGCCGCTCATAAAAGCGGGGGCCACCAATCACGCGATATGGCAAGCCAATTGTCAAAAACCGGTCTTCAAAGGCGCGCATTTGATGCGACGCGCGCACCAAAATCGCCATACTGTCGAGGCCAACCCTATCAAGCCCCCGCGTGCCGCGCTGCAAGGCTTCAATCTCCTCACCGATCCAGCGCGCCTCTTCTTCTCCATCCCAATGGCCAATCAGACGGACACGCTCCCCGTCCTCGCGGTCGGTAAACAACGTCTTACCCAAGCGCCCCTTGTTGGCGGCAATCACGCCAGACGCCGCCCCCAAAATATGTGGCGTCGAGCGATAATTCTGCTCCAACCGGACAACCGTAGCCCCGGGAAAGTCCTTTTCAAATCGCAGGATGTTGCCAACCTCGGCGCCGCGCCATCCATAAATAGACTGATCGTCATCGCCCACACAGCAGATATTCTTGCGCTTGGCCGCCAAAAGCCGGAGCCACAAATATTGGGCCACATTCGTATCTTGATACTCGTCTACTAAGATAAACTTAAAGCGATCCTGATATTGCTCTAAAATATCAGGATGGGTCTGAAAAATCGTGACCATATGCAACAAAATATCGCCAAAATCGACGGCATTCAAATCGCGCAAACGGGCCTGATATGCCGCATATAACTCGATCCCCTTGTGATCATAATCACCACTATCGGCCACAGGCACGGCACTCGGAATCAACGCACGGTTTTTCCACCCGTCAATCACCCCCGCCAACATACGCGGCGGCCATCGTTTCTCATCAATTTCAGCGGCGCGCACAAGTTGCTTCAACAACCGTAACTGATCATCCGTATCCAGAATCGTGAAATTCGACTTTAACCCGACAAGTTCCGCGTGGCGGCGCAGCAATTTCGCACAAACCGAGTGAAACGTGCCCAGCCAGGGCATCCCCTCAACAGCCTCCCCCATCATGCGACCGATGCGGGTTTTCATCTCGCGGGCGGCCTTATTGGTAAAGGTCACCGCCAAAATATCAAACGGGCGCGCAGACCCCGTCGTCAGCAAATGACCAATGCGGGTCGTCAGGGCTTTGGTTTTGCCCGTGCCCGCACCGGCAAGCATCAAAACAGGCCCGTCAATCGCCTCCACGGCGGCGCGCTGCGCGGGGTTCAACCCCTCCAGATACGGGGCCGCACGGCCAACCATTGCACGCTGACTTAATGGAACGGCGGCCGCAAAGGCCTCATCTTCTGAAAAACTGCTCATGGGCGCAAAGATAGCGGCAAAGCGCGCCAGTGAAAAGGCTTGTTCTACTTCCGTTCCGTGCAATTTCGCTGCAATTTTCTATGTCCAATCAAACTCCCGCCGGAGGCAAAACTATTCAAAACAAGCGCAAGGCATGATGTTAACGCTAACAAATACCCAATACTACCTGTTTACGGATGCAATTTTTGCCCCTACCAATGCTGCAACTGCAAACAAACGGGGACTGCACCATGGCCGACTTCAAGAAAATTCTGATTGCCAACCGTGGCGAGATCGCAATTCGCATCATGCGCGCGGCCAATGAAATGGGCAAGAAAACCGTGGCCGTTTACGCCGAGGAAGACAAACTCGGGCTGCACCGGTTCAAGGCGGACGAGGCATACCGTATTGGCGAAGACCTCGGCCCTGTCGCGGCCTATCTCTCGATTGACGAAATCATTCGGGTTGCGAAAATGGCGGGGGCGGATGCGATCCACCCGGGCTATGGTTTACTCTCCGAGAACCCCGACTTTGTTGATGCATGCACCCAAAACGGGATCACCTTTATCGGGCCACAGGCCAAAACCATGCGCCAGCTCGGTGACAAGGCCTCCGCCCGCCGCGTCGCCATTGAAGCAGGCGTGCCGGTTATCCCCGCCACCGAGGTGCTTGGCGAAGATATGAAGGCCATCAAGAAAGAGGCGTCAGAGGTCGGATACCCTTTGATGCTCAAGGCGTCTTGGGGCGGCGGCGGGCGCGGCATGCGTCCGATCATGAACGAAGACGAACTTGAGGAAAAAGTGCGCGAAGGGCGGCGCGAAGCAGAGGCCGCCTTTGGCAATGGCGAAGGCTACCTAGAAAAGATGATCATGAAGGCCCGCCACGTCGAGGTGCAAATCCTTGGTGACAGCATGGGCCAGATCTACCATCTCTGGGAGCGGGACTGCTCGGTGCAACGGCGCAACCAGAAAGTCGTCGAACGCGCCCCCGCCCCTTACCTGTCCGAGACCCAACGCGAACAAATCTGCCAATTGGGCAAGAAAATCTGCCAGCACGTGAATTACGAGTGCGCAGGCACTGTCGAATTCCTGATGGATATGGATAGCGGCGAATTCTACTTCATCGAGGTCAATCCGCGCGTGCAGGTCGAGCACACAGTCACCGAAGAGGTCACAGGCATCGACATCGTGCGTGCGCAAATCCTGATTGCCGAAGGCAAGTCCATCGTCGAGGCCACAGACTGCGCCTCGCAATATGACGTGCAACTTGACGGGCACGCACTGCAATGCCGCGTCACGACCGAGGATCCGCAAAACAACTTCATTCCCGATTACGGGCGCATCCAGATGTATCGCTCCGCCACAGGGCCGGGCATTCGCCTCGACGGCGGCACGGCCTACTCGGGCGCCGTCATCACGCGGTTCTACGACAGTCTTTTGACCAAAGTGACCGCGCGCGCGCCGACACCCGAAATGGCCATCGCCCGCATGGATCGGGCCTTGCGCGAATTCCGCATTCGGGGGGTCTCAACCAACATCGCGTTCGTCGAAAACCTGCTCAAGCACCCGACATTCCTCAACAATGAATACCATACCAAATTCATCGACGAGACTCCGGGCCTCTTTGACTTCAAAAAGCGGCGGGACCGGGCAACCAAAATCCTGACCTATATCGCGGACATCACCGTTAACGGGCATCCCGAAACACTCGGGCGGGCCAAACCGCACGCCGAAGCCAAATTGCCGCGCCCCCCCGTGAAGCCGCAAACCGAAGTGCCCGCAGGCACACGCACCTTGCTTGACGCACAAGGTCCCGCCGCCGTGGCCGACTGGATGCGCGACCAAAAGCAACTCCTGATCACCGACACAACCATGCGGGACGGTCACCAATCATTGCTTGCAACACGCATGCGCTCGATCGACATGGTCAACATCGCACCCGCCTATGCCACCAAAATGAACCAGCTTTTCTCGGTGGAATGCTGGGGCGGCGCAACCTTTGATGTGGCCTACCGCTTCTTGCAGGAATGCCCGTGGCAACGACTGCGCGACATCCGCGCCAAAATGCCCAACATCATGACGCAAATGCTATTGCGGGCCTCCAACGGGGTTGGCTACACCAACTATCCCGATAACGTCGTGCAATCCTTTGTCGCCCAAGCCGCCACATCAGGGGTTGACGTCTTTCGGGTGTTCGACAGCCTCAACTGGGTCGAAAATATGCGGGTCGCGATGGATGCGGTCATCGACGCCAACAAGGTCTGCGAAGGCACGATCTGCTACACAGGCGACATGCTTGATCCGACACGATCAAAATACGACCTGAAATACTACGTCGGCATGGCCAAAGAGCTCGAGGCAGCAGGCGCACATGTGCTTGGGCTCAAGGACATGGCTGGGCTTTTGAAACCCGAAGCAGGGCGCGCGCTGGTGAGGGCGATCAAAGAGGAAACAGGGCTACCGATCCACTTCCATACCCACGACACATCGGGTGCGGCAATTGCCACCGTGCTTGCGGTTTCTGACGCTGGGGTCGATGTGGTTGACGCCGCGATGGACTCCTTTTCTGGCAACACGTCCCAGCCTACAATGGGGTCTATCGTTGAATCGTTAAAATGCTCTGAACGTAACACGGGGCTTGATATCGGAGCGATCCGCGAAATCTCGAACTACTTCGAGCAAGTGCGGGCGCATTACACCGCCTTCGAATCCGGCCTGCAAGCGCCCGCGTCAGAGGTCTATTTGCACGAGATGCCGGGTGGTCAGTTCACCAACCTAAAGGCACAAGCGCGCAGCCTCGGCCTTGAAGACCGCTGGCACGAGGTCGCTCAAACCTATGCAGACGTGAACCAGATGTTCGGTGACATCGTCAAAGTGACCCCCTCTTCCAAGGTTGTCGGCGATATGGCGCTGATGATGGTTAGCCAGAACCTGACCCGCGCACAGGTCGAAGATCCCGCCGTTGATGTGGTTTTTCCAGATAGCGTCATCGACATGATGAAAGGCAGCCTCGGGCAACCGCCAGGTGGCTGGCCCGCCGCGATCCAGTCGAAAATCCTCAAAGGTGAGAAAGCGTCAACCGCGCGACCGGGCGCACATCTTGCCCCTGTCGATATCGAGGCGACCCGCGCCGATCTGTCAACCCAACTCGAGGGGCGCATGATCGACGACGAAGATCTCAACGGCTACCTGATGTATCCAAAGGTTTTCCTTGATTACATGGGCCGTCATCGCAGCTACGGACCCGTGCGGACGCTCCCGACAAAAACATTCTTCTACGGCATGCAGCCCGCCGAAGAAATCAGCGCCGAGATCGATCCCGGCAAGACGCTCGAAATTCGGATGCAGGCCGTGTCGGAAAACAACGAGGATGGCGAGGTCAAAGTCTTCTTTGAACTCAACGGCCAGCCCCGCACAATCCGCGTCATGAACCGCGCCGTGACCGCGACCAAAGTGACCCGTCCAAAGGCCGAGGCAGGCAACGCAAACCACATCGGCGCACCCATGCCCGGAGTGGTGGCCACCGTTGCCGCCCAAGCTGGCAAAGAGGTGAAAGAAGGTGACCTGCTCTTGACCATCGAAGCCATGAAAATGGAAACTGGCATCCACGCCGAACGCGACGCCATCGTAAAAGCGGTGCACGTGCAGGCTGGCAGTCAGATCGACGCCAAGGACCTGATGATCGAGCTCGAATAAAATTGCAGGCCGCTGCGTCACATGCGTGGCGGCCTTGCGACACCTCTCGTTGTGGACACTCCACGCACTAGCCGTCTTCCCCTTCATCATGGCCCGCTGTGTATTGGGTCGCTCCTGCAATCGGGGAAAGCCACGATTCGCGATGTTTCGTCCATAACTCGTAAGTGGGGCGAAACTGGTCCGGCTTTTCAAGCGCGCCCAGATGTAGCTCAACCTCATCATCCGTGCAGGCATAAACAGAGCTACCGCAGGTAGGACAATAGAATCGACCGCGGCTCTGCGCCGCCTCGCCTGCAATCGTCACACAATCTTGCGCAAACACTGCTGCGGCGTAAAACACAGCGCCATGATGCTTGCGACAATCAAGACAGTGGCAAACGCCCACACGTCGCGGCGCGCCAACTGCTTTCACCGTGAGGGCCCCACAACTGCAACCGCCAACAACCCGCTTCATTTCGCCCTCCGCACCAGCATCACAAAACGATATGCCCAAAACCGGTGCAGGTCTATGCAGCCCCTACTTGTTGCTATCAATCCAGCGCGACAACATCTCCTTATTCTTGAAATACTCATCAGGGACCTGCCGCCGTTTGATCATCGCGATCCGTTCGGCGTAGGCGACCTGTTTAGACGTTGGACGCCCGTCCCCAGCATTGGCACGGCTTTGGGTCTGGGTGTGAATCCACGCGCTCAGCTGACGTCGATCTTCCCGCAATTCTTGCGGCAAGGGGACGTGATTGCGCAGCGATAGCGTGCGCGCAAACGACAGCTGCTTTTGTGTCGGGGCAAGACTGGAATGTTCCATTTTAAAACTCCACAGTATTTCTGAATTGAAACTAGAACAAAAAGAGAACATTGTCAAGCTGGGGAATTTTGGTGCACGCGCGGTGCACGTCTGGTGCACGTATAAAACATCGGGCAAACTACATGCAGACCCACATTCAAGAGGCCCGAAGTTGACCAAAATCATTGTTATGACCGACATTCACATCACAAGCGAAGGCTCTGATATTATTGGACTAAATCCACTTGAGCGCTTCGAGAATGTCTACGCCATTGCCCTGCGCGACCACCCCGATGCCGCATTTACCATCCTGATGGGGGACCTCACTCACCACGGTAAAATAGATCAATATCAACGACTTAACGCGGCTTTGCGATCCTCTCCGATTCCCGTCATCCCGATGCTGGGCAACCACGACATCCGCGATGAATTCTTGAAGGTGTTCAAAAATGCCCCGCAAGATGACGCTGGATTTGTGCAAAATATCATAGACTTAGATCACCATCGCATTATCACGCTCGATACCAAGGACGGGCCATTTGGCCATCACGCGGGCCACCTTTGCGCAAAACGGCTCGCATGGCTGAAATCCGCACTCGCGACCAAATCCCACCGCATCCCCCTTGTTTTTATGCACCATCCGCCTTTTGCGACGGGGATCATCGGCATGGACAACATCAACCTCGATAACGATGACGAAGTGCTTGATATAATAGCGCAATATCCGACTGCGCACCTGTTTTGCGGACATATACACCGCACGATTTCGGGCAGCACCCGCAGTGTCGCTTGGACAATGTTCAAAAGCCCATGTCATCAAGGCGTTCTGGATTTCGACGACCCCGACTCATCCCTCTCGGTCAATGAACCCGGCAGCTACGGGTTGCTCTTGCTGACACCTGATGGCGTCGTGGCGCATAGCCAAGACGTTGGTTTCGAACATGAAATTCAACGCGAAAGCGGGTCAAAGACAGATTAATTTCGAAAAACTTTGCCGATGTGCATTTTTGACCTTGCGGCCCCGCGCAACTCTTTCTAAATACCCCCTACGAAACGGATGCGGGCGTAGCTCAGGGGTAGAGCGAAACCTTGCCAAGGTTTAGGTCGAGAGTTCGAATCTCTTCGCCCGCTCCAGTTTCGAAACAAGAGGCCGCTCAGCAATGAGCGGCCTCGTTTGTTTTAGAACGCCTTAAAAGTAAGGGTCGTGAGGGTGCGCTCGATCCCGTCAATATCCATTAACTGGTCATTGAGATACTTCCCCACGTCTTCTCCTTCGGGGATATACAGCTTCATCAGCAGATCATGGTCTCCGCTTGTCGAATATAGCTCCGAGTGGATTTCTTTGAGCGCGATTCCATCCGCAACTTTATATGTCGTGCCAGGGCGGCAGCGAATTTGAACGAACACACATGTGGTCATTAGCATTTCCTTCATTGATTGGTGACAAGCTGGCATAGCAACCACACGCCCCGCAATCCCTGAAAGGAGACCTTGGCGCTCTGCGTCCCGCCCCCTATAAGCGGCCTAACAGCTTTCGGAGGCAAACCCATGCGTAGCGCAACGATCACCCGCAAGACCGCTGAGACGGATATCACAGTGACCCTGAACCTCGATGGCACAGGCGTCTACGACAACCAGACCGGCGTTGGCTTCTTTGACCATATGCTAGATCAATTATCGCGCCACGCGCTGATTGACATGACGGTGCGTGCGCAAGGGGACCTGCACATTGACGACCACCACACTGTCGAGGATGTGGGCATTGCCATTGGACAGGCGCTCACGCAGGCGATGGGCGACAAAAAAGGAATCGTGCGTTACGGGTCGTGCCACCTCGCAATGGATGATGCGCAAGTGCGCTGCGCGCTCGATCTGTCGGCGCGCCCCTACCTGATTTGCAATCTGGATTTGCCGTTTGGCAAAATCGGCACGTTTGATATCGAACTGGTGCGCGAATTCTTTCAAGCGCTAAGCACACATGGCGGCATCACACTGCACATCGACAAGCTGCACGGCTTTAACGCGCACCACATTGTTGAAGCTGCCTTCAAATCGGTTGCACGTGCCTTACGCGATGCTCTCGAAACTGACCCCCGCAAGGCAGATGCCGTGCCGTCAACAAAAGGCATGCTATGATAACGGTTCTCGTTGATTACGACAGCGGCAACCTGCATTCGGCCCAAAAGGCGTTCGAACGTATGGCGCAAGAGCAAGACGGTGGAGACATTATCGTCACCTCTGACCCCGATATCGTGGCCAAGGCCGATCGGATCGTGCTGCCTGGTGATGGCGCCTTTCCGCATTGCCGCGGCGAATTGTTCGGGCGCAAGGCGCTCGCCGAAGCCATCGAAGACGCAGTGACCCGTCGCGCGGTCCCCTTCATGGGTATTTGCGTGGGCATGCAAATGCTCGCCACAACCGGGCATGAATACACCCCTACGGCTGGCTTTGGCTGGATCGCCGGCGATATCCGCAAGATCACGCCCGCCGATCCCACTTACAAAATCCCGCATATGGGTTGGAATGATCTTGTTATTGACCACCCTCACCCCGTTCTTGCAGGCATTAAATCTGGTGAACACGCCTACTTCGTGCACTCATATGCCATGGAAGTGGTCACCCCCTCAGAGCGCCTTGCGCATGTGGACTATGCTGGTGAAATCACCGCAATTATTGGGCGTGACAATGTGATCGGCATGCAATTTCACCCGGAAAAGAGCCAAGACGCGGGTCTTCGCATGATTGGGAACTTCCTGCGCTGGACGCCATGATTGACCTGAACGCCATCGTTTCTAAGATCGGCGCTGATATGGCGGCAATGGAGGATCGCGGACGGGTTGCGGATTACATCCCGCAGTTAGGGCGCGTAGACCCGCAGCAGTTCGGCATGGCCGTCGTCACAGCCGCAGGCGACACCTATCAGACGGGGCACGCATCCACCCCCTTTTCGATCCAAAGTGTTTCAAAAGTGTTCACGCTGGCCATCGCGCTTGGCCGTTTGGGCGAAGCACTATGGAAACGCGTGGGGGTCGAACCGTCTGGCCATGCCTTCAATTCGATTCTCCAGTTGGAGACCGAGGCAGGCATCCCGCGCAATCCGTTTATCAACGCGGGCGCACTTGTGGTCACCGATTCCATCCTTGCGGGCCACGCGCCGCGCGAAACGCTCGGCGAAATTCTGCGCTTTGTGCGGATGTCCGCTGGTGATGACAGCATCCATATCAACCGAAATGTCGCCGCATCCGAGGAGGCCCACGGCCATCTAAATCGCGCTCTGGCCAATTTCATGATGTCTCACGGGACGCTTCAAAACGCGCCAGACCTCACCTGCGGCACATATTTTCACCAATGCGCGATTGAGATGAACTGCCTCCAGCTTGCAAATGCTGGTCGGTTTTTGATGGGTGGGAACGCGGGTCAAAACCTGATCTCTGCCGAAAAAGTGCGCCGTATCAATGCCTTAATGATGACCTGTGGCCACTACGATGGATCGGGCGAGTTTGCGTTTCGCGTTGGCCTTCCGGGCAAAAGCGGTGTGGGCGGCGGCATCTTGTTGATTGTGCCGGGAAAGGCATCTGTTGCTGTTTGGTCTCCGGGATTAAACCGCCGCGGCAACTCGCGCCTTGGCACAATGGCAATGGAGCGGTTGGCAAATGCAACAGGCTGGACGGTGTTCGTGTGAATTTGCCTGCTAGACAGGTTTGACGGCCTCAGACACTGTCGCCCCAAATTCACAATCTTTGGCCCACACATGCTTGTTAAATCGTCCACTGTTATCACCGTCATTCTTTGCGCCGCATTAAGCGCCTGTTCCGCCAGCCCGCGCGCACCGTCCGCGAAGCCCCAAACAGCGCAGCACATGCCCGCTCTATATCCCGGTGAGACGCCGCAGATGCGCAGTCTGGTTAACAAATATGCTGCGATCCATGACATTCCCGCCAGTTTGCTGCACCGCGTGATCCAGCGCGAGAGCGACTACCGTGCGGGTGCGCGCAACGGGCCATATTACGGGTTGATGCAAATTCTGCCCGAAACGGCGCGCACTATGGGTTTTCGGGGCGAGGCGCGTGATCTGCTGAATGCCGAAACCAATTTGCAATTCGCTGGAAAGTATCTGCGCGGCGCGTGGTTGCTCTCGGATGGTGACGAGGCAACGGCCGTGAGCTGGTATGCGCGCGGTTATTACTACGAGGCAAAGCGGCGCGGCATGCTCGTGGAAACGGGCCTACGGGCGGGGTGATCTTGGGCCAGGTGACCGGCCCAAGAGTGTTGATTTACTGGACGCGTGCCCAACCTTGTGATGCGCAAAGCAATCCGCCAGCAACACAGCCCTTGAGGGTCAATGAATTTCCCGACACGGACATTTTGCCCACATAGGTCTTGTTGTTGGACGGACGCCAAACCTGACCTTCGTAGTTGCCATTGCCCGTTGGGGCCATGTTGATCACGATCTGACGGCCAATGTTCTCGGACTGATACTCTGTCCCGCCATTCTGGAAGGTGCGCGAGATTGTGCCGCAATAGGCCGCGCCACACGACGAGATGGTCACATATGCAAATGCACCGTCGTCAACTTCGGTCTGCCAGATACCTTCAGCTGGATCAGCGAGGGCGGGTGAAGCCAGTGCGATCAGCGCCGCTGCTGTTTTCAAAATAGATTTCATGTTTGTCTCTCTCCCTTGAGTGGTGACTTACCTTGCGCGAGGCTTGCGATTCCAATCAAGACTGACGTTGGGTCCGTTGCATTCTCGCCCCTGCCATGCATAAAGCCACTATCATTCGCAACGATAGGCCTCTGCTATGATCCTTTACCCCGCCATTGACCTCAAAGACGGCAACGCCGTGCGCCTTGTGCATGGGGATATGAACCAGACGACGGTGTTTAATGACGACCCTGCCGCGCAGGCGCGTGCCTTTGTTGATGCGGGCTGCGCGTGGCTGCATCTGGTTGATCTCAATGGTGCGTTTGCAGGCGAGCCGGTCAATGCCGCCCCTGTTGAGGCGATACTTGAGGCTTGCCCCGTCCCTGCCCAGCTTGGTGGCGGGATCCGCGACATGAAGACAATCGCACGCTGGATCGACAAGGGCTTGGCGCGCGTCATTCTCGGGACTGTGGCTGTCGAAAACCCCGAGCTTGTGCGCGAAGCCGCCCGCGAGTTTCCGGGCAAAGTTGCCGTTGGGCTGGATGCGCGCAACGGGTTTGTTGCTACGCGCGGCTGGGCCGAAGAAACCGACATCCAAGTCACTGATCTCGCCCGCCAATTCGAAGATGCCGGGATTGCCGCGATCATCTACACCGACATCATGCGCGATGGTGCGATGAAGGGGCCGAACATTGATGCGACTGCGGCATTGGCCCGCGCCGTCGACATCCCCGTGATTGCATCGGGCGGCGTGTCTTCAATGGCCGATCTTACCGCGCTGAAGGGCACGGGTGTTATTTCGGGCGCCATTTCGGGACGTGCGCTCTATGACGGAGCTATTGATCTTGCTGCTGCACTCACGTTACTGAAATAGCATGCTAAAAACCCGCATCATCCCCTGCCTTGATGTCGCTGAAGGGCGCACAGTAAAGGGCGTCAACTTTGTTGATCTGATCGACGCGGGCGACCCTGTCGAGCAGGCGATTGCCTATAATGCTGCTGGCGCGGACGAGCTGGTGTTTCTTGACATCAAGGCCACCCATGAAAACCGCGGAACCATGTTTGATCTGGCCACCCGCACCGCCGAACAGTGCTTTATGCCTCTCACGATTGGTGGCGGCGTGCGCACGCATCATGATGTGCGTGATCTGTTGCTTGCGGGCGCTGACAAGGTCAGTTTCAATTCCGCAGCTGTGGCCGACCCGAATGTTGTTGCCGAGGCCGCGATGCGATTTGGCAGCCAGTGCATCGTTGTCGCGATTGACGCCAAGACGGTTGCGCCCGGGAAATGGGAAATCTTTACCCACGGAGGGCGTAAGGCCACCGGGATCGACGCCATAGACTTTGCCCGCACTGTCGTTGAAAAAGGCGCGGGTGAAATCCTGCTGACCTCGATGGATCGTGACGGGACAAAGGCGGGGTTCAACCTGCCTTTGACACGCGCAATTTCTGACGCGGTCAATGTCCCTGTTATTGCGTCCGGTGGTGTTGGCACGCTCGACCACCTTGTTGAGGGCGTGACGCAGGGCGGCGCATCTGCCGTGCTTGCCGCCTCGATCTTCCACTTTGGCACATATACGATTGCAGAGGCCAAGACCTATATGGCCAATGCCGGTATTCCTGTGAGGATGACATGACCCTAACCGATCTGGAAAAGACAATTGCCGCCCGTAAATCCGCAACCCCTGACACCAGCTGGACCGCAAAATTGTTGTCGCAGGGCGTCGAGAAATGCGCGGAGAAGTTTGGCGAAGAGGCGATTGAGGCAATCATCGAGGCCGTCAAGCGCGACAAAGCTGCCCTGACCTCAGAAGCGGCGGATGTGCTTTATCATCTGCTGGTGATGCTTGCCGCATCTGATGTGCCGCTTTCGGATGTTTTAGCCGTGCTTGATGCCCGCCAATCCCAATCCGGTATCGCGGAAAAAGCGGCCCGCAAATAGCCCGTCAGGATAAGTCCGACAGGGTGGCAGCGCCGCCATAAAGCCGCTCAAATTCGATTTTCGGGCAGCGATCTTGAATGACATCGACGCCGCGCGCCTCTGCAATTGCGGCGGCATCCGGATTGGTCACATCCAATTGCATCCAGATCGTTTTAAGATCGGGCCAGCGCGCTAACGCCGCATCAACGATCTCGCCAACCGCGTCAGAGCGGCGAAAGATATCAACGAAATCAACGTCATCCGGGATACTCTCTAGATCGGCATAAACTGTCTCGCCAAGGAATGTCTGCCCCGCAAGACCGGGGTTCACGCCAATGACGCGATACCCTTTGCGCGCTAAATAGGCGGCAACCCGATGGCTGGGCCGCTGTGTATTGGCAGAAAAGCCAACGAGGGCCACTGTTTTTGTGCGGCTCAGGATTTGTTTAAGCATATCATCCGAATGGGTCATGGCGCAATTCTAGCTCATTTGAGGAAAGAAAAGAAGCGCCCGAACCGAAGTTCGGGCGCAGTGTTGGAACGAGGGGACTGTCAGGGAAACACGCCTGTTCCAGAACGCGTTTCCTACAAAAGACGTATGCTTAATGCGTCAGTTTCCAAGGTTGATCAGAAAAACGTGAACAGGTGATTAATCTAGCTATTGAGGATCGCAGGCCAGAACCCGTCAGCCAGCGCGATATTGCCCGCCATATCTTGCGACCATACCCCCCGCACATAGTCGGAATAGTTCAAGTAGAGCTTACCTTCATAGATCGTCCACGCGTCGGGAACGGTCGTCGCAATTGCCCCCTTAGAGGCGGCATAGGCACAATATCCACCGTATTGAGGCGCATATTTTTCAGGATTCCCCTCAAACGCCGCCATGTGCTCAGCCGAAGAAAACCGCCACTCTGCGCCTTTCCACTGCACGGCAAGTGCCGCGTCCCCTGCGACGTAGCGTCCTTGGGTAAAATAGGCCACGGGATCAGCGCCGCGAATGGCAATCCCGTCGACGGCAAAGACTTCTGGCGAAGCGGCTGCGGCCTGTCGTGCAAAGACGCAGGTCGCAACGAGTGATGTCAGCATGAGGCGGCGGGTCAACATAGTGGCGGCTCCAGTTCAGCATTGGTTAATGCCATCAAGATGCACGCTTGCCGCGCCGCATCAAAGCCCCCTCGCCAACCTGTGACCTGAGGCTTTGAATTGTTTCAGTCCTGCGTCAGCTGCCTTTGGCCGCATAAAGTGCAACCGCCGCTGCGTTCGAGACGTTCAGCGAGCCAAAGCCGCCCGCCGCATCAATGCGCACCAGCATATCACAGGTCTCGAGCGTCTTTTCACGCAAGCCCGGCCCTTCGGCCCCCATAACCAGCGCAATCGCGCGATCACGCTTGCCTGCGACGGCTTGTTCGATGGTTTGCTCTGCTGTGCCATCAAGGCCAAGCACGAGATACCCCATCCCTTTTAGCGCGATCATGGTATCTGCAAGGTTACGCACCCGCAAATACGGCTGACGTTCCAGCGCGCCACTGGCTGTTTTCGCCAATGCGCCCGTTTCAGGCGCCGCGTGCCGCTGCATTGCAACAACGGCCTGTGCCCCGAAAACTTCGGCAGAGCGCAAAATTGCCCCGACGTTATGAGGGTCGGTCACCCTGTCAAGTAACACAATGCGCGGTGGCGTATCGCGCGCGCGCAAGGCCACATCCTCCAAACTGCCCCAATCAAGCGGCTTCACCTCAAGCGCGGCCCCTTGGTGAACATTTTGCGGATCAAGCGGGGCTGCAAACTTGCGTGGATCGGAAATTTCAGGCTCCATGCCGCTCGCAGCAACCGCATCACCCAGCTTTTCAAGGGCATTGCGCGTCAGGACAATGCGCACCCGCTTGCGGTTCGGGTTCAACAGCGCGTCACGCACCGCGTGCAAACCAAAGAGCCAAACGGTCTCATTTGCCGCCGCCCGCTTGGCTTGCTCTTTCTCGATCACCCACTTTGGTTTTTCCATGTCTCTTTACCTTTTTCACTGCCAAGGACCCGCCCTGCATTTGGCCATGCGATAGCCTAGTTTGCAGCTTGTGTGAAGGACTCCCCTTTCATGCGCATTTTACGGTTGACGCCCCCACGGGCCACGTTTAATCAGCCCCTTGTTGGGCGACAGGCCGCAAGGTGTGGCAGGAGACTGTAACTCTCTCGCGGAGACGCACGCCTGGTTCGATTCCAGGGTCGCCCACCACTTGCTAGATCGTGTAGCGCGCTTTGGCATCTTGTTCCTTCAAGTTTGAAGAGACTCCTATTTCTTGATCTCCCCCCCCTGATTTAGTCCCCGCGCAAATCCGTCAAAACCTCTGCGGCTATCTGGAACGAACGCACCCGCGCCGCGTGATCATGGATCATGCCTGTCACCATGATTTCGTCGGGTTGGTAGGTGGCGACCAACTGACCCAATTCCGCCTTGAGCGTCGCCGCTGATCCTGTGGCCGAGCACGACAGCGCGTGCTTGACGCCAGCCAAAACGCCTGCGGGAATGTGGGCTGCGATATCATCTACGGGGCGCGGCAACTTCCCCGGATTTCCAGTTCGCAGGCGCGCAAACGCCAGATATTGAGACGTGCGGAGATAGGCGGCTTCGGCGTCGGTTTGCGCGGCACAAACACCCGCGGCCATCATCGCATAGGGCTGCGACAGATGTGCAGAGGGCTTGAAGGTTGTGCGATAGACATCCAACGCCTGCGCCAGCATGTCAGGCGCAAAGTGCGATGCAAATGCATAGGGCAACCCGAGGTATGCCGCCAGCTGCGCGCCATAAAGGCTTGATCCGAGAATCCAGACAGGCACATGCGTCCCTGCTCCGGGAACCGCACGCACAGGGGCGTTTTCGGGGCTTTCGCCAAGATATCCAATCAGCTCCTGCACGTCTTGCGGGAAACTGTCCTCTGGCGCCATATGGCGACGCAAAGCACGCGCCGTCGCCATGTCCGTTCCCGGCGCGCGGCCAAGCCCTAGGTCGATGCGGTCAGGAAACAGCGTTGCCAGCGTTCCGAACTGCTCTGCGACAATCAGCGGGGCGTGGTTGGGCAGCATAATCCCACCTGCGCCCACGCGGATCGTTTTGGTTGCGCCAGCCACTTGGCCGATCACGATAGATGTCGCAGCACTCGCGATCCCCGGCATATTATGGTGCTCTGCGAGCCAGAACCGGTGATAGCCAGCGCTCTCTGCGGCTTGGGCCAAAGCGACCGTATTCGCCAGCGCATCGGCCTCGGTTTTACCTTCGGGGACGGGCGACAGATCGAGAAGGGAAAAATTTTGCATCAGCATGCTCCTTTCACCTTCATCTAGGGAGCAGGAACGCCCGCGCCAAGATCAGCACGCCCAAGCGCACCGCATTAAGTGTGGTTTTTGCAGTGACCCCAAGTTACGCCGCCAGCAATTGCCCTTAGGGGATCTGGATTTCATTGCGGTTAAACTGCGCGAAATCCGTTGTGCCATCGTCAAAGGTCACTTCGACGTAGACCGTTTCAACACTGTCGGGGGGAAGGGTCGCGTAGATCAGGTATGTTTCGACATCGACGATTGAATTCGGGGTCTGCAAATCGTCATAGCACGGCTCAAGCGGAAAGACCTGATCGGCAGGCGCGCCGTTGATCCCATAGCGCACATCCCAAAGGCCGCAACGCCACGCAAGCAGATGCGAGAAATACAGCAAATCCTGCCCGTTATAATTGCGCACTGCGACCCAATTCCCTTTGGTCATGCCCAAAATCGGCTTCACTTCAACGGCTGTGGTAAACTTGCCTGTCGGAATCTGCGGCTCTGGCGTGCGGCTGGCGATATCATCACCAGATGCCTCAAGCACGGGCACTTCCGCCTGTGTGGTCTGGGTATCGCCCTCATTTGCGCTCATCCCGAGTGCGGTTCCGATCAAATATGGTAAAAAAAGTTCAAACATCTTGGCTCCAATGGTCTGGCGTGGCTTTTGCAATGGACAATTGCCAACTATACTACCCGCAAAACGTAGTGAGGCGAGTAAAATATGGCGCGCAACAAGGCCACGACCCAGCCTTTCAACATTATGATCGTCGGCCAAGCTGGCAGGCTACAGTATGAAGCACTGCTTTTCATGGCGAGTTTGCGCGCGTTTTCGCCTAACTTTCAGGGTCGCGTCATTGTTGCCGAACCCCAAGCCGGCCCGCTTTGGAGCAAAGACCCGACTATCTCTCCCGAGATCCGCACGGCGTTAACCGATCTTGGCGCGGAAATTGTGCCGTTTACCAACACCCACTTTGGTGAAAAATATCCCTATGGCAACAAGATCGAAGGGCTGGCGGCCCTGCCCGCTGGCGAGCCATTTGTGTTTTTCGACACCGACACGCTAATAACGGGCGATATTGAATCGATCCCGTTCGATTTTGACCGCCCTGCCGCGTCGATGAAGCGCGAAGGGACGTGGCCCGAGGAAGAACTTTACTGGCCAGGTTATACCGCGATCTGGAAATCCCTATATGACAAATTCGGCCTCGAGTTTGAAAGCACGCTCGATCTGACCCAGCCTGACGAATACTGGCAGCGCTATATGTATTTCAACGCAGGCTGGTTTTTTGGCGCTGATCCCGCCGCCTTTGGTGCGCGTTTCTTGGAGTATGCACTGGCCGTGCGCGATGATCGCCCTGACGAACTTGTGCTTCAGTCACTTGACCCTTGGCTGGATCAGGTGGTTCTCCCCCTTGTCATCCATAGTTTTGGCGGCGGCCGCCCTGCCCCCGAACTTGCGGGGCTCGACGGAGATATCACCTGTCACTACCGCCTGTTGCCCCTGTTTTACGCCCGCGAAAGCGATGCCGCTATTGCCGCGATGGAGGCCGTTGCAGCCCCCAACAAAGTCAAAAAGTGGCTCAAGCAATATGATGCCTATAAGCGCATGGTCTATCAGGGACGTGGCCAGAAGGTGCGCGCAATGTTTGACCGCGCTGACATGCCGCCGCGCGAACGCCAGATCCGCAACAAGATCAAATCCGCAGGGTTTTGGGTCCGCTAGCTAGGACGCAAAAACCCCCGAGCTTTCCGCGAACCCTTTGATTTCAATCGGGTTACCTGACGGATCACGGAAGAACATTGTCCATTGTTCACCCGGCTCTCCCTTGAAACGCACCGAGGGCGCAAGGATGAAATCTGTTTGACGCGCCTCAAGTCGCCCCGCAAGGGCCGTCCAGTCGTCAAGCGGCAGCACCACTCCGAAATGCGGCATCGGAACCATATGATCACCCACCTTTCCCGTGGCGTCATTGGCGAACGGCTGTCCTAGGTGCAGGCTCAACTGATGCCCGAAAAAATCGAAATCGACCCAAGTGTCCGTCGAGCGGCCTTCGGTTGCCCCTAACGCATTAGAATAAAATTCTCTTGCGTCATCGAGATCAAGAACATGAAAGGCAAAGTGGAATGGGACTGGCATGGTGTGATCCTTTTTGCGCGAGGCCGTTGAGTGGGTGTGCATTTGCACTTACACATGCGCCAACGCATTTTTAAAGGGAGAATCCGATGACCGATCAGCCAACACTAGGTTTTGACACGCTGCAAATCCACGCGGGCGCACGCCCCGACCCTGCGACAGGGGCGCGCCAAATCCCGATTTACCAAACGACTGCCTATGTGTTTCGCGATGCGGACCACGCTGCCAAGCTGTTTAACCTGCAAGAGGTCGGCTACATTTATTCCCGCCTGACCAACCCGACAGTTGCCGCTTTGCAGGAACGCATTGCGACACTCGAAGGCGGCGCAGGCGGTGTTTGCTGCTCGTCTGGACATGCCGCGCAATTGATGGCCTTGTTCCCGTTGATGGGGCCGGGCAAAAACATTGTCGCCTCTTCGCGCCTTTACGGCGGCACGATCACACAGTTCAGCCAAACGATTAAGCGCTTCGGCTGGTCGGCAACATTTGTTGATATTGATGATGCAGATGCGGTTGCCGCCGCGATCAACGACGACACCCGCGCGATTTTTTGCGAAACTATCGCAAATCCGGGTGGCCATATCGCAGATATCGACGGGCTTGCCGCGATTGCCGATGCGGCGGGTATTCCGCTGATCGTCGACAATACGACCGCGACCCCTTACCTGTGCAACCCGATTGCACATGGCGCGACTTTGGTTGTGCATTCGACGACCAAATACCTGACAGGCAACGGCACGGTCACGGGCGGTTGCGTTGTTGACAGCGGCAAGTTTGACTGGTCCCAGAACGACAAATTCCCGTCTCTGTCCCAGCCAGAGCCTGCCTACCACGGCATGACATTTGCCGAAGTATTCGGCCCGCTTGCATTCACCTTCCACGGCATTGCAATCGGTCTGCGCGACTTGGGCATGACGATGAACCCGCAAGCCGCGCATTACACGTTGATGGGCATCGAAACCCTGTCACTGCGCATGGAGCGGCACGTTGAAAACGCGGGCAAAATCGCGACTTGGCTCGAGAATGATCCACGGATCGACTACGTGACTTACGCAGGGCTGGACTCCTCGCCCTATAGCAAACTTGTGCCAAAAATCTGCCCTAAAGGCGCAGGTGCCTTGTTCACGATCGCGGTGAAAGGCGGCTATGACGCCTGTATCAAACTGGTCGACTCGCTTGAGATCTTTAGCCATGTGGCCAACTTGGGCGATGCGCGCAGCCTGATCATCCACTCAGCCAGCACCACCCACCGCCAATTGTCGCCAGAGCAACAAGAGGCAGCAGGCGCTGGGCCAAACATCGTGCGTTTGTCGATTGGTATCGAGAATGTCGAAGACCTGATCGCCGATCTGGATCAGGCCCTGACAAAAGCAACGGCATAAGCCAAGCCAACCGGCCCGCCTCCATGCGGGCCGGTTACTGCGAGATTGCCCAATTGATTGTGACAGTCGCAGCAATCGACAACTCGCCCGCCGCAATCGGCACAGACCGCCCTGCCCCGTCAAATGCGGCTTCTGCCATCATAGGCATCGGGCGCATGTTCGCCCCGCCCTCCGAGATCACCAATATGTCACCAAGCGTGGCTCCCGCCGCTTGCGTATAAACCTCTGCTTTTGCGCGCGCTTCGGCCACGGCGGCCTTGCGGGCCTCCATCAGGTGCGGCGCACGGTCGGCAACATCAAACTGCAAGCCATTCATCTGGTTTGCCCCATCGCGCACCGCTGCATCCAGAATACTGCCAAGCTTTGCCAGATCATAGACCTGCACCTGCACATCCGATGTCGCGACATAGCCTGCTGGCTTGCGTGGCCCGCCGTCGAAATTTTCGTAACGCTGATCGAGGCGCAGATTGCCCGTCTGCATATGGGCAGGCTCCACGCCAGCAGCCGTCAGTTGCGCCAGAATTGCCTCCATCGCAGCACTCATCGCAGCCATTGCATCTGCCGCATTTTCGGCCTCTTGCACCACACCAAGCGAGATGCGCGCCATATCAGGTGCAACTGTTGCTGTGCCTTCGCCTGTCACCGAAATCTGCGGCTGCGCTGACTGCGCCATCGCCTGAAGAGGGGCGATCGCAAGGGCTGCAAAGCCCAAAACCAGAGCAATTTTGCGGGGTGAACCTATCATAACATTTTCCTTTTTTGTAACGCTATAGACATATGACGCAGCTTGCCGCCCATTCCTTGGGAGTGCACCCGCAATTACTTGGATTTGGCGGAAATCTGCTGTAGCCTAGGGGTTGGGGGCAATCCACTTTTGCCTCGCGACAACAACATGATAGACGGTTTTATGACCACCAATTTTGCACTTTCACTTTCTTTTGACGGAATACGGCTGCTTCAACGTGTTGAAGGCGGTTGGCATTTGGTCGGCGAGACGGCCCTTGATGTGCCTGACCTTGCCAGCGAACTTGCCAAACTGAACGCTGATGCGCTTGCATTGGATCCTTCCGGTTTGCGCACCAAGTTGCTTATTCCGAACGAACAAATCAAATTCCTGACGATGGAAACAGCCCAAACAGGGCTAGATGACGTGCGCGGCGCGCTTGAGGGGGCAACCCCTTACGCCGTTGACGATCTTGTCATTGATTTTGACCGCAACGGCGGGCGCACCTATATCGCCGCTGTCGCCCGTGAAACCCTCGAAGAGGCAGAGGGCTTTGCCAAAGAGTATAACTTCAATCCCGTCAGTTTCGCGGCAATCGCAGAGCCGATGACATTCGGGTCCGAGGTTTTCTTTGGGCCGTCCAGCGTTGCTAGTAAACACACATCCGCGCCGATCACACGCGATCCCGAGCCGATTGCCGTGACAGGCAAGGCCGTTGTGCCACAGCCAGAACCAGAAGAGTCAGACGAGCCGCCGCTGTTTACCCCGCGCCCGCGCATGGCCGCCCCAGAGAGCGTGGCCGCTAGCACACCGCAACCGACAATCGGTAAGGCAGTCGTGAAAGCCGATCCAGTCGCCGTGCGTCAGGATGACCCTGCGGATGTGAACTTTACCCGCCGCCCTGCGCCGCTTGCCGTGCCAACGGGCGACACGGGCGGCCCTGCAATTGCAGCTCACACCAAAGACACGCCACCTGCCCCCGCGAAACCCGTGAGCACCAAGGTGAGCGAGCCGACAATCTCGCCAGTGGTGCAGCGCGCTTCGTCAGCGCCCGCCGCCGCCCCTGCGATCTCGACGCCGCAGCCCGAAGATATGGCCGCAAAGGGCGGGTTTTCGTCACGCCGCGCTGGCGCAAAAGAGCCGGCATCCCCTGAGCCCGAGCAGGCAAGCAGCAAGACCGCGAAGCCTGCGGCAATCGCCTCCAAGCAAGCCCAGACCAAGCGTGGAAAGCCGCGCTTTCTCGGGCTGATCCTGACGGCAATTCTGCTTTTGGTCATGGCCCTCGTTGCGATTTGGGCCTCGACCCTTTCGGAAGACGACCTTGCCAGTTGGTTCGGCTATGACGCCGGCGGCGTGCTTGAAACCGTCGCCGTTCAGCCGCCTGTGACCGAGGATACGACTGCCACAGACTTAGCCGCCGTCGCACCAGAGGCGCCCGACGTCCCTGAGGCGGCGGCCGTCCCCGCGCAAGATACTGCCGCCCCCCTTCCCCAAGTCCGCACATCAGGCCGCGTCCTGAGCCCTGCAGAAGCCGACCGCATCTACGCGGCGACTGGCGTCTGGCAGCGTGCTCCGCGCCTCCCGCTCGAACCCCGCAGTGAAACATTTTCGGCAGCAATACCAAGTATTACCCTCGCCAGCGCACAGATCGCGCGCCCGACACTTCCCGTAGAGGGACCGATGTCCCCTGACCTGACCTTGCTTGCGCCCGTGAACCCGCCCGCGCCCGATGCAACCTTTGCCCGTGATGCAGACGGATTTATCCTTGCGACCCCAGAAGGCACACTGACACCCGAAGGCGCGATTGTTATCGCAGGCGCGCCAAGCAAGCGCCCGCCGCTGCGACCAGCGACAGCAGCGCCTGACGCCGTTCCCGCTGAGAACCTGCTTGCCGCGCCAGAAGGTGTCATCGTCATCGCAGGGCGTCCGTCCAAAGTGCCGCCGTTACGTCCGCGTGATGCGGCCTTGCCAGAGGAGGCTACCGCGGCTGATCCCGTGACCGCAGGGGGCGTTGCCTTGGCGGGATTGCGCCCTTCGGTGCGCCCAGAAGGGCTCGCTCCCGAGCAAACCGAAACTGTCGTCGCCGCAGCTGACCCTGCCCTTGCGGGGAACCGCCCCAAACTGCGCCCTGCGGGCCTCGCACCAGCCGCGCCAGTCGAACCCGAAACACCCGATATTACAGATGTGGTTGCCGCAATTGCGCGCGCGGCCCCCGTAAGCCCATATGTCAGCCCAACGGCACGCGCGGTGCAAATTTCGCGCCGCCCCGACACAAGGCCTCGCAACTTTTCAAGGGTGGTCGCACGGGCAACCGATCTGGCCAACCAGCAAGCCGCGCGCGCAGCCACCGCAGCGACAGCTCCGACCACTTCCGTGGCCGCCACCGCGGCAAGGCCAACGGGGAACACACCGGGCGGCGTTGCACGTGCCGCCACCTTGCAAAGCGCGATCCGCCTGCGCGACATCAACCTGATCGGCGTTTACGGGCGCCCCAACGACCGGCGCGCCTTGGTGCGGCTTGGCAACGGGCGCTACGTCAAAGTAGAGGTCGGGAGCACCCTTGACGGCGGGCGTGTTACAGCCATCGGCGACAATGCTCTCAATTACACCAAACGCGGCAAAACATACGCGTTACAACTGCCGACAGGGTGATGCGCGACCCTTGCGCCGCGCCGCGCGAAACCGCATAAGGCCTTATGGAAAGCTTCCTGTTTCAAGCCACAATTTACCTAGGTGCTGCCGTGCTGGCAGTGCCCCTTGCCGCGCGTTTGGGGCTTGGCTCTGTGCTCGGCTACCTTGCGGCGGGGATCGTGATTGGCCCCGTGCTTGGCCTCGTCGGGTCTGAAGCCAAAGACATCCAGCATTTTGCAGAATTCGGCGTTGTAATGATGCTGTTTCTGATCGGGCTCGAACTCGAGCCGCGCGCCCTTTGGGACATGCGCCGCAGACTGATCGGGCTTGGCGGTCTGCAATTGGTGCTCACCACCGCAGGGATTATGGGGGCGGCGATGCTGCTTGATTTTGACCTGCAAACTGCGCTGGCAATCGGCCTGATCTTCGCGCTGTCCTCAACCGCGATCGTGCTGCAAACGCTCGCTGAGAAAGGGCTGATGCAAACGGGCGGCGGGCGCTCTGTGTTTTCTGTGCTTCTCACCCAAGATATCGCCGTCATCCCGATCCTTGCGTTGCTGCCTCTGCTGGCCACCGCCACGCCCTTGGTCATGGCAGAGGACGGATCGCTTGAGCGGCTGACGGAACCACATGACACCGGCCACGCGCTCAGCCTCGTTGACGGGCTTCCTGGTTGGGGGGTAACGTTGGTCACGCTTGGTGCGGTCATCGCGATTGTCCTCGCGGGCGTTTTCCTGACGCGACCCCTGTTTCGTTATATCCATCAGGCGCGATTGCGCGAGATGTATACCGCCCTCGCCCTGTTGATGGTTGTGTCGATTGCGGTGCTCATGTCGATGGTTGGCCTCTCGCCCGCCCTTGGCACGTTTTTGGCAGGCGTTGTGCTCGCGAACTCCGAATTCCGCCACGAACTCGAAAGCGACCTTGAGCCGTTCAAGGGGCTGCTCCTTGGCCTGTTCTTTATCACCGTGGGGGCGGGGATCGACTTTGAACTCCTCGCGCAGCGACCCGCGTTCATCATGTCGGCCACCGCAGGTGTCATTGCGATCAAGGGCATCGTTCTGTTCGGCCTCTCCTTCCTCTTCAAGATGAAGGGCAAGGATCGGTGGCTGTTTACATTAGGTCTCGCTCAGGCGGGTGAATTCGGTTTTGTGCTGGTTTCCTTCTCGTTACAACAAGGGGTGTTGGGTCAGGTTCTGTCCTCAACGGTCCTGCTCATCATCGCGATGTCGATGCTTGTCACGCCGTTGTTGTTCATTGTTTACGATCAACTCAGCAAGCGGATCAGCCAGCATAGCGATGGCGACCACGAGCATGACGAGGTTGACGAGCAAGGCACTGTTATCGTGGCAGGTATCGGCCGGTTTGGGCAAATCGCCAATAGGCTGGTGCAATCTGCGGGGTTCTCGACTGTGGTGATCGACAACGATCTGGCCACCGTCCAGATGATGCGCAAATTCGGCTTTCGGGGCTTCTTTGGTGACCCGACGCGGCCCGACCTGCTTGGCGCAGCCGGGCTGGATGACGCCAAAGTGCTGATTGTTGCGATTGATGAAAAGGCTTCGGCAATCAAGCTGGTCGCATATGCCCGCAAGGTGCGCCCCGACCTGCACATCATCGCACGCGCCCACGACCGTGTGCATGTTTACGAACTCTATGCTGCGGGCGCAAATGACATCGTGCGCGAACTATTTGACAGCTCGTTGCGTGCGGGTCGCTATGCCCTCGAAAATTTGGGGCTATCGGAATTCGAGGCCGCAGAAGCAGAAACCATGTTCTTTGAACATGACCGCGCCAATGTGCGCGAGCTTGCCGACCTCTGGAAGCCCGGCATTCCCCTGTCTAACAATCCAGAATATATCGCCCGCGCCAAAGAGATGAACAACGACCTCGAGACCGCATTCGCGGCCCGCCAAGACAAGGTCGACGACGCAGGCTAAGCGTCGCTCACCCCTGCCTCTGCGAACGTGGCCATGCCCGAATGACAGGCAACCGCCGCCTTGAGAACGCCAATCGCCAGCGCACCGCCCGACCCTTCACCAAGGCGCAAGCCGAGCGATAGAATTGGCTCTTTCCCCATCGCCGCCAGCAAACGGCTATGCGCGCCCTCGGCGCTTAGGTGGCCTGCAACCGTGTGATCAAGCGCGCTGTCAACGGCCTTGAATAACGCGCCAGCCGCTGCCGAACAGATAAAGCCATCCAGAATGACAGGAATGCGGTGATGGCGTGCCGCAGCAATTGCACCCGCCATTGCCGCAAGCTCGCGACCACCAAGACAGCGCAACGCCTCAAGGGGGTCTGTCGTGTCATGCAGGGCCAAGCCACGCGCAACAACATCGGTTTTGCGCGCAAGGCCTGCGTCATCAACGCCAGTGCCCCGTCCGGTCCAATCGGCAGCGTCACCGCCAAACACCGCCGCCGCAACCGCCGCCGCAGAGGTCGTGTTCCCGATCCCCATTTCGCCAGTCACCAAAAGATCCGCCTCTTTATCAACGGCGGCCCAGCCAAGGGCCAAAGCAGCCACAACTTCGGCCTCGGTCATTGCGGGTGAAGTCGTGAAATCTGCCGTTGGTGTTTCAAGGTCGAGGGCGTGAACATCAAGCTTCGCACCCGCCGCCTTTGCCAGCTGGTTAATTGCGGCGCCACCATGCTCGAAATTGGCGACCATCTGCACGGTCACCTCTGGCGGAAATGCCGAGACCCCCTGCGCGCAAACACCATGATTGCCTGCAAATACGATAACCTGTGGGGCGCAAATCGTGGGGCGTGCGTCACCACGCCAGCCCGCATACCAGATCGCCAAATCCTCAAGGCGGCCCAATGCACCGGGCGGCTTGGTCAATTGGCCGTTGCGCGCCTGCGCACCAGCGCACGCAGGATCATCAATTGCTGGCGCTTTCGCCAAAACATCACGGAATTCGGCGAGTGTGGTAAATGGTGCTGACATGATGTCCCCGTTGCAGTTCGTGTGACACCTGTCTAACGATCATGCCAAAGATGAAAAGACCGCAAAAGGCCAGTTTATGACCAAATCCGACACACAGCCTCTGGTAACATTGGGCGACATCCCTGCGGCATTAGGCTTGCTGACGCGGCTCCCCGTGCGCGTGGACAGTGAACAAGCGGCCAAACGCGGCGCGGCAGCCGCATGGGCCTATCCGCTCATTGGTGCATTCATCGGGGTCATTGCGGCCCTTATTGCTGCGGGCGCGCTTGCGCTCGGGCTTGCGGAAACTGTTGTCGCGGTTTTCATTATCGCGACCCAGATCATCCTGACAGGTGCGATGCACGAAGACGGGCTTGCCGATTGCGCGGACGGATTCTGGGGCGGCTGGGACCCTGCGCGCCGGCTTGCGATCATGAAAGACAGCCAGATCGGAACCTACGGCGTGCTTGCGCTCGGGCTCTTGCTCATGTTGCGCTGGGTCACGCTGACGGCCCTGTTGTCGCATGGGTCGGTATTCGCAATTCTCGTAATTGGCGCGATGGTTAGCCGTGCGGCGATGGTTGGCGTCATGGCGGTGATGACAAACGCGCGCAACGGAGGGCTAAGCCGCGCCGTCGGGCGGCCAAGCTACGCGACCGCCAGCATTGCGGCGCTCATGTCAGGTGTCGCCGTCATTCTCGCCTTTGGCACAGGTGCAATCTTGTTGATCATCGTTGCTTGCGCCCTCGCGATCGGCACAGGCCTTGTGGCGCGGGCCAAGATCGGCGGGCAAACCGGAGATGTGCTTGGTGCAACGCAACAAATCACCGAAATCGGGATTTTGCTCGCCGCTTTATATGTCTTGGCAGCCTAGCGCGGCATCAAGCGAGGCACGCCCGCTATGGGGGCCAAGGTCATCGGTCGCAATCGCACCATCAACCAAGCGAGACGCGATAACCCGCGACCAATCCGCGTTTGCCGTGATGATCTCAAGCCCGTTGTCACAGCGGCGCAAACCGCCCCCGATATCACGCTCCCCGATACGATGATTTGTTAGCCCGTCTTGGGTCGCAACCAGCTCAAGCGTGCCCGTGGACGCCCCTTGCGGGCGGTATCGCCAGACCATCAGTCGCTTGGCAAGATGGGGGCGATCAATATAGGCGATCTCGGCAAACCCGTCGTCATCCAGATCAGCCGCCCCCGCAATTGCAAGCCAGCGAAACGGCGTGCCGTAAAATTCCGTATGTGCATAAGGGACAAGGCGGTCTGTGGCATCAATGCCCCAAATCGCCAGCCTTGCACCCGCAAGCGCGTGGCTCTCGACCGTTATCACTTCTGGGGCGCCGTCCCCGTCCAGATCGACTAGGCGGGGATTGGTGTCCTCAAACACCACAAGTTCGGGCCAGATCGCCGTGCGCTCGGCGCCATTGCTCAAGGTGACGCGCAGCCCTGCAAACTCGATCTTGTCGCCAAGTATCCCGTGGGCGTAACGCTCTGTGGGATTGACGTAATCTGCGGCCACGATCACCTCTGCTTGCGCCGCGCTGGCAACAAGTCCAAGGGCAATCAGGGCCGCAAATTTCATTAGATTTGCTTTTCGGGCATTTGAACGCGCAAACCGTCCAAGGCATCGGTAACCTTGAGCTGACAGGTCAGACGTGATGTCACCGGATCAGGATTATAGGCGAAATCGAGCATATCCTCTTCCATCGCATCCTTTGCAGGAACCTTATCAACCCAGCCCGCATCCACATAAACGTGGCATGTCGAACAAGCACAAGCGCCACCGCAATCAGCCTCGATCCCGGGAATGCCGTTGTCACGCGCCCCTTCCATCACCGAAAGGCCGTTCGCGACCTCTACAACATGCTCTTTGCCGCCATGTTCCACGTATGTAATCTTAGCCATTGTATGCCATCCTTTTCGTGCAGAAAACGCTACTTTGTTCCGTTTCTAAACAGCCAGCCCCCTGCCCGCCAGCCCAAAACGGCGGCATTACTGTGCCATCCGCGACAACGCGGTCAACAATTCGTAATGCGGTATTTGTCGCGGCGCCTTATTGCGCGGTAAGATACAGGTAACAAACAGCAATAAGGTCATGCTGAAATGAAGCCGCTTCTTCTCGTTCTTCCTATTCTCGCGGTTTGCGCCTGCACGCCCGTAGCCACGCAGCAGCCCGCGAACGTGCTGATCGACATGGGCCAGATCGAGACTCGCTCAGACGGGCGCTGCTTTGCCAAAGACATTTCACCAGCCGTGATTGAAACTGTCACGACCCATGAGCTTGAGAACGCCGAGGTGCGTGACGCAAGTGGTGCGATTATCCGCCCCGCAACATTTCGCACCGTATCGCGCCAACAGATTGTGCGTGAACGTGCCGATATTCGCTTTGAAACCGTTTGCCCGCAAAACTACACTGCCGAACGGGTCAGCACACTGCAACGCGCCTTAAAGGCACGCGGGTTTTATGATGGCGCGATCACTGGCACGCTTGACCGCGCCACTGGTTTTGCGATCCAGAGGTTCCAGCGCGAGGATGGGCCCGATACTGTGTTGCTCGCCATTGAAACGGCGCGAAAACTCGGTGTTGTTGCTTTCAGTCGGACAGCGTTAAGCAACGGCTAAACGAAAAAGGGCGCGCCTTGCGACACGCCCTTCCTCTCAATATTTTGTTGGCGTCTAGTCGAGCAACAGCGCCTCGAACCGAGGTGCGCCACCACGGCGTAGCAACAACAGGATCGACTTGCGCCCTGCCTCTTTCGCGGCCGCGATCTGTGCCTCAAAATCATCAACCGAGGTCACTGGCTGACGACCCGCTTCCACCAAAAGATCACCTGCAATCAACCCCTTAGTCGCGGCGTCGCTGTCAGGATTGATTGCTGTAATCACAAGGCCCGTTGCATCGCCAAGGCCATATTGCTCGGTAAGCTCTGGCGTGATGACCGACAGGCTTAGGCCAAGAACCTGCGCTGGATGAGGTGCGGTTTCTGGCTCTGCGGCTGCGGGGAATGCCTCGGCTTCGGAGGTTTCGCGGCGGCCAAGTGCAACCGTCAGATCGACGTTTCCACCGTTACGCAACACGATCACTGGGACTTCTTTGCCAACGGGCGAGTTGCCGACGATGCGCACCAATTCACGTGTGTCCGCGATCTCGATTCCGTCAAAGGAGGTGATTAAATCCCCTGCGAGCATACCCGCATCTTCGGCGGGGCCAGCGGGCACGTCTGTGACCAAGGCACCTTTTGCCATGTCCAAACCTTCGATGGCATCAACCATGTCGGGCGTCACGTCCTGGATGCGCACACCAAGCCATCCGCGCCGCGTTTCGCCGAACTCTTTGAGTTGGTCGACCACATTGCTCACAACCGCGGATGACATCGCAAAACCGATGCCGATCGAGCCGCCATTGGGGGACAAAATCGCCGTGTTCACGCCGACAACTTCGCCGTCCATATTGAACAACGGACCGCCAGAGTTGCCACGGTTAATCGCCGCGTCTGTCTGGATATAATCGTCATAAGTCCCTGAAAGCGCACGGTTTCGCGCCGAAACGATGCCCGCCGAAACAGAGAAGCCCTGCCCCAGCGGATTACCCATCGCCATGACCCAATCACCAACCCGCGCGCCTGTGGCGTTGCTGTCGCCGAAGCTGACGAACGGAAGGTCGCTCAGGTCCACTTTCAGCACAGCAATATCGGTGTTTTTGTCCGTGCCAACCAGCTCGGCGGGCACGCCAGCTTCGCCGCCCGGAAAGAACTCGATGAGGATTTCGTCAGCGCCTTCAATGACATGATTGTTGGTGACGATATAACCGTCAGCGGAAATCACGAATCCCGACCCCAGAGCGGAGGATTGGCGCGGGGCGCCGCGTTCCGGATCTTGCATGTCGTTAAAGAAATCCTCGAATGGCGAGCCTTCGGGGACAACGCCTTGCGGGCCAGTCCTACCAGATATGGTGGTATTCGTTGTGATATTCACCACTGATGGGCTAACTTGCTCGGCGAGGTCTGCGAATGTGACGGGGCGGGCCTGTGCCTCGGATGGGCTTGCCTGCCCGAGCAGCAATGCTGTCGCCACCGCAGCGCTGGTGATGAGCGTCATCACAAAGCCCCGCTCGGCGGTTTCATTCGATTGGAGGGTAAGTGCCTGTGATCTCACGTGAAAAACTCCTTCAAAGAGACATTTGGCGGCAAGGCCAAGCCTCGCCATATTGCATTAGTTTGAATGTAGGTTCTTGAAAGCGCAACGCAAAGAGCAATCGCGCATTCTCAAGAGCGCGTGATCGGTTTTTACCCGAATAGGGGTGTTTTTTGCGTGCACAGGGCGTGCACCACGCGTGCACCGCTATTTCACGAGCATATCGACGGTCTGCACGGTGGGATAGCAGGTTTGTGCGAGATTATGGCGGCTTTGCCAGAGACCAATCGCGCGGCGCGTCTTGAACCCGATCAACCCGTCAACACCACCAACGTCAAAGCCGTCTTGCACCAAACGCGCTTGAAGGGCGGTGATGTCAGCCCGACTAAACCCGTCCAGTTCCTGCCAGCCAGCGCGAAAATCACCGCCCCCGTATTGCATGCGATCCCCGACATGACCGACGAAAAGCGCGTAAACATCGCTCTCGTTATATTTCTTGAGCACGTAGAAATTCGGCGTCACGAGGAAGGCCGGCCCAAAACGGCCCGCTGGCATCATCAGATAGCCCACTTGTGCACGTTCAATCTCGGGAAATGGCCGCCCTGAAACACGGGCAATCCCCATTGCGGCCCAGTCGTTGAAAGCGCGCCCATTATCTGGCCCTTCCAGCGCGCAAGCGATGTCGTTTGGCACATTCACCTCGAACCCCCAATCGCGCCCAGCAACCCAACCGTGTTGTTGCAGGTAAGCGCCAATTGAAGCGAGTGTGTCTTGCGCAGAGGTCCAGATGTCAGGGTGTCCATTTGCGTCAAAATCGACCGCATAGTCGAGGTAGTTGGACGGCATGAACTGCGGCTGCCCTAGCGCCCCTGCCCAACTGCTTTTGAGGTCATCGCGGGCGGCGTAGCCCTGTTCGACGATCTGGAGCGCCGCGATGAGTTCATCTGTAAAGTAGGGCGCGCGGCTGCTCATAAACCCTTTGGTGCTCAGTATCTCAAAGGCGTCATGGGGGATCGCCGCCTTGCCAAAGCTGCTTTCGCGCCCCCAGATTGCAACAATTGTCTGCGCAGGCACGCCAGTTGCGCGGCTGATTTGTTGCAAAGTGCCCGCATGTTTAGCGAGAAGCCCCGCCCCTGTGCTGACGGCGTAACCAAGGTCACCGCCGCGAAAATAGCGGGCGGGGGGGCGAAATTCGGCCTGCTGTTGATCGCTGTCCAGCGGCCTGCCGTTGACAATCAGGTCGGGCAAATTCCAGTTGATTACAACATTGCCAAGAGCCGCGTCAAAGGTGCGCGCTGATATACCCGCCGCCTGCGCGCGCGGCCAAATGTCGTTGGCGAGCCATGTCTGGAACGCGGCCTGCACGGCGCTTCGGTCTTGCGCGTTTGCGAAGGATGACAGAGCGAGAAGCCAGAACGTCAAAAGCGTGGTCGCGATTTTCATGGATAACTATCCCTTTGAGATTTGGTGACACTATAACCTTGTGCGCCAAATGCAAAAAGGGCCGCTGCATGTGCAACGGCCCCTTGTTTGATTCTGGTGGTGTGCCGTTATTCGGCAGCCGCGCCTTGATCAGATTTCAGGTAGTTAAAGAATTCGCTGTCCGGCGACATTACCATTGACGAATTTGTGCCCTGCAACGCGCGACCATAGGCGGTCATGGAGCGGTAGAATTCAAAGAATTCAGGGTCCGCGCCAAAGCTTTCTGCGAAGATTTTGTTGCGCTCCGCGTCGGCTTCACCGCGTGTGATCTCGGCCTGTCGCTGGCTTTCTGACACAAGTTCGACCACGGTTCTGTCGGCAGTCGCGCGCACACGCAGCGCCGCCTCGTTACCACGGGCGATCTCGTCAGCCGCTTCGCGTTCGCGCTCTGCCTTCATCCGCTCGTAGGTCGCGTTAAGGTTTTCAGGCGGCAGGTCGGTGCGCTTGAGACGCACGTCGATGACTTGCAGACCAAGCGCGTTGGCCTCCGCAATTGCGCCATTCCGGATACGTAGCATCAGCCCTGCACGGTCCGTGGACAGGATATCGTTAGAGGTCACAGAGCCGAGCACCTCACGCGTTTCTGCGCGCAAAATACTATCCAGACGCCGTGCGGCGGCAGCCTCGCCCCCATCACCGACTGCCTGACGGAACCGCTCAACGTCGGTGATCCGATAGCGGGCGAATGCATCAACGACGAGGCGTCGATCATCAGATGGTGTTACCTCGAGTGGTTCGAGTTCACGGCTCAGGATGCGGTCGTCGTAACGCACAACGTCTTGAATAAGCGGGATTTTAAAACCCAATCCCGGCGCTTCCTGCACCTTTACGATTTGCCCGAACTGGAGAACCAACACCTTTTCGCGCTCGTCCACGATAAAGACGGATGACACGGCAGCCACAACGGCCACGACAACAGCGGGGAGGAGAAATGCGGATTTCTTCATTAGTTTGACCCTCCGTTAGTCGTAGATCGCGTCAATTCGTTCAGTGGCAGATACGGCACGACACCTTGGCTGCCGCCAGCGTTTTCATCAAGGATAACGATGTTCATATCGCCCAAGACCTGCTCCATTGTTTCGAGGTAAAGCCGCTTGCGCGTCACCTCTGGTGCTTTTTTGTATTCGTTCAAAACAGCCGTGAAGCGGGATGCCTCACCTGCCGCTTCGTTAACGACTTGGGCGCGATACCCTTCGGCTTGCTCGAGGAGCTGCGCGGATTCACCACGCGCACCAGCAAGCACCTGGTTTGCGTAGGCGTCAGCCACGTTTTGCAGCCGGTCCCGTTCCTGCTCGGCGTCTTGCACCTTGCGGAAGGACGCAATGACCTCGACGGGCGGATCGGCCTTGTCAAAGTTGACGCGGATGATGTTCACGCCACTGTCGTAGCTATCGAGCGTGGTCTGGATCAGGTCGCTGAGCCGGTCGGCAATGGCCCCACGGTCACGGTTGAGGATCGGTGCGAGTTCCGATTGTGCGATGATCTCGCGCATGGCGGATTCGGACACGGCCTCAATGGTTTGTGGCGGGTTCGCGAGGTTAAAGAGGAACAGGCTCGGGTCGGAAATATTCCAGACCACCTGAAAGTCGATGTCGACGATGTTTTCGTCGCCTGTCAGCATCAGCCCTGCGTCCATCCCCGAGCGGCTCGTGCCGATGTCGATGTTGCGCTCGGACGTTACGGCGAGCACTTCGCGGGTCACGATTGGCCACGGTGCAAAGTTGAGGCCCGGTCCGCCCGTGGAGCTATAGCGCCCCAGCATGAGTTCGACCGACTGCTCTTCTGGCTTGACCGTATAGAAGGAGGCCATGCCCCAGAGCACGATTGCGCCCAAGATACCAAGCCCGATTGTGCCGCGTGTCAGTGCGGGGCCGGAACCGCCGCCTGCGCCGCGCCCACCGTTATTGCCGCCGTTACCGCCGCCCATCAAAACGCGCAGTTGCTCGCGCCCCTTGTTCACCAGCTCGTCGATTTCGGGAATGCCCTGTGGCTCGTTTGGTCTGCGCGGGGGCCGTGGTGGCTCGTTGTCGCCACCGTTTGACCCGTTGTTTCCACCGCCGCCCCAAGGGCCACCGTTATTTCCTGCCATTGCGTCATAACCTATTCTGTTTTGCCCCAAAGCGGGGCCGTCTACTTATATGTGTGCGTTTTTGCCTGAATATCAAGCGCGGCGCACGGGTTCCTTCATTGTGACCAATTCTTCCGAGATCGTCGGATGAACGGCGACAGTTCTGTCGAAATCTTCTTTTGTTGCGCCCATTTTCACAGCGATGCCGACCATCTGGATCAATTCGCCCGCGTGATCTGCGACGATATGACAACCCAAGACCTTGCGGTTGGCTTGTGACACGATCAGCTTCATCAAGACGCGGTCGGCGCGCCCTGCGAATGCGTGGTTCATCGGCTTGAAGGACGTGCAGTAAACCTCGATCGGTTCTTGCTCGCGGGCTTGCTCTTCGGTCAGGCCAATTGTGCCAAACTCTGGCTGCGTAAAGACGGCGGAGGGGATCAGGTCGTGATCCGGCTTGGTCGGGTTGCCTTTGAACACGGTTTCAACAAACGCCATGCCCTCGCGGATCGCCACAGGCGTGAGGTTCACGCGGTTCGTCACGTCACCGACCGCATAGATCGATGGCACGTCGGTTTGGCTATAGTCATCCACAAGAATTTCGCCGCCGCGCCCAAGTTTCACGCCAATGTCTTCGAGGCCAAGCCCGTCCGTGTTGGCATGGCGCCCCGTTGCAAACATAACCTGATCGAACACATGTTCGTCGCCATTGGTGGCCTTAACGTAGATGCCATTCCCCTCGGCACGCATCTCGACGATGTTTGTGCCAAGGTGCAGGTTCACGCCCTTTTCGATCATACCGTCAGCGATCAGCCCGCGCGCCTCGTCATCAAAGCCGCGCAAGATTTGCGCACCACGGTAAAACTGTGTCACCTCAACGCCCAGCCCGTTCAGAATGCCCGCAAATTCGGAGGCGATATAACCGCCGCCCACAATCAGGATTTTCTTTGGCATTTCTTCGAGAGAAAAAATCTCGTTTGAGGTAATCGCAAGCTCGGCGCCCGCGATGTCGGGTTTGGTCGGATGACCGCCCGTGGCCACAAGAATATGTTTCGCGCTGACCTCTTCGCCCGTCGAAAGGGTGATGGTATGCGCATCCTTGAGGGTGGCGCGCGCATCATAGATCGTGACGTCCGAGTTGCCCAAAAGCTTGCGATAGACCCCTTCGAGGCGATCGAGTTCGGCGTGCAGTTTGGTGCGGAATTTACCCCAGTTGAATGGACCGACCTTTACATCCCACCCGTATTCTTGCGCGTCTTCCATGCCTTCGGCGTAGGTCGATGCAAAAACCATCAGCTTTTTGGGCACGCAGCCGCGAATGACGCAGGTTCCGCCCATGCGGAATTCTTCGGCAAGCGCGACTTTTGCGCCAGTTGCAGCAGCAACGCGTGCTGCGCGGACGCCACCAGAGCCGCCGCCAATTACAAAGAGGTCATAGTCAAAAGGCATAGCGCGGGTCCGTTTTTGTGAGTGTCATTGAACCCGTAACCTAAGCACGGACCACGAGGGGTGCAACGTGTGCCCTACTGCATATCGTCGGAAAACAAATTTCCGTCATCAAGGAAGTCGAATCTAGTCTTTTCGACCTCGCCTGCGTTGATGTCTTGCACCTCGACACGCCCGTCGCCGTAGCCCACGATCACCTTGTCACAGATGTCGATAAACAGCCCGTTTTCAACAACACCCGGAATTTGGTTCAACACAAGGCTGAGTTGGCGCGCGTTGCCGATCCGGTTGAGGTGGAGATCGAGCACGTGGTTTCCCTCGTCGGTGACGTAAGGCGCATCCCCGTTCATGCGCAGCGTCGAGGTTTGCCCGAGCACATCCATGCCAATGAGCGTCTCTTCGATCAGCGTTTTGGACGTCTGCCAGCCAAACGGGATCACCTCGACGGGCAAGGGAAATGCCCCCAGCGTGCCAACCTTTTTCGTCGCATCCGCGATCACGATCATCTGGTCGGAGGCTGTCGCGACGATTTTCTCTTGCAGGTGCGCGCCGCCCCCCCCTTTGATCAGGTTCAGGTTATTGTCGTATTCATCCGTGCCGTCGATGGTCAGGTCGAGCCATTTTGCCTCGTCCAGCGAGATCACTTCGATGCCGACCTCGCGCGCGAGTTGCGCGGTGCGCGATGATGTTGGCACGCCCTTGATCCGCAACCCTTCGTCGCGCACCAATTCGCCCAAGCATTGCACAAGCCAAGCCGCCGTTGATCCCGTTCCCAGCCCGATCTTCATGCCTGATTGCACAAATTCGGTCGCCTTTTTCGCCGCAACGAATTTTGCTTTGTCTATGGGGGAAAGGTCACTTGGCATGGCGGCAGCTCCAGTTGTCTCGCTGTTTTGCCAGTTTATAGGGCGGATCGACGCGTGGCGCGAGGGGGAACCGCCCCAATTTCGCTGCTTTCTTATGTCAAAGGTCGCTTTTACGCAGCACAATCCTGTTTGTCTTGATATGACCGCCCTATGACCACGCCATTGATCCTGTATTACGCCCCCGATAACGCCTCGCTTTGCGTCCGTTTGGCCTTGCTCGAGCTACAGATACCGTTTGAGACGGTGTTGGTGGATCGCGCGGCCAAGGGGCAGCTTGCGCCTGCTTATCTGGCTCTCAATCCCAATGGTCTGATCCCGACGTTGATGACCCCGCAGGGCCCGATTTATGAAACGGCTGCGATATTGCTCTGGCTGAGCGAGCAGAACGCCGTTGACTTTCTTGCGCCGCGTGCCGATCGCGCAGAGGCACTCGCGTGGCTGTTTTGGCTGTCCAATACGCTACACCCTACGTTGCGCATGTGGTTTTATCCCGAGAAATACATTGCCCCTGCTGTTGTAGACACGTTGCAGGCGACCACCGTTACAAATCTGGCGGCCCATTTTGCCCATCTTGAGACCCATGCCCCTTGGCTGGATGATCATGTGCCCAGCGCCTTGGGCTGTTATCTTGCGCCAATGGTGCGTTGGGCCGCGCTTTATGGCCCGTCCCAGACTTGGTTCGATTTATCCAAGTATCCCCGTTTGCGCGCTTATGTCATTTCGCTGGAAACCCGTGCGAGTGCACATGAGGCTTGCCTTGCAGAGGGTTTAGGTGAAACGATATTTTCCAACCCTGCCATTCCAAATCCTCCAGAAGGGAGTGCTCTGTGATGTTTCTATCCGTGTTTGATATGTTCAAGGTCGGCATTGGCCCTTCTTCTTCGCACACTATTGGACCGATGGTGGCCGCCGCCCAGTTTCTGGATCATTTGCGCGCCCAGCCCTTTGCGGTTGCGGGTCTGCGTGCCTCGTTGCATGGATCGTTGGCCTTTACGGGTGTCGGCCATGCGACCGACCGCGCTGTCATTCTGGGTCTTGCCGGCTTTCGCGCTGACGATTTTGACGTTGTGAAGGCGGATGTCGAGATGGACCGTATTGTCGCTGAAAAGACGGTGACCCCTGACAGTCTCCCTCCCCTCAAGTTTGATCCCAAGGATGACTTGTTGTTTGATTACGGCCCCGCCCTTAAGGGCCATGCAAACGGTCTTATCCTGAAGGCGACTGATGCCCAAGGCGATGTAATCATTCAAGAAACATACTACTCTATTGGTGGCGGTTTCGTTTTGACCGAGGCCGAGTTGGCTGCGGGCAAGGACGTGAACACCGGTCCCCCCGCTCCGTTTCCGTTTACCTCCGCTGCCGAGATGCTGGATATGGCCATTCAGTCGGGCAAGTCTGTGGCCGAGATGAAGCGCGTGAACGAGCGTGCCTGCCAGCCTGCAACCGACCTTGATAAGGGGCTGACCCGCATTTGGGAGGTGATGAACGCTTGTATCGACCGCGGCCTGACTACCGAGGGTATTTTGCCTGGTGGCTTGTTTGTTCGCCGCCGCGCCAAGGGGATTTATGACGCCCTGATGGCGGAGCGAGGCACGAACATGTCGGCCCCTCACACGATCAATGACTATATGTCCACATACGCGATGGCCGTGAACGAAGAAAACGCGGCGGGTGGTCAGGTTGTCACTGCGCCGACCAATGGCGCAGCGGGCGTTGTTCCCGCCACGATCCGCTATTATCTGGACCACGTCCCCGAGGCCACAGTTGCGAAAGTGCCCGATTTCCTGCTGACCGCCTCTGCGATTGGTGGCTTGATCAAGTTCAATGCCTCGATTTCGGGTGCGGAGTGTGGCTGTCAGGCCGAGGTTGGTTCGGCGGCGGCGATGGCGGCGGCTGGTTTATGTGCCGTCCTTGGTGGCACGCCCGAGCAGGTCGAGAACGCAGCCGAGATCGCGCTCGAGCACCATTTGGGCATGACCTGCGATCCTGTGCGTGGCTTGGTCCAAGTCCCTTGCATCGAGCGCAACGGCCTTGGCGCGATCAAGGCCGTATCCGCCGCCTCTCTTGCCTTGCGCGGGGATGGTGTGCATCTGGTTCCGCTAGACGCCGCAATCGAGACCATGCGCCAGACTGGCGAGGACATGTCCGAGAAGTATAAAGAGACCGCGCTTGGTGGCTTGGCCGTCAACGTCCCCAACTGTTAACACCACCTGTTCGCGCCGCAACTTCGTAGGATGGGTCTTGACCCATCACACCTGAAAGAGACTGATGACAGCCCAGCTTGACCGCATTTTACCCGGCATTGCGCTTATGCTCGGCTTTTGCCTGACTGCCCCCTTGATTGATGTGGCGTCCAAGCTGGCCGCCGCAACCCTGCCCGTGGGCCAGATCACGACAGCCCGCTTCATCGTGCAGGCCGCAATCATGGCCCCTGTCTGCCTTTTTCTGCGCTACCCGTTGGCCCTGCCCCGCGCGATGCTTTGGCAGTTGGTCCAGCGCGCCTTCTTCCT